>DAOUDK010000044.1:0-96813 GCA_034431315.1 Anaerolineae bacterium
ATCTTTTGTTCCTGGGTGTCATAGTCGGACGAACCTCCTCGTCTTTAGTATCTCGACCGCAATTTTATCATGGTTTTGCCTGGATGGAAAGTTTTCTCCGACAGACTGCTAGAAGCGCCCTAAAGTTGAGCGCCCTTCAGGGTGCTTTGCTCTTTCAGCCCGATGGCTTCAGCATCGGGCCACCATCTCTTCTGTGCAGGAGTTTTCAAGGACGCAATCCCCGGCCGCGCGGCACCCACTCCGTCGGGTTGCTCCAGTCAGTCGCTTTCCAACGCATTTTGTCTGGCCGGACCAGCGGGATGATGTCCTTGAAGAAGGCCAATCGCTCTTCGTCCGTCATCGGCTTGAAGGCCTCGGCAATGGCCAGGTTACGCTCCAGTTGGGCCATGGTCTCCATCCCCACAATCACCGTGCTGACGGGCAGAGCGAAGGCGTAGCGCAGGGAGCGTTCCACCTCGTGGGTCAGGCTGCCCAGCCCCAGCACTTTCATGGCAATGGTAGCGACCCCTTTGGCGTTGGCGACGGGCAGGAACTCCTCGGCGAAGCTGAGGATGAAGTGGTCCAGCGCGGAGAGGGCGATGAGGGTGCTATCAAACGGAAAGCGGTTGAGCGCCTCGATCAGG
This sequence comes from Anaerolineae bacterium, assembly GCA_034431315.1. Classification (GTDB taxonomy): domain Bacteria; phylum Chloroflexota; class Anaerolineae; order VGOG01; family VGOG01; genus JAUWOY01. Next base: position 624 of record DAOUDK010000044.1, read on the forward strand.
ATTTGCGGGTCGGTGTGGGAACTGATGCTGATGTGGCGCACTAGCCCCTCCTCGCGGGCCTGCACGGCTGCCTCCAGTGCCCCGCCCTGGCCGGTGAATTCGTCCAGGCGGGCGTAGTCCCACACGTTGTGCAGCCGCCACTCGTTGACGTAGTCGGTCTGCAGCCGCGTCAGGCTCTCTTCCAGTTGGCGGCGGGCCCCATCACGGGTGGTGTCCCAGGTCTTGGTGGAAATCCACATCTCCGACCGTCGGTGTTTGACCACCTTGCCCAGGCGGGTCTCTGCCTGCCCATTGGAGTAGATCCAGGCGGTATCAAAGTAGCGAATGCCCCGGTCAATGGCGGTGTTGACGATGGCGATGGCCTCTTCTTCCGTGCAGTTGTGCTCATCCACAATCCTTTGTCCGCCAAAGCTCAGGATAGGGAACGATTCCCCGGTTTTGCCAAAAGGTCTGGTCTCCATTTTTATCCTCCTGATAGTATTGAGTTTAGTCCAGCTCACCCTCCATCAACCCCAGTGGCAAGGGGGACGGCCTTGAGCAACGACTGGTTATCTCGATGTGCCGGCCGGTCTCCGATGATTCCTCAAAGGCCTGCATGACATCGAGCACGTGATACGCCAGCTCGCCGCTGGCCCGGTGGGGCCGGCCGGATGCGATGGCGTAGGCCAGGTCCGCCACGCCGATTCCCCGGCCCACCTGGTAGCTGTGGGTGAGCGGCATCTCGCTCCATTCTTCGGCACCAGCCCGACGGATCAGGACGGAGCCGTGAAAAGCACTGGGATCGGTCGCGCTGAGCGTGCCCTCTGAGCCATAGACCTCGAGGTGAGGCAGGTTGGCGGCCCAGATGTCGAAGCTGGTGATAACCGTAGCTATTGGCCCACTGACAAAGTCGAGCGCGCCGGTAACGTGTGTGGGGACCTCGACTGGTATCCTCCGTCCGCGATGCAGCTCGCTGGTGGCGATGCGTTCGGGGAAAGAGATGCGGGCCGAACCGGTCACCCGGCTGACAGGCCCCAACAGGTTAATCAGTCCAGTGATGTAATACGGCCCCACGTCGAGCATAGGGCCTGCCCCCACCTGGTAGAAGAAATCCGGGTTCGGGTGCCAGGACTCAGGGCCGTGCCCGTGACCGGGCAAAAATGCCACCGCCGCCACCGGCTCGCCAATCCAGCCATCGTCAATCAGCTTGCGGCACGTCTGCTGGCCACCGCCCAGGAAGGTGTCTGGCGCGCAGCCGACCCGCACCCCCTTTTCTTGAGCAGCGGCGAGCACCTTTTGGCCGTCTTGGCGGGTCACGGCCAGGGGCTTCTCGGAATAGACGTGCTTGCCAGCGCTGATGACCGCCAGGCTGACTTCGGCGTGGGCTTTGGGCACGGTGAGGTTGACGGCGATCTGTATCTCTGGATCAGCCAGCAAGTCCTCGACCGAGCAAACGCAGGGGACGTCGAATTCCTCAGCCTTTGCCTCCGCTTTGCGGCGGTCAATGTCGGCACAGGCTGCGATTTCGAGGATGTCGAAGACGCGGCATCCCCTGACGTAGGCCCCGAAAATGTCCCCCGTGCCGATGATGCCGATCTTAACTTTTGTTTCCACGGGCCAAGCCTCTTGCTACAAGGTATTGATAGCTTTTCTCGACGGCTTCCATCATATCGGTGGCGCAGTGGTCCAGCTCCACGATCAGCCACTCCGCTGCACCCTCGGCGGCCTGGACGATGGCGGGAAAATCCAGCACGCCATCACCGACGGCGACCTGTGGTACGTCTTTGACGGCCGGGCCGTCCTTGATGTGCAGCAATGGTGCGCGCGGGCCGAGTTCCTTCACCACTTTGGCTGGGTCTACACCAGCCGCTTGGATCCAATATGTGTCAACCTCGAAGAATATGGCTGGATCCAGGTGCTCCAGCATCACCTGGTAGACGTACTGGCCTTCGACCTGGAGGAACTCCCACCAGTGATTGTGAACCCCAAACTCCAGGCCGTTTTCGGCCGCGACCGCCTGGGCCTCGTTGAACAGGTCACAGGTCTGCTTGATGAGATCCATCGTCTCAAAGCTGTCGGGCCCTTTCCCGGAGACGATGCGCTGGCAGCCCATCGCGGCCATGAAGTCCAGCACCATGTTGGCGTCTTCCCCGACGGGCAGCGGCGTGTGAGCGCTCGGCGCCTCGAGTCCCAGCTCCTTGAAAAGCCTGGCGGCTTCCGCGGTCGTCGTCCCAGGAAGGTTGAAGATGGGTTCCACGCCGATGTAGCCGATGTCGGCGACTTTCTTCATCACCCCCGCAAAATCCCTGGCCAGGGCTTCCCGGACGGTGTACAGTTGAAGGGCAACAGGAACAGTCATGAACATCCTCCTCATTAATTATGATTTTCGGCCGAGGTTCGGATCCTCGTCCTCAAGCCTTCAGAACAAAGCCCGGCGGAAAAGGTATCCACCGGGCCCCCGCCATTTACAAAAAAGCTCCAGCTACTCAGCCGCCGCTCGCTGGTCGTAAAGGTGCAGTTGGGTGAGGTTGCGGACGAAGAGCACCCCCACTCCGCCGATGCCCAGCGCCACCGCTTCCGGCGATGCGTGGCCGAATTTGCCCAGCAACCAGAAGACGGGCACCATCAGCACGCCCATGAACAGCACCGCCCGCGGGCTTCGTCGTGAGCGCTCAGCCGAACGGCTGTTGCGCAGCAGGAGGTAGCCAAGCCCCCACAGAGCCACGGCGATGGGCAACACCAGCGGCTGCTGCCAGAGGAGCAATCCCCCCAGCGTGCTCAGCCCCATCCCCCCGGCAAACCCAATGTAGGCCGACCAGCAGTGACCGGCCACGGCGCCTGTGCCCGCTACCGGCAGCGCCCATGAGGCCCCCGTCAGTCTCACCGCCAGCCAGGCGGCCAGCACTCCCTTGCTCACGTCCACCAGCGCGGTACCCACACCCCAGGCGATGCCAGCCAGGCGAGAGACGTTGAGCCCGCCGGTGTGACCACTGCCGCTGGAGCGCAGGTCTGGCTTCCCCAGCAGCCGGGTCACCAACACGCCAGTGGGGAAAGAGCCGACGAAGTAGCCGAACACGGCGGCTATGAGTAGACGAACTATCAACATTCTCTCTACTCCTTAACACACCACCCGCAGACGGCGCGGCAGCGCGCTCACCTCCAGCCGATGGGCGTCGGTGCGCATGATCTCCCCATCCACATGCACCGGCAAGTCCTGCTCCGAGGCGATGACGATGTGCGCCGTCCGACCCACCGTCACCGTCGGCTGCGTGGCGTGGGTGCCGCGGATGAAGTAGGGAATCAGGCGAAAGATGCCCAGGCGGCTCACCTGGCGGGCCAGCGACAGATCCAGTAGGCCGTCGTCCTGCACCGCCTGCGGGGCGATCAGGAACATGCCTCCCGTGCGGCGGCCATTGGCCACCGAGACCATCAGCAGCGGCAACTCTATCTCCTGCTCGTCGTAACGCACCGTCACCAGGGGAGCTTTGTAGTACAGGAAGATGGTCTTCAGCACCGCCACCAGGAAGACCAGGGATCCGCGCAGGTAGCGCAGCTTGTAGCTTTCCACCGTGGTCGCGGCGTCGAAGCCCGCGCCGAAGTTGTTGCAGAAGTAGCGCACGTTTCCCAGCTCATCTTCCACGCGGCCGACGTCCACCACCCGCGTCTTCCCGGCGGCCAGCACGCGGCAGGCGGCGGCCACGTCGCCGATGGGCACGCCCATGCACCAGGCGAAGTCGTTGCCTGTGCCGATGGGGATGAGGCCCATAGCGCTTGCAGCGGGCTCTCCAGCCTCCCAGGCCGGTGTGCCCAGGCTGGCTTCGACGATGCCGTTGAGCACCTCATTGCCTGTGCCATCACCGCCCGCGACGGCGATGGTGTCCCACCCCTCCCGCACCGCCTGCGCGGCCTGAGCTACGGCCGAGAGTGGCTCCGTCGTCTCGACGATCTCGAACGTCGCTTTCGCTTCCGTCAGTGTATGGCGGACGACCTCCGCCGTCCGCTGGCCAGCTCCCCGCCCTGAGACGGGGTTGAGAATGACTTTGATGGTGGGCATGGCCTCCTCCTGCTGTGTGATGTTGCTACAAGTATGACAACACCGCCGACTGCTTGGAGTTGCTGCTGTTCACTCATCGTAGTTTATCCGCCGAACTAGCACTATAGGCGAAAACGAGCTTATCAAAAACTCGCATGAGCGGTGTGTCGGGTTCTAGCGAACGAAAACGCTTGGCCCCATAGTCAGATGTGCGTTTCCTTACCTCTGACAAAGAACGAACATATAGTTCACCGGAATACCCCGGTTGAGTTGAGACCCTGTATGGAATACCGCACATGTTTTTTAGGACGTTGGCAACTTTGCTGTCCACGATTATAAACAGTTCTGGATTAAGAAAATGCAGAATCTTTGTGGCACCTACATGGAAACTCTTCTTTTTCTCGTGTAGCCCTCCTTCACCACCCATTGCTAGTACATTGTAAGCTTCTATAATGTCGTCGGAATGTCCGGTGATATCGACCTCAAAAAGAGTATGGTGAATAATCGGTTGAAGATATGGCTCGACTTGAGTCAATTTCTTACGAAGCCTTGCGGCAAAGCCACCGGCTGTGACATCGTATCTATTAGCAGGCCCGCTCCCCATCATTCGACCCATATCAAAAGCAATAAGAGTTGCGATAAGATACGGTTCATATTCGGGAGAAAAGGGTGCCTTTGCTCTACGCAATTCTCTATAGACTGCATCAGCGACAAGATTGTAATGAAGGCAAAGCTTATTGTACCAAGTGATCATTTCAGAAGCATTCTGAAATAACATTGTCTCCTCCTAGCTGACTCCGTCATCTTCCGTCGGCTCCGCTAGGTTAGCGGACCTTTTTCAATCGCCCCCCACCTCTCGCTGCAATTCGTACAACCTGTTGAGCGCCTCCAGCGGGGTCATGGACTCCACATCCAGCTTCTTCAGCTCCTCAATGATGAGGCTGGTCTCGGGGAAGAGGGCCAGTTGACGGATTTCGGCGATGCGCCTGGGCCTTATGGGCGATCTATGGGAATCGCGCTCCAGTTCCTCCAGTATCTCCTCGGCACGGTGGATGACGGTCCTGGGCAGGCCCGCCAACTGCGCCACGTGGATGCCGTAGCTGCGGTCGGCGCCACCGGGGACGATTTTGTGCAGGAAGATCACCTTGTCGCCATCCTCAGCCACGCCCACGTTGTAGTTGCGCACCCGGGGTAAGATGTCGGCCAGCTCCGTCAACTCGTGGTAGTGGGTGGCGTAGAGGGTCTTGGCCCTGAGGCGCGGGTGGTTGTGGATGTACTCCACCACCGCCCAGGCGATGGACATGCCGTCGTAGGTGCTGGTACCCCGCCCGATCTCGTCCAGAATGAGCAGACTGCGGTTGGTCGCGTGGTGGAGGATGTTGGCCATCTCGATCATCTCCACCATGAAGGTTGACTGGCCAGCCCAGATCTCATCCTGAGCACCGATGCGGGTAAAGATGCGGTCCACCAGCCCCATCCTGACCTGGTCGGCGGGGACGAAGGAGCCCACCTGGGCCATGAGGACGATGAGGGCCACTTGGCGGAGGAAAGTTGATTTCCCGGACATATTCGGGCCGGTGATGATCAGAATCCCCTCTTCCTGGGAGAAGCGGGCATCGTTGGGCACGAAGGGTTCCTCCCGCCGGGTGAGTTCCACCACCGGATGGCGGCCAGCTATGATCTCGACCTCGTGGCCATCGGTCAGGACGGGGCGGACGTAGTTGTTGCGGATGGCTACTTCTGCCAGGGCCACGTAGACGTCCAGGCGGGCCAGGGCACGGGCGGTGGAAAGCAGCCGTTCGGCCGCAGCAGCCACCTGGTCGCAGACCTGGCGGAAGAGGCGGGCCTCGATGTCGAGGATGCGCTCCTGGGCGTTCAGGATCAGCGATTCGTACTCCTTGAGCTCCGGAGTGATATAGCGCTCGGCGTTTACCAGGGTCTGCTTGCGGATGTACTCTTCGGGCACAGCCGCCAGGTTGGCTTTTGTTACCTCGATGTAGTAGCCGAAGACCTTGTTATAGCCTACTTTGAGGGATTTGATGCCCGTGCGCTTTCGCTCGGTCTGCTCCAAATTGGCTACCCAGCGTTTGGCGTCTCTGGAGGCAGTGGCGACGCTATCCAGTTCCGCTGAGAAGCCGGCCTTGATCACCCCCCCGCTGGCCAGCGTGGCTGGTGGGTCGTCCACGATGGCCTCCCCGATGAGGGAGGCTATCTCTTCACAGGGATCGAGTTGGGAGAGCAAGGTCTGCAAGGGATGATCACCTTCAGCTCCCTTGAGCTGCGATAACGCCTCTCGAATTTGCGGCACTTTCTCCAGGCTCTTGCGAATTCCCACCAGGTCCCTCGGTACCGCGATGCGCTGTACTGCCCGGCTGGTTAGCCTCTCCAGATCGGCCAGTTGTTTGAGAAGGGCCACCACCTGCGTTCGGGTCGGCGTGTCCTGATAGAGGGCCTCCACGGCGTCTAGCCGCTGCTCCAGTTTGTTCACATCCAGCAACGGCTGGTTGAGCCACTGGCGGAGCAATCGCCCGCCCATGGCCGTGACCGTGGCGTCCAGCACGCCTAGCAGCGATCCCTTGGCCGCGCCGGTGCGGATGGTCCGGGTCAGTTCCAGACTTCGCCGGGTGGACGCATCGAGAGTCATGAACTCGCTGGTGGAATAGGTTCGCATATCGCTCAGTTGGGCCAGGGCCGCCTTCTGGGTCTCCCGCAGGTACTGGACGATGGCCCCCGCAGCGCGCACGGCCAGGGGCAACCCCTCGCAGCCATAGCCAGCCAGTGAGGCCACCTCGAAGTGATCGAGGAGAGCCTGGCGGGCGTTGCCCAGCTCGAAGCGCCAACTCTCGTATTTTGAGATTTGAAGTTGGAGATTGGAGATTGGAGGTTGGAGGTTGGAGATTGGAGATTGGAGATTGGAAGTATCCGGGATCAGGCACTCGGCTGGCCGCAGCCTCTCTAGTTCCTCCGCTGCCATCTGTTCGACGTCGTCGCCCGATAGTTGCGTGGTGGCGAATTCGCCGGTGGTTATGTCTGCGTAAGCGATGCCTGCTCTGTTGCCCTCTATTACCAGGGCAGCCAGGTAGTTGTTGCTCTTTTCTTCCAGCAGCGTTGGTTCCACTATGGTGCCCGGCGTGACCACCCGTATCACCTCGCGGGGCATCAGACCGCGCAGGGGCTGGGCACCCACCTGCTCCACGATGGCTACTTTGTGCCCCGCCTTGATGAGCTTGGCGATGTAGCCCTCGACGGCGTGATAGGGCACCCCGGCCAATGGCACCCGTTGGCCCTTCCCCACGGGCCGCGAAGTGAGGACGATGTCGCAGGCCTGGGCGACGATCTTCGCGTCCTCGTCGAAGCTCTCGTAGAAATCCCCCAGGCGGAAGAGGACGATGGTGTCGGGGTACTGTTTCTTGATCTGCAAGTATTGGTGGCGCATTGGAGTTAGACTTTTGGCCATTTTTCACTCTCTTTTCGACGTGAGTGTTTAGGTGCCAGGCACTTTCACCGAGATTTCAAAGCAAAATCACTCTGCAATCGCTTCGGCTTTGGATCAGACGACTTTTGCGGAAGTGCCTGGCACCTTACTCCAACAAAGTAGTGACCCATCCGATGCCCAGTTCGTACAGCTTGGCAGCGCGAGGCACTCCTGTGACTGGATCCCAGCCCATCATCTCGTAGTAGAGGGGTAGCGCGGCCTCCACAGCCGCGGGGTCTATCGGCGCGCCTGGGCCGAGGGGCTCTGCCATGCGAGGCGGCAGGCGGTCGTCGGTGGGGGTGAAGCCCTGCCGCACGTTGAAGGCGCGGGCCATCGTCACCAGCCGCTCGGCGGCCTTCCATAGCTCCCAGACATTGGTGTCCCAGCCAGTCACGGCCCGCACTGCTTCCACCACCTGGTCGTTTCGATAGGGCAAGAAATTGCACAAGCCCAGGCAGTTGTCCAGGTGGGGGCGCAGGCCGCCATAGATGATGGCCCGCACTTTTTCTGGGCCAAGCCAGGTGGGAGGCATCGGCTCTAGTACGCCCAGATTGCGGACGCTGTCCATGCCCGCCTCATGCTCGTAGTTGGTGTCAAAGGCGCTGTGACAGTGATCGGCGCCGGTGTAGGAGACAGCGTAGCCCAGCCCCAGGCCGTGCTGGATGCGGGGATCGTGGTAGGGCAACTCCTGCCCTTTGACGTGGACGGCGAACCGTTCCGCGCCCCCGCCGATTCGCTCCGCGGCTCGTTTGCTCCCCTCCGCCAGCAGGTCGCCGATGCCCTGGCGAGCGGCGATCAACTCCAGCAGTTGTAGCATGGCCTCCGCGTTGCCAAAGCGCAGATCCAGCCCGCCGGTATCCTCCGCCGTCAGCAGCCCTTCCTCGAAACATTCCATGGCAAAGGCGATCGTCCCTCCGGCTGAGATGCTGTCCAGCCCCAGGGCGTTGCACCGCTCGCTGGCTTTGGTTACGGCGTAGACGTCGGTCACGCCGCAGTTGGAGCCCAGGCCAGTGGCGGTTTCATATTCCGGGCCGCCGTAAGCCGGGTCCACTGGGTACGGCTCGTCCAGAGCAGCGACTTTCTTGCAACTGATGACGCAGGCGTAGCAGCTCTCCATGCGGACGACGACGTGCTCGGCCAGGCCCTCGCGTCCCAGGACGTCGGCGCCGTCCAGGTGGCCGTCGCGGAAGTTGTGCACGGGCAATGCGCTGTCCTGGTTGTAGGGGACGGTGCTGACGCCGGTTCCAAGGTCGGGGAATTGGCCCATCAGATCGCGGTAGTTATCTCGCATCCAGCGAGCCAGCGCGCCAACTTGAGCGGGATCGGCCAGGGGGAGCTTGCCGGCGCCTCGGACGGCGACGGCTTTCAGCTTCTTGGAGCCCATCACCGCGCCCAGGCCAGTGCGTCCAGCCGCGTGCTTCAGATCGGCCAGGATGGCGGCGTAGCGAACCAGCTTCTCGCCCGCTGGGCCACAGAGGGCGATACGAGCCCGCTTCTCGCCCAGTTCTTCTCGGATGGCAGTGTGGGCCGCTTTGTTCTCCAGTCCCCACAGGTGGGCGGCATCCCGCAGCTCTGCTTCGCCATCGTGCACCCAGAGGTAGACGGGCGACGCGGCCTGCCCTTTGACGATGATGGCGTCGAAGCCGGCCGCTTTCAGTTCCGCTCCCCAGAATCCTCCCACCTCCGACTCACCCATCGCGCCGGTGAGGGGCGACCGCGCGCCGATGGCGTTGCGTCCGCTGCCGGCCAGCGGCGCGCCGGTGAGCGGCCCACAGGCGAAGATGAGCTTGTTCTCCGGCCCCAAGGGGTCAGTGTCTGGGGGTACTTCTTTCAACAGATAGTAGGCGACGAATCCCGCGCCGCCCAGGTAGCGGCGGTAGAAAACGTCGTCGGGTGACTCGACGGTGATTTGCCTGTCGGTCAGGTTGACGCGCAAAATGCGACGATGGTATCCGAAGGACATTTTAGCCTCCTCTCGACAAGGCTTCAGTTTGCAGCCCAAAGATCTCCTGGATGCCTTTCTCCGCCAAATCCAGTAGCTCGTGTATGACTTCGCGGGCGAAGGGCTGGCCCTCAGCGGTGCCTTGCACCTCCACGTATTCCCCCTTGGCGGTCATGACCACGTTGAAGTCCACTTCGGCCACGGAGTCTTCCTCGTAACAAGGATCAAGCACCGCTTGGCCATTCACCACCCCGACGCTGACGGCGGCTACAGGCGTTCTCAGGACATCGGGGGGAAGCAGGCCGCCTCGGATGAGCTTATTCAGGGCTATGGCCAGGGCTACATAGCCGCCCGTAACCGAAGCCGCGCGGGTGCCTCCGTCGGCCTGGATGACGTCGCAATCCACGATCAGGGTACGCCAGCCTAACTTCTCCAGGTTGACGGCGGCTCGCAAGCTCCGGCCGATGAAACGGCGGATCTCCTGGGTGCGCCCCCTGAGCCCCCTGGTCTCGCGGGGAGTGCGCACGTGGGTGGAGCGGGGCAAAAGGGCGTATTCGGCCGTGACCCAACCCTGGTCGCGACTCTGCAGCCAACCTGGCACCCTTTCCTCCACAGTCACGTTGCAGATGACCCGCGTGGCGCCCATCTCGATCAGGACTGAGCCTTCGGGGTACTGCACGTAGTCCGGCGTGATGATCACCGGCCTGATCTCGTCGTTGTTCCGTCCGTCAACTCTCATAGTCACTCCTTACTTTGCACTTACTTCATGCGCTCACACTGCTACCGAGGGGCATCCTCGCCCAAGAGCGGTCTGACCACGAGGCCGGGGCGAGGACGCCCCTCAATAGCAAGAGAAAAACTGCTAAAACTGCTACCAAGGGGCGTCCCGCCCCGTCCAAGACCGGTCTGACCACAAGATCGGGGCGAGGACGCCCCTCCGTAGCAAAAAGGGGTCATCTTGGGCAGTGGGGGTCGCTGTCCGAAAAATCGCCGCCGAAGGCCATAACCACCGCCCGACACCCCTTGCAAAGCTCCAGGTAAGAACAGGCCCGGCAGGCCCCCTGCATCGTATCCTCCTGAGCTCGGAAGCGGGCGAAGACCTCCGACTCCCGCCAGGCGTGCATGAATTCGCCCTCCCCCACGTCGGACCAGCGCACATGGCTGCACGGGAGCACCGCGCCGTCCTGGGTGATGGTGACGAACCTGCGCGCCGCCGAGCAGCCCCAGGCGCCAGCCCGGTAGAGCTCCTCAGGGGAACGGTCGGTAAGCAGAAAGGTCAGGGAGGCATCCACGGTGATGCGAGTATCCCCGGTCTTTCCCCGCAGACGACGCAGCACCCCGGCCATCGTTCGATAATCGCCCGCCGCCGGCGACTCCCGCTCCAGCCAGTCACTTTCGGTGGTCGGCGGCTTGGGGCGCAGGATGTTGACCGAGGCCGCGCCCAGGCGTTGGCCCAGCTCTATCACCGGCCCCAGCTCGGCTAGGTTGGCGCGGGTCACCAGAAAGTTGGGGCCCCATGGCAAGTCGGCTTCGCGGCAGGCCTTGATGGCGGCCATCGTGGCCTGGAAGTTGGGCCGGGTCTGGCGATTGGTGTCCTCGGTGGCCCCGTTGAGGGATATCTGCACCTGGCCCAGGCCCGCTTCTTTGAGGGCGGCGGCCACGTCACGGGTAAGGCGATTGCCGTTGGTGGTCAGGTTGGGCACGATGCCGTGCTGGCGAGTCAGGCGCACCATCTCCACGATGCGGGGATGCAGCAGGGGCTCGCCGCCGCCCAGGGCCATCTGAAAAACCCCGACCCTCCCCGCCTCGGACACGACTTTACCGAAGAGGGAAAACGGGGCATCGGCCGCCTCGATATCGGAACCGGGTCGGGCGGAGTAGAAGCAGCCGGCGCAGGCCTGGTCGCAGCGGCCGGTGACCGAGAAGTGGATGGTCTCCGGGGCGGCCAGGGAACGAGGCGGGGCGGTGGTAGCCGGGGCAGCGTCGCGCACCGCTTCTACCCTTCCCAACGCATCATCATCGGATGGGCCGTGAACGACGAATCCCTTCTCCAGCAGGTAGCCGACGAAGAAGACGGGATAGTCGCGCAGTTCGCCCCTCAGCAGGAAGTAGAGGGCGTCCAGCCCCTCCATATCCAGCAGGGCCGTCTCCGCCGTATCCTGCTGGAACATCAGCGCGCCCTGGGGTTCGGGCCGCAGCACGGTGGCGGGTGAAAGAGTGAACATCGCTCAGGAGACCATGTGCAGGTCAACCTTGGCCCCCGCCTTCTTGGCCGCCTGTTCCAGGAGGAAGGTGTAGTAGTCGCACAGGAACTGGCCGTCCTCCATCCAGCGGCCGGTGACGGAGAAAGTGGCGTCGGGGTTGAGGCGCACCCGCAGGGAGACGTTCATGGGGCGCTCCAGGTCTTCCTGCAGCATGTCGCCCCAGCTTTCTCCCCCGAAAGGGCCGCCGAAGTCGTCCATCTGCTTCCCGGCCCCACGGGCGATGCGCCGGGCCTGTTTCTGCTCCTGGGATGAGAGCTTGCTGGCCTTCTCGAAGTTACAGCCCAGGAAGAGGACCACGCCGTCCAGGGGAATCTCGTCTTCGGAGTAGAAAACGGTCTCGTCCACCTTCTCCCCCGGAGTGAACTCGTAGTCGTAGTCGGCGTACATTGCTTTTTGCTCTTCGGGGAGTTCGAAGTGGAAAGTGCCGGCCTCGGAGAATGCCTGGCGATGCGCGCCCGCGTAGTTGAGGATTGCCTGAATGGCTCGCACGCCGACGCGCGGGGCGCGGTAGCTCTCAGTGTCGAACTTGGCGATCTGCTTGTCCAGGTACTCCAGGGCCTCGGTCCCCAGCTTGTCCTCCTCGTGGCCCTGCTCGACGATGAACTGGCGCAAGCGCTCCAGCGGCTCCTCGAACAGCAGGTAGTAGGAGCGGACGAAGTAGCCCGAGGTCAGGAACTCCCTGAGCAAAGTTCCCAGCTCCTCCGGCTGCTTCACCTTCACTTCGTAGGCGGCCTCCGAGGAATCAATCTCGTAGCCGCTCCATCGTGCTTTCAACATCTGTTGGCCTCCTTTTTTGGTCTGATGGTCGGATGGTCAGGTGGTAGGATGGTCGGGCCTATCTCCTGTTTCCTTTGGACTTTGGATTTTGGATTTTGAGCTTTGAACTTTGAGCTTCAGAGCTTCCTTGCTCCCGTATCATCTCTGCCAACGTTCTCACTCCCTCGGCCATCTGGGCTTCAGAGAGGAAGCTGAAGGGGAGGCGGAGGTTGCGCCGGCCGCCTCCCTCCGACGCCTGGGCGAAGAAGCGCGCACCTGGCGTGAAGATCACTCCCCGCTCCGTGGCCACGGCCAGCACCGCCTCGGCCTCCAGCGGCTCGGGCAGGGTCAGCCAGACGAAGAAACCGCCGGACGGGCGCGTCCAGCGTACGCCGTCGGGCATCTCCCGCCCCAGGGCTGCCAGCAGCGCGTCCCGGCGAGTCCGGTAGCGGGCCACCAACTGGGCGATGTGCGGCTCCAGCCACCCTTCCTGGCAAAAGGCGGCCACCACGTGAGCCACGAAGGGATTGGCTCCCCCCTCGTTCCCCTTCAGCCCACAATTGACGATGCGCTGTATCACCTCCGGCTCGGCGATGATCCAGCCCAGCCGCAGCCCGGCGGCCAGGATTTTGGAGAAGCTACCCAGCCGGATCACCCCTCGCCCTCCGGCCAGCTCAAATAGAGAGGGAGGTACTCGCCCCTCGAAGCAGAGGTCCCGATAGACGTCGTCCTCCACCAGGAGCAGCCCCCGCTCGGCGGCCAGTTCCACCAGCGCTTCCCTGCGGTCCGCCGTCAGAGTGACCCCGGCCGGGTTCTGGAAAGTGGGGATGATGTAGAGGAAGGCCACCCGCCGCCCGATCAGGCTCAGCGCCTCCAGCCGCTCAGCCAGGGCCTCGACCACCAGCCCCTGGTCGTCAATCGGCACCTGCCTCAGCTCCACGGGGTGATCGCGCAGGGTGGCGATGGCCTCGTGGTAGCTGGGGGCTTCCAGCAGCACCACGTCGTCGGGGCGGGTGAAAAGGCGGGCTGCGGTGTCCAGCCCCTGGGCCGCGCCAGCACAGAGCATGATATTGGCCCGGGTGATGCGCAGCCCCTCGTCCTGCTCAACCTTGCCGATCAGGTAATCGAGCAGGGGGCCGTACCCCTGTTCGGGGCCATATTGCAGAGCCAGCCGGCCCCGCGCCCCGAGCGCCTGCTCGGTGGCGGCGATGATCTTCTCCACCGGCAAGAGGTCGGGGTCAGGGTGGCCGTAAACGAAAGGGAGCGCCCCCACCGGCCCGCCAGCCTGGACTCCTTCCAGTGGGTCGAAGGGCGGTGGGGATGGTTGGGGAACAGAGGCGTTGTCGGGCATGTTTTGTCTCCGTGATTCACTGAGAGAAGGAGCAGAGTTGCAAGGGCACAGGGGAGCAAGGTAACATGAAGGAGTAGTCGCCATATAACAACGAATTGAATGGATTCAACGAATTTCACCTTTCGTTTCATCCTTTTTATTCGTTGTTATATCTTTCGCTCCCCATCCACTGCTCCAGCCGTTCCCGTTCCTGCCGGGCCTGCTCGGCCATAGGTGAACTGAGCTGGCGGAAGGTGGCCTCTGCCTGGCGGATCAACTCCAGCGCCCGGGCCACGTTCCCCTCCGCCTCCTCCAACAAGGCCATCTGGGCTGTACTGGTGGCCACTCCCGCTCGGTCCCCCAGGGCCTGTTTTATTTCGAGGCTCCGCTGGTAGAAGCGGTGGGCAGCAGCGTAGTCACCCTGGGCCTGGGCCAGCAGACCCAGTTGGTGCAGCATACCAGCCTTGTTCTTTCTATCACCCAACTCCTCGAAGACGGCCAGTGCCTCTTGCCATTTGCCTCTTGCCTCGTCGTAATCCCCCTGGTCGTAGGCGATGTTGCCAAGCCCCCAGGTCGTCAATGCCACCCACGCCTGATCCTCCAGGGCCTGTGTGATTTCAAGGCTCTGCTGGTAGAAGTGGCGGGCGGCAGCATAGTCACCTTGGGCCTGGTCCAGCGTGCCCAGTTGGTGCAGGGTACTCGCCAACCCCGCTTGGTCTTCCATGACCTGTGTGATTTCAAGGCTCTGCTGGTAGAAGCAGCGGGCAGCGGCGTAGTCACCCTGGCGCTGGGCCAGGATACCCAGGTTGTGCAAAGCAACGGCCCGGCCTTCTTCATCGCCCGCTCTCTCGCTGATCTCCAGCGCCCTCTGCCAGTGCGCCCGCGCCTCGGCCCACTCCCCCAGGTAGTAACAGGCCTGCCCGATCTTGCGCTCCAGTTCGGCCAGGAATGCCTCATCAGGGCGCTCCTCCAGGCTGTAGTCCTCCAGCAGCCCCCGGTACAAGCTGAGTCGCCGCTCCAGGTCGCCCCGGTCCAGGTAGGTGAAAGGCTCGGCCACCGCCATCTCCACCGCTGCCAGCGGGGCCCGCTCCTGCGGGGCCCGGAAGTCGAAGACGCCGCTGCGCCAAGCCCAGAAATCGGGTGCCTGTACCCCGATCTCCCGCAGGCCGTACTCCCGCACCCAGAAGACCACGGCGTGGGGCAGCTCGGTCAGCCGCTCCCGCTGCATGTTCAGGTATCCCAGCGCCTCCGGGAACGCCTCCTCCACATCGTAGACGAAACAGGCCACTCGCCCATCGGTCTTCACCCCCTCAATCAGATCAAAGGGGTTGCGCCGCGCCGCCGTCAGGGTGAACTCCTGCACCGGCAGCGGCAACCGCTCCCGCAGTTCCCGGGCCACCGCCTCCCGCTCAGCTACGGTGCGGTACAGGGCAAAGGCCAGCAGGCTGCGCTCCGTCTCCCGCAGGAGCAGGATCAGCCGCCGGGTCTCCAGTTCCAGGTCCAGATTCTCCAGTCGCCACCTTAGGGCCACGCTCACTCCTCCAGCAAAGGCCGCACGATGGGGTGCACGTCGTACCACACTCCCTCGCCGTTGCGGTACTCCAGAGCACTCAAGTTGTGCAGGAGTGCCCGATGCTCCTCGTCGTTCTCCACCCGCTTGCGCTCCCGCACCCTCCGCAGCAGGTGCAACTGCTCCGAGGTCAGGAGCACCTCGTAGTCAATCCTCATGCGGGCCGCAGCCTGCTCTACTACCTTTTCGTCAATGGCCGATTTCTCCGCCTCCATAGCCACCAGACAGGCCCGCCGGGCCAGGATGACCAGCTCTCGGGCCAGGCCACCGCTCCATCCGACCAGCCCCGTCAACGCCTCAGGGGTGAACAGTCGCTCCTCCGCCCGCAGGGTGAGGATCTTCTGCAAACGGGCCAATCCCACCCCATCGGGCGAGCCATCGCGGTGGCTGACGGGGAAATTGGGCAGCACCACCGGCTCGGAGAAGCTGTGGCGTACCTGGATGAAGTCGTTGTCGTGGCGCAGAGCGGTGGGAAAGGTGTAGATGATGCAGCAGCCCGGTGAGGTCAGGGAGGGGGCATGACCGCAGAAAAGCTCCCTGGCCCGAGCCAGGTCGGCCTTGTCCAGGTCCTCCACGATAACTAACACCCGCCGCCCCGTCGCTCGTTCAATCTCCCGACTCAGTAGATCTACGTTCTCCAGCAGGTCAGAGAGACGGGGCTCCACCTTCTCCCGCACCAGGGTGCGGGTGGTGGCCTCTTTCCCCACCTTCCCCTCCAACTTGATCACGTAGAAGTTCAACTCTGCCCCTACGCTCGCCTCACCCCGCTTTTCGATGACCACCTCTTTGGAGACCTCTTTGGTGAAATCCAGGATGTGGCGCAGCAGTTCCTCTTTTACTTCCACCTCGCGCTCGGTGGCGGCGTGGATCAGCCTTGCCGCCAGCGAGAAGAGCACGTCCACGTAGTTCACATCGAAGAGATTGAGGACGTTTTTCACCGAGTAGTCCACCACAAAGAACTGGTCCTTGAGGAGCGAGGTCAATTTGGCCAGTTCGGTGGACTTACCGCTCCCCCGGTGGCCAGTGAAGAGGATCTTCTGGGGCCGCCCGGTGTGCCGCAGTAGCAGAGCCAACTCTTGCAGAGGGCTCATGGCCCGCTCCACGAAATAGTCCTGTAGCTCCTGATCGGTTTTCAGTGGGCTCTCCGGGTCGAAGATGTTCAGAGCCTGGGCCAACGTTTTGGCTCTCATTGGATTCTCCTCTCTCATTTCATTAAGTTAGCGAACTATTATGGTTTCCTGACGCCCCGGCCCAACGGAAACAAAGGCCGCAGGTGCGTCGGCCAACTCTTCGACCCGCCGCACATAATTCAGGGCTGCCTGAGGTAGATCGGACAGAGCCCTGGCACCCCTGATGTCCTCGCTCCAGCCAGGCCACTCCTCGTAGATGGGCGCGCACTCAGCCAATACCTCCGCCCCAGACGGGAAGCTCTCCAGATGCTGTCCACGATAATCGTAGGCCACGCAGATTTTGAGAGTTTCCAGTCCAGTTAAGATGTCCAGTTTGGTGATGGCAAGCTCCGTCAGGCCGTTGATCTGGGCCGCGTAGCGCAAGGCCACCCCATCCAGCCAGCCGCAGCGCCGGGGGCGGCCGGTGGTGGTGCCGTACTCGTCCCACGGCTGCTCCCCTGTTCCTCGCAGCCGATCACCCACCTCGTCGAGCAATTCGGTGGGCATGGGGCCGGCTCCCACTCGCGTCTGGAAGGCCTTGACCACCCCGACGACGCGCTCGATGTGCCGGGGGCCGAAGCCCAGGCCGGTGAGCGCACCCCCGGCGATGGGCGAGGAACTGGTCACGAAGGGATAGGTGCCGTGGTCGAGATCGAGCAAAGTGCCTTGCGCTCCCTCGCAGAGCACCATCTTCCCCGCTCTCAAAGCTTCGTGGAGGACAAGCGAGGTATCGGACACGTAGGGAGCCAACTGCGCGGCGTAGTCCGCGTACTCCTCCGCCACCTCGTGGGGATTGAGCGGCAGTTGATGATAGATTCGCTCCAGAACGGCGTTCTTGGCCTCCACCGCAGCGCACACCTTCTCCACGAAAGCCCTCTCATCCAGCATGTCCCAGGAGCGCAGGCCAGCCCTGGCCGCCTTGTCGCCATAGGTGGGGCCAATGCCTCGCCTGGTGGTGCCGATCTTCCCCTCGCCCAGCGACTTCTCGGCAGCGCCGTCCAGAGCAACGTCGTAAGGCATGATCAAATGGGCCCTCGCGCTCAGCTTGAGCCGCTCAGGCGAGACATCAACGCCTCGCCTGGCCAGTTCGTCCATTTCCCGGCTCAACGTCCTGGGATTAACCACCACCCCGTTGCCGATGATGCAGGTGGTGTGGGGATACAGAATCCCTGAGGGCACAAGGTGCAGGGCGAATCTTTCCCCGCCCACGGTCAGCGTGTGGCCGGCGTTGTCGCCTCCGTTGTAGCGGGCCACGATGTGAACCTCGGCGGCCAGCAGATCGGTTATCTTCCCCTTCCCCTCGTCACCCCATTGGGCGCCGACGATCACCGTAGCAGGCATTGGTCTTCCTCCTCAAACAAATTTTAGAAACCAGGTTTTTCTCCTACTTGCATGGTCGAGCTCTTGCCTTTGGGGCCTCCGCAATGCGACAAGTCCACATTTTTCAGCCAAAAACCTGGTTTCTGAGCCCCAGCACCTCAACGGCCAGGCGGGCGTAAACTCTGGCGGCGGCCACAACATCGTCCAGGCGTATCTGGTCGTCCACGGTGTGGGCGAAGCGCTCCTCGCCGGGGCCGAAGCCCACCGTGGGGATGTTGGCCTTCCCCATGGTGTAGACCCCATCGGTGGAAAAGGCCCACTGGCCGATCTTAGGCCGGTAGCCTAGCGTTTCTCGGATGGCCTTGCTCGTAGCTTTCACCAGCGGGTGATCCTGATCCAGGGCCCAGGGGGGATAGAACTCCCTGGCCCGGCACTCGTAGCCAGTGTAGCTGGTCGCTTGATACTCGGTGACTTTCACCCTGGCCTGGACTCCCTCACGGGCGATGATCCTCTGGATCTCCGCCAGGGCCTTGGCCTCGGTCTCACCCAGCGTAAGGCGGCGATCAATGTAGAAGGTGCAGGTGTCGGGGATGGCATTGCGGCTGGCGGCGGAACTATCAATCTGAGTGACGGCGATGCTTCCCTGCCCCAGAAAAGCATCGTCAGCCAACTGGGGGGCCAGAAGCTCGACGCCAAAGATAAGTCGAGCGGCGTCGCAGATAGCGTTCCTTCCTCGCCCGGGAGTGGCGGCATGACAGGACCTACCTCGCACAATGACTTTCATTTCTACGCGACCCCGGTGGCCCCGTTTTATTTGCAGATTCGAGGGCTCCCCCAGGACGACGAAATCGGGCCTGATCCCCTCTTGCTCGATCAACACCTGCATCGCCAGGCCCTCGCAGGGTTCTTCCTGGACGATGCCCACCACACAGAGCTCGCCAGCCAGTTGGATGCCCGCGTCAACGAGAGCCTTGCCTCCGTAGACCATAGCCGCCAACGCGCCCTTCATGTCACAAGCTCCCAGGCCGTACAGCACCCCGCCCTCGATCTGGGCTCCGTAGGGATCGCGTGCCCAGGAATCGGGGTCGCTGACGCCCACGGTGTCCATGTGGCCATCGTAAATGAGCCTGGGGCCAGTGCCAGCGCCACGGTGTCCTGAGGCCGCTTCGCTTACTGTCGAAGGAAGGCAGCCGATCACGTTTCCGATGCGGTCGCGCCTCACATTGGGGAAACCCACCCGCCACATCTCTTCCGCCAGGCGCTCGGCTAGCGCCTTCTCCCTGGTCGAAGGACTGGGGATACGGATCAAATCCTGAAGAAAAGCAACCAAATCGCTGCGGTCTCGGGAAGATAGATCAAACATGGTTCAACTCCAAAATCCAAAGTCCAAAGTTCAAAGTCTTTTTGAGCTTTGATCTTTGAACTTTGAGCTTTAGTACGCGCCTTTGCCAGCAAGGACAGCAGGAATGGTCTTCAGAGCGATCTTGAGATCCAAAAGAGGCGACCAATTCTCCAGGTAGTAGATATCCAGCAGGCACATCTCATCGAAGGTGAGCTGGCTGCGGCCACTGACCTGCCAGAGGCCGGTGATGCCCGGCGGGATCTCCAGCCGCCTGCGGTGCCACTCCTGGTACTGCTCCACCTCCGAAGGGATGGCCGGGCGCGGGCCGACCAGGCTCATCTCCCCCCGCAAGACGTTATAAAACTGAGGAAGCTCGTCCAGGCTGGTGCGACGCAGGAACCTGCCCACTCGAGTACAGCGTGGGTCGTGCCGGATCTTGAAAGTGGCGCCCATGACTTCATCCCGGTCTGCCAATTGACGGCGTTCCCCCTCTGCCCCCTGGCGCATGGAGCGAAACTTGTGGAACACAAACCTTCGCCCCCCTTTGCCCACCCGAACCTGTTTGAAAAGGATGGGGCCGCTGGAATCCAGTTTAATGGCCGCGGAGATTAGAAGCAGCAGGGGGGAGAGCAAAATCAATGCTGCCAAAGAGAGGACAATGTCGCTGGCTCGCTTGAAGGCCAGGTTCCAACCAGTGATAGATACCTCCTTGACCCCGATAATGGGAATCCCGCCCAGGTCCTCTATGTCCACCCGGCTGAGGGCCAACTGAAACAGGTCGGGCACGATGCGAGCTCGAACCCGCTCCCGCTCACATTGACGCATGATGCCTAAAATCTTGCGATGATGCATCCAGGGCAGGGTGATGATCACTTCGTCAATGGTCTCCTCTTGCACGACGCGGGGCAGGTTACCAATCCTCCCCAGGGCCTTGAAGCGACCGATGTCTGTCCTACTCTTCTCAGCGTCATCATCAACGAAGCCAATGACCTGATAGCCCAACTCAGGCTGGGCCACGATGTTGCGCATCAGCCTACGGCCCACTTCGCCGGCCCCGACTATGAGCACGCGATCCACCCCCAGGCCTCGCCGCATGCGGCTTTCCCAGACCCAACGCTTGATCAGGCGGCTGAGCGAGAGCAAAGTGACGATTATCCCCCCCGCCCATAAGAACATCAAGCGGGAATAGACCTGAGGGCGAAACCAGAAGGTTATGGCCGTTACGATGACGATGCCGGTGGTGGTGCCGCCGACCAGGGCATAGACCTCATCGAGCCAGGCGGCGCCGCGAGGCAGATTGTAGACCCCCCCCAGCTTGTAGGCGAGCATCAACAGAACCGTCAACACCAAAGCGAAAGGTATGTACATCTGGAAGGGAGCATAGTTGGCAGGATCCACGGCCCGAAACCACTGCAGGTCATAGCGCACCCAGTAGGCAGCGGTGAAGGCCAGGTTAATTAGCATGATATCCGTCAGGGCTATTATCAGGGAAACCCATCGCCGGTATCGCTCAAACATCTTCGTACTCCATCGCTCGCTGGTAGACCTGCACCGTCTCCTGAGCCGTTTTTGTCCACGAAAAGCCTCTGGCCCTTTGCAGGCCCCGCTTCCTCATCTCCTGCCGGAGAGCCTCGTCGCCCAAGACTCGCCTCATGGCCTTTGCCAGTCCCTCGACGTCCAACGGATCAACGGTCAGCCCCGCCTCGCCCACCACCTCCGGCAGCGACGACGTGTTGGCCGTGATCACCGGCGTCCCACAGGCCATGGCCTCCAAAGGGGGCAGACCGAAGCCTTCGTAGAGAGAGGGGTAAACGAAGAGCTCCGCCGCGTTGTACCACAGAGGCAACTCGCTGACGGGGATGTAGCCGGGAAACATCACCTGGCCCTCCAGACCCAACTCCTCCACGCGGGCGAAAACGTCCTGGTAAAACCAACCCTTGGCCCCACCGATGACCAATCGCAAATCGCAAATCGCAAATCGCAAATCGGCAAAGGCTTCGATGAGCCTGGTTACGTTTTTACGCGGCTCGATGGTTCCCACGAAGAGGATGAAGCGCTCCGGCAGGCCCCGCTTCGACCGAAAAGCTGCCACCTCCCCCCGTTCCCCCCAACTTTGGGGGGGCAGGGGGGCCAGGGGACGGAAGGCCTCGTCTATTCCGCAGTAGATCACCTCCACTTTCTCAGGCGGAACCCCCAGCAGGCGGACCACGTCGCGTTTGGTGCTCTCCGAGATGGCGATGATGCGCCTGGCCCTCCTGGCTGAGAGGCGGGTGAAGAGGCCCAGATAGAAGCGCTTGAAACGCTTGAAACTCTCAGGATAGAGAAGAAAACTGAGATCATAGATAGTAACCACCATGGGACAGGGCGAGAGCAGGGGCGTGACGAAAGCCAGGGCGTGAAGCAAGTCCACCCTTTCTTTTCGCAAAGCGAAAGGTTGAACCACCTGTTCCCAGAGGATCCTGACCACGGGCCTGGAGGTAGGCAACCGCGAAAGCTTCAGTGCCAGCCCTGTGGAATAGGCCTCTTCTACAGAGTCTAAGTTGGAATATGACGTATTCCACAGGGCCAGCCCCGAACTGCGGTGTCCTGAGCTTGTCGAAGGGGCGAACCGCCCATCGCCGAGGAAAGCCGTATAGCGGTTATCGTGGTCAACGCGAGGCAAATGGGTGAGCAAGTTGTGGATGTACCAGTTGATGCCCGCGCCCCGATAGGTCTCTGCCAGGGACAGGAGGTGGGCGTTTAGGCCGATGTGCATTTTTTCTCCTGGTGTAGTTTGGCGGGCAGGGTAATCACTCCGCGTTGTCGGATTTGGATGGTGCTGGCTTCCATAAGGCGTCTCCTGGGCAAGAGCTGGATTTGCGGAATATCAGCATTTCAGCTACATTATAGCATCATTAATCATCAGGGGCAAACCGCGACTCCCTCCTGAGTGTTGTTGGTTTGAGGGCACCTAAATATGACATCGAATTTCGAGGATTTAACGAATTTAATGCCGCCGATTCGATAAATCCTTTCTGTTCGTTGTCATATTTGGCAAACCATCACTCAGCAACACTTTACAGGGAGACCCCAAATCGCTTCACTCACGAAAAATCTCTTAGCACGTCAAAGCAGAGGGATAAGTGGAACTGTCAACGGATTCGGGGAGCGGATTGAACGGATTGGGGCTCCGTGCGCGGCATCTTCCGTTCAATCCGTTCCAAAAATCCGCTGACAGTGTTCTGCATCTTCTATCCCCTTGCTTATGGATCGTCTATGCCCCGCCCAACAACTCGCAGTACACCTGGTACGTCTTTGCCGCCACCTGGGCCTGGGTGTAATGGGCCAGCACCCGCTCTTGGCCTCGTCGAGCGAGCTCGTCTCGCAAAGCTGGATCAGCCATTAGTTGGGACAGCCTGGCCCGCAAAGCCTGGACATCGCCCTCGGCGAAGACCAGGCCCGCTTCGCCGATGACGTTGGGAATCTCCCCTGAGTCCGAACCCACCACCGACACCCCACAAGCCATGGCCTCGATCAACACCCGCCCGAACTGCTCCTTCCAGTTGGGCTTGGTCAGGGAGGGCAGAACCAAGGCGTCCAGTTGGTGGTAATGGCCAGGCATCTGAGTGGAAGGGATGGGTTCCTCAAACCACACCTGCTCGGCGATGCCCAGCTCCGCTGCCAGCCTTTCCAGGCGCGCTCTCTGTGGCCCGCTCCCCAGGATGCGCAACCGCCAGGCACCGCTCAAACCAGCCACTGCCCGCAGCAAGATGTGCACCCCCTTCTCCTCCACCAACCTTCCCACATAGCCAATAGTGAATTGTGAATTACGAATTGCGAATTGTGAATTTGGAGCTTTGAGCTTTGAGCTTTGAACTTTGAGCTTGTAGATCTCGGGGTCCACCCCAAACTGTGGAATCACCCTGACAGGTCCTCGATACCTCTTCGCTATCAGCACCCCCACTGCCTCAGAGTTTCCAGCGATAGCATAATCAGCGGTTCGCAAGTTATAGCTCTCGATGAGGCTGAAGGGGGGCGGATAGCGGCGATGGATGTTCTGCCAGGTGAAGAAGACGGCTTTGGCTCCGTGAATTTTGGCCAGGCGCATGGCTTGCCAGGTAGCCACGTTGTAGGGCTCCTCGTCAATGTGGACGACGTGGGGCTTTATCCTCCTGAAATGCTTGGCCAGGCCCGGGTAGAAATGCAGGTGAAAGTGGCCATTGAGAGCCATCCTCTCCACAAGCAGACTATACCCCCGCGTATGCTCCCGTTCCAGGCGCATCACCCCTCGCTCGTCGCGCCAATAGGGCGGCACGACGACGGTGAGCTCCACATCGGGAAACCTGGCGATTTCCTCTAGTTTTTTTTGATAGGCCCCGACGATACAGGCCTTGGAGATCATCAGCATACGCAAATCGCTGCTCCTTTCAGGGAAGAGAAGCTTAACAGCCCAGCCAGGTACATTATAACCCCCCGACAGATAAAAAGCAAAGAGCCAGCCGGCGGAGCCCCTGGTTGACATTTCCATGCCTTGTGCTATAATCTATGCCTGTGGGCGAATCGGGGGAAGGGTTGGCAGAGCTTGGAGAGACCAGTTGGAAGTTGGAAATGGGTGCCTTTGCTGTTGGTGATAGCCGTGGCAGCGGCGCTGCGCTTCTGGGCTCTCGGAACCATACCGCCCGGCCTCTATCACGACGAAGCTTTCAACGGCCTGGATGCCCTTGGCGTTTTAGAAGGCGAAAGGCCGGTTTTCTTTGAGGCCAACAACGGCCGCGAGCCGCTGTTTATCTACCTGGTAGCCCTGTCCGTGGCTGTCCTGGGCCGGAGCCCGGGGGCGATACGGATCGTGGCTGCTTTGCTGGGCACTTTGACAATTCCCGCCACTTATCTCATGGCTAAGGCCATGTTCAACCGGCGCATCGGACTGCTGGCTGCCGCTGTCACGGGCCTGACCCTGTGGCACGTCAATCTGAGCCGCATTGGTTTCCGCGCGGTGGCTATGCCCCTCCTGGTGGCCCTGGCCCTCTGGCAACTGTGGCTCGGTCTCAAGAGTGGCAACAGGCGCCATTTCCTGGCGGGGGGGATGCTCTACGGGCTAACCTTCTATACTTACCTGGCGGCACGATTCACCATCTTAGCCCTGGCCGCCTTCGGCCTGTATCTCGTTGGAAGTTGGAGGTTGGGGGTTGGAAGTTGGAGGTTGGAGGTTGGAGGTTGGAGACGTGGCGCTTTGTTCTTTGTACTGGCCGCCCTGGTGATTTTGGCCCCTCTGATGGTCTACGTGGCTACGCACTGGGATGCCTTCCTTGTCCGCGTGGGGCAGGTTTCCATATTCAATCCCGCGATCAACGGAGGCGATTTCTGGGGGACGCTCCTTCGGCACGTGGGCAAGACGCTGCTGATGTTCACCAACCGAGGCGATTTCATCCCCCGCCACAATGTGCCCTTGCGCCCCGTGTTCGATCCGATCCTGAGCGCGTTCTTCCTGCTGGGGTTGATCCTTTGCTTCGTCCGATTTCGCCAGAGACCTGAGCACGCCTTGGTCCTCATCTGGCTGGCAGTCATGATTCTGCCTACCATACTGGCTGAGGACGCACCGCACTTCCTGCGAAGCGTGGGCGTTCTGCCTGTAGCCTTTGTCGTGCCCGCTATAGGACTGGATTACCTATGGCGGTTCTTAGAAAACAGGATCACGTTCAAAGCTCAAAGTTCAAAGTTCAAAGCTCAAACTGTTGCTGTTGGTGCGGTGGCGCTAGTCCTAACCTTTGGCCTGGGCGACACGGCTGTTGATTACTTCGGACGTCACGCCGCCAGCCAGGATTTGAGCTATAATTTTGAAACGGCAGCGGTGCACCTGGCAACTCAGGCCAATCGCTTCCTGGGCACCGGGTGGGATGGGGCAGGACTTGGGGCCAGGGAGAACCCGCTACCGCCTGGGCGTCATCTCTACATTGCTGACCGCCTCTGGCAGGATTGGGCGTCGGTGCGCTTTCTGGTGCCCTCTTCGCCGAACTTGACTATCCTGGCAGAAAGTGCTAAACTTCCCCAGGCTTTCTCGGACGAGGTCATGCTCATTCTCTGGCCTTACGAGGATTATAGCCGGTATCTGTCCCGTTTGCCCGTAGGCTCGACCATCACTGCCCAGGAGGGATCTCTGGAGCGAGGGGACCTCGAAAAAGAGGCCCGTTTGCTGTACATTACCTACACGGCCACTCCCGCGACCATCCCTGCCGGAGAGCCAGAGGCCCGCTTCGAGAAGGGCTTGACTTTGGTCGGTCATCGGCTAGCCGCTGTCTCGCCGCAAGAACTGCGGTTAAGCTTGCTCTGGCGAGCCGAGGCGGAGATCGAGGCAGATTACACCGTCTTCGTCCAGCTCACGCGGGATGATGCCATTCTGGCCCAGGACGATTCGCCTCCCGCTGGAGGCTATTATCCCACCAGCCTGTGGCGCGTGGGAGACATCGTCAGCGACGAGCACACCCTGGCCTTGCCCGAGCCGTACGATCCGGGCAGGCACAAGCTAATAGTTGGCTTCTATCAATTGGAGACTCTGCACCGACTACAAGTCCTTGACGAAGCTGGTAAACCAGTAAATGACCACGTGATCGTTGAATGATCCCGCCTCTGTCGCCACAAACCCTGCGGCAGAGGCTAAAAATCCATAGGAGGAAAACGAATGCGATTCTGTCGCCTGGTAACAACTCTGTTAGTAACGTTATTGATCCTTGTGCCCTTGGGAGCCTCGGCTGCTCCGCCCGCCCAAGGGGGCAACCTGTTGAAGAACGCTGGCTTCGAGGAAGGCTTCAGCGAGAGAGGCGCGGGTGAGGTAACCATAGCCAACGGGTGGGAAGCATGGTGGATTCAGGGCTCCGAAGATCAAACCAGCAAAGGCTACCTTGTGCGCCCCGAATACAAATCAGAGGATGCTTGGATCTTTACCATGCGGCGTGTGCACTCAGGCCGCTTCTCCCAGAAGTACTTCAGCACCTTTTCCACCCACATCGCGGGCATCTATCAACAGGTGGCCGTTGCCAGGGGCAGCACGGTCACTTTCTCCATTTGGGCACAGGTCTGGAGCAGTACAGAAGTTGACGCAGATAAATGCGATGGCTTTGGCAACTACGCGGTTTCGGCGGGCATTGATCCTCACGGCGGCAACGATGGGAATTCCGGCAACATCGTCTGGACAGATTCAGTGATGGCGTGCAACGAGTGGGTTCACCTCAGTGTTTCCACTGTGGCCCAGACCGATAGAGTCACCGTCTTCACCAGAGGCGCACCAGATTTCCGAGTGCGGTTCAATGATTCCTACTGGGATGACGCTGTCTTGACCGCCGTCGCCCCCACTCCCACACCACGGCCGCCAACGAGCACACCAGTGCCGACCAACACACCAGTGCCGACCAACACACCCCTGCCAACGGCGACCTATACCCCTATCCCTACCTCTACCCCAACCCCAACGCCAGCGGATACCCCCACGCCGACCATAACCCCCACGCCAACGGACACCCCCACGCCAACCCGGACGCCAACTCCCACCGCAACCCCAACGCCAGTCAGCGGGGCTATCTGCGTGCTGGCTTATCACGACCGCAATGGCAACGAGATGCGCGACCCGGATGAGGAGCTCCTGCCTGGGGCGATGTTCACGGCCTCCGATGGCCGGCAGACGGTAGCCAGTTACATCACCGACGGCATCAATGAACCCTACTGTTTCACGGATTTGAGGCCAGGCAACTACTTCATCTACGAGGAAAACCCACCCGACTACAATTCCACCACCCGCGATGATTGGGGGGTGGTCATCGCCGGCGGCTCTATCATCCAGATCGAATTCGGCGACAACCTGCAGCCCACCCCCGTACCGACGTCTACGCCGGTGCCCACGTTCACGCCCGTTCCCATCTCAACTCCCACCCCAGAGCCTTTAATCTCCAGGCTGAGTGCGAATCTGTATCAGGTGAGCGGCGTCATAATAATCGTCCTCGCGGCGGCGATAGCGCTGGTGTTCAATATCTTGAGGAGGAGATAGCGACTTCACTTACAACGGGACCGCTTTTTTGGACTTTGGACAAACTCGGAGAAGTGGTTAGAAACCAGGTTTTTGAACCCTTTGCACCTATAAAATGTGCGCAGCCGCTGACATTTTCCTTAGCACCCCAAAGCAGGGGAATAGAAGACGCAGAACACTGTCAGCGGATTTTTGGAACGGATTGAACGGAAGATGCCGTGCACGGAGCCCCAATCCGTTCAATCCGCTCCCCGAATCCGTTGACAGTTCAACTCCTGGCCCAAGACGATCCTTCAGCGCCTGCCCTTTTGGCTGACCCCCATCTTCTTGGGCCTTTTTGTTTACATCAGAGCCCGGCGTTATTGACCCCAGCGATCACTAACATGCTCTCGAACATTGTAGAGATGAAAAAGAAAGTCACAGGATTGCTCCTGGCCCTATCCCTGAGCCTCATCGCCTGCCTGCCTCTGCTGATGGGTGGTGGCCCCATAAACACGCGCGGGGGAGGCGATAGCCCCTTCCTGCTGGTGCGCCTCCACCAACTGGTTTCCAACTTGAGTGCTGGCGTCTTCCCCGCTCGCTGGATGCCCGACGCCGCCTATGGCCTGGGCTACCCCTTCTTCAACTTCTACGCCTCCTTACCCTACTACATCGCTGCCCTGTTCAAACTGTTGGGATTTGGCTTCATCTGGGCCATCAAGCTGACCCAGTTATTGGGCTTCGTCGCTGCCGCAGCTTCGATGTATCTCCTGGCCAAGCGCTTGTTTCACCGAGAAGCCAGCGCCATACTGGCCGCCCTGGCCTACACCTACGCTCCCTACCACCTGGTCAACGTCTACGTGCGGGGCGACGCCCTATCGGAGTTCTACGCCTTCATCTTCTACCCCCTCATCCTCTGGGCACTGCTGCGCCTGCGGGACTCGCTTTTGAACGACCAGTTTTTGCCACGAATTACACGAATTTCACCAATTTATTCTTCGGTTGGCAACATCGCCCTGGTCGCCCTGGCCTACGGCGGACTGATCCTGACCCACAACGTCTCAGCCCTCATCTTCACCGCCTTCGTGCTTCTCTACATCCTTCTAACTTCTAACCTCCAACCTCCAACCTCCAACCTCCAACCTCCAGCCTCCAACCTCCAGCCTCCAACCTCCAAATGGCTTGCCAGCAGCGCAATCGGCCTGGGCCTGGGCCTGGCCATAAGCGCTTGGTTCTGGCTGCCGGCCTTGCTGGAGGGGAAGTACGCGCAATTGGAGCATCAGACCACCGGCTACTTGAATTACAGCAATCACTTTCGCGGCCTGGATCTGGTGCAGCCCTCGCTTCTGTTCGACTATGCCATCGAGGCGGGGCAGACGCCCTTCGCGGTGGGACTGGCCCAGGCCGTGCTCGCCCTCCTGGGTGTGGCGGCCATCGTCGGCTGGTGGGTCAAGCGCCGCCGCCCTGAGGCCCAGAGCGCGTTCCTCATCGCTGGCCTGGCCCTGGCTACTTTTCTCATCACCCCGCTCTCGCGCCTCCTGTGGGACAACGTGCCCCTCTTACCCTTTGTGCAGTTTCCCTGGCGCTTTCTGTCGTTGCAAGCTTTCTTCGCCAGCCTGGTCATCGGCTACCTGGCCCAGCGTCTGCCCAGGCCGCGTTTGCTGGCCGGCGTCGTGGGGGCAGTGTTGCTGGCGGCTGCCATGCTAGGCCTGAGGCCTGAGTACCTGCCCATCGGCGAGGCGGATATCACCGTGGAGCGGCTGATGCTCTACGAATACTTCACCGCCAACGTCGGCACCACCATCCGCCACGAGTACCTGCCCCGCTGGGTGGTGCCCCGCCCCTACATCTCCGAGGTGTTACTGCGCGGCGGTGAGAAACCGCCGCCGCTGGTGATGGACGGAGAGGTCACAGCGGCCGAGCTGGTTTGGAGCAAGCCAGCAGCCGAGGGGTGGGCCCTTGACGTGACCTCACCTCAAGCATCTCTGGCCTTTCACACCTACTACTTCCCCGGCTGGCGGGCCTACGTGGATGGTCAGCCCAGGGAAGTGCAGCCTGTCGAGAACCTGGGCTACATCGGCCTCGATCTCGACCAGGGAGAGCACCAGGTGATCTTGCGCCTGGAGCGCACGCCCCTGCGGGCTTTGGCTGAAGGGGTATCGCTAGTTGCTGTTGTGGCTGTCATCGGACTCCTAGCCGCAAGCTCGAAGCTCGAAGCTCGAAGCTCAAAGTTCAAAGTTCAAAGTTCAAAGTTCAAATTCCTCGCCATGGCAATCCTGCTGATAGGCGTTAACGGATTGCGGACTTCGGACCAACATATAGCTGACCACCCGACCACCCGACCACCTGACCAAGGACCACTAGACCAAACCATGGACTTCGACCGCTTGCCCTATTTGCATCACAATCCCCAGGGGGTCAACTTCGGCGGGACGGCACGGCTGGAGAGTTACCAGCTTTCGGCGGACGAGGTGGAAGCTGGGGAAACCGTGGAGGTGGTTATCCACTGGGATGAGGTCAAGGGCGAGGGACTGGAAGCCAGCGTGCGTCTGACCTCTCCTGCCGAGTACCTCTTCCACACCAGCGCTGATCTGGTCGAGGAGAGCGTCATCATCTCCTCCCCACGGGGGGCGACGCGCCACCGTTTGAAAGTCCCCGAGGAAGCCGTTCGCGGCCTCTACCTGATCAGCGTAAGGTTAAGGGACGAGGAGGGCGAGATAAGGCCCATCACCGAGAGGGGCGAGACCCTGGGCGCCACCTATCTGCGCCCCCTGCGCGTTCGCAGCCAGTGCATGGCCACGGGCGACGAGCCGACCCTGGCCAGCTTCGGGCCGGGCATCGTCTTGAGCGAGGTGGAGGCCAACCAGAAAACGCCCGAAGCATTGGAGGCCAGCTTGACCTGGCGAGTCATTGAACCGGTGGCCGCCAATTACGGCCTGGCTCTGCGTCTACGGGACTGGGATGGCCAAACCCTTGCCTCCCTGGACACCCAACCTCACTACGGCCTGTATCCCACCAGCTTATGGCTAGAGGGGGAGATGATCAGCGACCGCCACGTCTTGCCCCTGCCTGAGGGCGCCCCGCCCGGTGCAGACTATTCGCTGGAAGTGATTCTCTACGAAGTGGCCTCGCTGGCCCCCATCGGCACGGCGCAGATACCCAATGTGGCTCTGACGAAGCCCACTATCAAGGCCACCTATCCCGTGCTCCAGGAGTTCGATCAGGTGGCCCTGGTCGAATTGAGTCCGGTGACGGCGCAGATAGAACAGGGGCAACCTTTGCTCGTGCAGGCCAAATGGGCCGCCACCGAGCACCCCGCGCGCGATTACGCCTGTCGCCTATCTCTGAGAGATAAAAGTGGGACGACCGTCCAGTCGCAGACCGAAGCGATAGCCAGGAGCTACGCCACCTCCCTCTGGCCGACCAACGCCATCGTGGCCAGCCGCTATCAGATGATGCTCGATCCCCTGCTGCCTCCAGGGCGCTACGATCTAGTCATAGCTGTGGACGACGCTCAGACTGGCGAAGGCTTCGGGGAATTCGTTCTCCCGCTGGGCGTTGAGATCAAGGGGAGAGAGCGCAGCTACGCCACACCCTCCATGCAAGTTAAGCTGGACGTGGGTTTTGGCGACCAGATGCGCCTTCTGGGCTACGATCTAAGTCGTGAGGAGGGGGAGCTACGGCTGGGGCTGTACTGGCAAGCGCTGCAGCAAATGGAGGAAGATTACAGAGTCTTCGTCCACCTTTTCGATCCTGCCACGGAGGTCATTGTAGCTCAGGACGATGCCATGCCTCAGCAGAACCAGTATCCCACTTCCTGGTGGGCTGAAGGCGAGGTAGTCAGCGATGTGGTCATCATCTCCCTGAAGGACGTGCCCCCAGGCCGCTATCGCCTGGCCCTGGGCGTCTATGATCCCCAGACGATGGATCGCCTGGCGACCGTCGGCCCTGACGGTGCCCCTGTCGCCGACAACCGAGTCATCTTGAATGAGGAGGTACAAAATTGAGACCCTTGCGATTCCCGATCATATTGGCGATGATAACGGCGGTGTTAGCGATAGTTCCCACTCTTTCGTCTGCGGTCGAACCAGGGGATGTGTTGATCAATGAGGTGGCTCCCGATGAAACGAGTAGCAGGGATTGGCTAGAACTCTACAACGGTTCAGGAAGTAACATAAACATTCACTCTTGGGTTGTCAGGAAGAAAACCGCTACAAGAAAAACGTTCCCCTCTTACACGCTAGCTCCCGGAGAATACATTGTTCTACACTTTCACGACAAGGGCACAGCAGATGAGACAGGTGGGGATACCAATGGGAATGGGTATCGTGACTTTTATTACGATACAGGCACTGCTGGCCTGACTGGAACTGATGAGGTGATTATTCTGGAGGATTCTAGCGGTAACATCATTGATGCTATTGCCTTCGCTAACAATGATGGAACATGGGCCTCCACTCAGCACACTGCTTTTACGACCATAGTTAACGCCAGTGAATGGGTGGGCACAGTTTATCCCAACGATACAGAAGAGAACAAGAGGAAGAACGAGGAACAATGTGCAGACTGGAGCGAGGGAGGTAAGGGGAAATCTCTGGGCCGAGATACATCTTCCACCGACACCAATGCCAGAGCCGACTGGCATCTGTTCACCAGTCAAACTCCAGGCGCGGCCAATCCGACTATGGGTACCCCTGGGGATGTGTTGATCAATGAGGTGGCACCCAAGGAGGACAAGGATTGGATCGAGTTCTACAATGCCTCAGGAGGGAGCATAAACATCCAGTACTGGCTGGTGAGGAAACGGAGCACGGAAGTGAAGGTCTTCCCCGCCTATACGATAGCTCCGGACGAGTACATCGTCCTGCACTTCGATGGCGATCCAGCCGATGACGAGACCACAGGAGATACCAATGCCAACGGTTATCGCGATTTCTATGCCGCTTACAGCGGCTTAACATCCACGGATGACGTGATCATCCTGGAGGATGGGGCCAGCACCATGATTGACGCCCTGGCGTATGCCAACAACGATGGGACGTGGGCCTCCGGCCAGCGAAGCGCGTTCAACGCCATAGTTGGGGCTGGTCATTGGGCAGGCACGCCCGATGGTGGAGCAGGAGTAAACGAGCCTGAAAGCGCCGACTGGAGCGAGGGAGGTGAAGGCAAGTCCCTGGGCAGAGACAGCTCCTCTACCGACACCAATGCCAAGACCGACTGGCATGTGTTCACCAGTCACACCCCTGGAGAAGCCAATCCTGTCCTGGGCAACCCCGGCGATGTCCTGATCAATGAGGTGGCGCCCAGCGATGACGGGGACTGGATCGAGTTCCGCAACATGTCAGGCGAGGGCCTAAACATCCAGTACTGGCTCGTGAGGGAACGAAGCACGGTGGTGAAGACTTTTCCAGCTTACACTGCAGATCCTGGGGAGTATTTTGTTCTGAACTTCGACGGCGATCCAGCCGACGACGAGATCGCAGGGGATTCCAACGGCAACGGCTATCGCGATTTCTACACCGTCGACAGCGGCCTCACCGGCACGGACAACGTGATCATCCTGGAAGACGGGGCCAGCACCATGATTGATGCCCTGGCCTTCGCCAACAATAATGGGACGTGGGCGGGCGCGCAGCAGACGGCCTTTAACAACGTAGTCGAAGCTGGTCACTGGGAAGGCACGGTGGATGGGGGAGCGGAAATAAACGAGCCTGAGTGCGCTGATTGGAGCAATGGGGCCAAAGGTAAGTCCTTGGGTAGAGATGCGAGGTCTAGGGATACGGGCCGTAAGAACGACTGGTATCTAGCACTCCCAACCAAAGGCGAGATCAATCCAGGCTGGCCCCACTCCGTGACCATAACGGCGGAGCCCGCCAGCATCCCTGCGGACGGCATCTCCACCTCAATCATCAGGGCTGCGGTCACAGATAGCCACAACAACGCTGTGGCCGACGGGACGACGGTCGTTTTTGCCACCGACCTGGGCACCCTTCGGGGACCTCAGGGGGGACCTCTGAGCGACACCACCGCCGAAACCGTTGATGGAGTGGCCACCGTGACTCTGAGATCCGGCATTGTACCGGGAAAAGCCACGGTGACGGCCAAGTCCCTCAGGGCCTCCGGCCAGGTCAGCGTCCAGCTCACTTTCATACCCACCCAAATCGGCACCCGCCTCCAGTTGCCCGCTATTGATAACGAGGGCGGCTGGGAGACCCTGATCCAGGTGCAGAACGCGGGCGATGAGGACAGCGGGGCGATTGTATTCTTCTGGGGGGAGTACTCAGGCCAGTGTCCGGACAACGATCCAGGCCCGATAGGAGCTGCTTGCACGATGATCCCCGTGAACGCTGTCTGGACTCTGAGGGCTCAGATTCCTGACCAATCAAGGTCAGCAATAGTCTACTCGGTGAATAAGGACCGCTTTGACAGGGCCTGTGAAAAAGCTGCTCGTGCTGTGGGCGATAGCAGCAAGTGGAAGAAATGGGAGGATGATTATGAGGACACTGGCGAGCCGGTGGCGGTGATAGTCCAGCGACGAGGGCCTAACGACTATGACACGATGGTCGCGAGTGCCTACGTCGCTCCGCTTACCGGCATCTCGGAGGACATGGAGGGGAATGGGCCTCCCTATCAATATTTCGCGCCCTATGCCATGAGGCGGTATTACAACCTGGATACGCAGATGATCATCCAGAACTCCGGCCAGAGGTGCACCTCGGTGTGGCTCTACTATCAAAAGCAAGGAGGGGATTGCAGCTTCAGCCATGCGGAGCACATTGAGCAGTTGGCACCGGGGGAATCCGTGCGGAAAAGAGTGCCGGAGGCGCTGGGTGTCGGCTGGCTTGGTTCAGTCTACGTCACGGCCAACGAGCCTCTGGGCATCATTGTGGATCAGACCAGCTTCCTGCCGTCGGAGGATCGGGGCGTGCTGCTGACCTACGAAGCCCGGCCCTACAAGCTCACCACGGACACGCTCTTTTACGCCGACCTGGTCTTCCGCGAGCTGAGCGGCTGGGAGGCCAGCATTCAGGTGCAGAACCTGACCCAGGAATCCCTGCCCGCCTTCGTGACCGTCGAATTCTTCGACCAGAGCGGCGATTCTATCCTTTTCCTGGGCGACTGGGTCTGTCCTGCTGGAGGAGCTACCTTCTACCTGCCGGCCATCGCTGGCCTGGGGGGTGAATACGCTGGGGCAGCAGTGATCCAATCGCACCGCCAGGTGGGCTATCCCAGCGGTGAGGAGACCGCTGGCCAGCCCATCTTCGCGGTGGTTGATCTCAAGAAAGCCGGGATGGACGCCCAAGGGGGGAGCTACAATGCTCACGCGGAAAGCGAAAACATGGGAGCCAGCGTAATCATGCTTCCCTTTTTGGCCAGGGACTACCAGGGCGTGACCTCACTGATAGCCGTTCGCAACAATTCCAACTGCAACGACATCAAGCTCAAACTGGAAGTAAGAGACGAGACAGGCGCCGTCGTTAGCTTGGTGGGCGACTTTTGGTTACGCGCCGGGCACGTCAAGCTCATAGACCTGGCCAACGTGGGCAGCGTGGTGCCTGGCTTCGCCGGCGCAGGGATAGCAGAGGTCACCGACGTGCAACAACTGTGCGACACTGACGGCGATGGGCAGGTGGATCAGTCGCCACCCATGCCTTCTGTGGTGGTGGTGAACAAGGGCGCTGGTTCTGGAGACGTCACCTCGGTATACGAGGGCATTCCCGCGAAATAGTCGAGGAGTGTGCATAATTCGTTGGGGTGTAGTGAAGCGAACTGTCAACGGATTTCTGGAGCGGATTGAACGGATACTAGCCGCCTCCAATCCGTTCAATCTGTTCCCTGAATCCGTTGACAGCACCCTCGTCAGCCATTTATGCACACCCCTCAAACAACAGAAAAAGCCACCAGGATCACCCTGGTGGCTTTTTCGTATTCATCCGGCATGTATGTTTAGTTGGCTGGACCTCGCTGCGTGGCCCCTTCCAGCGCCGCCAGCCGCGCTTCCAGATCGGCGATCTGGGCCTGTTGCTCCTGCACGAGCTGGTAGAGCTCCTGAATGGCAGCCAGGGCCACGCCGTCGGCGTCCAGGGTGCTGATGTGCGTGTCGTCCTCGCCCACGCCGAAGGCCGCGTAGAAATCCTGCGCCATCGGGCCGATGTGGCGGATGGTGGGGCTCTGACTCTTGTAGTTCCAGGTGGTGACGGGGATCTCGGCCAGGCAGGCCAGCACCTCTTGCCCGTCCACCAGCGCGAAGTGCTCCTTCTGATTGCGGTCACTCAGGTTAGACCAGGAACCGGCTCCGGCGTTCAGGATCACTCCCGCTGTGGGGTTGCCGCTGTCATCAATGGCCGACACGAATCTTGCCCCTCCTGTCGCACGGGCGCTGAACTGGTTGTTGGCGGTAGAAGCAAAGTCAAAGTCATTGGAATCACCCCAGACGAAGGCGCCGTCGTGGTCGGCCTTGGCCTGCCGGCCGGCGGCGAAACTGTAGTCGCCGGCGGCGGTGTTTTCGTGACCGCCGGGGACGGTGGCGCGTTTGCCGCTGGCGGTGTTGGATATGCCCCCGCCGACGGTGGCATGCTCGTTGCTGGCGGTATTGGCGATGCCACCGGCGACGGTGGCAAAGTTGGCGTTCCCGGCCACGTTCCCGGCCACGTTGTTCGCGCCCCCGCCGATGGTGGCGGCGAAGCCCCAAACAGTGTTGGTTTCCCCCCCGCCGATGGTGGCGGCGAAGCCCAGAGCGGTGTTGCCTTCGCCCCCGCCGACCGTGGCGAAGTCCGCGGTGGCCCCGTTGGTGGCACCGGCCCGGCCGCCGCCGCCAATCGTGGCGCCCACCACACCGCCAGCGACGCTGTTGCCGCCGTAGCCGCCGATCAGGTTGGGCGTGCTGGTGGTGGGCTCTATCCGCAGCGCGCCCTGGTTGTTCACCCGCATCTCCAGGGCCACATCGTCCGTGGTGCCCAGGAAGTTGGCGCCGGGGGTGGTGTTGGGGTTGCCGTAGATGCTCCAGGTGTCGCTGGTCCAGGTGCCGTCTTGGCTCCACTTGCTGGCAACAAGCATGATGTCCACGACGTCTATAGTATTATCGCGATTTACGTCGCAGGCGGGCTGGTAGCTGTCGCCGGGGGTACAGCCTCCGCTCCCTGACGCTTGTCCCTTCGATAAACTCAGGACATCGCCTGAGGTTCCCCCTGAGCCCGACGAGGGGCCCCGTCGGGCCAGCGGTCCCTGGGCACCTGTGGCTACGCCTGAAACGAGAAACAGCGCCAGGCAGAGGGCGATCCCAATAATTTTCAATGCTTTCATCGTTTTTCTCCTTCTGCCCTCACTCCCTACCCCCTGCGGGGGTAGGGGGTGAGGGGCCAAATAATGAGAGCCCGTGGTGCTGATGAGAACCACGGGCTCGAGAGAGCGACCACTGTTGCCTGCCGCGCAGCTCCACAGCGGCGGGTGGATGCGGACTACCTCGGTCGTCTTACGGTCTCACCGCCTCGCGGTATGCTTTGCGGAAACGTGCATAGGCCAACTTCCACTCCCCATTGTCGAAATGCGCCACGGCCGCATCGAACTCGGCTTCGGCGTTGTTGATGTCCTGTCCAGCATTCAGGTTCATGACGATGGCGCTCTTCACAGTATCGCTGACCACCTCCAGAAGACCGCAGCCGGCTATTCTCTTGGATGAGAACTTGTCACCTGCATCATTCCTATCGAAAACCTCCAGCTCTGTGGTGACGCAGATGTCGCTCGGCAAGGTGAAAAGCGCGATTGGGTCATCCTCTGGTGAG
The DNA here is from genome assembly GCA_034431315.1 of Anaerolineae bacterium. Taxonomy (GTDB): domain Bacteria; phylum Chloroflexota; class Anaerolineae; order VGOG01; family VGOG01; genus JAUWOY01. The sequence continues at coordinate 37,558 of DAOUDK010000044.1, forward strand.
GCCAGGTTGTCCTCAATGCGCGATCGCAGGTTCAGGTTCCGGAAGTGGAAGAGGGCGTTGTCGGTCCAGTTGAACCGGGTGGTGAGATTGTCGTCGTGCATGGCGAGTTCTGCGTGGATCCTCTCCGTATTCTCAAGAGCGGTCTTAAGTTCTGCGCGATCTACAGCCCAGATGCAGAAATTAAACCCCGCGAGTACGGCCTCAGCAAAAAGTGCAACCCCCTTGAAAACTGCATAAGCAATACAGCCCGGGGCGTTTGACCCCCCTCCGAAAGGTACACAAACCACAATCAGCGTGGCATCGCAGCTGGTGATTTCCGCCATGAATCTAATAGCCCTGGCTACATCGGCAACTACCATCATTGCCAATATGAGCCTAGCATCAGCCCGGGTTTCGAAGCACCCCCAGAAGTAATTAGGTGAAGGGAAGTCCCCCAGGTCCTTGTTTACTTGTTCTATGTGATCGCTATCATGCTCAATACCTGGCGGGGGGGTGGTCACGGGGGTGGGAGCCGGGATGATCCCAAGGGAGGTCAAGGGGGGATCCGAGTTGGTCGTAAAGGAGCTCACTGATGGCTCAAGACCTTTGTCCCCCTCATTGGATTTCTTGTCCGGGGTGAGGACAAGAGACTTCAGAGCCCTGACGTTTTCCAGAAAGGTCTCATACTCTTCCTCTCCACCAAATGCCTCACGGGCCATATAAAGCTCTTGATGCGTGAGCACTTGAATCAGTTGCCGGTTCACCCTGGGGGGAACCTCCTGGCCGCTCACCTGCGCATAGGTCTCGGCATAGGGAGACAGCTCCTCAAGCACATCCACGATGTCGAGGAGTGCACGACGCACTTCCTCCATGTCCTCGGGCTCGTACCTGCCGCTAGAGTCCAGCGGTTTGACGATCACTGGGGTGGGGGTCGCTGTGGCCATGATGGGAGTGGGGGTCCCGGTTGCCGACTCACGAATGGGAGAGGCAGCCAGGGGCATCACTGGGGTAAAAACCAGTACCATGAGTAGAAATACAACGCCTAGCTTACTCATCTTGATCCTCCTTCGTGTGCTTCCGCACGTCTCTGCTAAGTAACATCAAAAATTGCTATCAAAGGGCGTCCCCGCCCTGCCGAAGGGCTGTTCGACCACAAAATCGGGGCGAGGACGCCCCTCCACAGCAGGGTAAAAAATCAAAAGGACTTTTGCTGACCTACTTATGCTAAGCGTCTGGTTGATGCGGGCTGCGGCGGCGGGCCCTACGGCCTCACTGCCTCGCGGTATGCTTTGCGGAAACGGGCATAGGTCAACTTCCACTCGCCATCATTATAGTGCGCTACAGCCGCATCGAACTCGGCCTCGGCGTTGTTGACGTCCTGTCCAGCGTCGATGGTCATATCAATGGCACTCCGCACGGTGTCTCTGACCAACTCCAGAAGACCGCAGCCGGCGATGACCTCAGAGGCGAACGGATCTGTATGTTGGAGCGCTTCGAGCTCTGGTGAGATGCAGACGGACCTCGGCAGGGCCAAGAGCGCGTGCGGGTCATCATCTGGCGAAGCCAGGTTGGCCTCGATGTTCAGCCGCAGGTTAAGGTTGCGGAAGTCGAACAGGAATTTATCCGTCCAATTGAACCGGGTGGTGAGGTTCTGGTCGTGATCGTAGAGGTCCGCATGAATGATCTCCGTATCGTGGTAAAGGGCCTCAATGCGAGCGGACGCGACGTTACCGTTGCAAAAATCAAAGCCTTCCTTTATCATCTCAAGTACTAGGGTGATACCCTTTGTAATAATGTTTGGAATACAGTCAAAAAAGTCTTTCGCGTTTACTCCAGGGCACGTGACACTCTTTTCTTTGCACCACGCCTCGGCAATGATTTCCGCAAATTTGGCTACGTCGATCGTTATCATGAAAGCCAGTATGAGTTCTGTAGGATACCCCTTTGCGGGACATCCGACTGCCACATTGTCCCACAGACTGGGCCAAGTATCAGGAAACAAGTCCCCCGTCTCTTTGTTTACGTCGCCATGGATGTCCTTATTGTGGACAATGCCGGGCGTGGGGGTGGTCACGGGGGTGGGAGTGGGGATGGTGGTGAAGGAGCCCAGCGAGGGCCCAGTTCCCTTGCCCTCCTCACTGGATTCCTTTTTCCAGGCCTGGACGCGAGAGGTTACGGACTTGATACCCGCTTTGAGGGCCTCGAAGTCCATGTACGCGCTTTGAAGCATATAGAGCTGTTCATCCGTGAGCTCCTGGATGCGGTTCTTCTCCACCTTCAAGGAGGACCGTATGTCGCTCAACTGTGGATAACCGGAGGGGAGCTCGTCACTTAACTCTTCAAGCGTGTCCATGAGGTCCAGGAGTTCGCCACGGAAACCCTCCAGGGCCTGGGGATCAGGACCGTCGCCGGCCCCAAACCTGTCGAATGCCCCACCGGAGTCAGGTATACCCCCACGCACCTTGGACATGTCAACACACAGGATGTCGGATGGCCCAAAGGAGCCTACGACCTCATCCACCGTGGACATGTCAAAGCACACGATGTCGTCACCGATGATTGGGGTGGGGGTCGCTGTGGCCACGACCGGGGTAGGGGTTTGTGTAGCCATGATTGGCACTGGGGTCTCTTTTGCCGGGCCACGATCGGCAGAGCCGGAGATAGGGATCACCATAGCCAGAACCAGCACGATGAGCATGAATAAAGAGCGACGCTCCATCATCTTTGCATCCTCCTTCGCGTGCCTCTCGCACGCATAAGTTGAACGAATCAGAGTCACATCTGCGAGGTCTGGACATTATTATACACTCCTATTTTCACCTTGTCAAATAGCCACCAGGCCCTGACTAAGTAATGATTTGACAAGGATTGCGGATTGTGATATAGTAACACCAACCGCAGTTCAAGGGGCGGTCTTTGGACATAAGAAACCTTAAAACTTTCAAACTCGTGCTTCTAGGCCGTATCTAAAACGCCTTTTTTACGTTATATAATATAGAGGAGTAATCCCAAAAGGAAGCAAGCGTGATACACCAGAGATCAGAGACCAGATACCGGATTTGTGCCCTGAAAAGCGGCGGCGGTTTTGTACGCCTGGCCAATAACTACGCGCAACGCCAGTCTGACGCTCCATGAGCGACTGAGACCGGCGTTTTTGTTTTTCCCATCGCAAACCCTCTCGTGCTGGCAGGCCGTATCTAAATCGCCTTTTTTGCGTTGTTATATAGCTGCCACACAATTCACAGTGCTGATAAGGAGGAACCCCCATGTCCCCAAAACGATTTTCCCAACGTATTGCTAATCTATTTCCTGTGCCCGCGCGTGCCGTGCTGGTCGCGCTGGCTGCCTTCATCGCGCTGGCCGCGTTTGCTGGCCTGCTCCCGCTGCTGGCCCCCGGGCCGGCATCTGCGGTTGCTGCGCCCGTCGAAGAGCCCCAGACAGCGGCCGGCAGCCCTGCGCCGGTGGTCATCGCCGCGACGATGGCGGCCACCACCACGACCACCACGATCCTCCAACATACGCCGGACCCTTCCCTCGTCGAGGATCCCATTTGGGTAGAGTTCCAAGTGGTGCCGAATACGGTCGTTGCCGTAAGCGTTGATGGAACCATAGTGGTCACCGATGGCACGGACACTTGCTCGCGCACGGTCGATTCATTAACCTCCGGCTGGCCATATCCGAACGGGTGGAGATGGAGCTGCGATCTGTATCCCACCACCGCCGGCGCCAAGACGCTCATTGCGACCTTTACCCCCCTCTACCCCGCCGTCTACGCCACCAGCGACAACTCTCCTGGGGTCAGTCACCAAGTGAACGCGGCCAGTGCCGTCACAATTACCGTCAGCGCCTCGCCGGCTTCACCGGTGTATGGCGAGGAGGTCACCATTACGGCAACCGTCCAGCCCTCAGTTTGCACGGGCATTGTCTTCTTCGACGACGGCGGCACGGAGATCGGCAGAGCGACTCTGGACAGTGGCACGGCCACCGTAAAGACGTTCAGCCTCGGGGCGGGGCCGCACCGGGTCAAGGCCGTGTACCTGGGCAGTGACGACTGCTCCGAAGCAGAGTCGGATGTGCTGGAAATGGATGTGGCGAAGGCCGATACCGCGACAACGATAAGTTCTTCTGACACGACGCCAGTGTTTGGCCAGTCCCTCACGTTTACCGCCACCGTGACGGAGAGCGAGACAGTGCCCACGCCGGGAGCCGGCACACCGACGGGCATCGTCACGTTCCAGGACGTCTTCACAGATGCGGCGGGTACGTTCACGACGACGATTGGCTCAGGCGCCCTGAACGGGGACGGTGTGGCGGGCTTCACCATCTCCTCACTCGCTGTCGGTCAGCATACCATCATAGCCACCTACGAAGGCGATGCCAACTTCAACCAGAGCCAGACGTCAATGACCTTCACGGTGGACAAAGCCGACACCACGACGGGCGTAACGCACAGTTCGTCCAATCCATCGGTCTATGGCGAGTCCGTCACCTTCACCGCAGTCGTGTCGCCGACCTTGCCGGGCGCGGGGACGCCGACCGGGAACGTCGTCTTCAAAGTGGATGGGGCAGCGGTCTTCACGGGCGCGTTAGGGTTCACGAATCCTGGCGAGGCACGTTGGGTCACCACCCCCGGTGATTCAACCGAGCTCGATACCGCCCCCGGCGACAGGGTCCGTGACATCACGGCCGAATACGGCGGTGACGGCAACTTCAAACCCAGTTCATCACCAACATTCAACCAAACGGTGAACCCGGCCGACACCACAGTGCAGCTACAGATTCCCCTGGCCGAAACGGAGTTTGGCCAGGACGTCCGGATGAGCGCCATCGTGAGCGTGAACCAACCAGGCGCAGGGACGCCGACCGGGACGGTCATATTCACCGTCGCTACGGTGCCTCCGATTGTCGTTACAGACACACTGCCCGGGGGCGGCACCTCGGTGACCGTCGTGACGAACACGATCCCCGTCGGCACGTGGAACGTCGTAGCCGCGTATGGTGGTGATAACCACTTCAACGGCAGTTCGGATGACGAAGACCATCAGGTGAATAAAACTGACAGCGAGACAACCCTCGAGTCTTCCGCCAACCCATCGGACTTTGGCCAGACCCTCACCTTCACCGCCACCGTGGAAGCGGCTGGACTCGGACTGTTTGCCCCGATAACGCCGACCGGGACGGTCACGTTCACCCTCGGTACGGTGGGGGTCGTGACACGTACGCTGGATGCATCGGGCATTGCGACCGTCGTCACTGATACACTCCCTGCCGGCGAGCATGAGATCACAGCCGAATATGGCGGCGATGGGAACTTCAAGCCGAGCGAGGACACCTTGCGCCAAACGGTCAACAAGGTCGCTACCACGACGGAGATCTCTGGCCTGTCCTCATCGGCGATTGGTGACTCCGTCACCTTCACGGCGACGGTATCGGAGACTCTGTCAGGGGCGCCCGTAACCACCGGCACGGTTGATTTCTGGGATTTCACAACAGTGGTCTACAGTGATACGCTGGACGTATCAGGCCAGGCTACCTTCACCACGTCATCGCTCTCCGCCGGCACGCACAGGTTGAAGGCCGTCTATAACGGTACCCCAAACTTCCAACCGAGCACCTCACAGCGGCTGGTACATACGGTCAGTGCGGCTGGCACCACGACGACGCTGGCGGTACCCGCTTCCTCGGTGTTTGGCCAAACCGTCACCTTCACGGCCACCGTGACGGCTGGTGTGACGCCCGTAACCAGTGGCCAGGTCACCTTCTATGACGGCGCGACGACACTTGGCAGCGACACGCTGGATGCATCCGGCGAGGCGACCCTCAGCACGTCCACGCTCGCGGCTGGCGCGCATACGATCAAGGCCCGCTTTGGAGGTAATGCGGATTACGGCCCGAGCGAGGACACCAAGTCCTATACGGTGGATCAGGCCAACACGACCACCAGTATCACCTCCGACGATCCCGACTCATCGGTGGTAGGGCAACCCGTGCTGGTAGAGTTCACCGTTGAGGCGGTGTCGCCCGGCAGCGGCACCCCCACCGGGGATGTGACGGTTGACGACGGTACCGGTGCCAGTTGCACGGGGACTGTGGCAGATGGCGACTGTACTCTGATCCCTACCACGGCCGGCCTCAAGACGCTCACCGCCAACTACGCTGGCAACAGCAACTTCATCGGCAGTTCGGATAACACGCAAACCCATCAGGTGAACCCAGCCGGCACCACGACGACCGTCACGAGCTCGCCCCCTTCATCACTGCCTGGCGATTCCGTCACCATCACAGCCCTCGTGACGGCAGTCGCGCCAGGGTCTGGCACGCCTACCGGAAACGTGACCTTCAGGGACGGCGGCACGCCGATTTGCTCGAACGTGCTGTTGAGTGGCGGCTCGGCGACCTGCAACACCACCGCGCTCGCGCTCGGCCTCCACACTCTGTGGGCCGACTATCTCGGCGATGGCAACTTCAGCATCAGCAGTGGCTCCACGACACACAATGTCAGCGCCATACCGGCCGATCTGTCGGTGACGAAGACAGACTCGCCCGACCCGGTGAATGTCGGCGAGAATGTGACCTACATCATCGCCGTGGCCAATCACGGGCCGGAATCTACCGATGTGACGCTTACCGACACGCTGCCGCCGGAGGTGACCTTTGTCTCGGCCACGCCCAGCCAGGGTAGCTGCCCAACGACGCCCAATGTAGGCGATCCTGGCGGCACCGTCACCTGCGAGCTGGGCAACCTCACCGGCGGGACCGGCAGCGCTACGGTCACCATCGTGGTGAACGTCCCCTTGACCACACCCGCCGGCACGGTCTTGCGCAACACCGCCCAGGTGATCGGCACACGGCCTGAGCCAGTTCCGGATCCTCACCTCAACACGAGCATCGCGGAAACGACGGTCTATCGGTCGCCCCGACGGGGAGACTGTAACGGCGACTATGCGGTAGACCTGGCCGACGTCTGGGCCATCGTGCGCGACATCTTCGATCCGACCTTCCAGGGTACGTCGGGCTGCGACGCCAACAAGGATCAGCAGGTGGATGCCGGCGACGTTCCGTCCACGGTCCTCATCATGCTCAACGGCCTCAACGCAGGCGGCATGGGCGGCGATCTCAACGCGGCGACGGAAGGGCCTGCACTTACTCTGCCGGACCAGGTGCCGGCTGTACCCAGCGGCCTTGTTACCCTGCCGGTCAGCTTCGCCGCCAACGGCCACAGCATCACCAGCCTGGCCTTCTCCGTGGATTACGATGAGACCTGGCTGGCCCTCGATCCCACCGACCGTGACGGGAACGGCATTCCCGACGCGGTGATATTCAGCCTGCCGGGTGACTTTACCTATTCGGTCACCTTTGATGGAGACGATGCCGATGGCGAGGTAGACATCTTCATCGGCGACATCTCCCCACCCCTGACCTCGCTGTCGGATGGGCCGATTGTGTTCATGATCCTGAATGTGGACAGCTCGTCCGGCAGCACGCAGGGGGCGGTCCGATTCTCGCTCGACCCGGCGGCTTCCTTTGGCGACACATCCGGCCAGAGCGTCCCCGGCACGGCGATGCCGACGGGAAGGTATCCGTACCAGATCTACTTGCCGGTGCTCCACTAGGATAAGTAGGGAGCGCGGGGCTGAACCCCATGCGCGTCAAGTTAAGGGTGGTGTAGTGCTTGCCGGGGCTGCACGGCCATGAAGTGGCCGTGCTACGAAGCTCCCGCCTGATGAATCAGGCTCAAGAACCCCGTTTACGGGGTGGTAGCTCCGTAGCCGTGGCACTTCATGCCACGGCGGAGCTGGCCAGCAACCGTTTTCCCGCAGGCTTCCGTCTTAGCTTGACGGGTATGGGCTGAACCCCCGCGCTGAGAGAGCGGAGCCCCTGCGGGGCCAAGAATGACCAGCCCGAAGGGCTTCCCCCGGCAGCAAGGGCATAGGTGGCCTCGAATTCCTGGCAGCATTTCGCCTGCAGCCCACTAGGGTTGCGCATTACGGATTTCGGATTGGATGCTCCGAAGTACACATTCCAAAATGGGAGGTTAGTAATGAATATTCATCCTACCAACACATCGTCTCGCTCCACTGCAATTCATCTACAGCGACACAAGCCGATCCTGCGCTTGCTGCTTGTCCTCGCGGCTGGCCTGGCATTGCTCGGCCTGGCCTTGGCCGTGCCTGCTGGCATGGAGACCGCTGCGAGCATCCCACCTCCAACCTCCAACTTCCAACCCCCAACCCCCAACTTTCAACCTCCAACTTCCAATCTCCAATCTCCAATCTCCAATCTCCAACCCCCATCGCTTCTCCTGGCAACGGTGTTGAATGGGGGCTTCGAGACCGGTCTCACTAATTGGATCACCGGTGGCAGCGCGAACCACGTGGAGGTCCTCCAGGCGTCCAACTTCTGGACGTCCATCGGATCCGTAGGGCAGCCCACGCCGACCGAGGGCAACTCCTTCGCACTGCTGTGCAACGGTCCTGGCATCGTCGATGGGACCCCTCAGGGTAACATTGATCTCGACGGCGGGCCCACTCCGGAGTACGACACCTCGATCCTTAGTGTAGACCTCATCCTGAACGCAAGCGATGTGCCCGCCACGTTGAGCTTCGACTGGAGCTTCCTGACCGACGAAGACCGCAATGCACCCGATTCTTTCGATGACTTCTTCCAGGTGACGCTCAACTCCGTTGTCATCCTGGCGGGAAGCCGGCCCACTGGCGGCGTGTCACCCTACCTGGACGTGCCGGGCATGAACTTCGTCTGGTACAAGGTGAGTTCCACGGGGGCTACGAACGGTTGCGATTTCGGGGACGGTCGGAACAGTTTCCAGACCTTCAGGACGCTCATCAGCAACCCCGGCAACTACACCCTGTCGTTCCTGGTCGCGGACCAGGGGGGACCACCGGGCGGCGATATAGATTCCGGCTTGCTGATAGACAACGTCCAGTTGATACCGGAGATTGACCTCGAGATCACCAAGACGGCCACACCCGACCCGGCCATCGCTGGTGACCCCCTTATTTATGAGGTCACCGTCGAGAACCACGGCACCGGCCGCGCGCTGGACGTCGTGGTGACGGATACGCTTCCCATTCAGGTGGACTTCATTGCGCATAACCTTCCCATTTACACCGACCAAACACTCCCCCAGGGCTGCACGTTTGGCACCGGCACCGGCCCCGGCGGCGAAGACCAGCTCGTCTGTGACCTGGGCGATGTCCTCGGCGGAGAGAGCGTGAGCTTCGAAATCGAGGTGGACGTCCAAGCGGACGCCCTGGCCAACGGCACCTTAGTCTTGACCAATACGGCTGAGGTAGATTCTCTGACGGCGGATGGCAATCCCAGGAACGACATCGTCATCCTGGGGACGATCCTGCAGGACGAGGCCGACCTGCGGGTCCTCAAGGTGAGCAAGCCGGACACCTCGGTGCGGGCCGGCCAACTCTTCACCTACACCATCTACGTGGACAACCTGGGCCCGTCCTTTGCGCGGGCTATCACGCTCACGGACGATATTCTTGCCGTGGGCGCCTTTACTGTGACGCAGATCATCCTTGATCCGAACCGGCCTGACACCTGCACGCCGATGCCACCTCCTCCTGTTGGAGGTGGTCCTGGACCGACGATCATCGAATGTGAGCTCGGCCAGCCTCTGGAACCCTACGGATACCCCGGCAGCGGGCGTTGGACCATTCAGATCGAATTGACGTCTGACGTGACCCAGGATGTCAACAACCGGGTGCGGGTGGTTAGTGCGGACGATCCCGCGACTGGCCTGCCAGGGACGCCCGATCCGGATACGTCCAACAACGTGGCAGAGGACTTCATCTCCGTGACCGACGTGGCGGATCTCACGATAACCAAGATGGTCGAGGATGCCGGCTCGAATCCGGATGGCAATCTGTACACGGCGCTGGCCGGCGAGAGGGTTCGATGGACCATCACGGTAACGAACAAGGGACCTAGCACGTCAGAAAATGTCGTGGTCTGGGATAAACTACCGGCGGGCCTGGTCGAGGGTTCGGTGACCGCGATCGCCGTGACGCCTCCACAGGGCGGCGGGCAATGCAATCTGGGTACGCCGGGCGACCCCAACGAGCCGCTTTTCTGCCAGCTCGGCAACCTGGCTCCCGGTGAAACCGCCACGGTCACCATCGCGGCCGACATTGACCCGAGCTACGTCGCGGACCGGCCGAGCACCCCCTTCGCGAATTACCTTCCCAACGATGCCTACCTCACCAGCGATATCTTAGATCCAGATACGGGGAACAACGCCGTCTTCGACACGTTCGTTGAGGTACTTGCTCAGGCCGACCTGGGGATCAGCAAGAGCGCCCGGGGGGACAACATCAACGGTTACGACCCGGTGACGCAGCAGTACACCAAGGTGCAGTTGGACAACCAGGTCAGCGCCGGTGAGTTACTCCAGTACACCCTCGTGGTCAGCAATACTGGACCGTCGGATGCCCAGAACGTAGTCGTCACTGACACGCTGCCGCCACCCGCTGGCCCGGTGGCCACGGTCCACTTCGTGGCCGCCGATGGCGCCGATTGTCGCCAGGATCCCATAGACAGGAACGAGATTACGTGTGACTTGGGGACGATGCCGGACGAGACCTCGCGGATCATTTACATCTTGGTGCGGGTGGACCCGTCGGCTGCCGGTCCGGACAACATGGCGACCATCACCAACACGGCGACCATCACCAGCACCACCACGCTGGATCGGTTCGACGGGGATCCGTGGCCTGGAGACAATAACCTGACAACTAACACCACGACGGTGTCCTCCGCCGTGGCGGACGTCTTCGTGACCAAGGTGGACATCCCGGCCGAGGCACGCCTGGATGAGCCCTTCGAGCCGGACAAGGCCATGGCCGGCGAGGAGCATCGCTACCTGATCACCTTCGGGAACAACGGTCCGTCGGTGGCCCGGAGTGTCAACGTCACCGACACCCTGGACTTCAAGCAGGACGGCATCCTAGGCGAGACCTTCGTCCGCTGCGAGCCCCTGGATCCGGATGACCTGGTGGAATGTAGTGAAGAGCAGACCATCATCCTCAGCGATACCGTCCGCGTGGACACCCTTCAGGTGGCGAATGAGGCGATCATCTCCGGTGGCACCGGAACGCTGAACCCCGGCGACTCCTTCAGCTTCTACCTCATCACCAAGGTTGATCCGGGCTACGTGCTGGACGCAGATGATCTGATCGCCGAGAACACGGCCTGGATCTCCAGCACGACGATGGATTACCGCACGGCCAACAACCACAACACCGAGCTGACAGAGATCATCGCCGAGGCCGACCTGCAGGTCACCAAGACCGACATGCCCGATCCCGGCCAGAACCTCTACTACGATCCGGTGACCAACAAGTTCACCTACACCTACACGATCAGCATTGAGAACCTGGGGCCCTCGGATGCGGCCAAGGTGGTGCTGATTGACACGCTGCCGGTGGACGCGAGCTTCATCGAGTTTGGTACGCTGGAGGATACGCAGTGCTACTTCCGCGACGACGGCACCGTATTCTGCCTGGTAGGTAACGATGAGAACAACCAGACCGTCGCCCAGCGAGGCCGCCTGAACGTGGACAGCAGCAAGGATGTGGAGATCGTCGTCCAGGCTGATGCCAGCGCGGTGGACTTCCTGGAGAACTGCGTCGAGGTCAAGGCTATCGCCGAGGCAGACTTCCCCTTCCGGCCTACTGATCCCATCCCGCCGGCCGACTTCCTGGACGGGAGAACGCCGACGTCAGACCCCAACCTGGCCAACAACACTTTCTGCGAGACCACCACTCTAAAGAATCCAGCGGTCCAGGTGGACAAGAAGGTGTACATCCGCTACAGCCCAGAGCGCGGCATTGACAACCGGGGGCTGGACCCAGTGGATGCCTGCGCCGACCTGGCCACCGACGACATCCTGACGCTGCCGGGCGACGAGCTCACCTACTGCTACACCATCACCAACGAGGGCGACACCTGGCTCAGCTCCATCAAGCTGCAGGACCAGTCCGATGCGAATATCATCCGCACGCCGACGAGCGACTTTGCGGTGGCGTACCCGAGCCAGCCGCCGCTGCGGGGCACCACTACCGTGGCTGGCGCCGACGAGGCGCAGACCATCACCATCGAGACGGCGGAGTTCGATAAGGCTGTGTTGGCACCGAAAGGCGTGGCGGATGACTACGACCACATCCTCATCGTCCGCAGCTTCACGGTGGACTTCCCGGCCGGCGGAGTCACCTACCTGGGCACCAACACCGCGCGGGTGGATGCGCGGCCCAGCACCAAGTACAGCACCCCTCTGCCGGGCATTGCAGCATCTGGCGATTGTGATCCCAGGCTCCCTGAGCACGTCTGCGACACCGACCTACTCCACGACACCCTGGCCCTGCCAGTGTTAGAGGAGACCACCAAGGAGTGGTACGTCTACGACGACGCCAACGAGGACGGCCTGCCCAGTTGCGACGATGTCGTCGGGTACACGGTAACCATCCCCAACACCGGCACCATCGAGGCCACGGGGGTGGTGTTCACTGATACACTCTACAACTACATCGCTGACGACCCGGAGGACCCGCGAGTGCCGGCCACCTTGATCAACGGCAGCGTCTCGGCTGCCATCCACGTCCACGGCCTTGATCCTGTCAGCGGTCGCGAGATTGACGCCGACGTGCAGCCGCCAGACCTGGCCTTCGGCGAGGACCTCCTGCTTCGCACTTTTGCACCAGCGGTTGGCGGCGGCTACATTGAGCTCACCTACCCCTCGGCCGTCTTGCTGGACAGCGAAATCATCAAAGGTAACAACCCCGACGACGACGAGGTTATCGTGGCTACGCGACTGAAGATCCCGCCCCAGGGCCACCTGCTCCGCTTCGGCGGCGTCACCTACGACCCGCCCATCCTGGTCACTTTCTCCCTGCGCATCAAGTATCGGGTGTACATCAAGAGGACTGCGCCAACTGATGCCATCGTACTTAACCACGGCTGGCTGACCTACAACGAGATTGGCCTGTTCGATCAGCGATTCCCAGACTTTGACCCGGCCAATCCGGACGCCCACACAGCGGCCAACAAGGTGGCCAACAACCACGCCGGTACGCCAGGTCGAGCCTGGGAGAGCTACGAGTTCCCCGGCTGGCCGGAGGTTCCAGAGGATGTTGAGCCTACGAACTACCCTGGCCCGCGCTTCGATGACTACGCGCAGCCCGGCGCGGACCTGCGTGACGATGACGACCCAACCTGGTTCGAGGTGAAGTGTGGGACGGACAACAGCACCAGTGGCACCGGCACCCATCTCCAGTTGCCCGCTATTGATCACCAGGGCGGCTGGGAAACCATGATCCAGGTGCAGAATGCGGGTGATGACGACACCGGAGTGGTTACTTTCTTCTGGGGAGAGTACTCAGCTCAGTGTCCCTACAGCGATCCGGGCCCCATTGGCTATGCTTGCAAGTGGGTCGCTAAGGACGGTGTTTGGTCCCTGGAGGATCAGGACATCCCCGTCATGGCAAGGTCAGCGATAGTCTACTCGGTGGCCGAGGGCCTCTTCGACCAGGCCTGTCTGGATGCAGCTCAGGTCATTGTTGAGCCTAATCCCTACTGGGATCCTCGGCCCAAGAGTGCCAAGTGGCAGGACTGGGTGGATGATTATGAGGGCACCGGCCTGCAGTTAGCAGTGATAACCCAGCGCGAGGGGCCTAACGACTTCGATACTCTGGTTTCGAGCGCTTACCCTGGCATCTCGGAGAACATGAAGGGGTGCGGGCCTCCTTATCAGTATTTTGCCCCCTACGCCATGAGTCGGTATCACGGCCTGGATACGGAGATGATCATCCAGAACTGCGGTGAGAGGTGCACTGAGGTATGGCTCGATTATCAAAAGCAAGGGGCTTGCGACTTCAGCTACTCGGATCAGATCGGCCGATTGGCGCCAGGGGAATCAATACGGAAGAGGGTGCCGGCGGCGCTGGGTGCCGAGTGGCTGGGTTCGGTCTACATCGAGTCCGACGAGCCCCTGGGGATCGTCATGGATCAGACCAGCTTCCTGCCATCGGAGGATCAGGGGACGCTGCTGACCTATGAAGCGTTTCCCTACGATCTCACCAAGGACAAGGTCTGGTATGCTGACCTGGTCTTCCGCGAGCTGAGCGGCTGGGAGGCCAGCATTCAGGTGCAGAACCTGACCCAGGACTCTCTGCCCACCTTCGTGACGGTGGAGTTCTTCGACGCCAGTGGCGACTCCATCCTTTTCCTGGGCGACTGGGTCTGTCGTGCCGGAGGAGCCACCTTTTATCTGCCAGCCATCGTTGACCTGGGTATGACGTATGCTGGGGCAGCCGTGATCCAGTCCCACGAGCAGGTTGACTATCCGGGTGGTATGCACGATGGTGAGCCCATCTTCGTCGTGGTTGACCTGAAGAAGACCAAGATGTACGATGAGGCCCTGCATCGCTGGAGACACACCATTCCTGGTGAGATCCAAGGTGGCGCCTACAATGCTCGTGCGGAGAGTGACAAGGCGGGACCGGGGCCTATCATGCTTCCCTTCCTATCCAAGGCCAGGGATGATCAGGGTGTGACCTCTCTGATCGCCATCCGCAACAATTCCAACTGCAACAACATAGCGATCGAGCTGGAGGTCAGAAAAGGGACCGGAACCGTGCTTACCTATGTGTCTAACTTCTGGCTGAGCGCCGGGCATGTCAAGCTCATAGACCTGGCCAACCTGGGCAGCGTGAAGCCTGGCTTCATTGGCGCAGGGACAATAGAGGTCAAAGACGCGGAACAACTGTGCGACACGGACCACGATGGGCAGCCGGATCAGGAGCCGGTCATGCCCTCGGTGGTGGTAGTGAACAGGGGCGCTGGCCCTGGTGACATCACCGCGGTATACAAGGGCATCCGCGGAGGGACCCATTAGTAGCCTGTAGCATTCGCTTGGCAGCAACGAAAAAGCCACCAGGGTAATCCTGGTGGCTTTTTCGTATTCATCCGGCGCTCGGTTTGTGAACCGTGCCCTATATGGCCAGGCTGGTGCAGGCGGCTTGGCGAATTTGAACTTGTGAGCGCCGCAGAGATTGACGGCCGGTAGCACTACACTTTCAAACCCACCGCAGGCGAGGTGTTCAAAGACCGCTATTTGATTACCGGGATGCCTTCGTAGATCGCCGTGATGTCGCCGGGGCCGGTGCCCTGCTGCACCACCACGGCTGAGAGCATGACCCCAGTCAGGCCATCATTGCCCACTACCCTCACCCTGCCCGCACCGACGAAGCCGGGAATCAGGCTGCCTATGTTGGCCAGATCAATGGTCTTCAGGTGGCGGGGCGGGAGCCAGAAGATGGGAAGCCTGGTAACCAGATTGCCGGTTCCATCGGTGATCTCTACCGTGAGCTTTATCCCGTTGTTATCAGAGTTATTGCGGACGGCGATCAGTGAGGTCACGCCCTGGTACCCTTTGGCCAAGGAGGGGAGTGCAATATCCGTCACCGTTTCCTGCTCGTTCTTCGCATGGGCGTTGTAGCTGCCCCCCTGCCTCGTAGCAGGATGTTTCAGGTCTACCACGGCGAAGATAGGCTGACTACGGGAATGGATCACGGCTGCCCCCACGTAGTTCATCCCCAGGTCAATGATGGCCGGCAGGTAGAAAGTGGCAGAGCCATTGGCACAGATCCAGTCGCCGAGGGAAAAGAGGTGGTCGCCGCTGTTGTCCATGAATTCCACCGTGACGAAGGTGGGCAGAGAATGTTGGGTCAGGTTCTGCACCTGGATGCCCACGTCCCAGCCGCTCCACTCTCGGTAGATGAAGCCGGCATAGAAGACCGTGTCTTCAGAATCCTTATAGGGATGAGCCAGGTAGGTCAGCAGCATATCCTGGCCCGTCGAGAGGGGCTCGAAGCTCGTCTGATCTACGACGATGCCCAGGGGCTGGCTGGCGGTGATATAGGCTGAACCCAGCCAGGCTTCGTCGCCGCCCAACTCTGGCACGCGGGGCACTCTCACTCGCACCGCCTCGCCCGGCGCCAGTTGCTGGATGTGCTGGGCGTAGCTCAACCTACAGCTCTCCTGTTCCCGATAATAGATCCAGACGGAGACACAGTATCGGCCGGAGTTCTGGATGGTCATCTCGGTATCCAGGTCATGATAGCCTTTCATGAGATAGGGCGCGAAGTAGCCGTAGGGAGGCCCATTCCCTACCATCGTCTCGTCTATCCCCACGTAGGTGCTGGAGACAGTGGTGCCAAAGTCATCGGGGCCAACTCGGTTGACGGTCACTGCCAAAGGCTGGCCGCTGCCCTCGTAGTCCTCCCTCCAGGTGTTCCAGTCCGCCGTGGTGGTGAGATCAGCGTCGTTGCAGGCGTCTTGGAAGTCACTGTCGTCAACCGAGTAGATGATGGCCGAGTAGGCATCAGCCGGAATCTGGCTGCGCAGGGTCCAGACCCCATTCTCAGGGATGCTCATGCAGGCGTGACCCATAGGCCCAGGATCGTTAGAGGGACATAGGCCTGAATAGGCTCCCCAGAAGAACGCTACCGCCCCTGTCCTCTCGTCCCCCACGTTCTGCACCTGGATCCGGGTGCTCCAGCCACCCTTCTTGTCAATGCGGGGGATCTGAACCCTTCTGCCAGGTTCAGCAGCCGATGCGGTGATGGCTGTCAGTAGCTGCAGCGCGCACACCACTCCTATGACCGATACTAAAGCCAGGATAAAATACCGCTTTTTCATCAGCAACGCTCCTTATCATATAAATGAGCGTGATCAAAGGTCTCACGGCGCGGGAAGCTGTACACTGAATTCCCACGGATGCATAAGGAGGGGCAAGAAGAGCCTATACTCCCCACCCCCCGTCGTCACCCGCTTCTCGATCACGTTGCCCGCCCCGTCGTCGAGGAGCACGCTGTTGGTGATAGGGCCCTGGCCTGTGGCCTGCACTGCGAAGCGGACGGTGGCCATGCCGTTAACCGGCACGCGCCCGCTCCAGGTGAGGCGGTGGGTGGAGTCATCGTAAACAGCCGGCCCGCCACTGCCCGCCCAGGCCGAGCCGGGGATATAGACGACCTCGGAGGGAAGGGTGTCGGTCAGGGCTACCATCGCCGGGCCGCCGCCTCCGTTCTTCACCAGGATGGTGTAGGTCAGCACCTGGCCGGGACTCACCGCCCCCCCTTCCCCGGGGCTGCTGCTGACCCGCTTCTCCGAGGGGCTTAGATCCGGGGCTACTATTGTCGTGGTGGCCGTGCGGGTGAAGGGCGGGTGTACGCCGTCGTCAATGGTGGCCGTGTTGACGACGACCGTGCCATCTGGCAAGGGGAGCACGATCCGCACGGCGAAGGAGAAGGAGGCCTGGCTGCCGCTGGGCACAGCGCCGCTCCACAGGATCCGGTTGGCGATATCATCGTAGATCGCCCCGCCAGTCGCGCTGCCCGGCTGGTAGACGGCGTGGGGAGGGATGGGGTCTACGACGGCCACCTCCGCCGCGTCGGCGATCCCCGCGTTGCGCAGGGTCAGGGTGTAGGTCAGCACCTCGCCGGGTACGGCCACGCTCTTGTCCACCTCCTTGGTCGAGCCTTCCAGCTCGATGGTGTTGACCCGTGTCGTCGCCCGACGCTCGTAGGTCGTGCCCCGTCCATTGTCAATGATCGCCGTGTTGGTGATGATCGTCTCCGTCGGCAGCGGGTCGGCGATTTTCACCTGGAAGGCGATGGCATGCGGCGGGGAAGGAGGTGAGATCAGAACAGCTAACCCGTCGCGCACGTAGGATTCATTGTAAGCGACGGTCAGACCCTGGGTGCCGTCGGCGTTCTGAACGCCGATGGTGGCCTCGTCCAGGCGCTCAATCATGGACTGGTATTGATAGGTGATAGAGCCATCGGCTCGCAGGATGACCTGGAAGGTGTAGGGGCCACCGCTGCTGAAGTGGGGCACCCCCACGTAGGAGACCACCAGAGCGTCCTCGTTGTTGCTCCAATAGTAGGCCTCCCCGCTGCTGGAGAAGCTAAGATCATCCCAGAAGGGAGCTAAGAGGTTGAAGGGCTCCTCGCCGCTGGGCAAGGATACATTGGTGAAGGTTGTGTAATCGCTGGTCAGGCTCAGGAAACCGTTGGAGCACAGGCGGAAGGTGGTGAAGTCATTATCGTAGAAGGGGAAGGAGAATCCGATCGGGAAAGGGCCGACGTTGGTGTCGTCGCCCAGGTCGGTGATGGGCGTGCCTATGCCGACGATGTCTATCCATTCATAGATCGGGCCGCCGGGCTGATCGCTGTCGGTCCAGGTGTAGCCCCGTTCCATTACTGGCACAGCCCCCGCCCACTCGATCTGATCCAGGGCCGCGTTGTAGATCGCCCCGCCGCTGACGCTGCCGGATACGTAGGCCGTGTTCTCAGGAATGGTATCCACCAGGCTGACGTTGGGTGCCTCAATGGAGCCCGAGTTAATCAGAGAGATGGTGTAAGTCAACACGTCGCCAGCCGGGGCCACTGTCTGAGCAACGCTGTTCACCGTCTTGGTTGAGCCTGTCAGATTGGGGGCCAGCACCGTCGTGATTGCGCTGGCCTGGAGGGTGTGGCCCTGCCCGCTGTCCAGGGTGGCCGTGTTGGTGATGGCCGTCCCTCCAGCCAGGGCCTCTTCGACGACCGCCTGGAAGGTGAAAGTGATCTTGGTCATGGCCGTCAGGGTGCCACTCCACTGAATGTGGTCAAAATCTGGATCGTAGATCGCGCCGCCGGTGGCGCTGTCCGTGACGTAGGTCGTGTGCTCCGGGATCGGGTCGGTCAGGCTGATTTCGGGCAGGTCGGTGGCGCCGATGTTGTTCAGAGTCAGGGTGTAGGTCAGCGCCTCGCCCGGAACGACCGCCTCCTTGTCCACCGTCTTGGTCAGGGAGGGCAGGGTGAGCCAGGTAATGGATCGGGCCACCGTCTGGGCCAGCGCATCGCGGGGGCCGACGCTCTCCAGGCCGAATCCGAAGTAGATCACGCGGTAGGGGGGCGATTCGGCCTTGAGCCCCCGGATGCCCCCATCGGGATGGGCCAGGATGGGCCAGGCGGCATCGTCGGCAGGCTCGATCTCGTCGGGATAGAAGCAGCCGAAGAAGGTGCAGAAGCCCGTGTCCTTGTAGGCGTAGGTGTCGTTGAGGGTGAGGGTCAATCCCGCCAGGATGTCGGCCCCGATCAACTCGTCCAGGGTTGCCGGTTCCCCGAGGAAGCTGGCGTGCAGGTAGTTGGTATAGAAGAGTGGTGCGTAGCCTTGTTGGTAATCCCAGTAGCCAATGTCCTGCCCGGCGATGAGGAGTTGCCCCCCGCTGTCCAGGTAATCCATCAGGGCCTGGTCGGCGCCGATGTAGCCCGGCGACTGCCAGGGGTTGGCCCAGATGACGACGTCGTAGGCCCCCAACTCCTCGGCGGTGGGAATATGGGCCGTGTCGGTGATGAGGCGCGTGTCGTATAGGTAGCCGGCCTCATCCAGAGCGTACTGATAGTAAAGAGTGACGTTCTCCCCTATCCAGACATCGGCATCCACCAGCAGGAGGGAGGGGGCCAGGGACAGGGCGAAGTCCTGGCTGGTCACCGCCCCCTCGGCGATGCTAACCCCCGCCCGCTGGATCTGATGGCCCGACAGGCTAGCCTCTACGGTGTAGCTGCCCACAGGCAGGGTCAGACTGTAGAACCCGTTACCGAAGGCAGCGTCCGCCGTCGCCGAGGCCGGGGTGTTCAAGGCACGGATCGTGGCCGCCAGCGGCTCCCCTGTCCTCCCCCTCGTCACCCGACCGCTGAGGGTTCCCGTTGGGGCTGGCTTCAGGGCCAGGTCGCGCATGGACATGTAGCCCGTGATCACCTCCACCCCCTGCGCCGTGGCCGAGAGGTAGCCGAACGCGCTGGCCGTGACGTCGTAGAAGCCCCCCGGCACGCTCACGGCGTAGGTCCCCGTGGCATCGGTCATAGTGATGAACTGATCACCAGCCTGGCTGACCCCACTGACTATCGCTTCAGGAATCGGAGCGTCTTTGAACTTTGAACTTTGAACTTTGAGCTTTGAACTTGTTACCTGGCCGTAGAGCTTCCCCGCCTCCAGGGCCCAGCGGACGGCATCGTAGGCGTCAATCCGCCCGGCGCCGAAGGCGTTGTCGGGGCCAGGCTCGCCCAGACTTGTACTGAGCCCCGTCGAAGTATCGGCGGCGGTGTACTTCATGAAGTTCTCCAGGTCGTCGGCGGTCAGGGTGGGGTCGGCCTCCAGCAGCAGGGCCGTCAGTCCCACCGCGTGGGGAGTAGCCATGGAGGTGCCGCTCCAGCCCCCCTCGTAGCCACCGCCGGGAACGCTGGAGCGGATGTCCACGCCGGGCGCGCTGATCTCAGGCTTAACCTCCTCCCAGAAAGAAGGGCCTCGACTGCTGAAGGAGGCGATGGCGTCCTCGGAGTTGGTGGCGCCCACGGCCACGGCGTGGGGGAAGCTGCTCGGTGAGTGCACGGACCCACTGCCCATCTCCCCGTCGTTGCCGGCGGCGAAGACGGGGAAGATGCCCGCCGCCTGCCAGGCCGCCACGTCGGGCCAGAAGGCGGGATTGGCCCCGTTCGCGTCGCCCCAGGAGTTGTTGACCACGTCGGGGGCCTGGCTGGGATCCGGGTTCTCTCCGTTGAGGTCGGTGGGGGCCAGGATCCACTGGAAGCCCTGGTGGATCTTCACGTCATCGGTGACGCCGGAATCATCGAAGATCTTGACGGCGATCCATTGAGCGCCGGGGGCCACGCCGATTTGGTTCCCACTCCCATCGTCCCCCACGATGGTTCCCATGGTGTGGGTGCCGTGGCCGTGGCCATCGTCGGGGGCATCTGGGTAGGTGGCCGTGGGATCGAACCAATTATACTCGTGATCCCCATCGGCGCCACGATATTGGCTCTGCAGGGCGGGGTGGGTCCAGTCCACGCCGGTATCCACGTTGGCCACCACCACCCCGCGCCCGGTGATGCCGAAATCGCTCCACACCTGATCGGCTCGCACCTGGGCGATGTTCCACTCCGGTTGGAGATTGGAAGTTGGAAGTTGGAGGTTGGAGGTTGGAGACTGGAGATTGGAAGTTGGATTTTGGATTTTGAACTTTGGATTTTGGATTTGGTGTTTGTGATTGGCGCGGATTCTCTCCACCTCTGGCTGGGCGGACAGGGCCAGGAGGGTCTCCAGGTCGCCGGTCACGGCCAGGCCGTTGAAGATCCAGAAGGGGACGTACCCCTCGACGCGGCCTGAAGCCTGCTGTCCATCCAGATAGGACTGGATGCCCCGCTGGCTTCTCTCGGCCACGGCCTGCAGGGATGAGACCACCACCTGGCGGCGGGTCAACTTCTCTTGGATCCGCCGCGCCGGGGCCAGGTCGGCCTGCTGGGTCAGGTGGACGATGTAGGTCGTCTTCTCCCCGGAGGCCAACTCCTTGAGAACCTGAGGCTCAATCTTGATCCGCAGGGCCAGGGGGATCTTCTGGAGGGGAGGCAGCTCCAGCGAGGGATCCGCCTCGATGAGGGAGGGGATCAGCAACAGGGGGAGTGCAGCTAAAACAAAAAGGCTAAACCATTTTCGCCAAGTCATGGATCTCTTCTCCTTTGGGGTTTATGGGGATGGGCGCCTTCCTGGCTCGGGGGGCACACCTTTTCATATTCATCCGGCGTGGGGAAGATCGCCGGGCGTAGTTTTCATGACTGGGGTTGTGACTTTTGAATACAGCAAAGGGCTTTTGTCTATTTTGACCATAAAGCGTGACCAACGCTCTCGCGGTTTGCGGAGTGTGAGTTAAGCGAGCAATTTGGGCGGAGCGCTGAAGGCATGTAGCCGCAAAGGCTTATTATGCGACGGTGCCAGGTTCTGGCCAGCTCAGACTTACTGTGTCGGCTCCACCGCCAACATACTGTTCACCTGGACCTTTGAAAGCTTGATAGTATGCCCCGTACGTCAAGATAGACATTTTCAAGTGCTGCTCCCACTCACAGAGGGTTTGCGGGAATGAATGAACTGGGTGCTCTTGGCAAAGTAACTTGAATGCTCCTCTCAAGAATGTTTCCAAGGTGTTAAATGTGGGCAAGTCCAGCCCTTGGTGGAACCAAAACGGCCGATGGTCTAGCGCGAGCTGATTGAGAGAATCTCTGATCTGGCTGGGAGAAATGTTGGGGAAGTAATTCCAGAACTCTTCAGTACACTCGAACTTTTTGCGAACGTTGATGTAGCGTCCGTCCTTCATCCCATGGGGGTTTCTGATGTACCAAACAACAGGTACTTGCTGCGCGTCCCGTTCCTCAAATCCAGCTAAGTGGAGTATCAGAGGTTCAGGCTCACTCTGTCCCTCGTCGAGTGTCCTCTGCTCCTGGATTGTTTTGGTCAGGTCGTGTGCCAGTGTCTCGAAGCTGGGAAACTCCAAGTGATCGCCGATGTAGTCGTACAACCACTCGTCGCTTGGGATACCACCAATCTTAGCGGCTCCGACATAGCCAACGAGTGCCTTCCTGTTAGGCCATCTCAGGACTTTAGGGCGTTGGCTTTGCCCAAATACAATTGTAACTGACTGACCGCTTGGATCTGAGGCGACTTCTGTGTACGTGATATTCCGATCAGCCCCAAATATGATCCCTTGGGGCAGTACTTGTACGGCAAGTATGGACATAGCATTCTCCTTTCGCAAGGCTGAGGGGCTCAAGAACTGAATAACCCTGGCTCAGGGCAAGGGCAATAACGCGAGGCGGGGTCCGGATAGAGTTGGTAGCAAAACCGCTGTTGCTCAGTTGAACGTCCGACCGGGCCCGCATTGAAAGCCCACTCCGTGACTTGGCTATCATTGTGCAAAAGGGGGCGAAATGCCCCCCTTCTCACGATCACTATAGCTCGGGGACCAGGATTCGAACCTGGACTTTAGGATTCAAAGTCCCGCGTCCTACCATTAGACCATCCCCGATCGTTCCCTTCGTGGTTTGCACCATGGGCAGAAGGCAGCGAGGGTGGGCTTCGAACCCACAACCTTCCGGTTAACAGCCGGGCACTCTACCAGTTGAGCTACCTCGCTGCGTCTGAATTTCGTCAGTGTCTCTGTTATCTCAAGTGAGCCGCGTGGGGCTCGAACCCACAACTCTCGGCTTAAAAGGCCGATACTCTTCCATTGAGTTAGCGGCTCCAGCTCTGCAAACCAGTTTTTCCCCTGGCTCACTCAACGCCATAGTTAAGCGATCTGGCCGATAACAGCCAGCACACCAGGAACAAGACCCCCGGCGCCGCTACGAGCGCAAAGTACGGGCCACCCGGAAACCGGCCACCCATGACCCGCAACGCCGCATAGAAAGCCAGCAGGCTGCCGACCGTAATGCCTCCTCCCAGCCCCTCCCGACGCCAGGCCACGATCATCCCCAGGCCAACCCCGAAGGGAAAGAAGAACAGACCAACCCAATCACGGGACGTAAACTGCGCCAGGTTGAATCCCTCCGCCAGGCCGCTTCCGATGAACATCAGCAGGATAAACCCTACGCTCGCGATGCTCCAGGCCCTTGCCATCCATCGGATGATGAGAGTCACGATACTGGGTTTACCTGTCGGGTCGTCCATGCGATCTCCTCCTTCCGCCAATGAAGCGCCGCTCCGACTGCTGCAGCACTTAACTTGGATTATACTGTACTTTTTAGAAGTTGTCAAAGATTCCAATGATCATTTAAAGCCTGAAACGGCCCCTCTTCCAGAGATAGCTGAAGAGCTTACGCCTTTTTGACACCCTACTTGAGCTGGGCTATAATAATCCTCAAGAGATGATCAACGTTTCTGCAGGCAACGAAGGAGGCACAAATGCCTAACCTCAAAATTCTGAAGGTCAACGCTGAGCGCCGCCGTGAGATGCGTCCGGCGGCCGAGCGACTTTATCGCCAACACCAGGATCAGGTTCCCCAGTTGATCCGCCAGTTGGGCGGGCCTACTCAGGCCGAGCATGACCGTGCTTTCGAGTTGTTGACTCAGATGGGCGAGATGATCGCCTCTGAGCTGCTCGACGCCCTGGCCGAGCCAACGCTGGACGTCATCGCCGCCGACGAGGTGGTCTCGCTCCTGGGCTTGACGGGCGACGAGCGAGCCCGCGAGCCGCTGTGGCAATTCTTCCAGGCTCAGGATGACCTGGAGCGCGCCTCCACCGCCGCCCTCAGCCTGAGCGGGCTGGGCGACGACCGCGTTCTGCCCTTCCTGCGCCGGACCCTCGACGCCGACGACGAGGAGCTCGTCTCCAATGCCGTAGCAGCGATGATCACCGTCGGCACCATGGAAGACATCCCCCTCCTGCGCAAAATCCACCGCCAACACTCGACCAACTGGGAGATCCGCTATGGGATCGCCAATGTCATACTGACCATCGTGGGCGAGGCCGACCAGCGCACTTTCAACCGCACGCTGGACGACATTCAGGCTCGCTTCGCCGACCGTCACCTGTGGGACGACATTTGGACCATCCTGGACAGTGAGTTCGGGGCGAAGGACGTCACGTGGCACTGAGGCCGCTTTGCTTACATGTCAACGTCTCCATCGGCACCGCTGCCGTGCTGGGCCTGACCGACCTCGTCATGGACGCCGCGCCCACCACCGCCTACCTGATGCTGGGGGGGCGTTGCGTTTTGGATTGCGGCTTCTGCGCCCAGGCGCGCTCAAGCCAGGCCAGCGCGCTGAAGCTCTCCCGCGTTACCTGGCCGGAGTTCGACCAGCCGCAGACCCTGGCGCTGCTGGCCCAAGCCGTCGCGCGGGGGGACATCCGTCGCTGCTGCCTCCAGGTGACGGTGGCCGAGGGTTACTTCCAGCGCACGCTGGAGGTGATCCGAGCGGTGCGAGCAACCTGCCCTAGCTACGCAGGGGCGTCCCTGCCCCGATTTCCTGTTGACGCCGCCATCCTGCCCAGAGACATGGCCCAGGTCGAGGAATTGCTGGCAGCAGGAGTGGATCACATCGGCTTCGGACTGGACGCCGCCTGCGAGCGGGTCTTCCAGCGGGTCAAAGGCGGGAGCTGGGCGCGGAGTCTCTCCCTCATCGAAGAAACCGCGCGGCGGTTCCCCGGTCGTGGAGCGGTGCATCTTATCGTCGGCCTGGGCGAGAAAGAGCAGGAGATGGCCGAGACGATCCAGCGGATGCACGACCTGGGCCTCGTCGTAGGACTCTTCGCCTTCACCCCCGTCCGAGGTACCCGCCTGGAAGGCGCTTCCCCGCCTCCCATCTCCACCTATCGTCGAATGCAGGTCGCTCAATATCTAATATCCAATAACCTGGCTCGAATCGAGAATTTCACCTTTTCCGCCACAGGCCAACTTTTGAATTTTAACCTCCCTCGTCTGCCCGAAATCCTGGCCGACGGCGCTGCCTTCCGAACCTCCGGTTGCCCCGATTGCAACCGCCCCTTTTACAACGAACGGCCTGGTGGGGTGATGTACAATTATCCGGAGGTATTGACGAGGCAACAGGTAGAGGCTGCTATCGAAGAGTTGGAAGTAGGTGAAACGTGAAACGTGAAACGTCAAACGTCAAACGTTCGATCATCTACCCTGTGGCTGATTGGCGGCTGTTGAAAACTGGGCTGGCGGATGGCGCTACCAACATGGCCATTGACGAAGCCATCCTGTGGGCCGTGGCGGAGGGGAAATCCCGACCGACGCTTCGCTTCTACGGCTGGCAGCCGCCCTGCCTGTCCATCGGCTACAGCCAATCAATGCAGGGCGAGGTGGATGTAGACAGATGTCGAGAGGCTGGCATCGGCTTGGTGCGGCGGCCAACGGGCGGGCGATCCATCCTCCACGCCGACGAGCTGACCTACAGCGTCGTCGCCCCCCAGTCGGAGCCTCGCGTGGCCGGCGGCGTGATCGAGTCCTACCGTCGTCTGAGCGCGGGGTTGGTGGTGGGCCTGCGAGCACTGAGGCTGGCCGTCACTCAGGTCGAGACCGCCGACGACAAGGGCAAATCAGCAGCCTGTTTCGATGCTCCATCCAGTTACGAGATCACCGTGGGCGGCAAGAAGCTGGTGGGCAGCGCTCAAATGCGCAAGAAGAGCGTAGTGCTCCAGCACGGTTCCCTGCCCTTGGAAGGCGACGTTGCCCGCATCTTCGACTTCTTGAAAGTGCCCTCGGAGGAGAGGCGGGAGGAGTTGAGGCAGGAACTGCGGGCACGTGCAACTTCGCTGGAGTTGGCACTGGGATACAGCGTCCCTTTCGACGAGGTAGCCCGACATCTGGCGGCCGGCTTCGCCCAGGCCCTGAACCTGCAGTTGATTCCCGGCCGACTCAGCGAGCACGAGTTGGCCCTGGCCGAGAAGCTCAGGCGGGAGAAGTATGTGTCGCGGGAGTGGAGTTTTCGGAGCTGAGGATGCTTCTCGCCCGTGTTGCTAAATCTAGCACAATGCTGTACAATAGTATTGGACAATAAGAGTTCCAGCGCCCTTCACCCGATGAATTTACTCATTGCGCCTAACTTGCTTGATACTGGCGATCTCAAAAGACACTTACGCTAAGGGGGAACCTCAATGAGTTTTAAGATATGGGGCATTGATAACCCAACCTACTTGAAAGGGGTACTCCCTCTTTTTCGAGGAGGAACCAACTTCACCAATAGAGAGTTGGTGAAAACTACCCCTATAGTTGGGTTGAGTGATAGCCCCAAACGGATTGAACACCTTACAAAATCTTGGTACGTTCTTGGTATCTTGGATCGTGTCAGGGAGCAAAACCAAGCTTACCGATACAGCCTGAACGAATACGGAGAAAATCTTCTAGACAAGCTGCAATTTAATCCACCTCTGGCGATTGAGTTTGCTCATTGGGCATGGTACAGTGCATGGTTGCGGTCACCAAACTTCGAGTGGGGCTGGTCTTGGGTCTATCAGGAAGCCTGTAACACGATGTGGGAAAACAGTCCCAGCCAGATTGTAACCAAAAAGCTACTGGCAGATACACTAGAAAAAGCAAATTCACTGTTTCCAGAGCAAGCTCCGTCCTTCGATATCTTGTCTATTCGTAGCGTAATGGCCTGGCTAGCAGCAATGGAGCCTCCCTTCTTAGTCAAGAAATCTGAAGCTGATCCACAGAGCCCGTTTCTGAGTCGCAAGCGAGGAAGTTGCAGCCCAGAGTTAATGTTTTTGGCAATTCAGCTTCAGTATCAGGCAAAAGATCTACCATTTGGCACCCCCCTATTAATAGACGAAGCGTTAATTGAAGCAGTATGCAAAGTGTGCATGCTGGCACCAGAGCAATTCTGGCCTACGGCTGAAATATGCAGCCTAACCTTCGCCTCTTTAGTACGCAAAGAGACGTTGTATGGCGCTTCTTTGATGATAACTGAAGCCGCACCGTTCACACCTCCAGAACCACGCCCCTTGAAAGAACCGTCTGGATAGGAGATTGAATGAGTATTGTAGATCAAATCAGGTTGTCCTACCCTCTACCCATTGCCAAGCTTTACGAGGCGATGTATCTGGAGAATGAACCACGACAACGCGTGCATAAGCTGATTGATCTCTTTGAGGGGATCTCTCGCTATTTAGTGCTCGTCGGTCTGGCTAGTTATACCTATCACGAGTTGTCGGATCCCAAGGTCGAGGAGTTTCGCTCCGAACTGGAGAGAGCCAGCCTGGGCAGTTGGATTAGACTTCTTAGAGCTATTGACGTGGCGTTGCGGTCTGACAGCATAGCTCTTCTGCTCACCGATCCTAACCAGAACCACAAGAATGACCCGATCTTTGAGGCCAATCGAGTATTGGCCCGAGTTACGGAAGTGGCTCAACCAAGGAAAGTTAAACTGACCCATTTTTTCGGCTCAGTAGTCCAGTTCCGAAACAGGAAGATTGGCCACGGTAGTTTGTCTCGACGTGAGGCCAAAAAAGTTTTTGAGCCACTGGAATCGGCCATCTCTCAGTGGTTGGCAGAGCTACCTATCCTCCACCAACAACATTTGGTCTACATAGACCGCGTTGAGTGGCGGGACCCACACTTCGTCTGCTATGGCACCAAACTTAACTCTGGCACCTCCCTGTTTCCATTTGAATTGGTAGGAGACAAACCGATAACACATGACCAGGTTTATCTTCATCAGCCCGCTAATGGCTCTCTAATCCCCCTCTATCCTTTTTTCGTTTTTGATAACGACACCCGGCTGCTATACGTTTACGACGAGCTTTCCAACAAGCGAGAACTAACCCTGCGATGCCCTTATGAATCATCTAGTGCAGCAACCGCGCGTTATTTGAACTATGATGAATCGATCATCATGGGCATCAAGCCCACTACTGATTCTGCGCTATTTGATGATACCAATGAGAATCTACGAGGAGCGGCTGTGAGTAAGTTTGCAAAGACACTCGATCTCATAAAGACTAACTTGACTGAAGCTTGGCTGACCGACTCACAGAGAAAAGTCTGGATGCAATTAGGCAAGTTGATGGAACCACCTTATTATGTGGTCAATATCTATGGCGCGTCAGGTACCGGTAAAACGTTTCTGGGGTGGCTATTGCAGCAACAAGGGCGAGCGCTATACGCGGACGCAAGTAATCTATCCTGGAAATCTTGGGAGGGACAGCCGCTTATTGTCTTGGATGGTTATGATTCCAGCCGGCGCGCGGTCAGGTCATTGCGGACACAGTTGCAACTGTCGAACATCGGGCAAGTCATTATTATCACGCGCCAAAAAGCGCGGGATGACATCCCGTGCCTGCATCTTGCCGTAACAGACAGAGATATTCAGGTTGTCAAAGCAAACCTGTACCGTGAATTGGAAGTGATAATCCCTGAAGGCAGTTGCCGGAATCTATGGGACTGCTTAAAGCATTTGGAGGAATAAGCATGATAGACATCAGCAAATTATCCCCGATTAGAGGCAAAGACCCTGTTATCAATACTTTCCCATGGGACGGATTAAAAAACGCCCCACAGAGCGTGGAAGAAGTGTATAACGCGCACGCGGTGACTCACATGTCTTTGGGGGATACGAGCAAGTACGTGGATACTTTGAAGCGCAACATTACCAAGAATAAATACAGCTCCGTAGGGGCTATTGTTGGTCCTTACGGCTATGGGAAAACCAGCACTGCCATTCACATCTGGCGCGAGATGCAGGAGAGACATGGCATGCTTAGCGTTCCGCCATTTGAATGGCTAAAACTATCGGACATTCTGGAAGCGGTGACAGCCTGGGTAGAATACAAATTCAGTCAGGGGCCACGTCAGTTTATTCCTGATTTACGACAAATCTACGAGCAGTATCGTGACAAGTCTTTGGATGAAGTAGCAGTAAATCTGGGATTGGACATAGATAAAGCTAGGGAGGCATATGAAGCTGGGCGTATTAACTTGGGCGTTACCCCGGCTCAGGTCATCGCATTCTTGAGGGATGTTTGTACATTGTGTACTGAAAGGGCAGGCTTTGCTGGATTGGTTGTCTTTGTGGACGAGTTACAAGAAACTGCAGATAAATATACGAGTATAAAGGACTTCCAATCTGATCTCTTTGCCTTTGCAGACAAGATTCCCACTCACGTAGGGCCGTTGGCTGTTGTTTTTACTATGCCAGATACTCTGGAAGCCACCATCAACACAACGCGCCCAGACATCATTCATCGTTTGCGCCAATCCTCTTTGTATTTGCGTGTGGAAGCTATCTATGGTCGAGAGTTTCCCAGGCAATTATGGGATAAATATGCTGAGGTCTTCGATTTTCAAAGCGAGAAATTTGCGCCCATTGCCCAAGACACATTAGATGCTGTTGGTCAAATTGCCATGCGACGGGACTTGGGAGCAGGCCCACGTACGGTCATCAATGCGCTAGTGGAGGCAGTCAAGCACTATGAGGTGGGTCTACGTCCGTATAGTCCTTTGGACTTAGTGAACGGTTTCCTTGATCATAAGATTTCATTTGAAGAACAAGGCAAATTCTCTCAGGCAGTTAGAAAAGCCTTGGAAAACAGATTGGTGGCCTCCAAGCTGGAGTATGAGCGTATGATCAAACTGTTAGCAGCTTTTCCGTTAGGCTGTTCGAGAGAAACTGTCAAGGCTCATGGGTTGTCTGTGGCTTTTGATCAACTAATCGAGTCGCCAATCTACGGCGACATTATTTATCGGCGCGCTGAAGGATACACCCTTCGCTCCTTGTTGGAAGAAGAGGTATCGATTGAACCAACCTATGTCCGGTTAGTGCGCGATGGTTTTATACGGAGCTATGTACCAGATCGCGCTCACGCGCGTTCGGCGATGCAGGCATTTCACAAACACGTGCTGCAAGTGATCTTTCAAGCAGGTACAAAAGCTCAACTGAATAGGTGGCAATGGAAAAAAGAGGCGCCTCTGGCTGGCAAGGATGCCAGATTGTATGAACTAGAAGGTTCTTTTTCGCTTCAGTACCCTTATCGTGATGTTACCATCACTTTGCTTGTTTCTCCCCAACCCACATCTCTCAGGTGGGACCAGGGGCGTGGGGAAATCAATTTTGCGTTTGAATTGAACTATAGGACTGACAGCGATGCGCCTAGCAGTGTTCTCTTCGCCCCTGAGAGTTGTTCCCCCAATGAGGTTGTCTTCCAACTGAATCTTTTGCGCAAGCCTTCCACTGCACTTAACATTCCACGCCTGCCAGATTTGTATCCACCAGAGAGAATGACTCCCCTGTTCATGTTTGCCCTGCTTCAATACCTGGATGACATAGATGACAAGATACCTGCACCTGAAAAAACAGGAGAATTACGTATCGTCAAGGAAAGATTAGTACAGTATGCCACTCAATGCTTGATGGGAAATGAATTGGAGATAGATACTCGCTTGGGCACACAGGATGTAGGCCCTGCGTTGGTTCGTGCGGTTTTCCAAAAGATGTGTACGACTTTATACCCCCATTACACGACGCTGATCAGTAGTGCTCAGTGGCAGAAGCATGTTGAGGCTTATGTTAAAGCATTACGTGATCCCAAGGTGACCCTGAGTATTGCCCGGGGCAAGGAGCCACTAGATACCACTAAGGATTACATAACACGCCTGTTTGGACAGACTCGTAGGCAAACAGTGCAGACACTCATTACCCAAAACCTTTCTACAATGACAGAGCTTGAGTGGGGAAAGGGTCGAAGTGAAGATGCGAAAATTCGGTTTGTCATGCATCCGCTGGAACAAGAGATATTGCGATTACTAAGAGATTCGCCTCATGCAGACCAACGCTCAGAGGGAACTGTCCGCCTGTTGCCTGCGCTAGAGTTGTTTGAGATTGGTCGGAAACAGGGCTATAAGGAAAAGGAAATTGGTGTAGCTATACAGTTGCTGAGCGTAAGGCAGTATGTGACATACAATTCAAGGACCAATTCGATTGAGCAGTTAATCCGTTCTATAGTTGACCTGAAAGATGCACTACAAGAAGGATTGGAGGCCGTTGAAGCCGAAATGGCAAGCCTACAAGTAGTTGCAGGCTTCGATTCGCAGATATATCAATCCAGAATCGAACAGATTAGGACCGGTGCGCAGCAACTGGAAAAAACAGAGGAGGCAGAGGAACTTAACGCGATATTACGGAGTATTGAGGTTGGTCTGCGAAAATATATAACCAAAACAGCAGAAAGGCTGTCAGCGGAGCTACGGGCGGAGAAAAGCAAGGTGCAGCCTCTGCTCAGCGCTGGGGTGTCGGATGAATTGACCAGAGCAATTGCTGGCGGTCAGGCTCCTTGGAGCGGGGCACTGGAGGGTAGTCGGCAGAGGTTGCGAAAACGATACGATGAGCTAATCGGTAAGTACAAGGAATTGGCCCAAGACATTGAGAAAAGTCTGGCAGACATGGGGCCAGTAGAAGCAAAGGCGGATTACTTAGTCAGGCTAGTCAAAGTCCACGCCAGTTTCTATGAACAGTTAGAGCAGTTGTATAACCAACGCGCCGCAATGAGTGCAAACCAAAGTAACCTGCGTGCCTGGAGAAAACTGCTGCAACGTTCTAATCAAGTGCACCAGTATGCAGTCACGGCAAAGGCTTCATTTGACGAGACCAAGTTCTTGAATGCCGCAGAGGAAATCTGGCGCCAAATTGTTAGAAAATTTAAGGACGCACCTCTGGATGCCCTATCAGACCACGAGATCTTTCTCGAAGAGATTGTTGAATTGGAGCGAGAAATTGGGGATTGGCAGCGGAAGAGACGCGAAGATTTTATTGCTGAAAAACAGGGGTTGCAAGATGCGCTACGTCGTGTAGGCTATGAACGCCCAATGCTCAAGACAAATTTCGATCCATATGTGTCACCAGAAGAGAATAGAGAAAGTCTACGCCAAGAGGCAGTTGAACATTTCCAGACAATATTAACACAGTATGAGCAACGGTATCAGCAGTTGCATAGTGAGGTGATCTATGCTGAACGAGTGCAGCAAGTCACGGGTACGTTGTCCGCGGATGCAGTCAGTATCTCTCTAGCAAAGGCACGTGAACTCAAGGATAAGATTACCACCCAAACCCTCAGCAACAAGACAGGGCTCGAGAAATTGACTAAGAATATCACAAGCCTGCGCGATACTTTGCTGGAAATGGCAATTGCCGTGCAGACCTTTATTACCAAACGCCCGCCAGAAGGAGAGAGTGAAAGCAGTTTATTGCGCACCATCCAAGAAAGCACGGCGGACTCGATGCGCGGTGTAGAGCTTAGAGAGGTCATCCTGAAGCTTGTTGCAGATAACCCGGACTTTCAACTTGAACAGGTCATGGATGATTTGCAAAGCCTGTTTAAGAAGAATCAAGTGATTATTCAGGTTCAGCCACGGCGATAGGTAAATAGCCAGGGAGGTTTCATAATAGATGAGTCGACTTTTCATCGGGCGTAGTTTAGATACAGAAGAAGATGTATACTTAGACGCTAGCAAATCTAGGGCGGTTTTGATTTGTGGCAAACGGGGTAGTGGCAAGTCGTACACGATGGGGGTGATTATCGAGGAGCTACATCGTGCAACTGACGTAACTATCCTGGTTGTAGACCCAATGGGTATTTTTCACACGATGTCATTGCCGAATAATGAGCAAGAAAAAAACGTTTGGGACTGGGGCGATAGCCCACGTGGCTTGCCAACAAAGGTTTTAGTTCCGGGTGATCCGGTTGAACGTTACGGTGGCTTTGATATTGTGCAGGAAATGGAACGTCGCGGAGTGGATTTCAAATCACTAGCTATAAACCCGTCAGATGTATCGCCAGAGAGTTGGTGCGACTCTTTTGGTACTACTATAAACGAACCAATGGGCATTGCTCTAACTAAAGCGATCCATAGATGTCGCCGCAAGCATGGCGAGGTTTACTTTATCTCAGAGATTATTAGTGAGGTTGAGATAGACCCCAGGGCAAATGAGCGCACTATAGATGCTCTAGTTAATCGTTTGGATATGGCGGAGCAATGGGGCATTTTTGCTACTGACCGCTACTACGAACTTTCAGAGATCTTAGACCCTCATTCCATCAGCGTCCTGGATTTGAGCGTCATAGATTCTGGTCGATATGGTCGACGTGGATTGATCCTTTCTGTTTTGTGTCGTGACTTGTTTAGAAAGCGTAGCATTGCCCGACGTCGGGAGGAACTGGGACTCGCCCCTGAAAAGCAGAAATTCTGGCTCCTGATTGACGAAGCACATCAATTTGTTCCGAATGGCAGATCTGCTTTGAGCAAGGAAGAGTTAATCCGCTGGGTAAAAGAGGGGCGTCAACCAGGTTTGTCATTAGTCGTTGCTACTCAACAGCCATCGGCAATTGATAGCGAAGTTCTGTCTCAATGCGATGTCATCCTCTCCCATGCCTTGACTACCCGCGACGATAAAACTGCGCTAAATCGCTTGACCAAAGACTACATGAGGAGCGAAATCAAAACGTACATCAACCAAATTGCGCGTACGGGGCAGGCGGTTTTTGTAGATGACTATGCAGAGAATATTGACATGATCCAAATCCGCCCACGCGTGAGTAAACCTGGTGGGAGCGAGAATTAGCAAATCCACCTTGAAGCGGGGACAGGACAAGACTAGAGGCAATCAACATGATCATCGGCACCTGCACCATCGAACTACACATCCCCGGCAACGGGTCGCTGAAGGGTAAGCGACGGATCATCAAGTCCATCATGGCCCGGGTGCGCAACCAATTCAACGTCTCCATCGCTGAGGTGGGCAATCACGACCTCTGGCAGTCGGCTACGCTGGGGGTGGCCTGCGTGTCCAACGGCTCCGCCTATGTGCACGGCCTCCTGGCCAAAGTCGTGGAATGGATCGAGACCAACCGCCCCGATTTGCAGGTGGTGGATTATCGGATTGAGATGTTTTAGGACTGTGGGGCCGGGACTGGCGAGGAGAAAGGTTTCGTGAAACGTGAAACGTAAAACGTGAAGTAGACCAAACATCAACGAAAGGAGCGATATTATGAGCAACAAAAAAGCCCAACCGCAGAGGCGCGTTAACATCGAATTGCCGAAGGATTTGGAGGCCGTCTACTCCAACTTCGCCCTCATCACCCACTCTCCGTCGGAGATCGTCGTAGACTTCGCCAAGCTGCTCCCCAACGTGCCCAACGCCAAAGTCTACGCTCGCATCATCATGACCCCCATGAACGCCAAGCTGCTGCATCAAGCCCTGGGACAGAACCTGGGGAAGTTCGAGGAGAAGTTCGGCGAGATCAAAACGCCTGAGCATGGGTTCGATGAGGAAAAGCCCATCGGCTTCAAGAAATAAGGAGGTGCTTTTTGGAAAACCTGGAAGTTATCGCCGAGAGAATCCGTGAGGCCCTCGAGGCCAAGAACGCGGCGCGGGACGAGGCGCTGCGGCGCTCGCGAGAGTTGATCCGCCGCTGTGCAAACACCATCCGCGCTACCCACAGGGCCGAGTTCGAGGAGGCCAGCCAACTCCTGGCTACGGCCCACCGGGCGGCCTCCGAGTTGGTGGAATGTGTGGCCGACTACCCAGACCTGTACTACGCCGGCTACACCCAGGATGCCCTGAAGGAGTTGGCTGAGGCCAGCATCACCTACGCTCTGATCACCGACGAGCCTTTGCCCGACCCCGATGACCTGAGCGTGGAGTACGCCGCTTATCTCAACGGCCTGGGCGAGGCGGTGGGAGAAATGCGCCGCCACGTGCTGGATATAATCCGCCGTGGCCAGATCGAGCGGGCGGAGGAGATACTCGTGGCCATGGACGACATCTATGCCGTCCTGGTCACCATTGATTTCCCCGATGCCATCACCCGTCGGCTTCGCCGCACCACCGATATGGTGCGGGCAGTGCTGGAGCGAACACGGGGCGATTTGACGATGGCCATGCGCCAGGATAAGCTGCAGGAAGCTCTGCGGGCCTTCGAGGAGAGGGTCAACGCCGATGGCTAGTAAATCTCCAGTAACTACACTTGCTCCCGCTGGACCCTAGTCCAGCGGCCGGCTGGCGGACTAGCGTCCGCCGGGAGCTATGAAGATGGCTAGAAAAACCGGCCAAGTTATTCGAGCCAGCGAGCTAGGCCAGTATGCCTACTGCGCCAGGGCCTGGTGGCTGGGGAGAGTGCTCGGCTACCGCTCGGCCAACCTGGAGAGGCTGGCGGCCGGCGAAGCGGCCCACGTCCGACACGGACAGAAGGTGGTGAGCTATCATCGCCTGCGGCGCTGGGCGTACGTGTCGCTGGCGCTGGCGTTGCTGGCCGGCGCGTTGTTCCTGGCGTTGGCCTTGCGGAGCTAGGTGGTCCAGACCTCGGAGGTTTTCAGACGCGATTTCGCCAGCAGAGGCGCCACGGAAACCTCTGAGGTCTTAAAGTTGCTTAATGGGAAAAAGACACCGTGACCAACCCTCGCCTGATTCTACTGGCCTGTGCGCTGATCCTGCTCGGCGGAGGCCTGCTTCTGCTCAGACGGGCTGGCCGCCTGCACGAACAGACGGGATTGCCACAGGGCCGAGTGATCTACGCCGACACCGGAGACTGGAATCGCTGTGAGCAGCCCCTCTTCTCCCGCCGCTATCTCCTGACGGGCAAGCCCGATTATCTCGTTGATGAGGGAGGGGCGACAATCCCCGTGGAGGTCAAATCCACCCCCTCTCCGCCGAGCCCCTATCGCTCCCACGTCCTCCAACTGGCTGCCTATTGCCTCCTGGTGGAGGAAGAGTACGGGCAGTCCCCACCTTATGGCATCATCAAATACCGCGACCAAACCTACGCCGTCGAGTACTCCGCCCAGTTGCGGGACCAGTTGCTGAGCGCCCTGACTGAGATGCGCCAGCACCTCGCCGCCGACGACGTAGCCCCCAGCCACGCTAACCCCAACCGCTGCCGGAGCTGCGGCTATCGAGAGGAGTGTGAGGAGAGGTTGGCGTAAATGAGAGAAATAGGATATAATAAAGTTCAAAGCTCAAAGTTCAAGAGGAGGTTACCGTTGGCTTTGTACAGCGCACCACGCGGCACACAAGATATTTTACCTGAGGATCAACCCTACTGGCGCCACATCCAGGAGCGCATCCACGGCGTCGCTCAGCTCTACGGCTATCGGCAGTTGGATACGCCCATCTTTGAGGATACTGCGCTCTTCGAGCAGGGCGTGGGCGAGACCACGGACATCGTGGAGAAAGAGATGTACTCGTTTCTCGACAAGGGGGGAAATCCCATCACCTTGCGCCCGGAGTTCACGGCCGGGGTGGTGCGGGCCTATCTTGAGCACGGCATGCACGTTCGTCCCCAACCGGTCAAGGTTTACTCCCTCGGCCCCGTTTTCCGCTACGAGCGACCCCAGGCCGGGCGCTACCGCCAGCACACCCAGTTCAACCTTGAGGCCATCGGCGAGCAGGATCCGGCGGTGGACCTGGAGGTCATGTCCGTGGCCTGGCACCTCTATGAGCACCTGGGTTTCAAGGGGCTGTCTTTTCAGCTCAATAGCATCGGCTGCCCTAAGTGCCGCCCCGACTTTCTGAAGGTGCTCGTTGAGTATTACCGGGGTCATATTGACGATATCTGCGACGATTGTCGGCGGCGCTTGGAGCGTAACCCCCTTCGCCTGCTGGATTGCAAGAGCGAGAGCTGCCAGCCCATCATTGATGCCGCTCCCAATATGAGGGAGCACCTGTGCGACGAGTGCGCCGAGCACTTTCGGACCCTGCTGGGCTATCTCGATTCTTTGGGTCGGCCCTACACCCTCAGCCATCGGCTGGTGCGCGGACTCGACTACTACACCAAGACCGTCTTCGAGGTGTGGGCCGAGGGCATCGGGGCACAGAACGCCGTGTGCGGCGGCGGGCGCTACGACGGCTTGGCCGAGGTGCTGGGCGGCCGGCCCACGCCGGGCGTCGGTTTCGCCTCGGGGCTGGAGCGCATAGTCCTGACCATGAAACAGCAAGAGGTGCAGGTGCCGGCTCTGCCCACGCCCCAGGTTTTGATCGCCCACCTGGGCGAACAGGCCAAGCTGATGGGAGTGAAACTGGCCGGGGATTTGCGGGCAGCCGGCATCGGCGCGCTCATCTCCTTCGGCCAGCGGAGCCTCAAGGCCCAGTTGCGGCAGGCCAACCGGCAAGGCGTGGCCTTCACCTTGATCATCGGGCAGAGGGAAGCCGAGGCTGGCCGGGTGGCCGTGCGCGACATGGACAAGGGCGAGCAGCATTCTGTGGCTCTGGAAGACGTTACAACCTGGCTGAGCCAGCGTCTTTGAGCTTTGAATTTTGAGCTTTGAGCTTTGAACTTCACCCGGAGCATCGTCAGTGAAAAATGCCGGTTTACTACACCATCCGAAACTGCCCGAATCGCTGGTCTTGGCCCAGGAGTTGGCTCGTTATCTGGAGGGAAGGGGCGTTTCCCCCTGGCTGTGCTCGGCCTGGGACGAGGACGAAATTGCCTGCCACGTGGACGCTCTCGATTTCTTGATCACTTTAGGGGGCGATGGCACTATCCTGCGGGCAGCGCGGATAGCCGCCGAACATTCCGTCCCCATCCTGGGTCTCAACCTGGGTCGGGTGGGCTTCCTGGCCGAGATGGAACGCGAGGACTGGCCTGAGAAGCTCTCCCTCGTCCTGGAAGGCAAATACTGGCTCGAAGAGCGCATGATGCTCCAGGCTGAACTGCGGCGGAAAGGGGACGCGGTGCCCTGGTCTGGTGAGGCCCTCAACGAGTTCGTGGTTGGACGGGGCACCCTGGCCCGCATAGTTCGCCTGTCCACTTACATTGACGGCGAGTATCTGACTACCTACGCCGCCGATGGCCTCATCGTGGCCACCGCCACCGGCTCCACGGCCTATGCCCTGGCGGTGGGAGGGCCCATCCTGCCCCCTAAGCTGAAGAACATCCTGCTCATACCCATCGCTCCTCACCTGTGCCTGGATCGGGCGGTCGTCCTCTCCCAGGGAGTACGGGTCGAGGTGCAGGTCTCCACCGACCACCGCGCCATCCTCACCGTTGACGGCCAGTTCGACATGGAGCTAATGGACGCCGACAGGGTGGTGATCACCGCCAGCCCCCACGCCTGTCGCTTCATCAGGACTCAGGACAAAGTTTATTTCTATCGAACGCTAGTGGAGAGATTGCGATGAGCGAATCAGAAGTCTTTTACTGCCTCAGTCATCCCCAGGTTGAGACCCGCCTGCGCTGCAGCAAGTGCGGCAACCCCATCTGCCCCAGGTGTGCGGTACAGACCCCGGTGGGCTTCCGCTGTCCCCAGTGCGTCAGGTCTCAACAGGCCATCTTCTACACTGCCACACCTTTGGATTACGCCATCGCCGTGGTAGTGGGCCTGGTGATTTCCACTATCGCTGCTTTTATCCTGGGCCGGCTGGGCATCTTCCTGGCGCTCATTCTGGGACCCGTGGCCGGTGGCGTCATCGCTGAGGTCGTTCGCTGGGCCATCCGCCGCCGACGAGGCCGTTGGATCTGGCTGGTGGTCAGTGGCTGCATCGTGACGGGTGCTCTGGTAGTAGCCTTGCTTCCTTTTCTGTTTTACCTCTTCACACCCCAGGCCCTGGCTTCGCTGCCCCTCTCCATGCTTTTCAGGTTGGACCTCATCATCTACGTAGTCCTGGCCGTAGGTACAGCGTACGCCCGGCTGAGGTGAGATGGTATGTTAGTTGAGCTGAACGTCAAGAATTTTGCCATCATTGATGAGTTGCAACTGCGCTTTAGCTCCGGCTTCAACGTCCTGACCGGTGAGACGGGCGCGGGCAAGTCCATCATCATAGACGCCGTGAGCAACCTCCTGGGCGGGAGAGCGGACAGCGCCATGATCCGCTCCGGTACCGACGCGGCATGGGTAGAGGGCATCTTCTACCTGAATGAGCCCGCGAAAGAGGCCATTCTGCCCCTGCTGCAGAAAGACGGGCTAGAGGGAGACGATGAGAACGTCCTCGTCCTGGCGCGGGAGATCCGGCAGGAGAGACGCAACATCTGCCGAGTGAACGGGCGGGCTGTCACCCTGGGCACTCTGGCAAGCATCGGCCAGCACCTGGTGGACATCCACGGCCAGACCGAGCACCTGTCCCTCCTCAGGGTAAGGGAACACATCGTTTTCCTGGATCGCTACGGTGACCTCTGGCCCCTGCGGCGGGAGGTGGCAGACCTGGTGCGCGAGTTGCGCCAGGTGCGCCAGGAATTGAGCGACCTGGTACGCGATGAACGAGAGTTGGCCCGCCGGGCTGACCTCTTGACCTATCAGATACAGGAGATCGCCGCAGCCAACCTGAAAGTCGGTGAGGAGAAGGAGCTTAGCGAGGAGCGAACTCGCCTGGCTAACGCCGAGCATCTGTTGGAGTTGGCCAACGATGCCCATCGCGCCCTTTACGTGGGTGAGGAAGGGCAGCTTTCGGCCATTGATCTCCTGGCCCAGGTAGTCCATAGCCTGACCAGCCTGGAGAAGATTGACTCCAGCCTCGAGGAGCAGCGACAAACGGTCGAGGAGACCTCCTACCAACTGGAGGACCTGGCCCGAAGCTTGCGGGCCTACCGCGACAGCATTGAGTTTAGCCCGGCCAGGCTGCGTCAGGTAGATGAGCGATTGGACCTCATCTACAACCTGAA
Source organism: Anaerolineae bacterium (assembly GCA_034431315.1). Lineage (GTDB taxonomy): Bacteria > Chloroflexota > Anaerolineae > VGOG01 > VGOG01 > JAUWOY01. The sequence goes on from DAOUDK010000044.1 coordinate 77,522, forward strand.
GCGCAAATACGGCGACTCCATCGCCGAGATTCTGGCCTTCGGCGAGACAGCCCAGCGCGAGCTCGACGGGGTAACCCACCGTGAAGAGCAGGTGGAGGAGTTGGAAGCTCGCGAAGCGGAGCTCTTGCGGCAGATCGGGGCTTTGGCCGCCCAACTCTCGGCCCAGCGGCGGGCGGCAGGTGAGCAGTTGGCGGAGGCCATCGAAGCGGAGCTCAAGCACCTGGGCATGGAGGGGGCCCGTTTCGGGGTGGCTATTGAGCAGAAAGAAGCCGAGTACGGCGCCTGGGTAGGGGACAAGCAAATGCGATTCGATACCACAGGCATTGACCGCGTGGAGTTTCTCGTCGCGCCCAACGTCGGCGAGCCGCTGAAATCCTTGGTCAAGATAGCCTCTGGCGGTGAGACCTCGCGCCTGATGCTGGCTCTCAAGACCGTCCTATCGGCGGCCGACCAGACGCCGACCCTCATTTTCGACGAGATAGACGCGGGCATCGGCGGACGGGCAGGCGGGGTAGTCGGCAAGAAGCTCTGGAGCCTGACCGCCGGGGCAAGTCCCGGCGTCGCAGGCCACCAGGTACTCTGCGTCACCCACCTCCCCCAGCTTGCCGGCTACAGCGACGTCCATTTCAGGGTTGACAAGGAGGTCTCTGGCGAACGCACCCTGACCACGGTGCAGCAGTTGACCGAGGAAGAACGAGTCGAGGAGCTAGCCAGCATGCTGGGCACTGTTACCAGAGTAACCCGCCGCAGCGCGCAGGAGCTGCTGGAGCGGGTGAGGAGTATTAAGGAGAAGCCTCCGTAAAGCGCGTCTAAAGCGGCTCCCGCTCTTGCTTTTAGGACTGGGCATCGTACTGGTGGTTGACCTGGAAGGGCTTCTGCTGTATAATGGAGTAGCAGGGGTAGCGTTGATAAGGAAAAAAGCTCGCACTACCATAATTGATGTGCCTGGGGAGACAGAAATGACGGTTAAGACTATCACTTTACAAGTTGATACAGATTTGGCGCAAGCATATCAGTCAGCGCCAGCTAAGGACCAGACAAAGTTGCGCTTGCTGCTGAATCTGTGGCTACGGGAGCTATTCGTCCGCGCAACTTCTCTCCCGACTCTCATGGACGAGCTGAGTGATAAAGCCGAAGCGCGTGGACTGACGGCTGAGAAACTTGAGGGAATGCTCCGTGCCCGCTAAACCCCGCTTCGTCTTTGATACCAATGCCATCATTAGCGCTGCATTGCTCAAGCGGTCGGTTTCACGCAAAATTACACCCTTTCCGTGGCGTCCCCATTGTAACGCCACGTGGTTTCTTGGACGAAGTATGGAAAGAATAGAAGTAAGCTCCTCAAGCTGGATATTCTCTGTATCGGAGTTGCGTGGATGACAAATCAAGCAGTTTCTCACGACTATCAAGAAGAAACCATTGAAGCCAAAGCACGTTGGTTCCAAGCATTGCCCCTGGCTGAGCGTATGGAACTATTGTGCTTCTTCACGGATTTGATATTGACCGTTAACCCGCATATTGTGGAGCAGAAAGATGCTCAACCGCTTGCAGGGCGTGTTCGCGTCCTTACACCGGCATAACGTCAAGTATGTTGTTATCGGCGGTATCGCGGCGGTGCTGCACGGTGTGCCCCGTGCCACTTTTGATCTGGACATTCTCATCGAAGCCACTCCAGAGAATGCCCAACGTCTATTGGACGCACTGCTAGAAGAAAGATTCGGCACTGCCGCGCTTACTTCAGTGCAAGGCATACTGGCTCACGAAATCACGGTTTTCAAAGACTGGGTGCGGATTGATGTACAAACGAGTACCCCCGGCTTAGTTTTCGAGACCGCGTGGCAACGCCGTCGAACGATGATGTATCGAGGACAAGAGTTCTACGTGGTATCCAAAGCGGATTTGATAGCTTCCAAACGGGCGGCGGGACGGAAACAGGATCTGGAAGACGTGCGCCTTTTGGAATTGGACAACGGAGAAGCGAAGCGGGAGGTCTAAAGCGCCTCCCGCTTTTGTTTTTTGGGCTGGGCATCGTACTGGTGGTTGACCTGCCAGGGCTTCTGCTGTATAATATCGAGCAACGATGAAGACCTGGTCAAGGGTCTTGACGGTTAAGCGATTCAGTTGTTCACGTTCCGGTTGTCGTATCATTTGGCAGACCTCCTGTTGAGTTTGGGATCTCAGCCCCATATTCTACAGGTACCTGCCAGATGGCACAACTGGAGTTAGCTGGCTCTTTTTATCGCACGAACAGAATTTGAGTATGTCTCTCTCTCTAGCAGAATCACAAGCGATTAACGAAACAGCTGAGTTGCTCTATGATTTTCTGCCTGGCAAGCCTCATCCCTATGCTGACCAGGATATTTCGTTTCCAGGTGTAGCACATAGGCTTGGATTATCTCATTACTGGAGAAGTGGAAGCAAATTACCTGCCCTAACCACATTACTCGAAAAAACTCTTGATACTCGCCGCGATTTATTCTGTAATCTTATATTAGAAATTGTGCGTACAGGGATGAAGTATCGGAATAACAAAGGAAACCCTGTTATGCGCGATGAAATAAAAGCCCTAAATGAACTAATTCTACGGGTAAACTTTAAGATACCTGAATTGTGGTCTCCTGAGTTTTTAGATATGCTGCCTCGCGGCGAGATAGAAACTGAAACTCAAGAAGAACCAACTGATAAAGAGCGCATTCAGGAATTAAGAGATAGGTTTATCAAACTATCAGAATTAGAGCCGCAAGCGCGTGGGTACGCTTTTGAGAGATTTTTGCAAGAATTCTTCTTAGCTTATGATTTAGAACCTCGACGCCCATTCAAACTTGTCGGCGAACAAATAGATGGCAGTTTCCAAATAGGTCCGCATACTTATCTCGTAGAAGCTAAATGGCAAAAAGATGAAACTGGTCAAGCAGACCTGTTAGTTTTTCACGGTAAAGTAGATGGAAAGGCAAAATGGTCTCGCGGTCTCTTTATCAGTTACAATGGTTTCACCCAAGGTGGGCTTGAAGCTTTTTCAAAAGGTCGCTCAACGAGTATTCTGGGCATGACGGGACAAGACATCTTTTTTATACTTGACGGAACTATGACCCTGATAGAAGCAATTGATAAAAAAGCAAGGAGAGCAGCAGAGACCGGAGAGTTTTTTGTGAGTGTTTACGAAATGAGCAGAGAAGGATAAGGACGCCAGCTAACCCCGTTTGCAGCCGACCGTGCTTCGCACGGAGGATGCGCGGCGCGATTTGCCAAGTTTGGTTCTGGTCAAAGCCGCGTCAGGAGCAAACACGCACGGCGGCTCAGCTTGTCCGTTAGGCGGGCTTGTCGCGATTTAAAACTTGCTTCTGAAATGGAGAGTAAACATGATAACCATAACTGAGGTTCTGCTTGCAGTAGTCATAGTGCTCCTGCTTGTACTGCTCTACTTGGTTCTTCAGAGAGGCAGAGTCGAACCAAAGGATATTGAATCTGCCATTTCAAGCGTTTGGAAAGAATCGGGCTTGGATGAGAAGATAGGTAGGCTGGCGACTTACGCCCAAGACATCAGAGATGACTATAGATCGCTTGAGCAAATGCTTAGAGTGCCCGTTGAACGGGCTTCTCTTGGTGAGATAGCTTTGGAACAGATTCTCTCCGATCAACTTCCTCCAGATATGTTCGGCATCAGAGAGAGGATTCTTGACAGGAAGGTTCCAGACGCGCATATCAAGTCAACTGTGGGAGCCATCTGCATAGATTCGAAGTTCCCGCTTGATAACTATAGAAAGATGGTGGAGGCAGAAGACTCCAAAGAAAAGGGGAAATTCCAAAAGCAGTTCCTCAGGGACGTCCGAGGCCATCTCGACAAGATAGCTGATGACTACGTATGCCCAGAAAAGGGCTCTGCCGAGTTTGCCTTTGCCTTCATACCATCTGAAAGTGTTTACTATTTCTTGGTGACCGAGGCTTATGACACTCTGCGGAGTTACACCTCAAGAGGAGTTCAAGCGGTATCGCCCCTGACATTGTCACACAAGATTGAGTTGATAAAAGCAGGAGTTCATGCAAGGAAACTTTCTGAGCAAGCAGAAAAGATAAGGGATGATATTGCCAGGCTGTCCCAGCGATTCAGCGAGGTAGATAAGAGTTGGCAGATATTTTACGAAACCCATTTGAGAAATGCGGAAAAGAAAGCAGAGGAATTGGACGGAGCATATAAGAGGCTAAGAGATGAATTTGACAAAATTTCACAGTTATCTGGTGACTGAAAAAGGCGGGGAGCCCGCCTAACCAGCGCATGAAGCCGATCCGCTGATCGAGGATTCTATTGATGCCTGTCCTGGTTTTGCAGCATTTCGTGTGATGGGTGGTGACACTGCGAAACCCGCGTGCGGCTTATGCGCGAGTCGTTAGCCCGCACCCCGGGAAACTCGTTCAAGGGAAAAGGGAGTACAATAGACATTGGTAAACTGGCATCGCTTCACACCCACTGACTTTGAGTACGACTTTGAACGAGACGAACTTGCCGCTCACCACATCACGTTTGAAGAAGCAGTGGAATGTTTCTTCTCCGACTTTGAAGTGCGACGCAACAAATCGTACCGTGACCGGTATCAGTTGATTGGGAGAACCATCGGCGGGCGGCGGCTCAAAATCATCTTTCAACTCAAACCAGGGAATGTTGTCCGTATCATTACGGGGTGGGATATATGAGCGCGAGAGATAAAACCAAGAAGAACCTATCCGAGCAAGACATTGACCAGATTGTAGTGGCACAAGCTGACGACGATTCGGCTTGGGAGAAGCCTATTCGTGTTCGCAGAACTAAGCTCGCTTCTCTGTCCATTCCTGCCGACCTTGCAGCCCGAGCGGCGTTCCTGGCTCAACTACATCGAACTAAAAGCGTTGAGGAGTGGCTTACTCACGTCATTCAAGAACGAATAGAGCTAGAAGAAGCCGCCTTCGTCGGAGTGAAACGCGACCTGGCAGCAAAGGCTGGCTAAGTGCTTGGCCTAACACTGTGTCCAGCCGACGGGCTTTCGCGTGCCGAATTCGGTGGTACTTTGCCAGTTTGTCGTTCTGGTTAGCGCGGGATGCCTTGCCAGTGACCGCGCGTGGCTGAACCGCATCCCGCTAGTGCGGCTGGATATTCCTGATCTCCTCAGGCTCGATCTTGGCCCCGCTGAAAAGGGGTCTAAAAGCGAAGCGGGAGGTCTAAAGCGCCTCCCGCTTTTGCTTTTTGGACTGGGCATCGTACTGCGCGTACTGATTGCCGTCCCTTTCCCCCCATGCTTCCAGGGTTTCTACATGTGGCAATGTCCTCTGCCTGGGCTAGTCAGAATGTAGCGTTTGATCCAGCGGATGTAGGCTTCTTCCGCGTGGATGGATCAGTGTTTCCGGCGTATGGCATCGCGTACCTGGTCAAGCAGTCGCTTAGGTCGTTGGGTCATGATAACTCGTTTGGCACTTCAGTATTTGCACGGAGAGCGGGGCTATGGTATAATACCATACGTGATTTGGTAGGTTGAAGTCTTCTGCATTTAGCTCCTCCAGGGGATATTATACAGAGTGTTTCTGGTTTATGCAGATTATAGCTGCTTATACAGAAAGCTTCTGCATTATCACCCCTGGGAGCTTTTTATACAGAAGAGTTCTGTATAAGTATATGTTAGCTGTGCGAGACATCAGTAGTGTTAGCCAACCCAACTGGAGACTACGCAAATGGCAGACAATCCCTCCTGTTTTGTCATCGGACCGATCGGAGACAGATTGGCCGACGTTGGTACACCAGCACGTCAGGTTTATGAGCATGCAATTCAGGTCTGGGAGAACATTATCCTTCCAGCTTGTGAGTCCAATAGCTTGAAGCCTCTTCGAGCTGATCACATATCTCGAACCGGTGAGATTGTCGATCAAGTCTGTAGGCATCTTCGGGTAGCCGACCTCGTAATCGCAGATCTCACAGGCGCGAATCCGAATGTCATGTATGAGCTAGGGCTCCGTCACACGGTCAACCGCCCAACCATCCAGATTGGTGAAAGAGGAAGGCTACCGTTTGATATCTCGGCTATTCGGACTATTCAGTTCACGCGTTCCGAGTCTGGATTCATTGACGCTCGGGAACGGCTTGTGGAAGCGATCAAAACAGGGTTAGCCGAGGGTGGTGATCCGGTGACAGCTACCCGCGTTTGGAACGATCTACCCCCCGACCTCCATCACGCGACCACCGTTGAGGATTCAGAGGAGAAGCTCGACGATGAGGAGCTGGGCTTTCTTGAGAAGCTAGCTGCAACCGAGGAAGGTGTTGAGACAATGAAGTCGATTTTGGAAAGCATGACGGGAGTCATGAACAACATTGGCGCCATCGCTAAGTCGGCAACTGATGAGGTCAAGCGATCTGACTCCGGAGGAGGCGGAGCAAGGGCACGACTTGTCATTGTAGAACGTGTCGCGAAGAAGCTCGATGAGCAAGGCGCAACGCTAGAGGCCCAATCGAAGGAGTTTGAGGATTGTGTTAATCGGATTGATCCTGGTGTTGATTATCTTCTTGAGCGACTTGAGTCTGACCTGGAACTCAGAGCGCAAACCACAGCTTTCAGCGCCAGTCTTTGTCATCTAGCTGAGGCGACGGAGAGCAGTGAACCTATCTTTGCTTCGTTCCGCGAGGTGATGAAATCCACCGGAGCAGCCTCAAGGTCGATGCGCAGAGCGACAACTCGGGTAATCCAAGCTGTCGACCGTCAACAGCGAGCCGCCGAGCGCTTTAAGCAATGGAGAGATCGCATCCAGGAAATGAGAGACGACAGCTAACAAGCCAATGGTGTGTCCTGAAGCTGTCGTCTGCTAACCGGTGGAAGTCCGGTCGTGGTAACTGCAAAAATCTCTTGACTGCCTGTCTAAAAGCAAAGCGGGAGGTCTAGAACGCCTCCCGCTTTTTCCGTGAACTAATCAACCCCCAACCCTAATCCCAACCCTCAACAGTTATCTCGCCCCTCAAAAAGCGATCAATGTCCGCTGCGGCGCGCTTGCCGGCGCCCATGGCGCTGATGACGGTGGCCGCGCCGGTGACGACGTCGCCGCCGGCCCACACCCTGGCCTTGGTCGCCCGGCCGGTCTCCTCATCGGCCACCACGGTTCCCCACCTGGTTCGCTCCAACCCCCCGGCTTCGGTGAAGACCAACGGATTTGGGCTGGTGCCGATGGCCATGACCACTATGTCCACCTCCGTGTCGAACTCTGAGCCTGGGATGGGGATGGGCCGTCGGCGCCCGCTTTCATCGGGCTCGCCCAATTCCATGCGGATGCACCTCATGCCGCGCACCCAGCCGTCGTCATCGCCGTAGATCTCCACGGGGTTGGTGAGCAGCTTAAAGATGATGCCCTCCTCCTCAGCGTTCTCCGCCTCCTCCGCACGGGCGGGCAGCTCAACCCTCGAGCGGCGATAGACGATCGTGACCTCCTCGTTCCCCAGACGCAAGGCGCAGCGGGCCGAGTCCATAGCCACGTTACCGCCACCCACCACCGCCACTCGGCCTTTGACCTTGATGGGCGTGTCGTACTCAGGGAAGAGATAGGCTTTCATCAGGTTGGTGCGGGTCAGGAACTCGTTGGCCGAATAGACGCCGTTGTAGTTTTCGCCGGGGATGCCCATGAAACGAGGGAGACCAGCCCCCGTGCCCAGGAACACGGCGTCATAGCCCTGCTCCCCCAGAAGCTCGTCAATGGTGAAGAGCTTGCCGATGACAGCGTCGAGGCGGATGTCCACTCCCAACTGGCGCACGTAGTCTACCTCGGCCTTGACGACGGCTTTGGGCAGGCGGAATTCGGGGATGCCATAGATGAGCACGCCGCCCGACGCGTGCAACGCCTCGAAGATGGTCACGGCGTGGCCGTAGCGAGCCAGGTCGGCGGCGCAGGTCAGGCCAGCCGGCCCCGCCCCGATGACGGCCACTTTTTTGCCCGTCGGTGGAGGGAGCTCAGGTACTACCATCCCTCTGGCCATATCCCAGTCGGCCACGAAGCGCTCCAGGCGGCCAATGGCCACCGGCTCGTACTTCTTGCTCAGCACGCAGACCTCCTCGCACTGGGTCTCCTGGGGACAGACCCGCCCACAGATGGCTGGCAGGCTGTTATCGCCCTTGAGAATCTCTACCGCGCCAGGCATGTCTCCTTCGTATACCTTGAGAATGAATTCTGGGATGTTGACCTCGACGGGGCAGCCATCAATGCAAAATGGCTTCTTACACTGCAAGCATCGCTCCGCCTCAGCCTGGGCCAGTTCCATGTCGAAGCCCAAGGCCACTTCGTTGAAATTGTGGCTACGCACGTCGGGCTCCTGCCGAGGCATCTCCACTCGGTTGGGTATTACTTTTGCCATTTATGTCTCCTTTGAATTGAGTAACAGGTAACGAGTGACGAGTGATTCGTCACTCGCTCTTTGTCGCTTGCCATCTCTCCAGCGCCTGCTTCTCCTCGTCGAGGTAAATGCGCTGGCGCGCCAGCAGCAGGTCCCAGTCCACCTCGTGGCCGTCGAACTCAGGGCCGTGGACGCAGGCGAATTTGGTCTCTCCGCCCACCTCGACGCGACAGGAGCCGCACATCCCCGTGCCATCAACCATAACGGAGTTGAGGCTGACGGTGGTCGGCACGTTGAAAGGCTTCGTGGCCAGCGCGGTGAACTTCATCATGATAGCCGGCCCGATGACCCAGATGTGGCCAATGTCGTTGCGGGTTTCCAGCAGTTCTTGGAGAGGGTGCACGACAAATGCCTTGCGCCCGTATGAACCGTCGTCGGTGCAGACGATGAGCTCATCGGAGACGGAGCGCATTTTGTCTTCCCAAAAGATGAGCTCCTTGTTACGGGCGCCAATGATAGTGATGACGTAATTCCCGGCCTCTCGCAAGGCACGGGCGATGGGGAACACGAGGGCAATGCACAAACCGCCGGCCGCACAGATCACCGTGCCGTAGTTTTCGATCTCGGTGGGGTTGCCCAGGGGGCCGGTGAGGCTGGCCAGTTCGTCGCCGACCTCCAGGGTGCCCAGGTGCATGGTGGTCTTGCCCACCTCTTGAAAGACTATGGTGACTGTACCCTCGTCCCGATCGTAGTCAGCGATGGTCAAGGGGATGCGCTCGCCTTCTTCCGTGGCGCGGACGATGACGAACTGGCCCGCTTTGGCCTTGCGCGCCACGTCGGGCGCAGAGATCACCATCAGCTTGACGGCCGGCGCTAGGGCCTCCTTGGTTAATATCTCATACACGCTTTAGCCTCCTTGCTTTTGTGATGAAGATTGTGGTACCCCCCTCAGTCCCCCCCCCCACTTTTTTGGGGGAAGTAGGGCCTCCCTCTGCAGCAACACCCAAAGGGGAAACTACCGAATTCCTGGGGAATTATATATCCAAACGATGGGCCTGTCAAAATGCCCTAGCTTTTTCCGTAGTGACGACTTCGCGGGAAGGCCTCCTCCACGTCCATCACGGAGCCAAGGCGACGGCGGTCAAAGGTCACGCTAAAGTCGCTACCCTGTAGTTAGGACTACAGGACTAACCGCCACGAATCCTTACCTCATGCCCTACCGTTTGCGAAGCCGGCCCTGCTTGCGTCCTTCCTACTCTTGCTCGCCCAAGGCGGTTACCTGGCGCAAGACCTCCATGATGGACAGGCCAAGCCTAAGCATCTTGCCCGGTGGGACGGCCTGGGGTGGCAGCGCCGCGTCTTCTCTGGCAGCCCGCGCGTAGAGCCAGGCAGCAAGAGCTCCCAGCGCGCTTCCCACTAGCCCCCCGATGATGAGAGTTTTGTTCCGCGAATTCATTGTTATCCCCCTTTCAATTATATTAATCGCACCTTCTCTGCCATTAGTTCCCTGGCCTCGGCCATGGCCTCGTCGTAGATGGTGATGGGGAAGCGACCGTGCAAGGGGCTGAGCCGCGCTCCCAGGACGGCGCCCTTGTAGACCAGATAAGCGACCGGCCTGGCCAGGCTGCTCATATCTACCGCGCGCTTCAACTCCTGCAGTCCTTGGTCATCCCAGCCGCCGAACAGGCCAGTGAGGAAAGAATAAAAGGGCAGGGAAGGCAATAGAGCCAGGAGGAAGATGATCAGGCTGGTCACCATGTCCCCCCGCCAGATGAACCCGCCTACTAGCCTGATGACGAGGTAGTTGACCGCGCCCGCCGACAGAGGGGCCACGAAGCTCTGCCAGAGGTAGATCTTGGGCCGCAGGATCAGTTTCCAATTGAGCAGCCAGGCCACCACCGACTTGGCTGGCAGGGCGATGAGATAGGCTATCATGAGTCCCCAGAGCTGATAGCGCCCGATCAACATGAACATCAGGGAGATGCGCAGGATCTGCTCCCCAGCGATCATCAGCGCCTGCAGCTCAGGGCGGCCGGCCGCCTGTTGCAGCCTATCGCCGAACCAGGATGGGAACTGCACGGCTCCCCAGATGAGGAGGGGGCCTACCAGGGCTGCCGCCCGGGTCCAGTCCTGCCCCAGAGCGCCCAGGATAAAGCGGTCCGCGACGGCCCCCAGGGCACTCAAGATAAACAGGCTGAACCACACCCCATACTTGAACCCCTGAGCCACGTAGTATTGGGAGAGCTTTAGCCTCCCGTGGCTGTAGGCCTCGGAGATGGAGGGCATCAGCCCGTCGTAGAGACCCGCGCCCAGAGCGCTGTAGCCTATGGTGAGGCCGTAGGCCACTGACCAGTTACCCTGCACCTCGGCGTAGTTAAGCATGTAGGCCGCGATCAGGGTCACTTGCAGGGCGTGGCCCAGAGGAGCGAAGGCGCTTCCCAGCGTTAGCTTACCTCCGAAGAGGAGGGCTGAGCGCACTGTCTCCCAGTCGAAGGTGGGCAGGAATATGGCCTTGAGCGAGTAGCCCAGGCGCTTGTAAAGCCAGAGGCCGACGAAGAAGGAGGCGTATTCGCAGAGGTAGAGACCCAGCCCCATACCCAGCACACCTCCCATGGCTTCCCCCAAGACGGGATTCGCTGCCCCCCAGCGGCGCATAACGCTCACCATGACCGACTGCAAAACCATGGGGCCCATGTAGATCACCAGGGTTAGGATCTGCTCGTAGTCGAAGCGCTGGAAGGAACGAAAGGTGTAGCTGAAGACGCGCAGGAAGCCTGGGAATTGGATCAAGGCATGGACGATAAAATAGAACGAGAGGTAGGCCACGGCGGTCTGGGGCACGAAGGTGATCGCTATCAGAGCTACGCCTCCCAACTGGATGGTGCCGCTGATGGCCTGCCACCAGACGAAGAACTGGATGTACTTCAGCCCTCTCCGTGGCTCTTTGATCCGATACTCGGAGAAGTACTTGACCATGGCCAGGCTGGTGCCCACATCGAAGACGAGCCAGAAGACCTCGAAGAAGCGCACCACCCAGTCCCAAGCACCCATGGCCTGAGGCCAGGGCAGCAGAAAGCGCGGGAGGACGAAGGCTTGATAGCCCATCAAGGGAATGAAGAGCACCAATCCTACGACCATGAGGAAGAGGAAGCCGGCCAAAGGGCGGTGGAAACCGATATCCTCCCAGGCGTCCCCTTTAACCTCCTCTGGCCCAACTGTGATGCGCTCCAGGGCCTCAGGATGCCTCAGGGCGTAGCGGCGGAGGGCCAGGTAGGCGACCACCGTCGTTCCCAGCATGAGGACGATCACGACGACCACGGCCCGGCGAGCGGTCGCGTGGGGGACGGGGGAGGCGAGGTAGTCAGCATAGGCGTCGGGGAAGCCGCCTGTCGTCCGCACAGCCAGGTGATAGATGAGGTAGTTGAAATAGGGCCAGTCCTTGAAGTGGGGATTGTTTTCCCCTGAGAGCCAGGCCGTGATCACGTAGGCCGTCCCCTGGCCGAGTTTCGTTCGCCCCAACACCGTCTCGCCCGTCTCGTAGGTCTTGACCAATGCCTCCAGGTCGAGACCCGTAAGCGTCGAGCGATCGCGTACCTGGGGAGCCGAGTTCCAGGTCACTTGAGCTATCAGGGGATCGTCCAGGCCGGGCACAGCTTGCACTGTTTGGGCGTCCGCCCTCTCTTCCCACCCAACGTCTTCTCCCAGGATAGCTTGAAGGGCGGGAGCGGTGAGTTGCGGCCCCAGGAGCAGAACCAACCCCCGGCCCTCGTTGACAGCCTGGACGATGGCCTCAGCTTCATACTCGCTCAAACCAGCATCGTTGACCACGATAACCTGGGCCGCGTCCAGGTGCTCGACAAAGGTGACCTCAGGGATGAGATCGAGAGCCTGTTTGACGTGATCGTCTAGGCCGAAGTAGCGGATGGCGAGACCATCGGGCGAAGCAGCCAGAGCGCTACCCGGCGTCAGGCCAAAAAAGAGAAGAAGTGCCAGTGTTATCAGCAGGGGCTTCTTTGCAGTCATCTTTGCTCTTTCGGTGATTGGTAACTACCCGCCTGCTCCCGCCGGATCCGGCGGCTTAACCAGTTGAATTCGACTGGGTTTGGTCCTTATGGCCTGGACTTGGCAATCCAGGCCGAGCGAGATGAGCAATTAACGGCGATTATTGTAGAGGGGATAGCAGCGTATTAGAATACTACCCCAAAATGCCATCTTTGTCAACAGCAAAATGCCGCCTGCACCAGGGGCACAGACGGCATAGCGCAACCGCGCTAGACTCTAGAAGGGAATCTCCCCCTCTTCTAGCGCTCCCTCTTCTAGCGCTCCCTCCTCTGGACTCACCGCCGCACCCTCAGCACGCCCTCCCAGGAACCTAACAGTGAAGGCTGTGACTTCGAAGGATGCCCCTGCAGTGCCATCTTGCCGCGTCCAGATGCGAGGCCCACCGGTGTTGGGGTCTGGTCGCAGGCGACCCTCTACCAGGACTTGTCGTCCTTTGGATAGGTACTGGTTGCAGGTCTCGCCCAGCTTACCCCAGGCGGTGATGCGGAACCAGATGGTCTCCTCACCTGGTGTGCCATCGGTGTTGGTCCACTTGCGGCTGGTGGCCATTGAGAAATTGGTGACCGGCTGGCCGCTGGGCGTGTAGCGCATCTCCGGATCGCGCCCCAGGTTCCCTACGATGATAATTTTCTGATACATTTCCTCTTGCTCCTTTCAATAGGTATAGTATTTTCACGGCACTTTTGCAGATGAAAAATGCCCCGACAGCCCAATAATACTTCATAAAGCGCAAATTGTCAAAATGGCACTTGATCACTTTGGGACGAAACCGTGCCCATCGCCCTCATGCCGCTGGCAACACCTGTACGCGGTGAGGGCACAGCGTCACCTGCTCGCCCGGCTCCGGCACCGGCCCGTCGAGTACGTCCAACTCGAAGCGTAGCGACGTGCCCGCCGCCGCCACGGTGATCTGGTAGTGCCCACCCCGGAAGGAGCGGGCTTGCACCTGCCCGACGATGGAGTTTTCAGCCGGCGTGCCAGCCTCCAGACAGCGTGCCCCTTCCGGACGGATGAGCACTGTCACCGCTTGGCCGATGGGCGGCGCGGGCGAATCCGTCGCCGTCAGCCGGCCCAGAGCTGTCTCCACTGCCAGCGGCGGGCCTGCCTCTACCACCTGGCCGGGCAGCAGGTTCGCCAGCCCCAGGAAACGGGCCACGAACTCCGTCGCCGGTCGCTGGTAAACCTCTTCCGGCTTTCCCTCCTGCACTTTGCGCCCCCGATCCATGATGATCACCCGGTCGGCCACGGCAAAGGCCTCCTGCTGGTCGTGGGTGACGTAGATGGCGGTGACGCCCGCGCCCTTGAGGATGGTTCGCAGTTCGTTCATCAGCCGCTCGCGCAGGGTGCGGTCGAGGGAGGCCAGCGGCTCGTCCAGCATGAGCAGGCGCGGGCGGGGAGCCAGGCTGCGGGCCAGGGCCACCCGCTGTTGCTCGCCACCCGACAGCTGGTTCACGTCCCGCTCCTCGAAACCGACCATTCCCACCAGGTTCAGCACCTCGGCCACTCGCTCTCGGATTTCCCCCGCCGGCAGCCGTTGCATCCGCAGGCCAAAGGCTATGTTCTCGAAGACATTCTTGTGGGGAAAGAGGGCCTGATCCTGGAACATCAGGCCGAAGTTGCGCCGGTGCACGGGCACGTCACGGATGTCATGGCCTTCAAACATCACCTTCCCGCTGTCGGGTATCTCCAGCCCGGCGATGATGCGCAGCAGCGTGGTCTTGCCGCAGCCGGAGGGGCCCAGCAGGCAGAGGATCTCCCCTTCGTCCACGACGAAGCTGATGTCGTCCGGGAAGCGTCCTTCGCCATAAGATTTGGTGAGGTGATAGGCTTCAAGCAAGGACATAACCACATTCGCTTTTTGGCTATGGCAAGCGAACCTTTCCCATCTGATCGAAGTGATGGTCGAAGGAAAGGACTTCAGTGATGCCAAGCTTGCGCATCACAGCCAGACAAGAACAGTCGGTGTAGCTCCAGTCCTTGTCCGTGTACCGGCTGAAGATCTCCCAGGTGGTCTCCTCATCCCCCTCAGTGACATGGGTCAGACGAAAGAGGGTGCTAAGCCGGAGTTGCCGGCCAGTGCGGACGGCCACCTCGCTGCCCAAACGGACCTTGATCAGAGTCATCGCCTCGTCAAAGATGTGGCTGGTGACCAGCAGTGTGACCTTCCCCAGGCTCCTTAGAAAATCAATGGCTTCAGAGTGATGTTTGTCACCCCTGTCTACCATAGCCAGTAGGAAACTGCTATCCACCAGGATGGTTTTCACTGCCGCTACCCTCCCTTTGCACACTGTAGAGGAATTCGTCTACCCGCTCGCTGACATCATAGGGTGGCCCACCCTGGCCGATGCCGACTATTTCCCAGATAGGATCTTCCTCCACAGGGCGTTGAGCGGTCTGAGCTTCCTGTTCGATCAGCTTACGGATGAAGCCAGCAATGCTCTGACCGGTGCGACTGGCTTGCTCCCGGAGAAAGCGATACTGCCATTCTGGGAGCGAGATTTGCAAACGATGCATGGCCATTCCCATCTCACCTCTTCGATTGTGATGTAATCATTATACATCACCTATAGCGTTCTGTCAATGCTGAGCTACGGGAGACACTCGAATCCCTGCTCTTCGAAGTGATGATCAAACACGAAAGCCGTCTTGATCCCCAACCTCCGCATGATCTCAAAGCTGACGCAATCCACCAGACTGAGCCCTCTGCGTGCTGCCGCAAGGACACTGGCGATGCCTACCTGATGGAGGGATTCATCAACCCATTCAACGTTTAGCACAGGCATGATGTCCTCCTGAAAAACTCGAACGGCGGGGATGCCAAGTCTACGTTGCACCAAAGCCAGAGTCTCCACCAGCACATAGCTGCTGCAAACCAGAGCTACTTCTTGAGTCAGCAAATCTTCCCACCTGTGCCTTGCCGCAACGTGGTTCTCATCGTCAGCATCCAGAACGGCGAAAAAGGCCGAAGTGTCAACAAATAAGCTCATCCCTGGAAGGCCTCCACCAAATATTCATCGTGCTTCACGGAGATGTCCGATGCTCCTGAGTGAAATCGGCCTGCAGCGGCAATAGCTCGTCGCCTGCGTTCCTCAGCATCAACTTCTCTAGATGACCGGACCAGGGCATCCACGCTCTGGCGAATCAATTCGGCGACGGACACCTGACGCCTGGAGGCCAGGTTTTTCAAGGCCCACGCTTGTTCTTCTGTTAATTGCACTTGCGTTCGGATCATGGCTGCCTCCCATTATGATTACATGCTTGCCATAATGATAACACATAATCCATCATCGGTCAAGTTCAAAACTCCCCTATCTCCCCATACCTGAATCGCTCAATGGCCAGGAACCCCACGGCGCAGACGATCATCAGCAGGGTGCTCATGGCCAGGGCCTGGCCGTAGTTGACCGCCCCCGGCTGGCCCAGGAAGCGATAGATGACTACCGGCATGGTCGGCATCTGCGGCCGGGCCACGAACACCGTCGCCCCAAACTCGCCCAGACTGACGGTGAAGGCGAACACCGTCCCCACCAGCAGCGCGCGTCCCACGATGGGCAGATCCACCTCTCGCCACACCTGCCAGGACGAGGCGCCCAGCACCCGCGCTGCCTCCCGCAGGTGGGGATGGATGCCTCGGATGACGGGCAGCAGCGAGCGCACCACGAAAGGGAGGGCCACCAGGGTGTGAGCCAGTGGAACCAGCACCGGCGAGGCGCGCAGGTTCAGCGGCGGCTTGGCCAGGGCGATGATGTAACCAAAGCCCAGCGTGACGGCCGATGTGCCCAGGGGCAGCATGAACACGGGGTCGAGCAACTGGCCCAGCCGACCCCGCTGGCGGGCCAGCAGCCAGGCGCTGATCAGCCCCAACGTCAGAGCCAGTCCCACCGTCGCTCCGGCGAAGAGCAGCGAGTTGCGAACCGCCAGCAGCGGCGGCACGAAGAAGATGGAACTCTGCCGGTTGACGCTCAGCTCCCGGTAGTAGGCCAGGCTGTAACCCGCCTGTCCGGTCGAGAGGGAGCGTTCGGCCAGGGAGAGCAGCGGCACCACCAGCAGCAGGATCATGACCGCCACGTTGATCCCCACCAGCCAGCGCTCGCTCCGGGTGCGGGGTCGGCGGGCGGTGATCTGTCGGGGGCGCAGTTGCAGCGGCACGGTGATGCGCTGCTGCAGGCGGGTGTATACCACCATCAGCCCAAAGGTGCAGCCAATCTGGAGCAGCGACAGGGCCGCCGCCACCGGCAGGTTGAACAAATGGACCGCCTGGCGGTAGATTTCCACCTCCAGCGTGGCGTAGCGGGGGCCGCCCAGGATCAGGATCACCCCGAAGCTGGTGAAATCGAACAGGAAGACCAGCAACGAGGCGGCTGTCAGCGCGGGGCGCAGCAGCGGCAAGGTCACCTCCCGGAAGGCTCGCCAGGGCGAAGCGCCCAGCATCCGCGCCGCCGCTTCCAGTTGAGGGTCCAGGTTGGCCCAGAAGCTACCCACCATCCGCAGGACGATGGTGTAATTGTAGAACACGTGGGCCAGCAGGATGATGGCCAGGGTGTGCATCAGATTAATGGGCGGGCTGTCGCGGCCCAGGACGGCCATGAGCATCTGGTTGACCCAGCCCTTGGGTCCCAGCAGCGAGGTGAAAGCCGTCGCCACCACGATGGTCGGCAGGACGAAGGGGATGGTCGTCAACGCCTGCAACAGCGATTTGCCCCGGAACCGGTAGCGGGCGAAAACGTAGGCCGCCGGCAGGGCCGCTAGCAGCGTCAGCAGGGTCGAAAGAGCCGCCTGCCAGGTGGTGAACCACAGCGTCCGGGCGTAGTATGGCGTGCTGACCAGTCCCCGTAACGCCGTCAGCGCTAGCTGCCCCTCCGGAGCCAGGCTCAGCCGGAAGATGGAAAAGAGGGGATAGAAATAGAACAAGGCCAGGAAAGTCAGAGGGATCAGGTACAGGGAGACGCGGAGAAGAGGAGACGCGGAGACGCGGAGAACTCTCCGTGTTTCCGTGCCTCCGTGTTTCCGTGTTCCTACGTGTTTCGGCGTCATCAATGCAACACCGTCTCCGTCCAGGCTTCGATCCACCTCTCCCGGTTCTGGTCAATGGCCTCTGGGCTGACCTGAGCCGGCTTGGGCGGTACCTCGGCGAACTGGAAGACTTCCGGCAGTTCGGCCTGGGGGTTGGCGGGGAAGACCCACATGTGCAGCGGGATGTCGGCCTGGAAGGCCGGGCTGAGCATGAAGTCCACCCACTTCTCGGCCAGGTCGCGGTTGGCGGTGCCTTTCAGGATGCCCACGAACTCGATCTGGCGGAAGCAGGCCCCGTCGCCCAACACGTTGACGGTGGGTGGCTCGGTATACGCGCCCTCGCTGAAGTAGACCTCGGCGGCCGGGCTGGTGGCGTAGCTGACCACGATGGGCCGGTCGCCATCGCTGGCCGCGCTAAACTGGCCCCAATAGGCGTCCTCCCAGCCGGCTGTGACCAGCACGTCGTTGGCGCGCAATTCGGCCCAGAAGTCGAGGTAGCCATCCTCGCCAAAGTGGCCCACGGTGGCCATCAGGAAGGCCAGCCCCGGCGACGAGGTGGCCGGGTTCTCCACCACGGTCAGACCTTTGAGTTCCGGTTTGGTCAGATCCTCCAGTGTGGCCGGCGGGGTGAGGCCCTTCTCCTGGAACCAGGCCTGGTCGTAGTTCAGGCACACGTCGCCAAAGTCCACCGGGTTGAGCCGATGTTGGGGATCGAGCTCCAGTTCGTCAGGGATGTCGGCCAGGACAGGCGAGGCGTAGGGTTCAAAGATGTTGGCTTTGATGGCCCGGCTGAAGAAGGTGTTGTCCACCCCGTAGAACACGTCAGCCAGCGGGGCGTCCTTGCTGAGGATGGCCTGGTTCAGAGCCGCGCCGGTGTCGCCCGATTTGAGGAACTTGATCGTGGCCCCCGTCTCGGCTTCGAACTGGGCGATGACCTCCTGGCTGGCGTCGAAGCTGTCGTGGGTCATCACCGTCAGGGTACGCGGGCCGCTGGGGGTTGGGGCGAGAGCGGGCGTCGGCCCACAGCCGCCCATCACCACCAGCACCAATGCCAGGAACAAAAGCGTCATCATTTTCATGCGAACCTCCTTTCGCCATTCATCTATTCGCCGTTGTGTATGATCACGGCCAGCAACAGCCCATGACCCACCCGAACCCGGGCTTGCGGTGCGGTGAGGGTGTTGCTAACTCCTAGGGCTGGCCCCAGGTACAAAGTGCCGTTTTCCAGGGGATACTCCAGACCCTCGCTATAGATGCCCGTTACTTCTTCTGTCAGGGGCAGGAGGGAGAGGGTATCGCCCACTTGGCCCTCGATGAGGGCCTCATCTCTGATGAGAAAGACCTCTTGCCTGCCATTGAGGATCTTGACCTTAACGGAGCGTAATTCCGGCAAGGCTAAAAGCAAGACATTAGCCAGGGTCTGATCAATGCGACCGCCCAGGGCACCCAGGATCAGGATTTCGTCAACCCCGTGCTCTATGGCGTAGTACACAGCCAGTTCCAGATCGGTCTCGTCCTTACGGGCAGGATAGGCGAGGATCTGACAACCTTCACCCTCCAACTGTGCCTGGAGGTCGCTGTCGAAGGAGTCCAGGTCGCCGACGACCACCTGGGGCTGCAAGCCCAAAGCAAGAGCGTTACTGGCCCCGCCGTCGGCGCAGATAACCAGATCCGTTGGAGCGATCAGGCTTCGATGCAAATCGCTGTCGTGAATTTGGCCGTTGGCGATGATGATGGCCCTCATTTATCCTCCCAATCAGCATCAAAAAAACGACACTGTTCGGTTTTAGTTCTGGACACTTCTTCCCCATGAGAGCACTGAGATGATCAATGGACCTAAAAGGCCTTCCAGTTACAGGCGCTCTGACGGGCTCGATGCATGCGATCA
>DAOUDK010000045.1:0-10830 GCA_034431315.1 Anaerolineae bacterium
CTCTTGCGTTTTTTTTCGTGGTTGTTTGTGTTTGTTGGCTCACTATTATCACCTCACGTTTTTCCAAATCTTACTCTGGTAGTGTGTAAATGTCAAAATGTCTGTAGATTTAACACTTACACACCTTTAAGACCTCCATTTTTTGTTCGCCGAAGGTCTCTGGCCGAGGCGGGACAGGGCTCGGTCTGGAGACCTTCACCCAACTGCGACTTACACTCCTTTGAGGCCCGTAGCAGCGATGCCTTCCACGAACGACTTCTGGATGACGAAGTAGAAGATCACCACCGGTAAAGAGACAAAGAAGGTGGCGGCCATAAAGAGCCCCCACTGGGTGCCGCCCTCCTGGCTGACGAAGTAGCGCAGGCCGATCTGCAAGGTGCGCATGTTCTTGCTGGTGGTGACGATGAGTGGCCAGAGGTGGCCGAAGCGCGCCCCATAGCAAAGTGCTCGAAGGCCTCCCGGTAAAGAAGGTAAGTGATGGTAGTGGTAGCCCCCAGAGGTCCCCCTTCCGTCATCACGTGCATCTGGGCGAATGCTTTGAGGGAGTTGATCACCCCAATGACCAGGATGTAGAAAGTCGTCGGCCCCAGCAACGGCCAGGTGACCTTGCGGAACCGGGCCCACGTCCCTGCCCCGTCAATCTCGGCTGCTTCGTACAGAGTACGCGGGATGTTCTGCAGCCCGGCCAGGAAGATGATAATGTTGTATCCCATGCCGTGCCAGATACCCATGAGGATCAGCGCCGGCATCGCCAGGAGTGGGTCGCGCAACCAGCGCAGCGGCGAAAGCCCCAGCCTGAGCAGGATGCTGTTGGCCAGGCCGTAATCGGCCGGGTGGTAGATCCACATCCAGACCACCGAGATGGCGACGGTTGAGGTGATGGTCGGCAAGAAGTAGGCGGTGCGAAAGATGCCTACTCCCCGCAACCGCTGGTTGAGGAAGAGACCCACCGCCAACGAGATGGCCATGTTGAACGGAACCCCCAGGGCGTAATAAAAACTGTTGCGTATGGCCATAAAAAAGTCGCGGGAGCCAATTTCGTCGGTGAACAGATAGCGATAGTTCTCCAGGCCAGCGAAAGAGGGTTTGAAAGGCAAGTTCCAGTTGGTTAGGCTGGCGTAGAAGGAGAAGAAGAGAGGAAAAAAGACGAAAACGGCGAAGACGATCAAGGTGGGCAGCAGGAAGAGATAAGCAGAGAAGGTCTCTTCCCCCCAGTTGCGCCACCAGTGGCCTGCCTTGCGTGTGAGCGCGGATTGTTGTATCATTTCATCCACCTCCTCAAATATTCTCTGTGGCGCAAGATGGCGCCTTGTGCTACGCTTCTGCGCTGGCGGCGAAGCGGGCCGTACTGGAGATGCTCTCCACCAGCATCTGTTGTACCCGTTCGATCCCCAGCCCCACCAGTTGTGTTCCCTTGATCTCCAGCGTGACCACCCCGGCAAAGCTTGTCTCAACCAACGTCGGCAGCCAGGTCTGACAAGGCACCCGCCCGTAGATGAACGGGTAGTGGTCAACGCCCTGCTCGTCAACGTCGTGCACATGGACGTGACAGACGTGTTGCAGCCAGGTCTCATCCGGCACGTCACGGCGGCCAGCCCGTACATCGTGGCCCATGTCCCAGCAGATGCCCAGGCGAGAGTCACCGATCTCCTCGACGATGCGCAGCACCTCGGCCCGCTCGGCGCCTATCTTGACCCGCCGGGGGTTGGGGGTCAGATCCTCCAGGGCGAAAACCAACGACGGGTAGCGCGCCAGGGGCCACTCCAGGAAGGCAACTGTATCAGCGTACAATTGCTCGTGGGGCCGGGTGGTCGAATGTGCCCCGTGCACGACCACCGTCGTGGGGCCGAAGCGGGCGGCGATGTCGAGCATTGGAGCATAGGCCGCCTCGACCTTCACCCGCCCTTGGCTGGCAAAGCCGGTGATGGCGTAAGGCTGCCGGAAGGGAGCGTGGAAGCACAGGGCGAATCCCAGCCGCCGACAGTCCTCCATCAGCAGTGGAAAGCGGGGCCAATCGGGGTCATTTGGCCACAGCTCGAATTCCAGCGCGGAAAGCCCCGCGGCCTGCAGTGGCTCCAGAAAGCCAGTCAGCGCCTCGCCGAAGGCCCAGAGCGGATGCATGTTGAAGCCGATCCTGGGAGTAGTTGTCGTCAAGAGTGCCTCCACAAGGTCAGGACTGGAGATGGGACTGGAGATGGGATTCGTAGTAGCGACTTCAGTCGCTTTGGCTCCACTGTGGACGACTGAAGTCGTCACTACGAAAAAACGCCAGTGTCCAGTCAGGATTTTGAGATGCTGACCAACCCACGTGCCACCGCTGCCAGGTCGAGCCCGTTGACCCGCTCGACCTCGGCCAGCATGGCGCGATCCACGGCTGCGATACCTCGCAGCGCGCCACAGATGGCCCCCGCGATAGCCCCGATGGTGTCGGTGTCGCCGCCGATATTAGCCGCGTAGCGCACGGCCCGCATCGGGTCGCCCTCGGCCAGGGCCACCAGCCCGAAGGCGGTGGGGATGCTTTCGGTGACCAACATGTCCACGCCGACGTAATCGTACAATGCCTGCAGGGCTTTGGCCTCGCCCTCGGCCTCACGCGCCAGGCGAACCGCCAGAGCGATGCGCCGCTCCAGCGGCGGCGTCCAGACACAGGCCCCATGCTGACGGCCACGGATCGCCCCTTCCGTCGCTGCTTCCAACACGGCTTCGAGAGTAGCGTCATCGCGCATCGCCTCGGCAACGGCACAAGCCACGGCTGCCGCGCCAGAGATGGCCAGCGTCGTGCCGTGGGTGGGCAGACAGGCCTCAACCGTGTCCTGCAGCGCCCCTTCCAGATTCCCGGCGTTGACAATGCCTACCGGAGCAATCCGCATGGCCGCGCCGTTGGTCTTGCCCTGGCGTCCGCTCTGGCGGGGAGACTCTCCGGCTCGTAACGCCTCCAACGCCCGGCGCGTGCTGGGCCCCAGATAGAGCGCCAGGTGCTCGCTCTGCGCTGCTGCCCAGTCGAGCATGGCCTGGGCAACAGCCTCGGCGCGCATCTGTCCATCGCGGAGATAGACCTCGGCCAAAGCCAGGGCCTGCTCGGTGTCGTCAGTGACGCGACCCCGGCGCAACGCGGCGTGCGGGTGCCAACCGGGTGGGGGGACTAGGTTGGCGACGCGACCGTACTCCGCCGCGATTTGTTCCGGCGTCAGGAACTCGGTGGGCATCCCCAACGCATCTCCCAGGGCCAGCGTGGCCAGGCAACCATAGGCTTTATCAAATTGTGAATTGTGAATTGCGAATGGCGAATCACGTTTCACGTTTCACCTCTGTGCTTCTCCAGTATCGCCTCGGCGGTAACGGTATCCGTCACCAGCACGTTCAAGCATCCTCCCCGCAGCGCGCCCAGGATGGCAGCGACTTTTTCCTCACCCCCGGCGATGCCGGTCACATGATCCAACTCCCTCAATTGCTCCAAAGGGATGCCGATGACACCAGGCTCGACGAGGCACTGCCGTCCCTGGGCATCAAAGAAGCGCCCGCAGAGATCGCCTACCGCTCCCCGCCGCTCCAACTCCAGCAAAAGGGAGGCGTCCATGTAACCGGCAAAGAGCATGGAGGATTGGCGTTGTAAGGCAAAGTGGCCGATGCCCACCAGAACCACGTCGAGTTTGGGCCAACTCTGGATCACCGACGCCACATCGGCCACCTGGAACAGCGCCTGGCAGGTTGATGGGTCGCTGACAAAGGCCGGTGCATAGAGAGCCAACCAACTGCCGCTGAAAGCCTCGGCCAACCCCCGGGCCAGGTCATTCACCTGAAACGACGGGGAGATTTGCCCTAATCCGCCGATCAGGGGGAAGACCTGCACCTCGGCCTGTCGCTCGGCGCCCAGCGCCTCGACGACGGCGTGCAGGGTGCGCCCCCAGCCAATGCCCACCAGATTACCGTTGTTGAGCGTGGAGCGCAGGTACTTGGCTGTCGCGAGGCCAAGGCGTCGCCGCAGCAGTTCGCCGCTCGCCCCTTCGCCAGCCACTACCACCGCTTGTCGAAGATGAAAAGCTTTTTCCAGACGAGTCTCCAGCTCCTCAAAGGTGGCAAAGGGATCCACCACCGTGATCTGGACGACCCCCTCCTGGCGAGCCTGCGCCAGCAGCCGGGAGACAGTGGGCCGGGAAACGCCCAATTCCTGGGCTACCTGTTGTTGCGTAAGGTTGTCTTCGTAATACAGCCGGGCTGCCTGAAGGATCAAACGTAACTCTTCGCCAGAACTCATGATATTGCCTTTCTGTCCATCTGGCTCAGGCGCGAGAAGGTGGGTTGCAAAGCCGGATAGAGACCCCGCCAGAGGGAGAACAATGCTCTATAGATGGTAGTGTGAGCGGCTTGCGGCTCGAACGTGGCCGCTGGATGCGTCATGGCAGCGGCCGCGCCGCTCAATCCGTCGAAGGCGCCTGTGCCGACGGCTGCCAGGATCGCCGCGCCCAGACAAGCCGCGTCGGAGACGGCCATCTGCTGCACAGGCAGCCCGGTGACGTCGGCCTTGATCTGGTTCCAGAAGGCAGAGCGCGCACCCCCGCCAGAGACGCGCAGTACCTCTGGACGCATTTCGGCGGCGGTTAGGCAACGCTCCAGTACGTCCCTCACAGCAAAGGCCACCCCTTCGTAGACGGCGCGGGCGCAGTGAGCACGGGTGTGATGGTCGGTCAGCCCGACGAGGGCTCCCCGGGCGGCGTTGTCCCAGACCGGCGCTCGCTCCGCCACGCAGGTAGAGCAGGAAAAGCAGCCCCTCGGCTCCCGGCGCGACGGCGGACGCCTCGGCTTCCATCTGCACGAAATCGGATTCGCCTCCGTAGAAACCTCGCGCCAGCCACTCGAGCGCGGCGCCGCCCATTTGCATCGGCCCACCGATCCAGTGTCGCCCTCCCACCAGTGGCGAGCTGAAGACCCCGTCCCCCTCGACGGGCCGGTCTGTCACCAGGGCCACCACTTCCGACGTGCCGGCCACGTCCACCGCGCAGCCCGGCTCGACTCCCCCGCAGCCAACGATGTCGCACCAGGCGTCTATGGTGCCGATCACCACTGGCGTGCCAACGGGCAGGCCGGTGAGAGCCGCTGCGCCCGGCGTCACCGGGCCGACCGCGTCGGTGGGAGACAGAGCGGGGGGCATTTTCTCCGGCTCCACCCCCAACAGGGCCAGGTAGTCGGCGTGGTAGTGCTCCGTCTCTGGATGAAGGAGACAGAAGCCACTGTTGACGTCGGTGGCAATGCACCCGGTCAATTGCAGGGCGATGAAATCCTTGGGCTGCACGATGGCGGTGCAGCGATTCCAGTCATCGGGGCGGTGTTTTTTCAGCCACAGCAACCGGGCCGGGGGCTGCGTCGCGCCGGTGATGAAAGGATAGCCCGTCCAGGCGCGCGCCTGCTGCGGCGTGACATGCTCCGCCAGCCAGGCGGCTTCGGCGACGGCGCGCCGATCGCTCCAGACGATGGCCCGGCCCAGCGATCTGCCATCGGCGGCAATCAGCACGTGTCCGGGCGTTTGCCCGCTCAATCCTACGGCCGCGATCTGGTCTGCGTCTGCCCCGGTCAGCACCTCCCGCAGCGCGGCGCGAGTGGCCTCCCACCATTCCACCGGCTCCTGCTCGGCCCAGCCGGGGTGAGGCGCGTAGGGCCGGTATCCTCGCCGGACCAGGCACAGCAACTGCCCGGCCTCGTCAAAGAGGCCAACCTTGACAGCCGATGTGCCCAGATCGAGTCCGATGAACAAGTCCATCACCTGAATCTCTGTCGCACCTGGCTGCGGATGTACTGGAACTGCGTCACGCAGGCCGGGCAGGCGGTGAGCACAATCTGTGCCCCGGTGCTCTCGGCCTCTTTGAACCGCTCCACGCCGGTGCGGTCGGTGAAATCGGCATAATCGTAGCGCACAAAAGACCCCGCTCCGCAGCAGTAAGCATCGCGCCCGTGGCGTGGCATCTCGGCCAGCCGCATCCCAGGCATGGCCTCGATGATGGTGCGCGGTGCCTCGTAGACCCCCAGGCCACGCCCCAGTGTGCAGGGGTCGTGATAGGTGACAATCGTGCCGGGCTGGTAGACGTCGAACCGGAGGCGGCCGGCATCCACCTGGCGGGCGATCTCTTCGGTCACGTGGACGATTTCGAAAGGCAGCGACTCGCCCAGCACCTCAGGCACATCCTCGCGGAAGGTCCGCATACATCCAGGGCACTTAAAGACCACCCGCTCGACGCCCAGTGCCTTCAGCGCGTCCACGTTGTGGTGCATCACTTCGGCCGCCCGCTCGCGCTGACCAGCGGCCATAAACGGGTGCCCGCAGCACCACTCGTCGCTGAGCACGGTGAAGCGGAGCCCAGAGGCGGCCAGGACGGCGTAGGTGTCGCGGGCCAGCGTGCTCCGCACGTAGGCCGGCGTGCAGCCTACGAAGAAGGCCACCGGCGCGGCCCGATCCACCCGCGAGCGCTCCTTCAGCCAGCCCAGTCGCCGCTCGTGGGGCTTGTCATAGAGATTGTGCGTCTCGGCCAGGCCGTCGGCAGCGGCAGCCAGCCCCGGTGGGATCAGTCCCCGCGCCGCCAGGTCTTCCCGCATGGCGGCGAAAATCTTGACGGTGTCAATGTACTTGAAGCAGTGCTCGGCGCAGGCGCGGCACTCCGTGCAGGCGAAGACCCGTCTGATGAGCGACTCGTCGTACTCCAATTCGCCTTCCAGCAAAGCGCGGGCGATGGCGATGCGACCCCGTGCCCCGTAGGACTCGAACGCGCCCCAGGTGTAGGAGGGGCAGAGATTGGCCGGCCCCAGCCAGGAGAGGTCGAAGCAGAAGGCGCAGCGCAAACACTCGTAGATGGGTTGGGCGACGGATGGCAGGTGCAATGCTCGTTTGTCAAGTTCGGCCATTTTCACCGTTCCAACGCTGCCGTGATTTGTTGTTGCTGGCCTGCGGTCAGTTTTTTCATGCCGTTCTTGATCATCCACACGGTATCTCTACCCGGGTTGGCCACAGCCCACCTCAAAAGAAACTCGAACACGCGGTCGGAATGTAGTTTGCTCAAATCTCGGAGCATCCAGGAGACGGCCTTTTTGACATCCCTGTCGCCGTCTTCCATCACCAGGTCAAGGATGTCGAAAACTCTATCCGGCGCGGGCACCTTTTCAAAAGCCCTGAGCACCACGACCCCGAATCTCCGTATCCATTTGTTTTCGTCCCTGACCCATTCCTCACACAGCGACAGAACCTCGTCCGTTTTCTGGAGGGCGATGGCTTCCATTCCAAAGCAGGCCAGGTTATCGCAGTTGGCCCAGTTATCAATCGTGGGCAGGAAACTGGGAACGAGTTCCAGGCACTCGGCCGGATACTTTTTAGCCAGCCTCTCCATGACTTTGCCCACTATCTGCCGTTCCTCGAATGAGCCGTTTGCCCACAGAGTTTTCAAGATGGGCAGGACAGAAGAAGGGTCTTTCTTCCCGTATTTGGCGATTTCGGCAGCGATGATCCTCAAAACGGGCAGTGGTGTGCCAAAAGTTGTCCCCATCTCGGGGATGATTCTTCTGTAGTTTGCAAAGGCCTTCTCGTCTACGTTTGCTTCAAGCAGGAGATGCAAGGCTTTGGCAAACTCGTCCGGGCGGTACAGTTTGCTCGTGAGTTCTGCTGACCTGGCTCGAATTGTGTTTTTGTCCACTGGTTTCCCCTACTCCCCTCCGTAACTGCTCAGCTATGCAATTAATTTGCTTTTGCGTATTCTCTGTCAACGAATAGCCAACGAATAAACGAATGTCTCAGCGACTGCAATTCATTCGTTTATTCGTTTCCCCATTCGTTGACAGCGGGACTTCCGACCTGCAACGCCCCCCCTGAGCAGTTACTCCCCTCCAAGCAAAAGCACACCGGGGTTGAGGATGCCGTTGGGGTCCAGTGCCGCCTTGAGCGTCTTCATAAGCCCGTATGCGGTGCCCAGACGGGGCATGATGTACGGCGCGATGCCCGCCACGATGCCGCCCGGCGACATCCAGCGGCTGAAGAGCATCTCCGCAATCTCGGCCCGCACGCGCAGCCCCACCTGCCGGGCCTCCGGGTCCATTTCTGGATAGAGCGTGTCTACCCACAGGAAGGCCGCGTTGGGCGAAAAGTAGACGTCCATACCCTTGACCCGCATCCCCACGCGGGCGAAGTCGGCGTTGTTGGTGACGTACTCGTGCAGCGCGGGGATGGCCTCTTTAAGCGCCTGGGTGGGCAGAAAGCCGGCTACCTCAGGGCAGTAATAGGGACGGCTGCCGTAGTAGGCGCTGGCGGGGGTGTTGCGCAGCCAGGAGTACATGTGCTCCGTCCAATAGCGGCGGGTGCACTCGGAGTCCTGGGGCCGGCCGCGGAACGTCTCGCAGCAGACCCGCGCCGCCTGGGCGCGTCGTTCCGCCTCGATGACGCTGTCGCGGATGATGGCGTGCAGGAAAGCCTCGCCCTCCACGCCGGCCGGCTTCGGCCCGCCGAATAGGCCGACCAGGAAGGTGGCGGCCTGCTGGGACTGAATGGCGCTGGCAGCGTCCACCGCGTCGTCCAACTGGTCGAAGGCGTAGAACAGGAACCGCTCGTACTCTGGGATGCGGTGGATGCGCATGGTCACCTGGGTGATGACCCCCAGCGTGCCGCAGGAGCCGATGAACAGGCCAGCCAGGTCGGGGCCGTTGGCGCCGCGCTCGATGGGGAAGGGGGCATCGGTGTTGGCCGCTGAGCCGGTGCGGATCACCGTGCCGTCCGGCAACACGACCTCCAGTGCGACGACGTGGCCGCCGGTGACGCCGTACTCGGTAATGCCGTGGGGCACGGCGTTGTAGGCCACCGTGCCGCCGACGGTGCAGGAGAACATCCCCCCGCCGCCGGGCACCGTCATCTCCCAGCCCAGCTTGTTCAACTCGCTATCCACCGCGTGCCAGATGGCGCCCGTCTCGACGGTGACCACCTGGTTCTCCAGATCAATCTTGATGATGCAATTCATCAGGTCGAGTGCCATTACAATGCAGCCCTCTCTGACGCCGTGGTCCACGAAGGTCGTGGCCCGCCCCCAGAGGAAGATCGGCTTGCGCACCTGGTTGGCCAGCTTCACGATCTCCATCACCTCGGCAGTGCTTTCCGGGCGCACGACGATGTCTGGCACACCGCCGGGCGTGGGGCCGCAGTCCCGGCGGTAACACAGCCGGTCCGCCAGCACGTCGCTGACGTGATCAGGGCCGCAGATTGTTTGCAGGCGAGCCAATAAGTCACTCATCTTCAACCTTTCGTCTGTGCCCGTGCATACAATTCCCGCCCCACAGCATCGGCTTCTGTCACTAACGCCGTTTCGCCCACGGTGAGCACCTGCCGCTGGCGCATCACCACCTGGCCGTCAATGATCACATCGCGCACATCGGCGGCACGGGCGCAAAAGACCAGCGTTGGCAGGATGTTGTGGATGGGGCGCAGGTGGGGGGCACTCAGATCCACGATGACGAGGTCGGCCAGACGGCCGGGGTCAAGTGTGCCTGCGTCCACCCGGCAGGCCTGCGCTCCGCCCTCGGTGGCGGCGCGGAAGACGTCGGCCGGGGTGATGGCTGCCGGATCGTCGGCAGCGATGCTTCCCAGCAGCGCTGCCGCTCGCATCTCTTCCCATACGTCAAGCAGGTCGTTGGAGGCGCAGCCATCGTTCCCCAACGCTACCTCCACTCCCGCTGCCTTTAGCGCGGGCCAGGACATGGCCCCATCCGCCAGTTTCATGTTCGACTTAGGGCAATGGACGACGGTCACACCGTGGCGGGCCAGCAACTCGATCTCGGCCTCGTTCACGTGGACACAGTGGACCGCGCTGACCCGTTCGCTCAACAGCCCTAGCGCCTCTAGCCGTTCCAACGGTCGCATCCCCCAATCCCGCAGCGCGTCCGCGACCTCGCTGGCCGTCTCGCTCACGTGGATGTGGATGCCCAGGTCGTGTGCTTCGGCGGTATCGCGGGCCCAGGCCAGCAGGTCATCGCTACAAAGGAAAGGAGCGGAAGGCCCCAGGCTGATAGTGATGCGTCCGGCGGGATTGTGCCAGCGCTCCACGTAGCTCAGCGCCGACTGTTTGAGCCTGTCGCTCGCAGTCATGATGTCGGCGGGAATCCAGCCATCGGCCAGCGTGATGGCTCCCACGCCGCGCAACCCGATGTCGGCCCAGGCCTGGAAGACGGCGTCGGCGGAGACGTCGAGATTCTGGCAGCAGGTGGTGCCCGCGCGAATCATCTCCAGGGCTCCCAGGGCCGACCAGAGGTAGGCTGGCCGCTGGTTGCCCGCTAGTTGCTCTTGCAAGATGACGTCCACTATGGGGAACAGCACCGCTTCGCACCAGGGGACAAGCCGCAGCCCTGCTCCCACCCCCTTGAGAAAGTTCTGGTAGAGATGGGTGTGGGCGTTGATCAGGCCGGGGATGACGGCGCAACCGCGTGCGTCTATGACCTCGGTTTGGGGGGGCATGGGCAGGTCGTGGCCTACGGCGGCGATGCGGTTGCCTTCAATGAGCAGATCCCTATCGCACTCGATGCGGCCAGCGTCTCGGAGGAGATACGTGGCGTGGTGGATGAGAAGGGTCATCCTGAAACCTCTTCGTTGGTGCGTGCTTGAAGGGCGTGAACAAATACCCCTGACACTTGTTCAGATTATATCATGAACAAACGTCCTTGTCAAGTGTCCGCATTCATTCATGTAAAATGTTACCTACCTAGCAGCCTGTCGGAGAGAACGCTCTCCGGCAAAACTGCCTACCATAAACCAGTTGAAACAATGGAAAACCATCTGTTTACAACACGCAGGTTGTCCATAATTCGATTACTCCG
>DAOUDK010000046.1:0-4480 GCA_034431315.1 Anaerolineae bacterium
TTTTACAGCCAGAACATACTCAGCTTTTTGCCCCAAAATGGCTCTGGCAATCCCTTTTTGTGTGCCAATGGCATCAATTGTGACGATACAGCCACGGATATCCAGGAGTTTCAAGAGCTCCGGGATGGCTGTGATTTCGTTGCTTTTGTCGTCGACCTTCCTTTGTCCTATCACCAGTTCGTTCTTGCTGGCCCAGGCACTTACCAGGTGGAGGGGTTTCTTCCCATTGGCCCGATCATGCGATCGGCGTACTGTTTTCCCATCGATGGCGATGACCTGCCCGGTTGTCATTTCCGCAACTTTTTTGATCCAATCCAGGAAGCATTTCTGAAATTCATCTGGGTCCATCCAGGCAAACACTTTCCCGAAGGTGTCATGAGATGGGATACCATGTGGCAGCTCAAGAAACTTCCTGAACCAGTCTTCCTTGGTTTTCCCAACTGTGTTCTATGGTTACCCAATCATCTGCACCGCAGATTACGCCGATGATGGCAATCGCAATGATGCTTATCAATGGATGCCGCTTCCCCTGCTCCTTCCCGAGCCCCCGGAATTGACGGGGGTTGTATGTCTGTCATTTTTGAAAAGTGCGTCATCAGATCGCCCATTTCCCTTCCTTTTTGACCTGATATTAGTATGCTTTCCCAAAATTTAATAGTTCCCCACACGAGAATGCGATTGCCCTGCTTCCGTCGGGAATAGATAACCGATCACTACACCAATTGCCATCGCCAGGAAGATCCACAGCGTGAGGTAGCGATCAAGGAACGAGAGCCCCTGGGTCACACTAGCAGCTCTGCTCTGGATTGTGGTCACATCAGACATAACATATTTTCCTCCAGGGATTCATTATTCAATATGCTCGAGGAGTTGGCTGATTTCACGGTCAATGGCGTTTCGCACCGTACGGAACATTTGCATGATTTCCTCATCCGTCCCCTCTGCCCTCGCCGGGTCGGTGAAACTGTGATGCACGCGCTTGCCTTTTCCGAGCCAAACAGGACAATTCTCGGCCGCATCGTCGCACACGGTCACCACCAAGTCGAAAGGAACATCACGAAATTCATGCGTGGACTTGGAACGTCCTTCATGCTCAATTCCCATTTCAGCCAGGGCACGGATGGCAAGGGGGTGTACGTAACCGGCAGGTTCTGTACCAGCAGATATCGCCAACCACACTTCCCCCATATGAGCGTTCACGATCGCTTCAGCCATTTGCGACCGTGCGGAATTGCCTGTACAGAGGAAGAGAACCTTACGTTTCGTGCTCACAGGTTGATCGCTTTTTCCGTTGCCCGCATGGCCTCAATGATGTCCGGCATGCCGCCAAGAACGCCAACGGCCATTCGGTCAGTGAGGCCGAAATAATCTAGGCGGGTCTTAACAAAAAATATGCTCCACACCGCTCGCCTCAAGGGACTTCAGTAGATCGAGTACAGGCGAAGCCTCAACGCCCATTTTCACACCATCGGTACAAAATAGGATCTTCGATGGTTGCATCTCGGCTTGATCTCACAACCCAAGGAAGGTTGCGGCGAGACGGACCTATAGTTCCTCCGGTCCTTTTCCAATTTCATTACGCGTGAAAACGGCGACTGTGCCCTCATTCAATAGAATCCCTCCCTTAATTTTTTTTCCGAACTTCATTACCCTACCCCTTACCATATATACGTTCTCCCAGTTCGATCAGTGTATCAATTCCGCTGATTTCACTCGGCAGGAGCGGGATTTCTACCATCGGCACGCGAAATCGGTCGGAGATTTCAGCCAGATATTTTTCCTGCATGGCCCGGCGAGCAAGGACAAACGGGGTGGTCGCCTGCTCGGTGGGGATAACCATATTCGCCACCACCAAGGTGGGTCGAATTCCCACCGTACCCAGTTCCTGCACTGCGCGCCAGGCTTCCTCCAAAGGTGTAGATTCGGGGTACATCACAAATGCAAAGGTGCTTTGCATGGGGTCGCGCATCATCTCGATGACATGCTTGAAGCGCTGTTTAGCCATGTCATCCGCAGCAGTCGTATCCACCGAAGCAAACACCTTAACCTCCATCTGCTTAGACCAGTCAATCGGTAATTCCAGCAAGCGCATCGTGTGCCCAGTGGGAGCAGTATCAAAGACGATGACATCCCATTCATCCTGCGAAGCGAAATCGATAAATTGATCGAAGGCAGCGATCTCTTCAGTACAGGGTGAGTCCAGTTCCTCCGCCATGACCTTGATCGCCGATTCGGGACGTCCGCGCTGGCGCGCGTCGTTCAGGATGCGTGCTTTATAGGTTTCCGCAGCCGCTTTGGGGTCAATGTTGACTGCCCACAGGTTGGGCATGTTCCCGATAGCAGCGACTTCGTCACCTACCGGAACATCAAGTACATCGCCTAGGTGTGCCGCCGGGTCAGTGGTGAGAAGTAAGGTGCGATATCCCCGCCGTGCCAACCAGACCGCTGTGAGGCATGAGGCCACCGTCTTGCCCACGCCGCCCTTGCCAACAAAGAATACCGTCCGGCGATAACCATTGGGATGAAGCCGCGCCCTCACATCGTTCATACGCGGAACAAAGGTCGCGACTTGGGAGACCTCGGGCTTCACAACAAACGCGTCCTTTGCGAGTTTGCCGTCGAAGAAAATGCGCCCAACTTCCCGCAAGCGCGCCAAGCCCTTGATCTCGCCCGCCAGCAGGGACATGCGTTGCTTGGCGTAGGGCAATTCTGCCTCGATTTGCGTCAGATACCGAGCCTGCATCTCGGCGCGGGCGGCAAAGAGCGGGTTATGCGTGCCCTCGGGTGGAATGATGCCGTTGACGATAAGGCGGTAATTCTTGATCTCCAGTTTGCTCAATTCGTGGATAGCGCGCTGGGTCTCGCGGATGGAGATGGCCTCGGGATGAAGGACGAACATGAAAGTGGATGCTCGGGAATCGCGCAGGGCGGCCATGGCACGTTCGTATTTTCGCTTGGCATCCTGGATGGTCGCCGCCGGTCCAATGCAGGTCTGCCCGCTGCCCTGGCTGGCGGTCTCGATGGCATGTGTCCATTCGGCAGGCAGTTCCAGCAATCGGATGGTGTGGCCCGTCGGTGCAGTGTCGAAGATAACAACGTCAAATTCAGAGTGGTCTGTATTCGTATCCTGCACGATGAAATCGGTGAAGCGGTCGAAGGCGGCCACTTCCGCTGTACAGGGGCCGCTCATTTGTTCCTCGATCACCTCCACTATCTCACTTGGAAAGGCGCCGCGGATGGGAGACAGGGCACGATCCTTGTACTCTTCCGTAGCCCTATCTGGATCGATTTCCATCGCCCACAAATTGGGGACTTCTTCAATCGGTCGGACTTGGTGGCCGATGGGCTGTTCGAAGACATCAGCCAGGTTGGAGGCTGGATCGGTGGTGACGATGAGAGTGCGTTTGCCCTCATCAGCATAGCGCACGGCGTGAGTGCAGGCCATGCTGGTCTTGCCCACGCCGCCCTTGCCGGAAAAAAAGATGAATTGCGTCATGCAGAGGCTCCATCGAGCGCAGTTTTGACTTCAGCGAGCGTGGGATACACACCCATTTTCAAAACCACACCGCGCACGACGGTGATTGGCAGCGCAGCGAGCTCCTTCTCGCGCACCAGTTTCATCACTTCGGCATTGTCAAGGAAGGCATTAGGTTGACTGGTCATCTGGTAGCGCTCCACGCGCACGCCCTGGGCTTGCAAACTAAGGATCATCTCGTTCACGTCCAGCATGGCTTGGTCGAGTGTAGGACCACACAAGCCGGTCGGGCAGCACAGCGGCGGATCGAAGATCTCCACGACACCATCCAGCGTATGACCGAAGTCGGCCTTGTGGGGGGAAATGTGTTCAGACATGAAAGTTCAACCTCCGTTGAAGTAGTATGGCAAAAAAAGAGCGGCTTTAATGCTCGTCCAGTCTGATCAACTCGGGACGAATTAGAGCACTTTGAGGACCACAGGTCGGCTTACGCGGCTGTATCCGGCCGGGGTCGAAAAAGGCTGCGAACACCGTGCTTAGCGCTTCCAATTGTTTTTTGTCAATCGTGTAATACAGCCAACGGCTGTCAAGCGGGTCGCGCTCTACATCCACAAGTTCAGCCTGGCGCAGCACCTTTAGGTGATGGGAAATCAGATTCGGCGCCATTCCCAACGCCTCGCCGATCTCGCAGTTACACTGCACACCATCCATCAATAGATTGATGATTTCCAAGCGATTGGGTTCACTCAAGATTTTCAGCCAGCTCGCGAACTGGCTTATGTTGGTCGATCCTTTGAGTTGTTCCATGCCGAATGTCCAATCCCGATAATAGTTCAATCACCGTTGATTTATAATCCCCAACGAATACTTTGTCAAGCTGCAAATGCAATCTGCTAGCGCAAAGTAGTAATGTCCCCTTTAACCAAAGTTAAAATGTCCCCTTGGTGGTGAACGCCCAACCGCCTGAGGGACAGGTAAAAGTGAGTGACAAACTAACTATGAGCG
>DAOUDK010000047.1:0-33918 GCA_034431315.1 Anaerolineae bacterium
AATGTGCATAGAGCACCTCCTTGATATGAGATGCCCTATTCTCCCCCAATTTTGCTAAGATTGGAAGCCAGAATCCTGGGGTTGATTTTCCTACCCCGTTTTGCTTCGAAATCCCCAGTAGCCCACCACTTGCGCACATTGGAGGAAGCTGGCCTCGTCACCAGTCGTCGCGATGGCAGGTCTACCTACTACGCCGTCCAGAAAGAAGAGTTGACCAAGCATCACATCTTTGAGTAGGGGGCCTGGGAAAGCGCCGACTGCCGACCGGGGGCCAGAAACTCAAACCCACAGTACGAGGTTCTAAACAGGCGAAAGAGGAGTCCCACATGGCCAAGTTGAAGGAGGTCTTCGGTACCAAGAACCATGCCATCCGGCGGACGTTGCTTATCGGAGCAGCTTTTGTTTTGGGATTCATCGTATTGAGCGTCATTGGCATTCAGGCATGGGAATGGTCCAACAGCGTGGCCTTCTGCACCAACGTCTGCCACGACGTGCACCCCGAAGAGTCGGTTGCCTACCAGGACTCGTACCATGCTCAGGTCAAATGCACTGAATGTCACATGAGTCGGGTAGGCACGCTGCGTAACGTCTTCCTCAAGGCCGGCCACCTTAAGCACTTGCCACAGACGATCTTGCGCCAGTACGAGCACCCCCTGGAAGCGGAAACGCTGCGCCCGGCCAACGAATCGTGCGAACTCTGCCACTGGCCGCCGGCCTTCCACGGTGACACGGTGTGGGAGATCAGGCACTTTGAGCCAGACGAGCAAAACACCGAAAAGCGTACTTATGTGATCCTCAAAACCGGTGGTGGTGAGCGAGAGAGGGGGCTGGGGTACGGCATCCACTGGCACATCGCAAACCCGGTCGAATATATCGCCACTGACGAGCATAAGCAAGACATCCGCTGGGTACGGACCACCCTGCCCGATGGTCAGACGGTCGAGTATAATGATGTCATCAACCCCCTGTCGGCTGAGGAGATTGCCAAGGCCGAAAAACGGACTATGGATTGTGTGGACTGCCACAACAAGGTAGGCCATCCCTTCCCTTCTCCGGACCGGATGGTTGACAGCGCCTTTACCGAGGGCCGTATCAGCCCTGAGCTGCCGTTTGCCAAGCAGCAAATGATGGCCTTGCTCGCTGCCAGCTATCCCAGCCAGGAAGCGGCATTGGAGGCCATCGAGTCACTGGAAGCGCAATACAAGGCCGCGTACCCCGAGGTGGCCGCCAGCTATGCCACTGATATCAAGCAGGCTGCCGAAGTGGCCAAAGAGCTCGTCCCCCGACTGGTGTTCGAGGAGCCGGGTGTCACCTGGCAGTCCTTCCCGGATAATGATGGGCACATAGAGTTCCCCGGCTGCTTCCGCTGCCACGATGGCAAGCACCTGA
This sequence comes from Anaerolineae bacterium, assembly GCA_034431315.1. Taxonomy (GTDB): domain Bacteria; phylum Chloroflexota; class Anaerolineae; order VGOG01; family VGOG01; genus JAUWOY01. The sequence continues at coordinate 1,390 of DAOUDK010000047.1, forward strand.
GCCCAGAGGGCGAATCCATTCGCCTGCATTGCAACATCTGCCACAGTATCCCGGTGACGGTGGACGCTGGGGACCGCCCGCCTGAGATGCCAGTCGCCTCGCTCCAGGAGCCAGCGTCGCACCTGGAAACTAACTTTATAGCCGACCACCGCTTCCAGGCCAATAGCGCCTGCGTGGAGTGCCACGGCGAGATCGCCTTTGGCGACGATGATTCGAGCTTTTGTGCCAACTCGGCCTGTCACGGGATGGCATGGCCTTCGGTGGAGCTAGATGCGGCTTTCCCGCATCCCATTAAGCTGGAGGGCAAGCACACTGAGGTATGGTGCCACGACTGCCACAACGGGGTGAGAGAGCCCTCGTACGAGTGTGCCGACTGCCACGAGCCGGCCATGGAGCCCCACTTTGGCCAGGTGTGCGAGGACTGCCACACGCCGATTGGGTGGGACCAGGCGGAACTGGGTGATTTCGAACACCCGGCAGCTTTGGAAGGCGGCCACGCAGACCTGGATTGCTCCGCGTGCCATGCTGCTGGCCAGAGCCTGACTTACGAATGTGCCGCCTGCCATCAGCCGCCCAGCGAGCCCCACTTTGGGCCAGACTGCGAGACGTGCCACACGCCGGCAGGCTTCAAAGGCGCGACCCTCCCGCCGGAGCTGCACCCGGTGCCGCTGGTCGGCGGCCACCAGCGCGCCACCTGCGACGTGTGCCATGCCGAGGGTAAGCGGGTGCCAGAATACGTATGCAGCAACTGCCACCGGCCGCCGGAGGATCACCTGGAGGGAACATGCGACACCTGCCACGCTCCGGAAGGATGGGCCGAGTCGGCGGCCTCTCTTGTGGCCCAATTTCCACAGATCCCACACGTCTTGGACGGGCTGGAGGACTGCCTGGTGTGCCACGACCCGGTCAGTCAGATTAAACCAGTGCCGGGCGACCATGAAGGCCGTGTCAATGAGCAGTGTGGCCTGTGCCACAAAGTCGCGCCGTAGGTGATGTCTCCATGGCATTCCCGAGCGAAAGGGGGGATGAAGACAGGCATAGTGAGAAATCGTTAGCTGATTTACCAACATCCTAATTGGAGAGGAGGGAAAAAATGGTATCACTTGATGCGTTGCGAGTGGTCCCCATCTTCGCAGGGCTGGGCGAAGATGATCTGGAAAAGATCATCCCTCTCTGTCACGAAGAAGTGCACGGGGATGAAACGAAACTGTTCGACGAGGGGAGTCAGGCAAGGGTCCTTTACGTCATCGAGGAAGGTAAGGTGGCGATCGAGGTTGACTTCCATGTGAGCCGAGGCATGTCTCCCCATCCGATCACCGTCACCGAGGCTAGAGCGAACGAAATCTTCGGTTGGTCGGCTCTGGTGAGCCCCCACCACATGACGGCCAGCGCACGGTGTATGGGCAGGACGAAGCTCATTGCCATAGATGGCCCGAAGCTCAATGAATTGCTTGAGCAGGACCCGCGCTTGGGATTGACCGTGATGCGCAATGTAGCTCAACTCATCCGAGCCCGGCTCTTGAGTACAAGAGCTTCTCTGGTCAGCAAGGAAGGGCTGGATCTCCTGTACCACCTCTACAGCTATTAGCATGCTGGCTCAACCCCTTCGGCGCCAACGTCGAGGATGCCTTGAACCCCTCACCGGGCTCATCGGCGAAACCCGACAAGCACCGTGCCCTCTTTGCGGCTGTCGGGACAGATGAGGATACCACCATAGCTATTACTAAAAGTGAAAGGGGGGATGAGGATACGCATTGAGAAATCGTTAGACGATCTACCAAAATCTTAAGTCGAAAGGAGAGTTGAAATGTGGAAGAAGTTCAATAGTAAGATCTGGATTGGCGTGATCTTGCTCGTAGCAGTCGCTGTGATAGCTGGCTGCTCAGGATCAGCCGGGCCTTCAGGGCCGGCAGGTCCCGCTGGTCCTACCGGACCTGCCGGCCCTCAAGGAGCCGTTGGTCCTGCTGGCCCTGATGGCGCTGATGGCCCCGCTGGCCCTGCTGGCCCCGCTGGCGCCGCTGGCGCTGCCGGTGAAGGCAGCGCTGCCCAGGTCACCTGTGTAGAATGCCACAACGATACCTCGTTGATCACCGGGATGCAGACTGCCTGGAGCGAGTCTGTGCATGGAACGGGTGAATCCTACGGACGAGGAACCAGCGCTGGTTGCGCCGGATGTCACTCTGGTGGCAGCTTCAGCGACATGGTTGCTGCAGGGCTCGCCCCGAACGAGGTCGAGGCTGGCGATCCTAACCCGACCCGCCAGGACTGCCGCGCCTGCCACCAGATCCACACCAGCTACACCGGTGAGGACTGGGCTTTGGCGACCACTGACCCGGTAGTGCTTTATGCCCTCGAAGATGCGACCTTTGACGGCGGTATGGGCAATTTGTGCGTCAACTGCCACCAGCCGCGCCGTGCAATTGAAGCCACAGACGGTATCGTTAATTGGAGCAGCACTCACTACGGTCCGCACCACGGCCCGCAGAGCTCCATACTGCTTGGTATCGGCGGCGCCGGTGTTGAAGGCAGTCCCAGCATGCACGCCTTGATAGTGGAAGACACCTGCGTGACCTGCCACATGGGCGAAGGCGACGATCACACCTTTGAACCCAGCGTTGCCGCTTGCCAGCCTTGCCATGCCGATGCCGAAAACTTCGATATCAACGGCCTGCAGACCGAGGTCCAGGCGATGCTCGATGAGCTTAAAGAGGCTCTGGTCGCAAATGGCATGCTTGATGAAGAAGAAGACGAAGCGATTGTTGGCGAGTACCCTGAAGCGGAAGCTGGCGCTTTGTGGAACTACATCACGATCGCTCATGAAGACAAGAGCCTGGGTGTCCACAACCCGGCTTACACCAAGGCTTTGCTTGAAGCATCTCTCGCAACACTTGGCGAGTAATCTTCACGCAAAATAGTACGTAAGCTCCAAACAGGGCTGCCAGTATGGCAGCCCTGTTCTTGTGTAAGAGGTTATTAGCCGTTTGCGTCAAAATTCCCAGAGTGGAGAAATCCATTCTGTCGATGTCGATGATCGTGACTATATCCAAAAAATCACAGATGTTCAGGCATCGGTGGTAATTCTCGATGCTGTGGATAGCGAAGAAGCTAGATGTTGTCTCTTTTGCGAATTGCTGACCGCCTTTCCAATTCCAGTACTTCCAGAAGGATCCTGGAGCTTTTGCCCACAACGGCAAGTATATCATCCAGGTACTGTACGATAGCCTGGAAGACGTTGGTGGGGATACAAGTGGCATGGTCCGGCTTTAGAACGGAGACTGAGCTCTTTCGACGGAATGCCTGCCTGGGCCTTGGTTTGATAGACCCAGGCTCTCAGAATAAGTAGGCTGGAGCACAAGCTCCAGCCCACTTTCCTGTTCATACGTTGAATTGCGGGTAGTGGTTAAATGGTAAGTGATGATACTTTGCAGCGTGCAGCGAACCCGCTGATTGAGTAGCGCCAGCGTATCGAAGTCAAGGGTGAGCGGCACTTGCAGGCTCGTTCTTGGCTTCTATACGTCGCTGCCGCTCCTACTCAGCCAGCGAACTCGCGAGGCCATCACTTACTTCTTTACCACTACCGAATTGCGAACTACTGAAATTGACAGCAGAGTGCTTTTGTGCTATATTCTATTCAGGTAGAGAAACGGGGAGGATCATCAATGACCGCACTTAGAGCGCGAAGCAAATTCATCATAGGCGGAGCCATCATTGTGTTGGCGGTGGGCTATCTCATCGTCAGCAGCATCGGGGGCTCGACGGCCTATTACCTGACCGTTGAGGAAGTGAGGGCAGAGGGTCCCTCGGAGCAGACCGTGAGGGTTGCTGGGAATGTCGTAGGAGAGACTATTGAGTGGAACGCCAAAGAATTGGTACTCAGGTTCAGCATCGCCGACGCTAGCGGAAGCCTGGCTGTGATCTACAACGGCCCCCGTCCCGACATGCTTCAGGATGAAGCGGAGGCCATAGTCGAGGGCAAGTACCTCGAAGGAGGATCCTTCGAGGCCAATAATCTACTCCTCAAGTGTCCATCCAAGTACCAGGAGGCAGCAACGGCCACCGCAGAGCCCCCGGCTAAGTGATCTTTCATCCAGCAGACCTCGGAGGTTTTCAGACGTGATTTCGCAAATAAACCGGCTAGACAATCAATGCAACTTCATCAACGGAGGCACTGCCGGAAACCTCCGAGGTCTTAAGTCGTCACCACTGAGTGGCTATTTGTCTAGGAGGTAAGTTTTCATGACCATTGTCGGCTATGGCGCTCTGGCGCTGGCTTTAGTGATTTCTATCTATACCGCAATAGCCTCGATCTTAGGAGCCCGCCGTGGGTCCCCGAAGCTGGCAGGGAGCGCCCAAAAGGGGGTTACGGCCACAGCCGTGTTGGTCACTTTGGCCTCGGCCATCTTGATCTATCTATTGCTAACCCGCGACTTTCAGGTTGAGTATGTGTACCGCTACGTCAGCACCTACTTGCCGACCATCTATACTCTCGCCGCTTTCTGGGCCGGGCAAGAGGGATCTCTCCTCCTCTGGCTGTGGCTCCTGACCATCTTCTCCGCCCTCATAGCTCGCCGAGAAGAGGGTTGGAGTCAGGAGCTCAAGCCCTACGCTCTGGCGGTGTTGGCTCTTTGCCAGGCCTTCTTCGCCCTTCTTCTGGTCTTTGCTTCCAACCCCTTCGCCACCTCCGCTACCATACCCACCGAAGGTTTCGGCATGAACCCCCTGCTGGAAAACTTCTGGATGATCATTCACCCGCCCGTAGTGTTTATCGGCTACGCTGCCTATACTGTTCCCTTCGCCTTCGCCATCGCCGCCCTGATAACGGGGAAATTGGACAAGGGGTGGGTACGGGGCATTCGGCGCTGGAACCTCTTCTCCTGGCTTTTCCTGGGCCTGGGCATCATCCTGGGCGCGTGGTGGGCTTACCTGGAACTGGGCTGGGGTGGGTATTGGGGCTGGGACCCGGTGGAGAATGCCTCCCTTATCCCCTGGCTGGTGGGCACGGCTTTCCTGCACTCAGCGACGATGCAGGAGCGGCGAGGCATCTTCAAGGTATGGAACATCGCCCTGGCTGTTATGACCTTCGTCCTCTGTATCTTCGCCACCTTCGTCACCAGGAGCGGCATCATCCAATCGGTGCATGCCTTCGGCGAGTCAGTCATAGGTTACTACTTCCTGGCCTTTCTTGTTGTCATCTTGATCTTTTCCTTTGGGCTGACTTTCTACCGGCGTCGAGAGTTGGCCAGCGAAAGGGAGATGAAGTCGCTGCTTTCCCGCGAGGCAGGCTTTCTTCTCAACAACCTCCTCTTTGTGGGGCTGGCTTTGGCCGTGTTTATCGGCACTATCTTCCCCGCAGTCAGCGAGATCGTGCGAGGCGTGCAGGTAGCCCTGGGGGCCTCCTTCTTCGAGCGGGTCTTCTCCCCTCTGGCCCTGGCTCTGGTCGTCCTCATCGGTGTCTGTCCCCGGCTGGGCTGGCGGCAGACTTCATCCAGACGATTCCTGCGAAGCCTGCTCTATCCCGGCATCGTGGCCCTGGCTGCCGCGGTGGTGATCTTCGTGCTGGGAATCACAGAGCCGTTTGCTCTCTTGTCCTTCGCCGTTTGTGCATTCGTGGCCAGCAGCATCCTGTGGGAGTTTTTGCGGGGCACAATGGCCCGCCACCGCTCGACGGGAGAGGACTATCTTCTGGCCTTCAGGCGACTGATCACCAAAAACCGCAGGCGCTACGGCGGCTACCTCGTCCACCTGAGCATCGTCATCATCACCGTGGGGGTTATTGGCTCCTCCCTTTACCAGACCGAGTACCAGGTGACCCTGGCCGAGGGCGAGACGGTGACTGTCAAAGACTACACTCTGGAGCATGAGGGGTTTTGGGTCGAGACTACGCCAGGCAAGCATCGGTTCGCCACACCTTTGGGCGTTTACCGTGATAACAAGAGAATCGCCACCCTGGTGCCGGAGAAGAACTTCCACTGGAACGTCGAGCAGTGGGTGACCGAGGTAGCCATCCGCACCAGTCTCAAAGAAGATTTGTACGTGATCCTGTCTTCCGTGGCTGAGGATGGTTCGGCCACCTTCCAAATCCTGATCAATCCCCTGGTGGTGTGGCTTTGGATCGGCGGGGGGCTTCTGCTCGTGGGCACTACCGTGGCTATCTGGCCCAGTGAAGCTCAAAGCTCAAAGTTCAAAGCTCAAAGTGATTTGGCGCAGGGTCAAGATGCAAGAGGCGGGAAGCAAGATGATTGAGGTGCGCGGCTTGGTCAAATCCTTCGGCAGCAAGGTGGCTTTGGATGGCCTTGACCTGGACGTGGCCGAGGGGGAGTTCCTGACCCTGGTGGGTCCCAACGGGGCGGGTAAGACCACTCTCATCCGTATCCTGGCCACTCTGACCAAGCCCACGGAGGGTAGCGTGCGCGTAGCCGGGTACGATCTGGCCGGGCAGGGCAGCGACGTCCGCCGGCGCATCGGCCTGGCCTCCCACCAGACCCTCCTCTACGGAGACCTCTCGGCCGAGGAGAACCTGCGCTTCTATGGCCGCATGTACGATGTGCCCGAATTGGAGGAAGGCATTACGGCCCTCTTCCAGCGCGTTGGCCTGGATCATCGCCGCCACGATCTGGTGCGCACCTTCTCCCGTGGCATGCAGCAGCGCCTATCCCTGGCTCGAGCCCTCTTGCACGACCCCGCTCTCTTGCTGTTGGACGAGCCCTACACCGGCCTGGACCAGCAAGCCGCTGAGATGCTGAGGGAGGTGCTGGCGGCCCTCTCCCCCCCTCTTTCCCCCCAAAAGTTGGGGGGGATGAAAGGGGGGGCGGGATCCCGCACCGTGCTGATGACCACCCATAACCTGGAGCGGGGGCTGGAGCTTTGCGATCGGGCGGCCATTTTGGTCAATGGTCGCATCGTCCACCAGGAAGCTAAGGACAGCTTAGACGTAGTCAGCTTTCAAGAGACGTACCGTCGTTGTATTGACGTTTCACGTTTCACGTTTCACGGCGGGGTGGGACGATGAGATTCCTGCGGAAAGTGCTGGTCATCGTCCAGAAAGACGTGGCGGTCGAGTTGCGCACCAAAGAGATGCTCAGCTCGATGTTCGTCTTCTCCCTGCTGGTGATCGTGATCTTCAGTTTTGCCTTCGAGCTGCGGGTCGAGGACGTGCGGAAGGTGGCTCCTGGCGTCCTCTGGGTGACCTTCGTCTTCGCAGGGATGTTGGGATTGAATCGCTCTTTCGTCCTGGAGAAGGACAAGGGTTGCCTGGAGGGCCTGCTGCTGTGCCCGGTGGATCGCAGCGCCATCTACTTCGGCAAGATGCTGGGGAACGTCATCTTCATGACCATAGTGGAGGCCATGATCCTCCCCATCTTCTCCGTCCTGTTCAACGTCTCCCTCTTCCAGCCCGTCTTGCTCCTGATCGTCGTTTTGGGCACCCTGGGCTTCGCCGGGGTGGGCACCCTCTTTTCAGCGATGGCCGTCCACACCCGGGCGCGGGAGGTGATGTTGCCCGTCCTGCTCTTTCCCGTCGTGGTGCCAGCCATGATCGCCGCCGTCAAAGCCACCGGTGGCATCCTCGACGGCCAACCGTTCTCAGAGATAGCCCATTGGGTGAGGCTGCTCGCGGTCTTCGACGTGGTGTTTTTCGCCATATCCTTCATGACCTTTGATTACGTGGTGGAGGAGTGAATTGGAGGTTGGAAGTTGGAGGTTGGAGGTTGGAGATTGGAGGTTGGAAGTTGGAGGCCTTTGATCGCCGAAGGTCTCTGACCGAGGCGAGAAGAGTTTTGGGTTTCGAGTTTTGGGTTTCGGGTTTTCCTGTCAACGAATGAAGCAACGAATAAACGAATAAGTCTCGACAGCAGATCTCATTCGTTTATTCGTTTGGTATTCGTTGACAGAGGAGGCCAGGCCAATTCCAATTCGGAGGATGTCTTCATGACTAACAAAAACTATCGCCTCAGTGATTTTCTCACCTGGGCCAGCGCTATCGTCATGATAGTGGCGCTCTACATGGTCTTCGTCTACGCCCCCACTGAGCGGACTATGGGCGATATGCAGCGCGTTTTCTATTTCCACGTATCGTCGGCCTGGGTGGGCTTCTTTGCCTTCTTCGTCACCCTGATCGCCAGCGTTGCTTACCTTTGGAAAGGGACACGCAAGTGGGATATTGTGGCCCTCTCCTCGGTGGAGGTAGGGGTGACCTTCATGACCATGGCCATCATCAGCGGGTCCTTATGGGCCAAGGTGGCCTGGAACGTGTGGTGGACCTGGGATCCCCGTCTCACCAGCAGCGCCATCCTGTGGCTGATATACGTCTCTTATCTGATGCTCCGCAACGCCATTGACGAGGAGGCCCGTCGAGCCCGATTCGCTGCCGTCTACGGCATCGTGGGCTTCGTTAGTGTGCCCATCACCTTCATGGCCATCCGCTGGTGGCGGACCATTCATCCGGTGATCTTGGATAGCCAGGGCTTCAGCCTGGCCACACCGATGCTGATCACCATGCTCTTCTGCATCGGGACTTTCACCTTGCTCTATTTCACCCTACTCGTCCACCGGATGCATCTCGAGCAATTGGCTGATGAGGTGGAACAACTAAAGCATATCGTGGCATAGCTGAAACAAAACTCTCAAGCGTGTCATTGCGAGGAGCGAAGGAAGCGAAGCGGCTGAAGCGACGAAGCAATCTCCTCGTCAGCAGAGGGAGATTGCTTCGCTCCCTACGGTCGCTCGCAATGACATAGCTTCCGCAACATTCGACTAAGCTATAGGAGGTTATTGTCATGGGAGATCTGGTTTATATTTTCGCCGCTTACGCAGTTTTTTGGGCCTTGACCTTTGCCTTCGTCTTCAACATCGCCCGACGTCAGAAGGGCTTGCAGAGGGAGATCGAGTCCCTGAGGCGGGCCCTGGAGACCAGGCAAGAGAGAATGTGAGAGGAGGAGAAAAATGAGACTTCATAGAACGAGATCAGGCTTGAAATGGCTGATGTTGTTGTTCCTGCTCGCCTGTCTTCTGTGGGGCCTGGTATCGCCTGTCCCCCCAAAGCTGGCAGCTCAATCTACCATCAAACGATCCAGCTCCGCCATCGCCGTAACATCCGACGGCGCTTTTTGTCTGGCTTGGAATAAGGGTTCCTCATTTGACAGATTCAGGCACTCATGGTATATTTGGGGAGCATTGATTCCTCAATAGTACCTCCTCAGAGATTGCCAGCCAGAAAGGATGCTTATGGTCACTGATTCCGTTCACCTGAGTGTGCAGAACGTCTCGCTGAGCTTCGGGGGGATCCAGGCCTTGGCCAGCGTCAGCTTTGATGTCCGGGAGGGGGAGATTCTGGCCATCATTGGCCCCAATGGCGCTGGCAAGACCTCAATGCTCAATTGTATGAACAACTTCTACCGACCGGACAAGGGTCGGATCATCTTCGAGGGGCACGACCTCACTCGTCTGCCGCCGCATCGCATCGCCCAACTGGGCGTCGCCCGCACATTTCAGAACATCGCCCTGTACACCGGCCTGAGTACGCTGGACAACTTGATGGCAGCGCGCCACATTCACATGCGGGCCGGGCTTCTGCAAAGTCTGTTGTACTGGGGACCAGCTCACCGTGAGGATATCGCCCACCGCCAGGTCGTGGAGGAGATCATTGACTTTCTGGAGATAGAGCACATCCGCAAGGCCGTCGTCGGAACCCTGCCCTATGGCCTGCGCAAGCGCGTCGAGCTGGGCCGCGCCCTGGCGATGGAACCGCATTTGTTGCTCCTCGACGAGCCCATGACGGGCATGAATCAGGAAGAGAAAGAAGACATGGCTCGCTTCATTTTGGACATCCACGAGCGTCACGGCAAGACCATCCTGTTGATCGAACATGACATGGGGCTGGTCATGGACATCGCCGACCGGGTCGTGGTGCTCGACTTTGGGTCAAAGATCGCCGAGGGGACGCCGGAGGAAATCCGCCGCGACGAAACGGTGATCAGAGCCTATCTGGGGGAGGAAACGACGTGATGAGCAACCCCGACACTCTTCCCAAGAGCCTGCTAGTCGGCTACCAGAAATACGGCAACCGCAAGATCGCCATGCGCCAGAAGGACCTGGGCATCTGGCGGTCCTATACCTGGCAGGACTCGTACGAACAGGTGCGCCAGTTGAGCCTGGGTCTAATCAGCTTGGGTCTGAAACGCGACGACAAGGTCTGCATTATCGGTGACAACGCCCCCCAATACTTCTGGGCCCAATTGGCCATCCAGTCAGGCGGCGGAGTGGCGGTCGGCATCTTCACCGATAGCGCTCCGCGTGAGATCCAGTACATCGTCAGTCACTCAGACGCCGTGTTCGTCTTCGCCAAAGACCAGGAGCAATGCGACAAGCTGCTCGAGATCCGCGACCAGGTGCCCGCCGTCCAGCGCGTGATCTACTGGGATGACAAGGGGTTGTGGAGCTACGACGAGCCCTGGCTGATCAGTTTCGAGGAAGTCCAGGGCCTGGGACGAGCGCTGGACGCCGAGCAACCAGACCTCTTCGAAAGCTCCGTAAATCAGGGTCGCAGCGAAGACCTGGCCGTCTTCTGCTACACGTCGGGCACCACGGGCCTGCCCAAAGGGGCCATGATCAGCCACGGAAACCTCATCGCCGGCTGCGACCAGACCATAGAGGTTGATCCCCGCCTGGAGACGGACGAATACATGTCCTTTCTGCCCCCAGCCTGGATCACCGAAAACACCCTGGGTTTGAGCGTCCACTTGCGCACCGGCATGATGGTTAACTTCCCCGAAGCGCCGGAGACCGTGCAGCAGAACATCCGTGAAGTCGCGCCCCAATCGCTGCTCTTCAGCGCCCGTCTGTGGGAGAACATGGTGGCGATGGTTCAGGTCAAGATGATCGAGAGCACCTGGATCAACCGCTTTCTGTACAAGGTCTTCATGCCGGTGGGCTACAAGGTCGCTGGCCTGCGCTTCGAGGAGCGCAAACCGGTGGGACCACTCTGGCGTTTCTTGCACACGTTGGGAGAATTAGCCGTCTTTCAGCCGCTGCGTGATAAGTTGGGATTGGTCAGCGTGAAATCGGCCTATTCCTCTGGAGCCGCGCTGAACCCAGACGTGATTCGCTTCTTCCGTGCCATCGGGGTCAACATCAAGCAACTGTACGGCTCGACCGAGGCGCAGGTGCACACCCTGCACATCGGCGACGACGTGAGGTTTGAGACGGTTGGCGTCCCCCCGCCTGGGATGGAAGTCAAGATCGCAGAAGGCGGCGAGATCCTGGTCAAGGGCGCAACAGTCATCCGAGGCTACTATAAGAACCCTGAGGCCACCGAGAAAGCGTTCTTCGTTGACCAGGAGGGTCAGCGCTGGTATCGTACCGGGGATGCTGGTCACATTGACTCAAGCGGTCACCTGATTTACCTTGACCGGGTGAAGGAGATGCTCACCCTGTCCAGTGGCGAGAAGTATTCGCCGCAGTACATCGAAGGGCGGCTCAAGTTCAGCCCCTACATCCGCAACGTGATGTCCATCGGTGGTGAGGACAACCCTTTCGTGACCGCGCTGGTCAACATTGACTTCGACAACGTCGGTCGCTGGGCAGAGAGGCAGGGCCTGACCTACACCACCTTTGTGCACCTCTCTCAAAAGCCTGAGGTCTACCAGTTGATTCGAAAGGACGTCGAGGGGGTCAACCGCACCCTGCCACCGGCGGCCCGGGTCAAGAAGTTCGTGCTGCTGCACAAGGAATTCGATGCTGACGAAGGCGAGCTGACCCGCACGCGCAAGCTACGGCGGGGGCTGCTGGGCGAGCGCTACGGGGACATGATCGAGGCGATGTATGGCGGACGCGATGAAGTGCAGGTGCAGGCGGCCGTCAAGTACCGCGATGGGCGGGAGGGGGTCATTGAGACCACTGTGCACATCGCAACCCTCGAAGACTGAAGTTTTGATATAAGGCAGTTGAGCAAAACTCACCCTGTGAGACGGCCCGGGGACGGGCCTACGAGCGGAAAGCAGGGTTACTTTTGCGCTAGTGCGATATAAGGCTCTAGCACCCGTCCCCGGGTGCGTTTTTGGCGGTCCGAGGACGGGCCTTGGAGCTTATACAAAATTCCAGGTTTAGCCAATGATGATGTGCTAACAACGTTGGCCGAACTATACCACGAAAGACCTCGCGAGTCAATTGGCTGTGAAACGTGAAGACGTGAAACGTGAGGGTTTGCCAGAACCTGGTGAACGGAGTATAATAGGCCCACCGTAAATAAAAGTCGTTCTTACCAATCAGTAGATCACAAAAGCTCGCAGCGGATCGCCAGATCCGCTGCCTCCTGCTGGATCTGGCGATCCAGCAGGAGCAAAGTGGGTGATACAGGAAAGGCTCAAACCATGCTCAAGAAAAGCATCCTCACGATTGCCAGGATATTGCTAGTTCTGTCCATCCCCATCTTCCTGCTGCTGACGAATCTCTATATCTTCATGTCCCCAACCTTCTTGCGCTACGAGTACGGGAAGGCGGACTTCCCATCCTCGCCTGGGTTCACGGACGCAGAAAGGCTCATGGTGGCTGATAGGGCAATCACCTATTTGCGTTCGGATGCGGGCATCGAGATGCTGGGGGATTTGGAGGGAGAGGAGGGGCCTTTATTCAACGAGAGGGAGTTAGCTCACATGGAGGACGTCAAAGTGGTGACCAGGCAGGCCTTCCTGGCCCACGGGCTTCTGGGGCTGCTCATCGCCTTCTCGCTAGGCGCCCTGCTGGTAATACGAGACACCCAGCCCCAGGTATCCACCTCTCTGCTCCAGGGCTCCCTGTTGACCATAGCCCTGCTGGTGGCCCTGGTAGCCCTGGTCTACTTCAACTTCGACTGGTTCTTCACCCGCTTCCACTTGACTTTCTTCGAGGGCGACTCCTGGATCTTCAGCCTGTCGGATACTTTGATCCGCCTTTTCCCCACCCGCTTTTGGTTCGACGCGGCCAGTCTCTGGGGAGTGTTTACCCTGGGGGAAGCGGTGATCTTGGGTGTGGTAGCGTGGATGAGCGGCAGGCTGACATACAGCAGAGTAACGAGGTAACGAGGCAACAAGTCAACAAGTTTTGAACTTTGAACTTTGAGCTTTGAGCTTCATTACGCCCCGAACTTGGTCAGGCGCAGAGCGTTGGCCATGGCCAGAGGCATCAGGTCTGTGGCCGGGAAGACGCCCAATCCCCCGCGCATGCAAGCGCGCTCGCCAAAGGCCCGAACCTCGTCGGGACGGCAATACCTGCTGTGGAGCAGCGTGGGCACCGGATGCCAACTGTGGCTTTTGAGCAGGGCCGGCGTGGAGTGGTCGCCGGTCACGATGAAAACGTCCGGCTCCAGAGAGGTGATAGCCGGCACCACCGCCTCGTCCACGTGCTCGATGACCGAGACCTTGCGGGCGAAGTCGCCGTCCTCGCCGGCCGAGTCCGTCTTCTTGACGTGAAAGAAAAAGAAGTCGTACTCGGCCCAGTGGGTTTTCAGTGTCTCCACTTCCTCCTCCAGCGTTTCCCCTGTCTCCAGGATCTCCATGCCCACCAGTTTGGCCACGCCACGGTACATAGGATAAGTAGCGATGGCTGCTGCTCTAAGTCCGTAGACCTCGGCCATGCTAGGCAACTGGGGAGTTTTATCCGGGCCGCGCAGCAAAACCATGTTGGCGGGATGTTGGTCGGCCAGCAGCTCTCGGGTCTGGGCAATCCACTGGTTAAAAAGCTCGGCTGTGCGCTGCGCTTCGGGAATCAGGGCCTCAACCGACCGAGGAGGTACTCCCAACTGCTGGGGGTCGGTCTCAGTTAGCCCACCCGACAGGCCCTCCCCCCTCAGCACCAGCACAAAGCGGTAATCCCTGACCGGCTCGACGAAGGTCTCCACGCCGGGCAACTGGATGGCCCGCAGCATCTGGCACAGCTCCGCGCCCTTCTCGGTGGGGATGCGCCCGGCCCGACGGTCGGCGACCAGGCCATTCTCATCCACGGTGCAGAAGTTGCCCCGAGCAGCCACGTCGCTAGGCCCCAGTGGAAAACCGATTCCGCAGGCCTCCAGCACCCCCCGCCCAATCTCGTAGCGCAGCGGATCGTAACCGAAGAGGGCCAAATGGGCAGGCCCACTGCCGGGGGTCACGCCTGGCGAGATGGGCGCGCTCAGGCCGCAGATTGATCCAACTGCCAGGGCATCCAGATTCGGCGTCCGGGCTGTCTCAAGCTCAGTAGGCCCACCGGGCTCCATCGGCAAGCCCCCCAGGCCATCAATCACCAGCATCACGATCTTGCTCTGCCCGGCTACATGCAGTTCTTTCATAAGGTCGAAGTTAGCCATCTCGTATCCTCCAATCAAATCATCTTGGCTCCGGAGCGATTATACCATAGACCCGATGATCCCACAAATTCTAACAGGGAGAACAAAGAGGAGAGAAACCAAATGGCGGTATACAGCGAAAAAGTGATGGAGCATTTCATGAACCCCCGCAACGTGGGGGAGATAGCCGACGCCGATGGGGTAGGCACGGTAGGCAACCCCGTGTGTGGTGATGTGATGGCCTTCTACATCAAGGTAGACAACGGTCACCTCAGCGACGTCAAATTCAAGACCTTTGGCTGTGGGGCTGCCATCGCTGTCTCCAGTATGGTCAGCGAGATGGCTAAGGGGATGAGCCTGGAGGAGGCCAAACAGCTCAATCGCAACAGGGTGGCCGACGAGTTGGATGGTCTGCCGCCCAACAAGATGCACTGCTCTAACCTGGGAGCGGAGGCCCTCCACAAGGCCATTGAGGACTACGAGGCCAAGCAAGCCCAAAAATAGTAGCCAGCAGTGCTGGCGCAGTCACTTTTTCAGCTACCTCGCCACTAGGGAATGTACCTCTTCAAGATTATGGGCAAGTAAACCCGGACCGGGGTGGATGTGCTCGTCGGCGTGACCGTGGGCGTGTTGGGGGTAATAGTGCCCGTGGGAGTACGAGTCGGCGTGGAAGTGCTGGTCGGCGTGCTCGTCGGCGTCGAAGTGGGCGTAGGGGTGCTGGTTGGGGTAGGGGTCGCGGTTTCGCACACAGGATCAATGCCGATGGTGCTCTCGTGATAATCGCTCTGGGTCCCGCTGCACGTATCGAAGACGATGATCTGCAGGGTGTAGTCGCCAGGCGCAGCGCCCACAGGCAGATCTAGCGACAGGAGAAGCTCGTTGTCCTGATCGGGGCCGTAAATGGTCGTCGTCTGCGAAATGCCAATCAGGTAACTGTTCGCCGCGTTGAGGACGTTGGCCTCGACCCGGACCTCTTGGCTGGCCAGCGTGGTGCGCAATGTCGTCGTCACGTTCGCTGTCGAACCCGGCAGATAGCATGCCTTGTCTGGAGCAACCGACTGCATGGACGCCGCTCCGCCGCCACCGTCAAGCGCCAACTGTCCCCAAACAACGCTGGCACACGAAGCGCAATTATCAACATCAATGTACACCTGGACCAGGTTGTTGCCCTGCTGCATCAGCGAAGGGTCAATGTCGAGGACAGAGGTGCTCCAGATTTTGTCGGCCCCGGCCAGGTAGCCAACGAATTCCCCGTTGAAATAGACCTCGTCCCGTTCAACACACTCCACTGGCCCGCCTCCCTCGTCCACGTCCCAGGCGCGGATACTAAGTTGAACTGTCTCGAAGGAGGGTAACGATGGCACCAGAATGTTGAACTCGATAGGATGCTGCGGATCGGTCTTGAACACGCAGTCGGAGTCGGGGTACATATCGTCATCCGGGCAACCCGTGCGGTCGTTGTTCTCGTTGTCCTCGGCAGTGATATAAGCGGCCCCCACTCCAGGGCAGGTGGAGCAACTGATGTCCAGGGCATAGCTGCCCGAATCCCGCTGGTAGCCATCCACCACGATGTAGTAGGTGCCTGGGGAAGCATTGTCGTAGCTGGCAGCCCAATCGCCGTAGGCCAGAGTGCTATTCTCATCGCAGGAGGATAGCACGAACACATCCAAATCCACCCCGATGTCCATGCCGCTGAGAGTAGCAGTGATGTCACCGGTGGCCTCGGTCGTCAGGACGTAGACCTCTTCGGGGCCGCTTTCATCCCAACGAACGCAGTTGTAGTAGGTGACGTTGGAGTTTGCCCCCGTAGTATCCCCCTGATATGAACCCCCACAGCTTGCGGAAACGGCCGCGCTACAGTCTAAACCCTTGCCGCACCTCACGCTCAAGGTGTAGCTGCCCGAGGCCCCCTTGTATCCATCCACCACGATGTAATAGGTACCTGGAGGTGCATTTCGATATTTAGCGGTGTTGTCGCCATAAGCGAGGCAGCTCATGGCATCGCAGGAGGACAGGATGAACACGTCCATATCCACTGCTATGTCGTCGAGGATTGCGACTATGTCGCCGGTGGTCTCGGTGGTCAGGACGTAGACTTCTTCCGGGCCGCTCTCCTGCCAGGGACGGGCACAGTTGTAGTAGGTGACGTTGGAGGGCGCGTCCGTCGTATCTCCCTGGTACGAGCCCCCGCAGCTCGTGGAAACGGCAGCGCTGCAGTCCAAGCCGGGAGTCGTGCCCACGTCGAGGATCACGAAGT
This sequence comes from Anaerolineae bacterium, assembly GCA_034431315.1. Lineage (GTDB taxonomy): Bacteria > Chloroflexota > Anaerolineae > VGOG01 > VGOG01 > JAUWOY01. The sequence continues at coordinate 17,940 of DAOUDK010000047.1, forward strand.
AACTGGAATCACTGCACGCCCCCGCGGTCGGGGTCACATTCATGACTATCAAAGCCAGGCTATCGTAGCCGGCAGTGTCAACCAGAACGGACCCGGACGAAGGCGACCCGCTCATGGGGATGGGGATCACGGTGGCAGCGCCGCCTTGCAGAGCCACCAACTGGGCGGCGTAAGCGGTCGTGGCTGTCGTCCCGACTACAGACACCTCGATGGAGTCCACAGTGGAATCAATCTCAATGTAATCCGCGCCGTACTGCTCTACTCCGTCCGGGGGCTGGTAGTGGGTGGCCTCACCAGCGAAGTCAAGGTTTTCTTCCTCAACGTAGACATCAGGATAGAGCCCTGCCTCCTCGTAGCAGTAGGGGGCGTTGGCTGGACAGGTGGACATCACGTAGTTAGCAGCGCTGAATGCGGTAAACACGGAGGGCAGGTTGGCGCCTATCTCGCCGAGGGCATCGCTGAGAGTATCGAAAGCAAAAAAGCCATAGTAACTGTCGTAGTTGACGCTGTGCTCCCAAGCACTCCTGACCATGCTCTGCCCCCCGTGGTGCTCAGAGATAAAACGCATCAGGATCCAATCGGCGTACCAACGGCCTGGACGATATGGAATAGTGCCAGGCAGGCAGAGATCAGGGTCAGCGAAGTGGAAGATAAGATAACCCAGGTTATCGTTCACGTAGTCGTAGACCTCGTCCTCCATCCAGGTCGCCGTCGCCTCCATCAGCCACGTCTCCTCCCAGGCATCGTAACCGAACTGGATGGCGTGGTTGAATTCGTGAGCCGCTGTCACCCTCATACAATCGAGGGGAGTGCAGGGGAAGTTATAGTAATCGTTCTCCAGGCTGAGATAGGAGTGCCAGGCGTTGAGTTCTATGATCCCTGGCGAGTTCTCGTTGTCCCCGTATTGGACGCCCTGGTCGGCTTCCCCGTCGCCTGCGGCGTAGCCGTAGTATTGCATATCCTCAACGTAGACATCGTAATCTGGATCCCCATCCACCGTCTGGTCCGAAGGCGGCTGCAACCAGCCCATGGTGTGCAGTTCCGTCGCCCAGACGTTTTCCAGCTCCGCCCCCATCATCTCGATATAGGCAGGATCAGCCGCATCCTTACCAGAGTTGGTGTAGTGGATCTGAAAATGGGCCGTGTCATAAGTAAGCTCAGGGCCGCTCAGAGAGGGCCTGGAGAGAAGGGCGGGATAAGCGGCCAGCTTCTTCTTGACTTGAGAGCTCAGCGCGCCCCAGCTTTTGATGACTTCCCTCAAGATGGGAGTGGCGCATTTGCCGGGTGTGCTGCTGCGGTACTCGGCGGGCAGCTTCTGGGGATCGAAGATGGAGTACACTTTGTAGAGGAGCGATATCTCGTAGCTGATTCTCCCCTTTTGATAAGCCTCCTCAATGAGGACCGCGCTCGGCGGTGGCGGATCGCCGGCCTGAGTCGGTGAAGACACGCTCGTCAGAGAGATTCCCACCACTATGAGCAGGAATGCCGCAGCTAGTATTCCCCGAGTTGAGTTGCTCCCATTTGATGCTTTCACTTTGCGTGTCTGCTCTCCAGTCAACGTCGTTTAAGGTGCGACGCACTTTCCCGAAGTGCCCGTCCGTTAAATCCTACAGTCCGTTGTTCATCACACAGGAAAGCCACCAAACTCTCTACAGAGCTAGGTGGCTTTCCCTGACTCTCAGTGCGAGGCGTGGGAGCCCGCACTGCTATAGCGGTCTTCTACGAGCCGTAGCTCTTCAGGATGATGGGCAGGTACACTCGGCCCGGAGCGGCAGGCGGACGATAGGTGCTGCCTCCCACGTCCTGCCCTCCTATCTGCTCCCTCACCTCCAGCTCTGGTTCACTTTCACTCCCCGGCGGAATCTCCAACCTGAGGGTTATCACCGTTTTCTCATTGGGACCCAATGGTATCCTGCCGATGACAGCTTCGATTACCCCAGTAGCCGCCGACAGTCCCGAGGCAGAAGCGTTGGTGTTAATGTCGAGCTGCACAGACGTGGTGCCGGGAACAACCTCCCCTCCCTCCAGATCACCGCCAGAATCCTGCCACTCGTCGAAGACCTCCTCATCCTCAAAGTCCACATAGGCCGTCGAACCAGGCGGGATGTCTTCCCCATCAACGGTGACGTCAGCGTGAGTCGAACTGCCCTGGGGGTTGCCGATGACGACGTCATTGTCTGACCAACCTGCTTCGTCCTCGATGACGTGCAGGTTCCTCTGGCACAGGTTGTTGTCGAAGGGCACCAACCATTTATTGGTGACAGGGTCCAGGCTGGCATAGATTTCCGCATAGAAGCAGGTGTGCCCTCCTATCGTCGGCTGCCACGGGAAGCTGACCGACTGGCTCTGCCCCGCCGGCAGGCTGGCGATGGTCTGCGTGCCGATGAGTTGCCAGTCACCAGGCGCAATCATTGCCGCCCCCACAGCCCAGTACAGATCAACGTTGACGTTCGTCATCAGGGCGTTGCCTCGGTTGCGCACCTTGACGTAGACGTAGTTAACCTGACCGGCCTGAGGGTTCTCATGCTGCTCTACCCCGTCCGCTTGGCGCCTGTTCCAGATGTCGGGGCTCTCCCACCAGGCCTCAAAATTGGGGTTGGAGGGCACAGACCCGTCATCCGTGAGATGGTCCTTGCAGTAGACGTCGTGGAGAGAGGGCTTGACCGTGACACAGGCTGGCGGGTAGATCAGAGCATCGTCATGGCCGTTGGAGTTGACGTAGGTAGCTATCGTTGATTCGTTGAAGCACAGCTCCCCCCCCGGAGTATCCTCGGGCACGTGCACCCGATAGCCGAAGGTCTTCGTCTCGTCCCTCCCCAGAACCGGAATCTCCCAGACTATGACCTTGTTGGTCCAATCCACGCTAGGCAGTGGCAAGCCGAAGAAGGAGTTGGGAACCAGCTCCACGTTGAGGGCGAGGGTATCGGTGAGGATTATGTTGGTAGCCGGCATCCCTGTGATGGTGCCGGCGATCTGCTCGTAGATGTGCTCTAGTTCGTCGCTCGTCGGCGCGTAGTAGTAGTCGCCGGGAGAAGAGGCCAGGTTCTTCAACTCTGTCTCGTCCACGTTCCCCAGGCCGATGGTGATGATCCGCGTCCCCTTGGCCTTCGCCGCATCCGCCGCTGGCCCAGGGCCAGAGCCCACGTTGTGCTGGCCATCGGTCATCAGGATCATGATCGGCCGATTTTCGGGAACGTGCCGCACGCTTTCCAGCTCTTCCTGGGCCTTGTTGATGCCATCGGTGATGTTGGTCTGTCCACCGGACATCAAAGCATCAATGGCCGCTCTAACCGTTCCTGAGCTTTGGCTCAGCCAATGATTGAGAATGGCCGAGCTAGAGTAGGACACCAGGCCCACCTGATCAGCTCCCGGACTCAGGTCCAGTCCATCAACGAAGGCCTTGGCCGCGTCCTTGGCATCCTGTAGAGGCATACCCTCCATGCTGCCTGAGCGGTCAATGACCAGCATCACGTCAGCATGTCTCGCGCTGACTGGGCAGTCACCATGGCCGGTGATGGTCAGCACCACCGCCGCATTTTCGCCGGCCTTCACCTGCACGGGGCTGGCCTTCTTGGTGCCATCCACGGTGCAAACAGGCGAGATAGCGATAGCATACTCGACCTCGGTCTGAATTGCCGCTTGGGCATACTCGCTCAAGTCCCGACTTGGCCTGTATCGCTCAGGGAAATCTCGAGAGAAGTTCTGGCCAGCGAAAGCCGCAATGGCGTCGTAACTATCGGCGTAAGCGAACGGCCCCCAAATTCCACCCGGGCTGTCGGTCGGCACAGCCCAGTACATGTCGTGGGAGACGTTGCCTGCGTCGTTGTGCAAGTCGTATGGGTGGCCAGGATCGTGCGGAAGTAGCAATGAGCCATCCAGTACCCGACCTGACCAACCCGCCTCGGCGCTGTTCTTGATGGGATTGCTGAAGAATACTAGATCGTTGCGCGAATCCACCCCCGCCATAGTGACGAAGTGGCCACCCAGGCGCTCCCACTCCTGCCGCTCGGAGTTCCACGTCCAGTAGCCCATAAGCAGGATGACGTCCTCGCTGCGCTCCACCTCGTACTCCACCCACTCCAAACTGGGCCGCGGCATCAACGTAACCTCGTAGTTCTCATCCAGGCCACGGTCCACCAGGTATTGGTTGATGGCATCGTACATGTCGGTCAGGTAGGTGCCCGAATGTGGGATACCAGTCCGCTGCCCGTCGGTGTCCATCAGCCAGGCCAGGTCGTCAACGAACGGGCGCACGTTCATCGGATCATGGTCATCCCACTGGCCAGGGTTGTACGATGACACCATCGGATAGTTGTCGTTCTTCGCCCGCGGGGACACCGGGTTGGGCTCCATCTTGGAGTCGAACCACCACAGGCAGTTGGCCACCGCCAGCGGGCCGCAGTAGGTCCAAGTTTGCGTCCCAGGGTATGTCCAGTTATATTGCCTCTGGTCGAAGTCGGGCATCCCGCTGGGAGCGTAGTCAATCCAGTCGCCGGCTTTGAAGTAGGGCGTCACTGTGGGCGTGGGCGTCATCGTAGGCGTATTGGTAGGAGTAGGAGTCCTGGTAGGCGTGCTAGTGGGCGTCGGTGTCCTGGTCGGCGTCCTGGTGGGTGTCGGCGTGGGGGTAGGTGTCATGGTAGGAGTAGGGGTCCTGGTGGGCGTACTAGTAGGTGTCCTGGTGGCCGTCGCAGTCACCGTCACAGTCTCCCCGCACGTCTCGTCAACCCGAATGGGTATCTCATAGTAATCATTCTGGGTCTCACTACAGGTGTCATAGACGAAGATTTTGATGGTGTAGTCGCCTTCGGGAGCGCCGGCTGGTATAGTCAAGCCAGCAACGATGTCGTTGTTCGTGCCGGGACCGTAGATGGTCCTGGTATCCGTCCAGCTAGCCCTGGTAACGTTGTTGTGGTCAACGATGTTGACCTCGATCCTCACCTCCTGGCTCTGCAGGGTGGTGCGCAGTATCATCTGCAAGTACAACGGCCAACCAGGCTGATAGCAGGTTCTATCGGGGGCAGCCGAGTAGATGGACGCCGCCCCTCCGCCGCCACCCAGCACCAACTGACCCCAGTCAATACTCACACACCAGCAGCCATCGTATTCGTCTATCAACACTTGCACCAGGTTGTTTCCCTGCTGCACCGAGAGGGGGTCAATGGAGAAGTGCGAAGTGCTCCACGTTTGGTTCCATCCGGTCAGGGTGCCAACGAAGTGGCCGTTAAAGTAGACCTCGTCTCGTTCCACTGGCCTGCCTGGGTCCTGTGGATCCCCCTCCTCATCAACGTCCCAGGCATAGATATTGAGCGCGGCACTCGTGATGGGTGACGGCAGGGAATCCAGGACGATATTGAACTCAATGGGCGCCAAGGGATTCGTAAGGTCCGGGCACAGGGATTTATCACGTTCGTTGTAAATGCAGTCCGTGTTGCCCGGATACATATCCCCGTCGGCGTAGCCATAGTGCTGATTGTTTTCGTTGTCTGTTTTTTGGATATAGCTCTTGTCCGATGCCCCAGGGCAGTCACCGGTTGCCGCCCGAAGAGTGACATCGTCTACGTAAGCTCCCTCGGAGTCATTGTAGCTCGAGTTACTTATGAAGAAGAAGGCGATCCAGACCTGGGATTGGCCGGTGACATCACCCAAAGTGTAGACATTGGTCAAATCGAAGCTCGTATATTGCCACCCACCAGAATTCCCGATGGCGACAGTGCCATAAAAATGGTTGCCGTCCAGGGAAGCGCCCCACAAAAGGTGATCAGGGTCAATAGTGTTATTCCAGCGGTAGAAAGTGAGCTCGGCGTCGGTGGCGCTGCTCAAATCGAAGGGGCCGTAGATCATATACGATTGGGCATTGTTGGGATAGTAGGACCCACATTGCAAGCTGCTACCGTTGGCTCCGCCGCCCACGGCCCAGGCACTATAACTCCCGTTATGGGGTCTACAGGTCCTCTTGGCCCATTTGTAGTCGCCATCCCCGCTCTCGCCCAAGGTCCAGCCAGAGCTAGGGAACGTCCCTTCGAAGTCCTCGGTCATGATGTTGGTCCAGCCGTTAGCACTACTGGCAATTTCTATGGGGCTATCCCAGACTATGCCAGAGGTGTCCAAGAACACCTGGCCTGGCTCAACCACAGATGAGGGCGTATCCGCCGGCTCAGGAGGGTCGGCAGACGCTGGCAAATTGAGCACCGCCGCCAGCAACACCGCTCCCAAAACCAGCACAACACCTCCAATCCTGAACCAGCGATTAGCAAAGACTCGATAGTTTTTCATCTTTTTTCCTCCTTGTCACCCAGTGGTGACTTCTGTATTTGGGATGTCGAGCAGAGATGCTCGACACCAAAGTAATAATGGCCTCCTTGAGCTGGAGGCACTGACTCGATGGCTCCAGGTATGTAAGTGGCAGTAGTTTACCACATAACTTCTGAGATGTCAAAACGGATTGCAGCGGACGTGTCGAAAGGGGTACGTTCTTATGGTAGGGGCAACCGCGCGGTTGCCCCTACCGATGGGCTTTTCGAAAAGCAGGGGAAGGGTTGAGAAGGCTCGTCTAACGTCTCCGCCAGGCAAAAGCTAGGCCCAGCAGGGGCAGCACCGCGCTGAGAGCCGCGCCGGGGCAGATCGGCTTCCCCTGGCCCTCCGTCGAAGCTGGGGCTGTGGTCGGGGTAGGCTCAGCCGAGTGGACGGTGGGCGTAGGTTCAGGAGCTTGGACGGTGGGTGACGGTTCCGTCGGCCTTGCGACCGGGCTCAGGACAGGCCTTGTGACCGGGGTCAGAGCAATCTCGTAGTCCCCTTCGATCACCTCGTAGGCCTGGCCCTCCAGGACGACGATGACGTGCTGGCCCAGGGCGAAGTATTTGCCCCACTCCAGCCGCGCCGCGAGGAGATCGAAATAGCCCTCGGTGCCGAATCCCACCTTGGCCGTCTCCATCCGATCCGGCTCGTAGAGAGTGTCGGTCCACATCCCATCGTACAGGACGAAGGCCTTTTCGCCCACGTGCTTGACTTCGGCGGCAGTCGGCGCGGCCACCGTGTCCGCATCGCGCAGGGATTCCTGAATGACGCTCTTCTCCACCGCCTCTGCCCCGAAGGCCGGCGCTGGGGTGGCCATAATCTGGACTTCCTTCTCGACAATGACCTCCCGTCCAGCCTCGGTCAGCGCCCTCTCTGTTTCTTCCACCAGGAAGGACGTGTAAGGGGTGATGATGCCATAGCGCACGCTCAGGCTCACGATCTCGTCTACCAGCTCCCTGCTCTCACCGTGGAGCCGGATTTGGCTCAGCAGATAGCCGATCTTGCGCGTCGCCCAGAGGCGAGGTATGAACGACTCGCCCCCCTCGTTCCGAAAGTGGAGGTCTTCGTAAGCAAAACGCTGAAGACGGTCATTCACCTCGCCCTCCAGGGTGACGGTGGTGAAACCGCCCTGGCGATAGCGACCCACCAGCACCAGTTGAGTGCCCGCGAAGAGATCGGGCAGGGGGTAAGGATAGGTATCCTCGATGTGCACAGCGCCGAAATCGAGATCGAGATCGGCCAGAAGCGGCGAGCTGACCTTGGCGTAGAAGGCCGAGACCTCCTCTTCGATAGACTGCCCCGGCCGCACGTACGCGCTGGCCCCGCGGTGGCTCTGAGCCAGCGTGTCCAGCAGGACGGTGTTGACCTCATCGCCCACGCCGAAGGTGAAAACCCTGGCCGCCTTTGTGGCCGACTGGGCGACATTGGCGATGATCTGCTCCGTGTTAACAACTCCCTCTGTAGCCAGGCCATCGGTGAGGAAGATGATGAGCGTGGGCCGCTCTTCTTCGGCCTGGGCCAGAGCTTCTAACAGGGCGCGGTTGATGTCGGTGCCGCCCACGGCTTCCAGTTCCCGCACGAAGTACAGGGCCTCGTTTCGCTCCTCAGTTGGCTGGAGCCTGGTGGCATACTGACGCACGCCCGTGCTGAAAGCGATGACGTTGAACCGGTCCTCGTCGTTCAGGTTATCGAGCACAAACTCCAGCGCGCCCTTCGCCTGAGCCAGCTTCTCGCCTCGCATGCTGCCCGAGGTGTCCAGGACGAGGATAACGTCTTTGGCCACCACCTCTCTCTCATCGACCTCGACCTTGGGGGCGACGAGCAGGAGGAAGAAGCCGTCCTCATCGGGTTGGCGGTAGCTCAGCAGGTTGAGCCCGAAATCCTCGTCTGAGATGGTGTAATAGAGTTCGAAATCGCGGTCGGGAAGCACGTCGTACTCCTCGTAGCCCACTGTGGCGTTGTATTCGCCACGACGATCCACCGCCACCTGGTGGCTGGAGGAATAGATGGCCTTGATGGGCTCGTTGGAATGTAGCTCCACGCTGATGGCCACTTCCTCCAGGGGCCTGGCGGAAAACCGCTCGGTGTCCAGGGGGTAAACGTACTTGACCAGCCCTCTCTCCATCGGGAGCATCTGGCTGTACTCCAGCTCGACGCGCCGTTCCCCGTGGGGGGGGATGGGGAAGATACGAGCCTGGAAAGCGTTCCTGCCCACGTATTCGAGGAGAGCAGGGTCTTTGCGGCGGCGCACGATGTCCTCGTAGATGCGGCGGGCCTGGTCCTTGTCGAGGATCTGGCCTTCCAGCTTCTCCCCATCCACCCACATGGAGAACTCCGAGATCGCCGCCTCCTCGGGCAGAGGGAAGATGTAAGTGCCCTCCATCTCGTAGCGCGCTTCGTTGACAAAGACCTGATCCACGTGAGTGGTAGCCACCTGGTTCTCAATGGTCACCCTCACGCGGTGATACTTGATGGTCAGGTTGGGAACTTCGGTGATCGGGACGTGGGGGGGCGGCTTGGGGATAATGATACCGTCGGCGTACGAAGTTCCCGCCGTAGCTGCGACCAATCCCAGAAGCAAAACTGTAGCTAACAAAATTCTCCTCTTCATCTTCGTGACCTCCTTTTGGACACAGTATGTCAATTCAGTTACTAGACGCGAAGAGGATGAAAAAGGTTCCCTCGAAGCCGAAATGCCGGGCTTGACAAGATAGCCAAGATAGTATAAAATAACCCTGCTGAAGATTGGCCGAGGTAGCTCAGCTTGGTAGAGCACCTGACTGAAAATCAGGGTGTCCCCAGTTCAAATCTGGGCCTCGGCACTGGCGAACTATGCGGGCGTAGTTCAGTGGTAGAACGTCTCCTTGCCAAGGAGAAGGTCATGGGTTCGAATCCCACCGCCCGCTTTGCAAGAGCTAATGGCTGAGTGGCGACGTCGCCAAGTGGTAAGGCGAGGGTCTGCAAAACCCTTATCGCCGGTTCAAATCCGGCCGTCGCCTCCAAAATAATCGGTGACCAAGGCTGATAGCGAGACGAGTTGCTATCAGCCCTTTGTCTATGGGGCGGTGGCGAAATGGCAGACGCTGCGGACTTAAAATCCGCTGGAGGCAACTCCATGAGGGTTCGAATCCCTCCCGCCCTACAGATATCCAGGATAGGGAAGGCCCTTCCGTTGCGGAAGGGCCTTCTTCACTTGTTATTGCTTGTTGTGTGCCGGCCATGTCCGACAGCGCCCAAATCTGACTACCCAATGGCCTCGGTTGGATCAGAGGGCACATAGCCTTCGCAGTAGAAGCCCCGCAGCGGCGCTGGCGCATCACAGCTTTCTCGCCCATCAAGCAAGCGCGCGCCCAATTCGATGCGGATGTGGGACTCCCTATCCGGACAGTTCGGGTCATACAGGTAGATCGTGCCCTGTGTCTCATCCACCTCGTCGTAGCCGATGGCCAGAACCTGATGGTTATAGTAGACGTTCTCTGTGTCGCGCACCAGCCCAAGCGGAATCGGCTCGCCGGCGTCCACGAAGGCCTTCAGCTTTGCCCACTCCTCTTTTGATCGCTCCAGCAGCCGGGCGGCTCCTCCTCGAAACAGGCGGCCCTGGGGAACGTAGTTCAAAGTGATCAGCCAGGCCATGACCCTGGCGCCGTCGCTGACCAGGCTGTCCAACTGTCGCTTCCATAGATAGGCGCGCAGAGGCGTCCCTGAGGCGGGTTGATCGTTGGCATGCTGCCCCCTGGGGACAGGGAGCCCAGCCTGGTAGAAGTCGAGGGCGGAGAAGCACATCCCCCCACACAGACCATACCCCTGGGCGAGGTCGCTTTCCAGCTTGTCGCGCAGGGCCACGATGCCGCGAGAGATGAGGAGACGTCCGACCAGCCCGAACGCAGCCGCCCCAAGAATGCGCCCCCGCGTGAGATAGCCAGCGAAAGCTTCGTGCAACTGCTGCCGCTCCACTTCGTCGAGTTGCCACCAATTCACGAACGCAAAACCGTGCACCTGAGGGTCAAACGCTGTCCTGGGCATGATAACCTCCTTTACTTCCCCCAACTTCCAATGACGCTTCCCTGCATATCCTGCGGAATCGGCAAGCCAAACGCCTCCAGAATCGTTGGCGCGATGTCCATAAGTTGACGGGCAGCCACCTGCTGGCCGCCGCCCTTCACTCGCGGATTGGCCAGGATGAACATCCCATTCTCGGCGTGATTGGCGTCATCCGGGCCGATGTCGTTCTCAAAAGTGTAGACGCCCCCGTGCCCAAAGCTGCCCACCGAACGCCAGGAGAGATCGCCGAAATAGACAATCAGGTCGGGGGCGATGTTGCGCACCTCGCGGTAGACCTCCTGAGGCTTGAAGACCCGCGTCCCGATGTCGCTCCCGTCCGGTGCGGGAATGGCGCGGAGCACATCGGCCAGCTCATCGCGGAAGGCCTCGTACCCCGCGGCCGGGACCGTCCCCTGCGGCTCGCGCCCCTCCACGTTGATAAAGATGCGCGCGTAATAGCCGCCGGATCCCCACACCCTGGTTTTGCCCCAATCTACCTTTACCTTGCCAAAAGGGGTTAGCCCTTCTCCCTCGGGTTCCTCCTCCAACACCAGATACCCCTCCCGGCGCAGCCACTCGTTGACGCAGATGCCTCCGTGCATCGCCTTGATCCCGTGATCCGAGACGACCAGAATCGTCGTCTCCTCAGGCACCAGCTCCAGCAGCGTCCCGATCTGCCGATCCAGGTGAATGTAGTAGTCGCGGATAGCGTGCTGATACTTGTTGCCCGGCTCGTGTTTGGGATGAGTCGTGTCGTGATACTTCCACATCCCGTGGTGAATCCGGTCCACCCCCATATCCACAAACATGAAGAAGTCCCACGGCTTGTTCTCCATCAGATAGCGCATCACCTTGAACTGCTTTTCGTTCATGGTGTAGATCTGCTGGAGCAAAAAGTCCTTGTCCTCGGTGCGGAACTGGCGCACGTCCACGTCGTACTCTTCCCCGTCCAGCGCCCGCTCGATCTCGTAGCGCAGCTCGTTGGGGTAGGTATACTGCTTTTCCACCGACGGGGTGAGAAAGCCGGAGATGAGACAGCCGTTGACCGGTCGGATCGGGTAGGTTTGCGGCACGCCGACCACGATGACCCGCTTACCCGCCTCGCCCAGGATGTCCCAGACCCGCTTTTCCTTCATCGCCGCACCGGTGGCAATGGTCATCTTATCGTAGGAATAATCAGCCCGGTTGCGGAAGCCGTAAAAGCCCAGCACCCCCGGATCCTTACCGCTGAGCATCGAGCTCCAGGCCGGCACGGTGATGGCGGGAATCGAGGACATCAAGTCGCCATAAATGCCACCCTCCATCAACCGGCGCAGATTGGGCAGTTGGTCGCGCCAGGCATCAAAGACCAACTCCGGCGCGGCGCAGTCCAGGCCGATGACGAAGACTTTTGGTTGCTTCCGTTTGCGCAGGAAGTTGAACATGTTATTCCCCAGCCAGTGCCCGCTCAAAGGCCTCCGCCAGCGATGGGTCCATGCCAACGATCTCAGCCAGCGTGCGAATCGGCGAGGGCAGCGGCTCTTGCCACAGCCACTCCACCCGCAGCCAAAGGTCGGGCAACACCGCAGAGCGATAGATCCCCTCTGGGTCGGGTTGCATGAGCCGGTATTGATTGGCTGCCGTCAACTGATAGAACTCGGCCCGCTTTGTTTGAGGGTCAATCAACCAATACTCTGGGATGCCAGCTTGTTCGTATTCGTAGAACTTGACCCCCCGGTCCCGCCCCACACTCTCTGGCGAGACAATCTCCACTACCAGGTCAGCAGGGCCGTCCAGGTAAGTCTCTTTCAACCGCCCCAGGTTGGTTTTGGCCACGAAGAGCAAGTCCGGCTCCCGGCCAGACTGCGCCAGCTTCATCTGAAACGGCGCGCTGCGCACTATACCCAGTTGACGCAATTCCACAAAGGAACGCAACGCACTTTCCAGAAAGCCGGAAATGTCTTGATGCCTATCACTAGCCGGACTGTACATCACCACCTCCCCATCTATCCATTCGGCCAAGGTGTCCTCGTCAGCCCAGGCCAGGAACTCCTCGTACGTCACAAGTTGACGCGTCATCCTGCGCGGCTCCACCGGCGCCAGGAGCACCTCCAGCAACTGGCGACGCAGCGATTCCTCCATTGCGTCAGCCGCTGTACCCCAGCGCACTGTGCCAGCCCGATAATCGGCGCGGGCCTCGCGGACATCAGCCGCTGACTCGGAGCGACGTCGCCCCATCAGACGACGGCAGATAACCTCAATCAATTCCACCTGCTCGCCTGGCGATAGCATCTCTACAGTGTCTAGCGCCTGCTGAAACGTCACGTCTCTGCTCTGCATGTGTACCCTCCTCAATACAACTCATACGACTATCCATGCTGGCTATCATCCCCGGCCTATAAGGCTCTAGCGCCCGTCCTCGGGCGCGGACTTGACGGCCCGGGGACGGGCCTTGGAGCTTATATCATAACTCCAGATTCATGTTGGCTGTCATCCCCGGCCGCCACCGGACTACGGATAAAGCCCTGCTCAACCAGGTAATCGAGGATTAGGTGGGCGTTCTCCTCAGCCGCGCAGTTCACCGTATCGAGCACGATCTCAGCGTGGCGGGGCGCTTCGTACGGATCATCAATCCCCGTGAAACCCTTGATCTCCCCCCGCCGCGCTTTGGCGTACAGCCCCTTGGCATCCCGCTGCTCGCACACCTCCAGCGGCGTGTCTACAAACACCTCGACGTAGTGTTCCTTGCCCACCATGTTTCGCACGTCGTTGCGCGTGGCCCGGTAGGGGCTCACCGCCGCACACACTGCTGTGCCGCCGTGGCGCACGATCTCGGACGCCACGAAGCCGATCCGCCGGATGTTGGTATCGCGGTCCTCTTTGCTGAACCCCAACCCCTTGGACAGATGAGTCCGCACCACGTCGCCGTCCAGCACTGTCACGTGGCGGCCATGCTCTTGCAGCAGCACTGTCAGCACCTCGGCCGTGGTGGACTTGCCCGACCCGCTCAGACCGGTGAACCAGATGCAGACTCCCTGCTTGTGGCGCGGCGGGTAGGTCTCGGCCAGGATCTCTGCCACCTCCGGGCGGGTGAACCAGGAGGGCAGCGCTCGGCCGTTGTTCAGATACTCCTCGCGCACCTGGGTGCCGGAGATAGCCGCGGTCCGCGCCCCGGCCGGCACCTTGGAGACCTCCTCGTACCGCTCCTCGTCCGGCAGGTAGACCAGCATGCGGAACGGCACCACCCCCACCCCCAGCTCGTCGCTGTACTGTTGGACCAACTCCTGGGCGTCGTAGGGACCGTAAAAGGGCTTGCCCGTCGAGTCCACCCCAGGGCCGGCATGATCTCGCCCCACGATCAAATAGTTGGCCCCATAGTTGCGCCGGATCAGCGTGTGCCACAGTGCCTCGCGCGGCCCAGCCAGCCGCATGGCCAGCGGCAACAAGGCCAGCAAGATGAGATCGGGGTCATAATGGTTGGCCGCCAACGCCTTATAAGTGCGCACGCGGGTGAAATGGTCCACGTCACCCGGCTTGGTCATGCCCACCACCGGGTGGAGCAGCAACACCCCGCCCACCTCTTCGGCCGCCCGCTTGGTGAGCTCCTCGTGCACGCGGTGCAGAGGGTTGCGCGTCTGGAAAGCCACCACGTTCTGGTAGCCGAACGCCTCTAGCCTGGCTCGCGATTGGGTTGGTGTGAGGCGTAGGTTTTGGAAGTCGTAGTGGCGCGGCAATTGCAGCACCCGCAATGGGCCTGAGACGTTGAGCCGTCCCCAGCGGTGCATTTCCGCCACCAGCGGATGGCGTAGGTCCAGCGAGCCAAAGACCTTCTGCGCCACCTCGTCCCGACCCCACTCGTATATCTCCTCAATGGTCATCACCGCCAGCAGCTCGTTCTTGGCGTTGCGCAGGGCAACATCTCGATCCAGACGAATCGCCGGACTATGCTCTACCGGCAGCGTCACCGGGATGGGAAAGATGTGACCACTGGTCAGCCGCATCTCGTCCAGCACGTGCTGGTGATCCTCCTGGCCCATGAAGCGATCCAGCGGGGAAAACGCTCCCACCGCCAGCAACTCCAGGTCGCACTCCGCCCGCGCCGAAAGCTGCAACGAGGGCAATTTGCTGGCGCGGGCCTTGAGTTCAGCCACCTCCTCAGCCGGAACCAGCAGATCTACCAGCCGGCCGCCGTAGGGAGGGAGTAGTTTGGTATTTGGTATTAGGTATTGGGTATTCGGCATTTGGGAATTTTGACTCCTGCTTTAGTGATCTTGCCGAGCTTCTCCAGCGAGGCAGCTCCTCAATATCATACCATAGTTTGAACAAGAACGCAATGTTGTAATTTTGTCCCCTTAATGATATAATCATTGCACCGACGAGCCGCCCCCTTCCGCGCCCCACATTCAAAAGGACTCAGAGCTTGAGAGACAATTATGTCACTGAGCAAACAGGTTTAAGCGTTCTCTGTGATAAGGTCATCGAAGCAGGCTGGATGGCACTGGTCGTCGTCGTGCCCCTCTTCTTCAACGTGTACAGCCAGCGCTCTTTTGAGTCCGACAAGATCGCCTTGATGCGTTCTATTGCCCTGGTGATGGCGCTGGCCTGGGTAATCAAGATGCTGGAAACCAGAAGCTGGAAACTAGAAACTAATACCCAATATCTAGTATCTAGAACCCCTCTGACCCTTCCCACATTACTCCTTGCTATAGTCTACATCCTCACCACCATCACCTCCATCGCCCCCCGACTCAGTCTCTGGGGCTCCTACCACCGAATGCAGGGCACTTACACCACCCTCTCCTATATCGTGATCTTCTTTATGATTCTGCATAGCTTGCGCCATCGGAAGCAGCTCCACCGCTTGATCACTGTTATCCTCCTCACCAGCTTGCCCATATCGCTTTACGGCCTTATGCAGCACTACGGCTTGGATCCCATAGCCTGGAGCAACATAGGCGCAAGTGTTACTGTCCGTGCTATTTCAACTATGGGCAACCCCATCTTCGTGGCAGCTTACCTGATCATGATCGTTCCCCTGACGATAGGGCGACTGATGCAGATCTCTTCCGCCATTCGCCGTGGGAAAAGAGCTGTGTCTCTCTACGCTCTCAGCGGGTGCTACGCCTGCCTCCTCGTTATTCAATTGCTCTGCATCCTCTTCACCCAAAGCCGCGGGCCTTTGCTGGGCCTTCTGGGCGGCACGTTCTTCTTTTTTCTTCTTTGGGCGGCCTCAAGAGGCAAGAAGGGATTTACTCTAGCCATACTTGGAGTAGCGATCATTCTTGGCCTCTTTCTGATAACTTTGAACCGGCCCGATACCCCCTTCGAGTCCATACGAGAGATGCCTTATCTTGGGCGGCTGAGTGGTATTCTCGATCTCGAAACGCGCACAGCCCAGCAAAGGATGCTAGCTTGGGAAGGAACCGTCAATCTCATTACCGCCGATCCACGGCGAGTTCTCATTGGCTATGGGCCAGAGACCATGATCGTCGTCCTCAGCCCCTATCTACCGCCCGCTTTGGCTTCTTTGAAACCAGGCGAGACTTTCGATCGCTCGCACAACGAGACTTTGGACATTTTGGCGACGACAGGGTTCATAGGATTGGCCGCCTATCTGCTTCTGTTCGGCAGCCTCTTTTATTACGGCCTGAAACGCCTCGGCCTG
>DAOUDK010000048.1:0-5448 GCA_034431315.1 Anaerolineae bacterium
AATGTGCATAGAGCACCTCCTTGATATGAGATGCCCTATTCTCCCCCAATTTTGCTAAGATTGGAAGCCAGAATCCTGGGGTTGATTTTCCTACCCCGTTTTGCTTCGAAATCCCCATCTACCAACCCATTTCCCCCAAGCAACTCGCGGAGACGGTTGTAGCGGGGATGAGAATCCGGCGGCACAAAGGTCTCTTTCCCGGCCCATGCTGGACAGACGGCGTGGTTGGTCATAATCAGCAGCCCATCTTGCGGATAACGTATCTCGATCCCCTCCACGGTCGGTTCCACGACCGCGGCTTTGCCGGACTGATCCGCCAGGAGGTAGGTCCAACTGCCCGCATGGGGCATGTTTTGAATCAACTCCAGCCCCTCGTCCACCGTCGCACAGCGATCGAGGACAAGGCGGGCGATGAGCCAGAAGGTCAGACCTGGCTGCAAGCCCGGCAGGAAAAAAGCGGCAATCCCCACAAAGAGGCCGGCTTCGTTGAGCCCATCTTCGCGCCCCACCCAGATGTCGCAGTTGCCCAGGCTGGCATAGCGCGCCTGGGGATAGGTGCGATAGGTTGTGGCCCCCTCCTCGGATATGTCGTGGAAAAAGTCATAGTTCCGGCCAACGATGGGCCGGCCGTCGGCCGTCCGCTCCGGCAGGACCGCCAGCACAGTGCAACTGTGCACCTCCTGGGGGTCAAAGGGGGCGGTCAGAGTTGGGATGAGCACGGCGTCATAGTCTAATTCGGCAGCCTCTGCCAGCCCGCGCACCTCATCCAATAGCTCCGGCGCATACTGCCCCACGATCTCTTCGCACTGTTTGACAAAACGGAGCATCTTTGGATCCGGTGGGGGAAGGGTCATGCCCTTCAGAGGACGACCCTGCTGGCGTCCCATCTCTACATAACTGCCACGAAGTTCAATCTGATGCATTGGATACGCCTCCTTGAATTGCGTCGTTTGAGCTGTTGTTGTGAAAACTGTCCCGTGTAGCTTTCTACCATCGGCATCACATCTGCCGGTGTTGGCCGCTAGGGACCGGAGCACGTCACGCTCCGAATAACTCGATTGCTTTCTCCATTCTCGAGATCACGTCCACATCAAAGGGACAACGCTCCACACAGTCGCCGCACTCGATGCACTCTGAGGCCTTGACCGGAAGGGCAGTATACGCGGCCAGCACCTCGGCCTTCTCGTCGTTGTCTTCTTCGAGCGCCCACTGTGCCCAGAACTCCAAACCCATCACCTGAGCGATGTCTATATCCTGCGGGCAGGGAAGACAGTGGTTGCAGAAGGTACACCATCCCTCCAGATAGCGATGAACGTCGGTTAGGACCGGTCCATAGTCCTTTTCCTCGTCGGTCGCTTCCCAATAGTGCAACGCCGCTCGAAGTTCTTCGACGTTCTTGACGCCGGGCACCGTCGTGGATACTGGCAGTGAGAGTACGTAATGGAGGCACTGGGCTGGAGTGATGCCCGATGGCTCGCCCTCGGCAACAAACAACGTGCCGCCCCGGTAGGGCTTCATCGCCACCAGGCCTATGCCCTGGTCTGCACAGGCCTGGCACACCGCAATCTCTGTCTCGACGACGTGCGAGGTCAAGTTGAGCGGGAACATGAGGACGTCAATCAAGCCGCTGTTGACCGCTTCGAGGGCCATCGGCGCACGGTGGGTGCTCATGCCGATGGCGCCAATGCGTCCCTGCTCCTGGTAGCGCCGCAAATGCTCCAGTGACTCCTGCACCCACTCGTTCCACTTTCTCTCCGTGTCAACCATCGTGAGCATCGCGACCTCGACATAGTCGTTGCCCACACAAGAAAGGATGTTGGCAAAGGTACGCTGGCAATAGTCCATGTCATAGCGAGGCCCGCCTCCCCAATGGGCAGCCAGGATGAGCTTGTCCCGGTAAAGCCTGAGCACAGGGCCAAAAAGGTCCCAATAGTCAGGTCCGATGTGGAGCAGATCAACGTAATTGACGCCCGCTTCCACGGCAGTACGTAGGACCACGTCCATCGTATCCCTCTGCTGCTCCATATGCTCAGTGCCCAATCCTATGACACTGACGTCCAGGCCGGTTCTCCCCAGCTTGCGGTATTCCATCATCATCTGCCTCCCCTGGGACCTCCGGCGCGGATGCGCTTTTCGAAAAGGAGCCCGCCCCGGCCGTCTGTCCCGACTTCGACAAACCCCACCTTTTTGTAGAAATGGCGTGTACGTACGAGCCAACGCGGCGGCATCCTTCGGCCTGGCCTTCTCGAATCGAATCATGTCAGAACTCGTGCCTATCGGCTACGGATCGCCCACCATCAACGACGATGCACTGGCCGTTGATGTACGAGGAGTCGTCGCTGAGCAAGAACAGGGCCACGTTGGCGATTTCCTCGACCGTACAGACCCTTTGCAGCGGATAGGTTTTGGCGATGCGCCCAATCCAGGCCTCGACTTCCTCCGGGGTGCGCTCGTTCTCCGAGTTCGCGATCCGCACAAAACCGGGACAGATCGCGTTGGTCCGGATGTGCGGGGCGAAGTCAATGGCCAGGGTCCGCGTCAAGGCATTGATCGCCGCCTTCGTTACCGGGTAGACGCTGAAGTTCTTGAGCACCCGGAAGGCCGTCCCGGACGAGATGTTGACGATGGCTCCCCCACCACTCTGCAGCATCAGCGGGATGGCGTACTTGGCAAAGCGGAAGTAACCGTTCAGGTTCACCTCAATGGTATGGCGCCAGTCTTGCTCCGAGATCTCGACCACGTTCCTGGCGATGTCGCCCTCGTAGGTGGCGGCACAGTTGACGAGGCAGTGCAGTCCGCCGAACTCCTGCTTCGTTATCTCGATGGCCCTGATGACCTCGTCCGTTTTTGACACATCGCATCTTACAAATATGCCTGAGCCTCCGTTCTGTTTGATCTTGTCAACTGTTCTTTGCCCCATTTCTTCCAGGATATCCACCGCGACGACCCTGGCGCCTTCGGCAGCAAGCTTAAAGGCAATTGCACTGCCGATTGAGGGTCCGCCATTCTTGTAGCCTAGAGCAGCCCCGGTAACGAGAGCTGTTTGGTTTTGCATCTTCATAGAATCTACCTTCTCAAAGCATACCCTTCAAGAACTGCCCCGTATAACTCCCCTCCACCCGCACCACCTCCTCCGGCGTCCCCTGAGCCACGATGTAGCCGCCCGCATCGCCGCCCTCCGGCCCCAGGTCCACGATCCAGTCGGCGGTCTTGATCACGTCCAGGTTGTGCTCGATGACGATGACGGTGTTGCCGGCGTCGGTCAGGCGATGGAGCACGTCCAGCAGCTTTTGGATGTCGGCGAAGTGCAGGCCGGTGGTGGGCTCGTCCAGGATGTAGACCGTGTCGCCGGTGGAGACGCGGGCCAACTCCTTGGACAGCTTGACCCGCTGCGCCTCGCCACCGGAGAGCGTGGTCGCGCTCTGGCCCAGTTTGACGTAGCCCAGCCCCACGTCGGCCAGCGTTTGTAGGATGCGCTTTATCTTGGGCACGTTGGCGAAGAACGCCAGCGCCTCGTCTACGTCCATGTCCAGCACCTCAGAGATGTTCTTGCCCTTGTAGCGGATTTGCAGCGTCTCCCGATTGAAGCGCGTGCCTTTGCACACGTTGCAGGTCACCCACACGTCGGGCAGGAAGTGCATCTCCACCTTCTTCTTGCCGTGGCCCTTGCAGGCCTCGCATCGCCCGCCCTTGACGTTGAAGCTGAAGCGTCCCTTCTTGTAGCCGCGCGCTTTCGCCTCCGGCGTCAGGGCGAACAGCTCGCGGATGTGGGTCATCACCTGGACGTAGGTGGCCGGGTTGGAGCGGGGCGTGCGCCCGATGGGGTCCTGGGTGATGCTGATCACCTTGTCCACGTGCCCCAGCCCCTCGATGCGGTCGTGCTCCCCCGCTTTCTGGGTCGCGTTGTGCAACACACGGGCCAGCGCGGGATGAAGCGTCTGCGCCACCAGCGACGACTTGCCGCTGCCCGACACCCCCGTGACGCAGGTGAACAGCCCCAGCGGGAAGCGCACCTCCAGATTCTTGAGGTTGTTCTGCCGCACGCCGACGACCGTGAGCCACTTGTCGTTGGTCGGCCGCCGCTGGCCGTTGGGCGACATCACATGCAGCTCACCACGCAGGTAGCGTCCGGTCAGCGAGTCGGGGGTATCTATGATCGCTTGCAGTGGGCCGGCGGCCACCACCCAGCCGCCGTTGATGCCCGCGCCCGGCCCCAGGTCCACGATCCAATCGGCGGTGCGCATGGTCTGCTCGTCGTGCTCAATGATGACGACCGTGTTGCCCATGTCGCGCAGCCGCTCCAGCGTGTCGAGCAGG
This sequence comes from Anaerolineae bacterium, assembly GCA_034431315.1. Taxonomy (GTDB): domain Bacteria; phylum Chloroflexota; class Anaerolineae; order VGOG01; family VGOG01; genus JAUWOY01. The sequence continues at coordinate 4,318 of DAOUDK010000048.1, forward strand.
CGGCGGTTATCGCGGGCGTGCAGACCGATGCTGGGCTCGTCCAGCACGTAGAGCACGCCCACCAGCCCGCAGCCGATCTGGCTGGCCAGCCGGATGCGTTGCCCCTCACCGCCGGAGAGGGTCGGCGCAGGGCGGTTGAGCGTCAGGTAATGTAGTCCGACGTTCATCAGGAACTGGAGCCGCTCGCGGATCTCCTTCAGCACCTCTTCACCGATCTCCATCTGTTCCGGCGACATCTGCGGCCACAGCCCCCCGACCCACTCCAGCACCTCGCCGATACTCAGCGCCGTCACCTGGTTGATGGTCTTGCCGCCGATGGTCACTGCCGCGCTTTCGGGCCGCAACCGCTGGCCGTGGCAGGCGGGGCAGAGCTGCTGGTTCATGAACCTGGTGTACCACCGGCGCATGTAGTCTGACTTGGTTTGCTTGTAGCGACGACGGGTCTCGTTGAGCGTCCCTTCGTATGATCACTCGCCCTGCCACGCGGCCCGCTCGCTTTCCGATTGCCAAGTCACTTTGACACCGCCGTACAGGATGGCTTGCTGGCACTCTTCGGACAAGTCGCGCCAGGGCGTATCGAGGTCGTGGCCGAAGTATTCGACGATCTGCTGCGCCGCTTTGTACATCCAACTGGACTTCTTCTTCTGCAGCTCGCCCCAGGTGCGGACGCCGCCCTGGTGCAGGGTCTTGTCTGGGTCAACGAAGCGGTCGGGATCGAACTCGATCTTAGCGCCCAGTCCGTTGCACTCCGGGCACATGCCCATCGGGGAGTTGAAGCTGAACATGGACGGCGTCAGCTCGGGGAAGCTCAAGTCACACACCGGGCAGGCGTTCTGCTCGGAAAGGAGCCACTCGTCGCCGTTGCCCCGATCAATGATGACCAGGCCATCGCCCGCCCGCAGGGCGGTCTCAACGGAGTCGGTGAGGCGGGAGCGAAAGTCGATGGGTAATGAGGCAACGGGGAACGAGTTCTCATCCGTTGCCTCGTTCCTCGTTGCCTCGTGACTGGGAACCACTAGTACTCTGTCAAGGCTAATTTGATGAGTAGGGCTCGCAATCTGTTAGACTTGGGTGAGTGCGATTGGCCACTATATGCAGGTGCATTCCAATCAATTGCTACTATATGTGGTA
>DAOUDK010000049.1:0-71792 GCA_034431315.1 Anaerolineae bacterium
TGCATCGTGAGCAACCAACCTGGGAGCTTGACGTAGCCCACTGGGAGTTTTGTCATAAAGGAGTCCAGGATTGGACACAGGAATTGCAGCGCATTTTGATGGGTTGATTTCGCTGGCAAGGGCACATCTCGCCAGTGTAGAAGTGGTACGACGAGATGTGACGTCCCGGCGAGCGATCTTGGAACTTCGCGGAACCTGGGAGAGGTATACTATCCGCCTGGTGGAGATCGTCACGCCGGATGGTCGTGAGTATCGGTACTATGTCTTCGATGGGACATACATCGTTGCCGGCTTCGACAATCATGCTGATTTGTCGGCCATTCGGCTCTGCTACGGGGCCGACTGGAAGCAGCATCGCTACGAGCCCATTTTCCATCTGCATCTGGAGAACAAGACAAAGCTCGAACTTACCGAGGAGATGACGTGCCAGCAGTTCTTGGTCTGGATGGAGCTGAATCTGCGTCCCGCTCCCACCTGAGTCCCGGGCTGACAACGCTCTTGCTCAACCGCATCGGATGGGCAGCGGATAAACAGATGAGCTGGCGAGGGTCCCCATCCGCTTATCTGTTTGCTATCCGTTGCTGCCAGGTCCGTGCCCTGAGGCTGGCGCATCTGTCTGTGATTTGACAGGGGGCCAAACTGTGCTAAAATAGCTGTGGTTAGCGGTGCGCTGGAGCTCGGCCTACACAACGCAGCCTGACACAGCAAACATCATCCCTGAACCCGACGCCAGCCAAGGCCGTGCCCTTGCGTGCCCTGAGGCTGGCGTTTTGTATCTGCACGTAGTCAGACTTGTACTGAGTCTGCCGAAGTACTTGTACTGAGCCTGTCGAAGTAAAGGAGCTTCCGATGAAGCAAAGACACATTAACACAACACTGAAGCGAGCCCTTCCGCCGATTGCTGTTCTAGCCCTAACCACCCTCCTCATCCTCACCATCCTGCTCCAGGCCAGCACCGCTGCCCCTACTGTGGCGTCCCTGTCAACGAATCCAAAGCGAATAAACGAATCCGCTGAGGCCCATTCGTTTATTCGTTCCCCATTCGCTGACAGCACACCCGGCACCACCACCCGCGTCTCTGCTGCCCCCCGCCTGGAGCGGCAACCATTGGAATCACTGACCGCACTGAACAGCACTGACTTGGAAGCTGAAGCGGCGGCCACTGAACGTGGTGCTCCCTCAGCGGCCTCAATGGTGCAGGCTGCCGATGCCGAAAACGTGGAATTCGTGGGCCGCATAGGCGGCCCCACCTACGCCGTGGCTGTGCAGGGGAACTATGCCTATATTGGCGAGGGGCCGGCCCTGACCATCCTTGCCGTCTCCAATCCAGCCTCACCAACCGTGGTGGGCAAGACTGTACCACTGCCCGGCGTCGTGCATGACGTGGCGGTGGCGGGGAACTACGCCTACGTCGCCGATCGGGATGGCCTGAGCGTCATCAACGTCTCCAACCCGGCGGCCCCCAGCGAGGCTGGCTTCTACCACACGCCGGGGATTGCCAATGGCGTGGCGGTGGCGGGGAACTACGCCTACGTCGCCGATTGGCCTACTGGCCTGCGCATCATCAACGTCTCCGACCCGGCGGCTCCCACCCAGGATGGCTTCTACGACACGCCGGGGTATGCCTATGACGTGGCGGTGGCGGGGAACTACGCCTACGTCGCCGATTACGATGAGGGCCTGCGCATCATCAACGTCTCCGACCCGGCGGCCCCCAGCCAGGCCGGCTTCTACGACACGCCGGGGTATGCCTATGACGTGGCGGTGGCAGGGAATTACGTCTATGTCGCCGATGGGGGTAGCGGCCTGCGCATCATCAACGTCTCCAACCCGGCGGCTCCCAGCGAGGCCGGCTTCTACGCCACGCCGGGGTCTGCCCAAGCTGTGGCGGTGGCGGGGAACTACGCCTACGTCGCCGAGTTCAGCGGCCTGCGCATCATCAACGTCACCGACCCGGCGGCCCCCAGCGAGGCCGGCTTCTACGACACGCCGTGGTCTGCCGAGGGCGTGGCGGTGGCGGGGAACTGCGCCTACGTCACCGATGTTTGGGCGGGCCTGCGCATCATCAACGTCTCCGACCCGGCGGCTCCCACCGAGACCGGCTTCTACGACACGGGGGTTGCCGAGGCCGTGGCGGTGGCGGGGAACTACGCCTACGTCGCCGATTATAGAAGCCTGCGCATCATCAACGTCTCCGACCCGGCGGCTCCCAGCGAGGCCGGCTTCTACGATACGCCGGGGTCTGCCTATGGCGTGGCGGTAGCGGGGAACTACGCCTACGTCGCCAACGGTGGGGATGGCCTGCGCATCATCGACGTCTCCGACCCGGCGGCTCCCAGCGAGGCCGGCTTCTACGATACGCCGGGGTCTGCCCAGGGCGTGGCGGTGGCAGGCAACTACGCCTACGTCGCCAACGGTGGGGATGGCCTGCGCATCATCAACGTCACCAACCCGGCGGCTCCCAGCGAGGCCGGCTTCTACGACACGCCGGGGTATGCCTATGGCGTGGCGGTGGCGGGGAACTACGCCTACGTCGCCGATAGTGGGGAAGGCCTGCGCATCATCGACGTCTCCGCCCCGGCGGCCCCCACCGAGACCGGCTTCTACGACACGCCGGGGTCTGCCCATGGCGTGGCGGTGGCAGGCAACTACGCCTACGTCGCCGACATACGTGGCGGCCTGCGCATCATCAACGTCACCGACCCGGCGGTCCCCAGTGAGGCTGGCTTCTACGACATGTGGTCTGCCGGGGGCGTGGCGGTGGCGGGGAACTACGCCTACGTCGCCGATGGGGGTAGCCTGCGCATCATCGACGTCTCCGACCCGGTGGCTCCCAGCGAGACCGGCTTCTACAACACGCTGGGGTTTGCCAATGGCGTGGCGGCGGCGGGGAACTACGCCTACGTTGCCGATAAGACTGGGGGGCTGATCATTCTGCGGTTTACGGGCGGGCCAGAGCCCACCTACTCCATCTCTGGCCAGGTGACCGATACTGACAGCAATCCCATCTCCGATGTAACTCTCTCCGACGGCGCGGGGCATACCGCCACCACTGACAGCAATGGGAATTACACCATCAGCGACTTATCGGCTGGCACCTACACCCTCACGCCGTTCAAAAGCAACTACACCTTCTCGCCAGCCTCACGCACGGGGAGCGTGCCGCCGAGCGCAACAGGGCAGGATTTCACGGGGACGCCCACACCACCCCCACCCCTCGACAAGCCGCCGGTGGTGCTGGTGCATGGCCACCGAATCGGGCCGGGGATCACCCGATGCAGTGATGGAGTGTGGGAGTGGGAGATAGGTTCTGACCTTCCAGAAACCTTTGGCGAGATGGCTCGTTGGCTCAAAGAGGACGGCTTTGACGTGTGGGTTGCCCATTACGACACCGGACTCCTTGGCACACCATCATTGGAGAAGAACGCCGAGTGCCTCAAAGACCAGATAGCGTACGTCAGGCAACAAGTGACCGGGGCCCAGCAGGTGATTCTTGTCGCTCACAGCATGGGAGGACTGGTCAGCCGGGCTTATATTGAGGGTCCTGATTATCAGTATCGAAACGACGTCCAGGCCCTCATCACTCTTGGCTCTCCCCACGCGGGGATTCCTTACGGCTGGCTCAAGTTTCTATTCGGCCCCATGCTTCTCCCCTCCGTGTGCAAGGGGCACGAAGGGTTGTGTCAACTGGAAAAAGGAAGAATGGAGGAGTGGAATCAGGAGCATGGTCCGAAGTCACAGGAAGTTGCCCCGCTGTACTACCTCATCGGCGGTGACAAAAGTGACAGCTTTCTGGGGCGGAATCTGAGGCGCTGGGCCGATCCCAATGACGGGATCATCGGTACTCGTAGTGCTCAAGCCGGGACAGACGGCAACCCAGCAATTCAGGGTAATGTAAAAGAACGCTACCAGACCTACGAGACGCACAGCAAAGGGGTCGGCTACCCCTCGTACTTCCAGCCACCAACAGGACAGCTTCACAGCCAGTCCTATCAGTGCATCCAGAATGTGATTCTGGATATGTCCAATCCATGCGCGGAACCCAGTGCTGTTGCCATGCTTGCACAAGCTGTTCCCAGCTTAACCGAATACACCAGTGACATGCGTGGGCACCTCAACACTGGTGAGATAGCGGAACACACCTTGCAGGTGGATGCCGACGGGGCCAGCCTCTTCTACCTCTCCTGGGGGACTGGCACGCTGGGCATCACGCTCACTAATCCGGTCGGCACGGTGATTGACCCAGCCTACGCTGCCGCTCACACCGATGTGGTCACTTACACCACTAGCCCCGGCAGCGAGATGACACCCCCCTTCGCCGCCTATGCCTTCACCACCACCGTGCCCGGGTCCTACACTGCAACCATCACCGCTGGCGATGTGGGCATCACCGGCACCGATTACCTGCTTCTTGCTGCTATGGAAACAACCCGTGCCCTGTCGGTCACACTGGATAGCAACCACTACCAGATTGGCGACACAGCAGTACTGACCGCAACCCTGGAAGGGGCTGGTGGTGGTATTGCTGGCGCAACCGTCCAGGCCACCTTCAGCCGTTCCGACGCCATAACTGACACGCTGACCCTCACCGACCAGGGAGACGGCATCTATCGGGGGACGTATGCCATCCCCAACGCGCCCGGCTATCTTCATCTGCGCGTCACAGCGGAGGGGAGCGACGCCGGGACCCAGTTCAATCGGCAGGTGGACCGCTTGCTGACCGTAGCCTCGCAGGCGGTGCAACTGACGGGGACCTATGCCGACCGTGCCGATGACGCCGATGGCAATGGGCGCTACGAGACCCTGACCGTGGACGTGGAGGTCCTGGCGGCGGGGGCCGGCGACTTCATCTTCTCGGCCAACCTGGTGACTGACGAGGATCAGTTCGTGGCCCACGTCATCACGCAGACGGCTTTGATCACGGGCACTCAGAGCGTCCCGCTACGTTTTGACGGCGAGCTCATCCACGACGGAGGCAGAGACGGGCCGTTCATGGTGACGAACCTGCTCATCAGCGACTTGCAGAACGCCGGTATCCCTTCCGTGATGGCCGACGACGTCTGGACAACGGCTGCCTATGACCACACCCAGTTTGGTCGAATCACCGGCGACCTGGACGATAACTGCGTCGTGAACATCGTGGACATCATGCTGGTGGCTTGCCGCTGGAACACCACCATCGGTGACATCCGTTACGACGCGACCTACGACCAGGACGGCGACGGTGATATTAACATTGCGGACATCATGCTCGTGGCGGCGCACTGGAGGGAAAAGTGCGAATGAGGCGGCGGTTTGAACCACGAAAGACGCGAAAGGCCACGAAAGGTGCGAAATGCTTTCGTGGCCTTCTTTTGAGGGGCAAGGTTGCCATTGGCTGAAGCCAGCCATTCGTGAAGGGCCAATGTGAAGAAACAAGGACAAAACCGTTACAGACCCGTAACATTTGTAGGCGCAGGCGTAATCATTTTGTGGTAGAATATGGATGCAAGTTGGCCGGCGTTTGTCTTGTGATCATGAACAATGCGAAGGAAAGAAGGGTGAAATGAGAGGTCAAAACCGTTCCGCCAGATTAGGCTTGTCAATGCTGTTCCTGCTCTGTGCTGTGGCTTTTGCTGTTGCAATGACCAAGACGAGGGCAGATGCCCAGACGTTCAGTGAATGTAGGGATACGATGGATACTGCTATGCCGGCAACGACTACCTATACGGTGTGCCTCCCCCTGGTTCGCAAGCACGGGCCGCCACGGGCCAAACTGGGCGTGGATTTTGGGGAGGCGTGGGTAGTGGTGCCCGAAGTGATTGAATACGACTTCCCCGTAGCCAGAGAAATGGGAGCGGGCTGGATGCGCGTCTTCCTGCCCTGGCTTGGAGTCGAAACGTCTCCAGGGGAGTACCAGTGGGACAAATACGACGCGGTGTTTGACCGCCTTGGGGAATTGGGGTTCGATGCCATAGCCGTGATCTACGGAGCCCCCGACTGGGCAGCCGAGGAGAGCTGCGGTCCCATTTCGGACACGCTGGCCCTGGAGAGCTTCCTGGAGGTCGTTGTGCCTCGCTATGCTGAGGTTGTAGACGCCTGGGAGTTCACCAACGAACCAGATGGAAAGGCCCCCCGGCCCAACTATGGGCCAGCGGTAGGATGCTGGGGGCCCTACCCCGCCGAGTATGCTAGACAGCTAGGGATATTTTACGCCAAGATCAAGAGCCTCGATCCCGATGCTTTGGTTTTCTTCGGCGGCCTGGCGTATGATTACTAGACTTGTTGCTGAATTAGGCTGGAGAAGCGTTATGCACGGATAACATCCAATTCGCCAGTCCAGCAGTTACGAGTGCAACATCGTCTACCAAGTTGTCCTTGTGATTTCGGAAAGGAGCGGTCAAGCTGTTGAATCTTTTCATCCGACAGATGGCGTTTTCCACGACAACCCTCACTTTGCTCATCTGGCGGTTTTCGGCCACCTGAACCTTGGTCAACGTTGGATTGGGGTTGGCTTTGGATTTGCGGGGCTTCTTGTGGGGGATGTGGATTTCAAGGGCGGCATACTCCTTTTGAATCCCCAAGTAGCCTAAGTCTACCCACAATCTGAAGGCTTGAAACCAGTCCACATCCGGCGGGAACTCCATTTTGAACAAAGCGTAGTCATGGCGACTGCCAAACATCGTGTAGCCCAGGAACAGAATCATCTGGCAGGCATTGGAGATGACGGTGTTCTTCACCGTATGCCGCTTCTTCTTGCCGCTATACTTCTGGCGTTGTGCGGTAGCGTCTTTGGGGCGGCGGTGGGGACGTTCCGTGGCATCAATGAACAGGTCGGCAATCTCCGCAAAGGCAGCGTGCAACTCTTGCACAGACTCAAACTTGCGCTTGGGGAGCACCCCCGCCTTGTCCAGTGCCTTGATTAACACTGGCAGCAGGTTATGCACATTGGTGCACGCTTTAGAACGGTCCAGACCGAAACGGTCGCCCAACACATCGAAGGTGGGATAGACTTTGAGGTAATACAGGATAAAGAACAGCTTCTTCTCCATCGTGCTCAGGCGACCTTTTTGTCCCGCGCCCGGTTTGCGTTTGCGCCGAGAGCGCTGTTGTTCATATCTCTCCCACAGCGCTTCCCCATAGCTAATAGTGAAGAGAGGCAACAATTGGTAAAAAGCCTTACGAGACAATCCTGTGAGCGCTCTGAATCCTCGATCATCAAACTTGGTCAAATCGGTAATCATGGGCACCTCCCCATATGCTCGGAATGCCCATAATTGTACCCGGTTTCTTATTCGGCAACAAGTCTACTGGGAACGTTTTGAAAGGGACTTCTTTGAAACGGCGTTGCAAAATGGCGCTGGGCTGTATTTCGATGGCGTTAGTCTGCATCACTACCCTATCAATGTTGCTGAGTTCCCCACGATGGCTAGCAAAGTGAATGAGATCCGTGATACAATGTCCAGGAATGGGGTCTATTGGAAGAAGATCTGGATAACCGAGACGGGTCAGTGGACTGACCCAAATAGGAGCTCGGAGAATCAGCGCGATTTTATCGTACGGGAACTCACCCGCGGCTTTGGTGCTGGGGTAGACAACATCTTCTGGTATGATCCGAGGGAGCACTACTTACCAGAGGGCGCGGTGCAGCGGTGGCTGATAAGCTCCAATCATGAACCCACCAACGGTTATAACACCTTCCAGCATTTCGCGGAAAAACTCGAGGGGATGCATTGTTTGGGTATCTACCAGGATGTCCCTGAGAAAATCGAGGCTTACAAGTTCGTTGGCCCGGATCGCTCGCTTTACATTTTGTGGTCAAATACGATCACCAAGACAGTGAGGATCCCTTCCACGACCGATGCCATTCTCACCAACCGAGACGGTGATGAATCGGTCGTTGTCCCAGTTCAGATGGGGATGGTGGAGTTTGAGGTGGGGGAGAAGCCCGTATTCGTCGAGATTGCCGATTCTGATGTCTTGGCAATCGGGCTTATCACCCCGGAACATTGAGGAAACCACCGTTCAAGCCAGCCCTTCGTGGAGAGGCAATGTGAAGAAGTAGTGGGACGACCAGCCGGATGTAGTTAGCCTGCCTGTGAAAGGTGGCCAACCCACCAATCTTACTCAGACGCCTTCCGCCCAAGAGGACACGCCGGTCTTTTCGCCCGATGGCACAGCCATTGCCTTCGCCTCCGACCGGGACGGCGACTGGAGCATTTATCTGATGGACACCAATGGAGCCAACGTCCGACCGGCTCTGAGTGGCTACGCGGGCACGGATGAAGTCCACCCCACCTTCACCCCCGATGGCCTGGCGCTGGCCTTCAGCAGCAATCGCGCTGACGGCAACTGGGACATCTACACCGCCCCCATCGGCAGCCCTTCGGCACGCTCAGGACACAGCAGCGCCTGGACGCGCCTGACCACCGACCCGGCCGCCGATCGGTTCCCAACCTTGTCGGCCGATGGCAGGATGATCGCCTTCCGCAGTGAGCGGGACGGCAACAGCGAGATTTACTTGATAGACGCAGACGGCTCAAATCTGCGCCGAGTGACAGATGCCCCGGCTTTCGATGGCTATCCCTCCATCATCCCGGACGGCAGCGGCGTGGTATTCGTCTCCAACCGATCCGGCCAGTGGAACGTCTATGTGACCAACCTGGCGGGAGGGAGAGTGACCGCTTTGGAGCAACGCACGGGCTGGCAGATGGATACGCCGCGTTTGTCGAGTGATGGACGATGGTTGGTATATGCTGGGGGCCGGACGGGCGGCACATTCGACATCTATATCCGCGAATTTGCCAACCCGCTTCTCGATTGAATAACTGCTCACCTCGCTCGGCCTGAATCGCCAAATCCAGGCCAGCCGGACCAAACCAGCCGAGGTCAACTCGTTCGGCGCGGAAGGTAAAGTGCAAGGAAAAGAAGAATAAAGCGGTTCGCCTTTGGCGAACCGCTTTATTCTTGTGCAGGTCTGGTTAAGATGAATTGGATGCAGTGGCGACTTCGGCCCGCTACTGCAAGTGGAGCACCTCCGGCCCTATGCCGCCTTCCTCTTTCTCCTCCACCGACGCCAGATCGCCCAGAGGATGACGAAGGGGACGGCGATGACTACCAGGGTGGGCAGGACGTAGATGATCAACCAGAGAGCAGCATCTACGATGCGCTGGAGGGTTCTGACCAGGGCTCGCAAGGCATTGGCTGCGGTACCGGTTGGTTGCCAGCCGGCGACCACGATAGGCTTGGCCAACACGTCGGGGATCAATTCGACGTTGATGGTGGCCATAGCCGTCATCTTCTCCAGGTATTGCATCCGCCCTTTGACCTGCTCGATTTGCCCTCTGATGTTGGAGACCTCCCGATGCACAGCCAGAACGTCCTCGGCCTTGCTCGTCCGCTCGCGCACTTCGGTGAGGAGCTCCAATAGCTCCGTCTCGGTGGCCTCCAGGTTGCGCAGCCGGGCGTCGAGGTCGGTGTACTCCTCGGTCACGTCCTGGGTGGAGATGTTCCTGTTCTCGACCCTGATGGCCAACTCCTTGAGGCGCGCCATGGCCGCATCGAATTCCCCGGCCGGCACGCGGATGGTCAGGCGGGCGCGCAGTTGCTCATCCTGGTACCAGGAACTGGAGTTGACCACGTAGCCTCCCAGGTCTTTGGCGATGGCTTCGACCTCCTCCAAGCTCTCCTCCGCGTCCTTCACGATCAGGGAGACGTCTCCCGTCCAGATGATCATGCGCTCTTCGACGGTCTCCAGCCCCAAATCGGCTGCGGGCCTGGGAACGCCAGTAGCCGAATAGGGCATGACTGCCACTTCCTTCTCGACCATCACAGTCTCGACGACTCTCCTCTCGACCACCACCTCTTTCTCCACCACCTCAGGGCGCGGCGCAGCGCAGCCCACGACGGCAGCCAGCACAGTTGCGACGGCGATCAAACAGAATACCTTTTTCATTTTGCTTTCCTCCTTTTTGTGGTAGAGTTAACGAGTAATGAGGTAACGAGTGAATTGACCTAAAACTCGTTAACTCGTTGACTCATTCCCTCTCACTGGTGAGACGCTATAAAGGGTCGAAAGGTTCCCCGCACTTTACCAACCATATCCCAAACGGATTATGAGGCGCACTGGCAGACCCTTCTCCATCATTCTCGCCTGAGTGTCTTCGATGGGGTACGAGATGCGCCGATATTCCAGGGTGAGTTCATCGGGATCGAGGACGGCGTAGCTGGCACGAGGGTCTCCGTCGCGAGGCTGCCCTACGCTGCCAGGGTTGATGATCAGGCGCTCTTCGCCCAGGACCAGGGGATCATTGAGGGAGGGTGTCAGCGTGTCGCAAGCCTGGTTGGGATTATGGCCGAAAACATGGCTACGATAGATGACTGGGACATGTGTGTGCCCAACTAAACAAAACCTGGTATCAAAATGTTCGAAGTTGGCCTGGGCAATAGAGGAATTCAGAATATACTCCCAGATGGGCTGGCGTGGGCTTCCGTGGGCCAGGGTGAAGCCCTCCTCGACCAAACTCCTGGGGAGCGTCTCTAAATATTCAAGGTTTGAAGGTGACAACTGCTCCCTGGTCCAAAGGCAGGCTCTTTTAGCGTAGGGATTGAAATCCTCAGTGTCCATATTGCCCAGCACCGCCCAATCGTGATTGCCGACCACGCAGACGTGAGGCAAATCTCGCAACTGCTCGACGCACTCGTTGGGATCGGGGCCGTAGCCTACCACATCGCCCAGACACCAGACCTTGTCGAAAGAGCCCGCGTCGGCCAGGACGGCTTCGAAAGCTGCCAGGTTGGAATGAACGTCGGAGATGATGAGATAACGCATTGTCAAACTTCCAACTTCAAACCTTAAACTTCAAACCTCTGAACGATGCCAGCGATTTTCTGCCCCAGGTGTACGCTGTAGTTCATGCCCCGGTCCTCAGGGTAGATCTGAGAGGTGTTGGCCAGGTACAATCCCTGGATAGGCGTCTGATGGTCGGGCACTTGTTGGGAGTAGTGGCAGGTGATGATGGGCTGACCCGCGTCGTCGCGGAAAAGCCAGCTCTCCTCCACCCAATCCAGGTCGAATTCGGGGTTGATGCGCTGCACGTGAGGCAGGTACTTTTGCAGGAGCTCGCCTTTGGAAAGGGAGAAAAGCGGGCTGTCCAAAGGCAAGTAGTTGGAGAGGTATAAAACGTGCTTGCCGCCGTAAACCTCGGGCGGCATGTAGTTGGTGTGCTCAATGGCAGCGACGAAGGGGATGCTGGGATCGCTGATGTTCATCCAATAGATGTAGCTGAGCGGCCGCTTCATCTTCAGCACCAGGCAGAGCGCGCTCTGGTACTTAGCGTGTCTCAGTTTCCCGACGTAGTCAGAGGGTAGCTCCGGCACCATCTCGGTGAAGGCGAAGGAGGGCACGGTGGCTATTATGAGATCGAAGTTTCGGGGTTCGAGTTTCGGGTTTCGAGTCGTGAAACCCTTCGGCAAGCTCAGGGCGGCGCGTGAAACGTGAAACGTGAGTCCGCTTGCTTTCCCCGTTTCCACGGCGACTCGCTCAACAGGCGTGTTGGTGTAGACCTCGCCTCCCAACTCCTTGATCCGCTTCTCTAACTCGACGATCAGGAGCTGGAAGCTGCCCTCCATGTAGCCCAACTGCTCCTTCTGCATCCCTTTGGGGCGGGAGCCAAAACGGAGGCGCATCTTCCCCCAGAACCAGGTCATGGATACCTCATCGTAGCTATCGCCGAACTTGCTTCGCAACAGCGGCTCCCAGATGGCATTGTAGACGCTTTCCCCCGCGTATTTTCCGAGCCACTCCTTGGCGGTGATGCCTTCGTACTTCTGCCAATCGGTCTGGCGCTGGAGGTAGACGGAGACGAGACCGGCCCACAGGCGGTTGGGCAAGCTCAACGGGGTAAAACGCAGCAGGTCCAGCGGGGTGACGAAATCGTAGACTTTGCCGCCGTGAAAGAGGCCCACCTGGGAGTCAATCCAGCGCATCCTGGACGAAAGGCCCAGCTCGTTAATAAGCTGGATGATGTGGCGGTCGCTGGTGAAGAGATGGTGATAGAACCTCTCCAGGCGAGTCCCCTCGATGGGGAAAGTGCTGGCTTGGCCGCCCAGTTCCGCTTCTTTCTCGAAGACAGCTACCTCATGACCCTGCTTGGCCAACTCATAAGCCGCCGTCAGCCCGGCGATTCCCCCGCCGATAATGCCGATTTTCATTTATCCTCCTGCTTTCACCTCCGCTGCCACCCCAAACTCCGCCCACGAGACGCTCTCCCGCCACATGTAGTATGCCCCCAGCACGGTGATGGGAAGCCACAGCGCGGCGTGAAGGATCAGGGTGTAGGCCGTGGATACCTCGTAATTTACGCCGTAGGTGGCCAGGACCGCGATGCCAGTAGCATCGAAAGTGCCCACGTAGCCTGGGCTGGAGGGAATGGTGGTGGCCAGATTCACCACGCCGTTCATCAGCATCAACACGTAGAAAGACACGCTGAAATCGAAGCCCTGCATCACGAACCAGTACGTGACCGTCTCTGCCAGCCAGATCACCAATGAGGTGATGAAGATCATCAACACGTCCTTGCCGCTGCGCAGGCACTGCAGGCCCTCCATGAAGTGGTCCAGCAGCCCACGGGCCTGCTCCCGGAAGCGCGCCGGCAACAGTCGCTCGATGAGCCAGTTGTAAACCACTTGCGAGCGCTGGGGCGAGATGGCGATGACGAAGAAAACGGCCAGCGCGCCAAAGAAAAGCAAGCTGGCGAAGAAGACTACCTGCCTGAGCCACTGCTGCATGGGGACGAGAGGCAAGGAGAAAAAGACGAACAGGAGCATGACCACGCCATCGAAAATGCGCTCCACCACGATGGTGGCCAGAGATGCGCTGATGCTCACTCCTTCCTTCTTCTTGAGAACATAGGCCCGGATGACCTCGCCAGCGCGAGCGGGATAGACGTTGTTGCCCATGTAGCCTATGCAGACCACGGGGAAGAGGCGAGTCAGGGGCACGGGCAGCATGGGGCGCAACAGGTAATGCCAGCGCCAGGTGCGGGCCCAGACGCCGAAGAAGTAAACGGCCACGCCGGGGATGAGCCACCAATACCTGGCCGTCTTCAGGGCCAGCCAGACCTGGTCTAATTCCATGCCCCTCAGGACTACGTAGAGGCAAACAGCACTGATAACCAGGCCGAGCCAGAGTTGCCATCTCTTGAGCATAATCTCTCCCTAAGAGGTTTCTGAGAATTCCCCAAATCCGTGTCATTGCGAGCCGAAGGCGAAGCAATCTCCCGCCCACGCAGGGGATTGCTTCGGGCGCTACGCGCCCTCGCAATGACAGTGCGAGGGGTGTCAATGATGTCGAGTCAATTTTCAGACACGCTGTAAGTCGTCCTCAATGCTGGCTAATTTTACCACACTCTGGAAAAAGAAACAAAAAGGGGTATCGGCTCGCCCGATACCCCACTGGTAGTGATGACTTCAGTCGTCTCAAGCGACTGAAGTCGCTACTACCTTCCGCATGATCAGCTTGGGGCCGTTTATGCCGCGGCCTCTTCCCCCGGCGCAAGCATCACCCCCAGGATCCTCTCCAGAGCCATGGTGTGGCTGCACACCCCCCGTTTAGCAAAGAAGTTGCAGCCGCAACTCCACTGCCCCTCGTCGTAGGTCACCTTATACGTATCGTGGTTTCCCTTAAAGGTGACCTGGAACTCGTTGAAAGCGATCCTCTCGAGCTCCTGGGCGTAGCGCTTGGCCTTCTGGATCTTGCCGATCATCCCTGAGTCCATTTTTGCCTCCTCTGATTAGGTAAGTAACGGACGGCTTCCCAAACAACAAAACACCAAGGCAGAACCAAGCCTTAGTGTTTTGGAGTGCAGTGTTTACTGATTTGTAAAGCGGACACAATCATAATCGCATCCCCCCAGTGATACATCATCAAACCTTGAGAATAGTATACCTCTTTTGCATCCTTTTGTCAAACAGAAGTCTACAGTTCAGCCAAGCGCTCTTTGAGGTAATCAATGACTTTTACTGGTGTAGGATCAATCTCGTAGAGCATGGCCAGGTAAAAACTGACGTAATCGCCGAAGTGGATGGCCGACAGCATCTGGGCCAGGGGACTCTCGCCGCGGGCTTCGATTATCTCGTAAGCAATCCCACGCTTGGCTAAGATCTCCTGAGTCACCCGGAACCGTGCTTTGTGGCGCGGGTGATTCAGAGAGGAAACAAGCATCACCACCAGGATCCGCTCGGCCAACTCTTCCGGAAACTGATAGCCGACCACGGCGTTGTGATTGAACTCCGGCAGTGGCTCGAAGAAGCTCCAGGCCTTGGCGTTCTCGTTGAGTTGGGTCTTCCAGCGGTGAGCTACTTCGGCCAGGTATCCCGCCCCATAAATCACGGGCAGGTGGCCATAAAGCCGCTTCGCCAGTTGCTTGGCGGGATTCTCGGTTACGGGGACGGTCTCCTTTATCTCCTCTTGCAGCGTCTCCAGCACGACGGCGGCCTCTTCGAGGTCGGCCTCTTTATCGCCGATGAAGCCCAGTTTTTGCATGACCCCGATCAAAGAAACGAGGGAGTATCCCAAAGCTGCGCGGGGCTGAGATTGGTAGCGGAAGGTCAACAGAGGCACTTCCAATTCTCGTGCCCGCTGGGCCAACTCGCCGTCGGTAGTGATGGCCAGGAGCTTCGCTCCCCGTTCGCGGGCCTGATCAAAGGCGGAGAGGGTCTCCTCGGTATTGCCAGAGTAGCTGGAGGCGATGACCAGGGTCTCAGCGTTGACGAAGGCCGGCACGGTGTAATCGCGGTTGGTCACGATGGGCACAGCACATTCTGGCTCGGCCAAAACACGCAGCAGATCCCCGCCGATGGCCGAGCCGCCCATGCCCAGGACTACGATTTTGTTGACCTGGCGATATTCGGCAGGCAGCTCCAGGCTCTGCACATTCGCCCAGGCGCGGCGGCATTGCTGGGGCAGCTCGGCGATGCGGCCCAGCATGTCATCGGGGTCTATTTCGTGGAAAAGCGCCCAGCTATCGAGGTTCATCACCTTCGCCCTCCTTCGTTGAGTGTTTTGCGAGAAACTCCGCTGGTGCGAGGCACTCGAAGGCATCTATGCAACCAATCTTCCGTTGTCTCGCGCTTGATCTCGTTAACCAGCCGATCAATCTTTTCGGAGGTGTCGTATCCCTTTTCACGCAACAGTTGGCCGAATCGGGCGAAAATGTCGAATGAGGGGTTCGCTGGTTTCATGCTGCACAAATTGTACCACATTCGGCACAAAAGCGAAAGTCAGAACTCCCTCAACGCCACCTTGTAAACCTCTCGCTTGGGCCAGCCCGCCAGATCAGACACTGCTTTGACTGCCTCTTTCCTCTCTACATCCTCTGCCATCAGCTCGGCCAACACTTCAACCACTTGTTCCTCATCCCACGTTACTCGTTCCTCCCTCGCCCCCCGGATGACCAGGGTGAACTCACCTCGGGGAGGGTTCTCCTCAAAATGGGCCAGGGCCTGGCTGATGCTCCCTCGCCAAACCTCTTCATGCACCTTGGTCAGTTCCCGAGCTACGGCAATGCGTCGGTCGCCCAGCACGTCTTTCAGGTCGGCCAGGCTAGCGCGCAGCCTGTGGGGCGCTTCGAAGGCCACCAGGGTGCGTCTCTCCCTGGCTACCGAGACCAGGAGCTGGCGACGCTGCTTCTGGCGACGGGGTAAGAAGCCGAGATAGAGAAAGCTGTCGGTGGGCAGCCCTGAGACCACCAAAGCGGTGATCAATGCCGAAGGGCCGGGCACCGGAACTACGGGGATGTCCCGCGCGATGGCCGCTTCGATGAGCTCATAGCCTGGATCGAAGAGGCCGGGCATACCCGCCTCGGAAACCAGGGCCACGTCCTTTTGCTGCAGAGTGCTGACAAGCTCGTCCAGCTTGGTCAGCTTGTTGTGCTCGTAGTAACTGGTGAGAGGCGTCTTGATCTCATAGCGGGTCAAGAGCTTCCGAGTTCGGCGGGTGTCCTCGGCGGCGATGAGGTCCACTTCACCCAGAATGCGCAGGGCCCGCAGAGATATGTCCTCCAGGTTGCCAATAGGCGTTCCAACTATGTACAGGGTACCCACTAGTCCTCCCCTCAAAACATTCATGTGGCTTGCCACCATTATACAGGATTAGGCGTTTTTAGTCCAGAGGCGATTTTGCTATTCGCAAGGGCTGGTGTTATAATGGTGTGCACTTCGAGAAAGGAAACTGAGGCAAATGGAAGAGAATATCCAACGGGAGAGCATCAGCCTTGTGCCCATTGGGCGAGTGGTCAACGACATCGAATACCCAAGCGACGTCAAGTGGGAAAGCATCGTCTCCGAGGTAGTCATCGCTCCCCAGTTGGTGGAGGCCCTGGATGGAATAGACGGCTTCTCCCACGTCCTGATCATCTTCTACTTGCACAAGGTGGGCGAAGACAGGCGCTCCCGGCTGAAAGTTCATCCTGAGAACAAGGAGGAGTTACCGTTAGTGGGGGTGTTCGCCACGCGGAGCCCTGTCCGTCCCAACCCCATCGGGGTCACGGTGGTGAAGCTGCTGGAGCGTCAAGAGAACGTCCTGAAAGTGCTGGGGCTGGACGCCTACGACGGCACCCCCGTGCTGGACGTCAAGCCCTACCTCAGACGGGGTGACTTGATCAAAGAAGCCACCATGCCAGACTGGTTGCTCCGCCTCTGGGAGCTTCAGGATAGTGGACGCTGAGGAAGCATGGGGCATCAACCACATTTTGCCAGAGCTACTGAAACCTGGTATAATTACTCGCACCAAAGAAGGGGAGGCGGTGAAATGCGAATCAGAGACTTTGTGCCCAGCGATGCTCACCAGTTGGTGGAGATTCTGAAAGCCAACCAGCAATATGGACATCCCGAAATTGACGGCCCTGAGGCCATGTCGAGGGTGCATCAGTGCCAGGCCGCCGAGTTCCTGGTGGCCGAGGAGGACTATAAGGTGGTGGGGCTCATCAGGGGGGTCTACGATGGCTCCAGGGCCATCATTCATATTGCCTCAGTGCACCCCAACTACCAGCGGCGCGGCATCGGCAAGGCCCTGGTGCAGGAGATAGCCAAGAGATTCAGCGAACGGGGGGCTTCGTCTTTGGCCGTGACCGTGCCCGGCGAGCTAGGCTTCTGGAAGAAGGTTGGCTTTCGGCAGACCACCCGCATCATGTTTGCCTACCCCATTGATGACATCCTCGGCTGATCTGACCGCTAGAGCGCGGACCTGGCAAGCCAAAGAAGAGCCTCCCCCTGGTTGTTGAGGGCGAGGCTCTTTGCAGCTATTGGCTTGTGGCTCTTTGACAGCCACTCCATTTTGCTGTATAATTGGAGTGACTGGAGGTGAATCATGGCAGTGAAAGCGAAACAACGAGACAAAGTTCGAGTGCAAGTAGACCTGACCACAGCCGAGGCCACCTTGCTGGAGCTTTTGCAGAGGCGCCTGTCAGTCCGTTCGCGGGCCGATCTGCTCCAACAGGCTTATGGCACCTTCCTCTGGATCGTGGACGAAATGCTATCGGGCCGGCGCATCGTCAGTGTCGAAGCGGGGATGCTGGGTCAGTTGGAGAGGTTCAAAGAACTGATCGTACCAGCGGTAGAGCCATTGGTCTTTGGGCACTATCAATACCTCGTCACCCGCCCGGAGAAAGGCCGAGAACAGCCCTATCTGAAAGGGCGAAACATGACGGTGGGGCAATTGGTGTACAAGATGCGGGCCAATCAATTGAGTGTAGAGCAGGCAGCCAAGGACATGGACCTGCCAGTGAGGCAAGTCATGGAAGCCGTTGCCTATTACCAGATCCACCGCGACCTAATTGAGAGCGAGATGGAAGAAGAAAAGCAATACCTGCTCTCCCAGGGAGTTGAACTTGAGCCTCGCGCTGTACCTCGATGACTGTGCCTTCTCCCACGAATTGAGACGATTGCTGCTCAAAGCCGGACACGACGTTGAGACCCCCGCCGATGTGCGCCCCCCGCTCACTGGTGAGGACGATGCAGCCCACTTTGCCCACGCCAAAGCAGTCGGCCGTGCCATTCTCACCTTGAACCCGAGAGACTTCAAGGAACTGCACGACCAGGATCCTGACCATCCTGGCATCCTCTCCGTATACCAGGATAACGATCCGTCCAAAGACATGAGCCATCGCCAGATCGTCCAGGCGATAGCTAATTTGGAGAGCACCGGCGTTACCGTTGCCAGAGGGTTTTGGTCACTCAATGCCTACCGTTGGTAAAAGAAGAGCCTCGCCCTGGTTGTTGAGGGCGAGGCTCTTTTGTCTGGCTGCTCTTCTTTAGCTCAAAAAGGTGCCATTATGCCTTTACGAAGTCTCTTCCGGATCTAGAATGGCCAACCCCACATCGGAAGCTGCCTGGCGCAGCCTGGTGTCTGCACAAACAAACACCGGCGACAACGCTCTGAACCCCAGGGCGGCCGTTAACTGCAAGGCATCCAACGTCCTGAGGCCATGCTGCAACACCAGGTCCCTGGCCTGTTGGATGAAGCCGCTGCGGAAACCGGCTACGATGAGGTCGCCTAATACGTTGTTGGCAAACTGGGTCAGGGCATCATTCATAGCCTGGAAGGTAATTTCGCCCCGGTTCCGCTTGCGCTGCAAAGCCGAGGCCATTTCGACAATCGCCAGTCCCGAGATGATCAGGACGTTGTCCTGGTCGTCAAAGATGGCGTTGACTCGCTCGGAGCCAGGCTCCAGGTGATACCGCTTGACCAGGGCGCTGGTGTCAAAGAAGTAGAAAACCATTACCGTTCTTCCCGTTCGGCGAGTACCTCCTGAGCCAGAGAACCTTCCATTTTGGCCAAACCCTGCCACACCTGTTCCAGAGTAACTTTGGGATTCGCCATGGCCTGGAGACCGTATTCCAACCCGTCGGAGACCAGGTACCCTTGTTGGCTCAACTCCCGCAAGGCTCGCTGCTTCCGGGGCGTGAATGTGATGCCTTCTTTGGGACGCGAGTGTTCTAGGGCCTGCGCCGTCCGGCTGAATTCCAACAGACGTTGGCGGGGATAGGCCGCCAGCATCTCAGAACGCATGATCAGGTAGGCTCCTTGAGCCAAGGCGAGAACGACAAGACCCTCACCCTGGGCATTCAGCATCTCCATAGGGATGACCACACCTTTACTATCAACCGTAATGCCTATCGCCATCTCTATCACCCCTTTCCTGATAGGATTATAGCATAAAACTTGGGAAAAAGCAATGCAGGTACTTGGCCTGCTGCCGTGGTGCCCCTTCGATAGCCGTCCTTCGGCTAGCGCTCAGGGCAAGCCTCAGCCGGCTTGTGCGGGTTGCGATATGGAGCATCAGTCCTGCTTCCTCGCTGTGAGGGTGTAGCGAGAAAACCTGGCAAGCCAAAGAAGAGCCTCGCCCCGATTGCTGAGGACAAGGCTTTTTCATCTAGTCACTCCGCTTTGGCTCAAACCTGGCGGACCTGAAGTACCTTTTGCGTTCTCAGTATCCCAATGCACCTGGACGGCGAAAGCTCCGATCGTAAGCGACGGTCGGAGCTTCTTTGTTAGGCCAGGATTATGCGAGTGAGGATTCGCAGGGTGAGTTCAGAGGCTAGATAGGCCATTGGCGATAGCTTTGGCCTCCCCCACCATCTGAGGGTCGAGGTCGAAGACCGAGACTCCCCGGCGGTCGGCCTCGATGGCCAGGGAGCTCTCCGAAAGGAAGCCGATCACTCGAAAGCCGGGCAGACTCTCGGTGATGAAATCCCGGTCGGCCTGGCCCCGCACTTTGTTGCCCACGACGTAAACTTCCTCGATGCCGATGTCAGCAGCCAAACGAGAGATAGTTTGAGCCGTCCGCAAGCTGCGCTGCCCCGGCTCGACGACGACGATCATGGCGTCAACTGCCCCGGCCGTGCCCCGCCCCAGATGCTCGATGCCGGCTTCCATGTCGAGGATAATCACCTCAGAGCGCTGCAAAAGCAGATGGCGCACCAGGTGCTTGAGGAGCGCGCTCTCAGGGCAGACGCAGCCAGTGCCGCCGCCCTTGATGGTGCCCATCACCAGCAGCCTCACGCCGCGCCACTCGGCCGAGAAGCGGTCGGGGATGTCGTCCACGCGGGGGTTCAGCTTGAAGAAGCCGCCGTACTCCCCCGGCTTGGCCCCGGTGCGCTCGTAGATGAGCTCCTCCATCTCGGCGATGGGGGCGATTTGAGCGGCCACTTCCTCGGGGAAGCCCAGCGCCGAGGCCAGGTTGGCGTTGGGATCGGCGTCTATGGCCAGCACCCTCTGATCCCGCTCAGCGTAGATATAGGCCAGCAAACTGGCCAGAGTAGTCTTCCCCACCCCCCCCTTGCCAGTAATAGCGATCTTAGGCATGTTGCCTCCATTCTCTCAATATCCAATACCCAATATCCAGTTTCTAATCAATGAACCGCTCGATAGTGGCGCCCTCCCGCCGCTCCTGCATCCAACCGGCGAAAGCTTGTTCCTTCAAAGCGTTCAACAGTTCGGGCGGAAGAGGGCGATCGGGGGCCTTTTCCAGCACCTGGACGACGTGGTAGCCGAATTGGCTCTGCACTACTCCGCTGATCTGGCCAGGCTGGAGGGCAAAGGCAGCCTCCTCAAGTTCAGGCGAGATCAATTGTCTCCGGTGGAAGAAGCCCAAATCGCCCCCTGCTTCTTTGGTGTTCTGGTCTTGGGATAGTTGACTGGCCAGGGCCGCGAAGTCCTCTCCTGCTTGCAGTTGATTCAAGATGGCCTGGGCTTCCGCTTCCGTCTCTACCAGGATGTGACGAGCGTGTACCTGCTCGCCTGTGGTCGGGACGGAAACCGTGACCTGCTCGAAGATGGCCTGGGCCAGCAATTGGAAACGGATCTCCTCTCTGAAATCCTCGTAGGTCAAGTCGCTGGTTAGCAGCCACTCTTCAAAACTTGCCTGGCCTCCTCCCCCCTCAATGCTCTCCTGGATCACCCTTTCCAACTCTTCTTCGGAGATGGCCACGCCTTCTTGGGCGGCAGCCTGCTTGATGAGCACCTGCTCGATCATCGAGTCCAGAACCTGGCGGCGCATCTGGGCCAGCCTGGCCTTGCCGTCTTCGCTCTCCAGATCGAAGCCCTGCTCTGCCATAGCGGCCTCGAACCTGGCCGTCTCTTCCTGGTAGTCGGCCAGGAAGATGAACTGTCCGTTCACTATGGCCGCCAGAGGCCGTTCACTGGTCGCTGTCGGTGAGGGCCTGGCTATCGTCGCAGTCGCCGGAGGCGGAGCCACCTCCTGCACAGCCGTGTTGGTCGGCCTGGGCGTTATCCCCTCATTGAGGGGAACCTCTTTCGGCCCACAACTCACCAACAAGCCCACAATGATGACAATGACCAACCCTAATCGTCTATGGCTCAAGTATCCTCCTCGCTACGAGATCATGGATGATCTGTTCAAGATGCGGAGCTATTATACAGGGAGACCCCGTTTTGTGCAAACGGAGTTCGCGAGCTACTATTTGCCAAAAGGCTTGTCTTGTGATAAAATAGCCGTTGTGCTGGGAGACCTCGGTCTCACATTCTAAGACTTAGGAGAGAGAATCTCAATGGAAGATAAACCAAACTCTTTGTCAGATACCATTACCACGGTGACAACAAAAAAGTGGATCAATCGAGGCATCAACTTCGTGCTGATCCCTTCGTTGATTCTGGTGGCCTTGCTTCTTCCGCCTATCTCGCTCAAGGATCGCATCCTGGGGACTGGCTACACCGCCATCAATCAAGACAACTGGTCGGTGGAGGATCCCGACGGCACTCGCTTGGAGATCCCTCCCGCCGCGCTGTCAGGCTCGATCAAGGTCAAGCTCACTCTGGTGCCACGCCTCGACTTCCTGCAGGGCTCGGCCGGGAAGGAACTGGTGGAAGCGGCCGAAGCCATCCCCGATAACCTGGAGGTGAAAAGCCCCTTCTACCAGATCGCCTTGCGGGGGGAGATGCCCACGGAAGCGGTGCTCACCGTGCCCATCCCCAACGACGCCGAGCCATACCGCACTCTCGACCTCTACACCTGGACGGGCGAGGATTGGCAGTGGCTTCCCGGCCACGTCATCGCCGAGGATGATGTGATCGTAGCCCGTTTGTCCGCTGTGCCCTCCTCGGTGGTGGTGATGCAGTCCAGGCCTGTGTCCCCAGTTGTTTCGACTGGGCTATCTAGCGAAGATGCCATGTTACCTGAAGCAAAGGAAGTCCTGGCAGGGCTAAATCCTCGCGGTCTCTACCTGAGCGATGAGGGCAGAATCAGCGGCGACATCGAATCCCTGTGCAGTTTGGGCAAAATGGCCTCGCCTGCTATCTTGCCCACCCTGCGCAATTGGAGCGAGGAGGGTGGCATCAGGGACGATCTTGTTAACGCCATGCTTTATAACGCCGAACTGCGGTACAAACATCTGGTGACTATCGCCTGGCTGGCGGCTGATAGCGCTTGCGCGGGAATTGACCTGGACTACCGAGGAATCAACGTCGAGCTGAGGGATGAGTTCAGCCTGTTCATCGCCGAGCTGGCCGAGAGGCTGCACGAGAACGGGCAATCGCTGACCTTGAGGGTCGCTATCCCTACCCAGGGAGCCGGAGGTAGCTGGGATACAGGCGCTTACGATTGGCGTGCCTTGGGACAGGCTGTGGATGCCCTCGAGATCCCGGTTCCTGACGACCCTGAGGCCTACGTTCCTGGAGGATGGCTGGAGTCGCTGCTGGATTGGGCGGTAGGTGAGGTGAACCGCTACAAGATCCAGCCGGTTATCTCCACCTATAGCCTGGAAAAGGTTGGCGATACCACCACCAGGGCGCCGTACATCGAAACCCTGGCCCCCCTCGTCCAGATCGCCGTCGAGGCGGAGGACGCCACCATTGATCCCGGCGAAAAGGTGATCCTGGCCCTGTCTAATTTGGAGGAGTCAGGCGGCCTTAACTTCGATGAGGCCACTCAGACTTATTGGTTCAACTACACCGACGAGAGCGGTGCTCAGCACACGGTTTGGCTGGGTAACGCGGAGTGCCTGGCCCACAAACTGGAACTGATAGCCCAATACAACCTGCGGGGCGTAACGGTGGCCAATCTGCTTGATGAGGGTAACGACGAGAGAGTTTGGGAGGTCGTGCGCAGCTTCCGAGAGCTTACACCGCCTTCATCAGTGGGAAGTCAGTTCGCGCTGATTTGGACGGTGCAAGACGCAGCAGGCCAGCTATCCCAGATCATGAAGCCGCTGGACGATCCTCGCTACGTGTGGACGGCTGGAGCGCCAGGCGACTACACCTTCGCTGCGGCTATCTCTACCGATGGGGGGCGGACGGTCAGCCGCCGAGGCGACGTTGGCCTCCGGGTGCTCGAACCCACCTCCACGCCAACGCCTACTTACACCCCGACGCCTACACCTACACCAACACCAACACCAACGTCAACTCCTACCCCCACACCTACATCCACGCCCACATCAACGCCTACCCCCACGCCAATGCCTACCGCCACTCCGCTACCAACAGCGACCCCTACGCCTGTGCCCAAGCCAACTGCGACCCCCAAGCCAAAGCCCAAGCCACTTACGGGTCTCGGTTTCGACTACGGCATCCAGGTGCATGCCATTAACCAGGATCACGGGCCTATCATCAACGCCGTCAAGCACCTGGGGTTCCGATGGCTCAAGCAGCAGATTGAGTGGAAGCATTACGAGCCATCCAAAGGCCAATACCAATGGGGTGAAATGGACCGACTCGTGGAAAGTTGCCAAGCAGCCGGTATTAAGATTCTTTTCAGCGTGGTCAAGGCGCCGAATTGGGCCAGGCCGGGGAATACTGATCTCAGCGTTGAGGGTCCGCCGGCTAACCCTCAAGACTTCGCAGACTTCCTGGCGGCGATGGCCGAGCGCTACAAAGGCCGGGTCCAGGCCTACGAGATCTGGAACGAGCAGAACCTGCACTACGAGTGGGGCAACGAGGCCCTGGACGCTGGCCGCTACGTGCAGCTTTTGGCCGCCGCCTACCGAGCCATCAAAGCCAAGGATCCTGGCGCTGTCGTAGTCAGCGGCGCACTGACCCCCTGTGGGGATAACCCGCCTCTGGCCGTTGATGACCTCGTTTACCTGGAACAGATGTACCAGGCCGGGCTGAAGAACTACTGCGATGCGGTGGGAGTACATCCCAGCGGCTACAACGTGCCGCCCGACGCCGACTGGCGGACCTGGAGCGATCCCTCGGCCGCGTTCCAAGGTCCCACTGGCAATCATCACCATAGCTGGGTCTTCCGTGGCACCATGGAGGGGTCTCGGAACATCATGGTCGTATACGGTGACAGCAGCAAGAGGCTCTGGCCTACCGAGTTCGGCTGGGCCGCCACGGAGGGTATGGGCGTGGGGCCAAATCCGGGCTACGACTACGCGGCCGACAACACCGAGGCCGAGCAAGCCCAATTCCTGGTCAGAGCCTACCAGATGGGTAAGAACTGGGGCTGGGTGGGGCCGATGTTCAGCTGGAATCTCAATTTCTGGCCCGTTGCTGGAGCCAGCAGCGAACTAGCCAAATTCGGCATCGTGCGCGGCGACTGGAGCGGGCGGCCGGCCTATGCCGCCCTGCACGACATGCCAAAGTAGAAAGGAGATATGATGATGGAAGACAAAAAACATCACCCGCTTATCCGCACGATCTACCTTTACCTTTTCGCCTTGGTGGGGCTGGCCTTGTTGACCATTGGCACAGTCAGATTTGTTGATATGGGATTGAAGGCTTTTGTCTTCACCCAAGCCGAGGACATGCAACGGCTTTACCAAGGGCCTGGTATGCCCTATCCACTTGAGCGGATTGAGAAACTTCAAGAGGAAGAGGGGCTATCTGAGGAGGAGAAAGCTACCATCAAACGGTGGCTGGCGGATTACGAGGATTGGGAAAAAAGGAGCTCCCAAACCGATCCCGTTACAGCCCAAAGGCACAGGGACGCCTCCACCATCTTGGCCATGATTCTCGTTGGCTTGCCTCTATATCTCTTTCACTGGCGGATTATTAGCAGGGAGACCAAGGGCAAAGAGTAAGGGCAAAGAGGATTTTCACTGGCCCATTGGAGTTGGTTAGGAGGGTTCACAACCTGACGCATTGGAGCACGGGCCGCTGTCCCGTGCCCGTGCTCCTTAACTTGTGGAGAATCAGCCCTCCGTTCGTCTGAACAGTTTACCTGGGGGAGGCTAGTTTGCAATCTCGAAAGCAAAGAAGCACTACAAGTCAACTTCTGTTGGCGACTTTACTGGTGGTGATGGGTCTCTGCGCGGGAGCTTTCTCCATCTGGGCTCTGTTCGTCTACGAGCCTGCGCCAGTGGCGGTAATCCCCGCTGTGGTGGAAAAGCCTGTTGCAACTGATACTCCTACCCCATCTGCTCAAACGGGGGGTGAGCCAATGCTGCCCGCCGTACCCCCGGAGGATACGCCAACACCGCTCGCTCAACAGCCGACGGATACACCAACACCGTCCGCACCACTCTCAACCGATACTCCCACGCCATCAAGTCAGCTTGCAACAGATACACCGGCTCCACCAGCCACGCCAACACCTCAGCCTCCAACCGACACGCCGGTCCCTCCTGCCACACCCACCCCTACCCCTCGCCCCCCCAAACCTCTGACCATGAGCTCGCCGGAATACGGCATGCAGGCCTTCCTCTGGTGGCGTCCGGAGGTAGCCGATCGTGACCTTGCGCTGATCAAAGAAGCCGGCTTCGGTTGGGTCAAGCAGGGCTTCGGCTGGAGGGACATCGAAGGGGCGTGCAGAGGCTGCTTCGACTGGAGCTTTACCGACCGCATCGTCAGCCAGGTGGAGGGGCACGGACTCGACCTGGTGGTGCGCCTGGATCACCAGCCTTATTGGGCCGGGGAGTACAGAAATGGCCCTCCCGCCAACTACGAGGATTTCGGCGACTTCGTCTACGCTTTGGCTAGCCGCTACGCTGGCCGCATCCGCGCTTACGAGATCTGGAACGAACCCAACCTGTCCCGTGAGTGGGGAGAGAAGCCGCCCAATCCGGCAGAGTACACCGCCCTGCTGAAAATCGGCTATCAGCGTATCAAGGAGGCCGATCCCAACGCCATGGTCATCTCAGCGGGGCTGACCCCGACCAGCCGCTGGGATCACGTGGCCGTTCCCGACGTTGAATTCCTCAGGGGAATGTACGCCGCCGGAGCCAAGCCCTACTTCGATGTCCTGGGGGCTCACGGTGCCGGCTACAAAGCGCCCCCTGAGGTAGATCCAGGGGTGGTGGCCGAGCAT
This sequence comes from Anaerolineae bacterium, assembly GCA_034431315.1. Lineage (GTDB taxonomy): Bacteria > Chloroflexota > Anaerolineae > VGOG01 > VGOG01 > JAUWOY01. Next base: position 26,247 of record DAOUDK010000049.1, read on the forward strand.
CCGGTCTGGGGCAACCCCGGCGATCCCAGCCCTCCGGAGCTAAAGCGCGTCTATTGCTTCCGCCACGTGGAGGACCTGCGCCAGGTGATGGTCGAAAACGGAGACGCCGACAAGCAGGTAGCAGTGCTGGAGTTCGGCTGGACCACCGACCCCATACATCCGGCGTACGCCTGGCATGCCGTGACGGAGGAGCAGCAGGCCGATTACCTGGTGCAGGCCTACCAGTACGCCAAAGAGCACTGGTCTCCATGGATCGGGCTGATGAGCTTGATCTACATCGCCGACCCCGATTGGACGGAGGAGGATGAGCAATACTGGTGGTCTATCACCTATCCCAGCTATCCTAAGAAAAAGGTACACCTGGCGTATGAGAAGTTGAAGGCCATGCCCAAGTAGCGATTTGCGCGTTTCAAAATTGGATGGTATAATAGCCACGTAACGGGCGAGTAGCTCAGTTGGTCAGAGCGCACGGTTCACATCCGTGAGGTCGGGGGTTCAAGTCCCTTCTCGCCCACTCTTGTACTGAGCTCTGTCGAAGTGCTTGTTAGCTAGCCGCGGCTGCACCGAGGGTGTCCCCATCGTCGAAGCGTTCCCGCGGCTTTTTCTGTTGAACGGCAAGTGAGGCCCTGGCCCATGGATCCGCTGCCATCGCTGCTCAACTTAATAGACTACCAAGTGGAATCGACCTTGTGGGTGGTTTTCTCCATCGGACTTTATGCTCTGGGAGTTGACATCGCCTGGCACTACCGCCGGCCGAGGTCCGGTCGACTAGGACGCTGGGCTGAGGCGATCAAGGGCTGGCCCTATCGCTACTGGCTCCTGGAAGCCATCAGATTTCTGTACTACATCGGCATCCCTTACGCTGCTTTGCTGCGCGGAGTTGCCCTGCCTCGGCTGATGGGCTTGACGCACCTCGATTGGGTCAAGGGGATTGGCCTGGGGGCGGCGCTGGGCGGGGGCGCCTTCTTGCTTTTGGCCTTGATCTGGTGGTGGTACGCTCGCGCTGTCGCTGCCCTGCCCCTCTCGGCAAGGCAGCGGCCAGGGGCAAGCTTGGGGGATGATTCTACCAATGGGTGGATCCTCTTGCGGGAGGCCATCTACCTGGAAACTCACTGGGCCTTCTACCGCAGCGCCGCCATCCTGCTCCTCGACGATTATTACGCAGGCATTTTCCTGGGCTTCCTGCTCGTCACCCTGGAATGGTCAATTAACCCAGCCTGGCGTACGGATTTGAGCGTGCCGTGGCGGTCGGCGGACGTCCTCATGAGATGGAGCATGGCCTTCGCCACAGGCATCATCTTCCTCTTCATCCGCAACCTCTGGCTGCTCGTGCCCATCCACTGGGGCGTCGAAATGGCTTGCCATCGCTTGCTGGCCAGTTTTTCCCAGAGGAACAACGGACAGCAGGATTTATCGGACTGACAGGATTTACAGGTCGGTTGCGCGTTTGCCAGGGCCACGTGGCATGCTCCTTATCCATAAATCCTGCGCATCGGCGTTCTAAACCTATCAAACAACGCGGGGCAAGCAGTTTTGTATTCTGCTTGCCCCGTATGCTATCCGCGAATTCTGTGCGTCGTGTTCTTGCTACCCGATCACAAAGGATAGAACGATCAGCGCAGCCAACATTGCCCCGGCCAAGATAGCGATCCGTTTCAGGTCGACATACACGTAGCGATATTCCTCGGCCAGCTTTGCCGTCTTCTCTTCGGCTAGCTTCGCTGCTTTCTCTTCCGCCAGTGCCGCCGTTTCCTTTGCCACAGTTGGGCTTGGCGCCGGTGCTGGCTGCCTCGATCTGCCTGCCGGGATGCTTCTCTTCTTCTTCGAACGTTTCTTGGCGCGACGCGATTTCTTAGCCATGTTTTTACCTCCAATTCATCTGGGTTTCTATCTTCACTTCTATTATACTACGCTTTGGCCTGAACAACAAATTTCATAGCACGTCAAAGCGGGGGGATGAGGGTAACTGTCAACGGATTCCGGGAACGAATTGAACGGATTGGAGCTCCGCACGTGACATCTTCCGTTCAATCCATTTAAAAAATCCGTTGACAGCAATTCGCGCTTTCTATCCCCCTACTCTGGGGTGCTAAGACAAATTCCAACTGTCAACTGGAAGGGCGCACTTTTCGCCAGATTATCTTCCCGACCAACCTCGCCTCTTCCACCCGCAGGAGGGCGATCATCCCCAGGTATGTAACCAACCCCACACCGCCTGCCCCGCCGACGATGACCAGCTTGCCCACCAGGGTGCTGGCATCGAGCACTCCTTGTAGTCCACTGAGGGCGAGGTAGGTTACCCCTCCCATCACCAGCGAGGCGGAGAGGGCTTTGAAAGCGAGAGCCACGATCCCATGTCCACCTAAGCCCCCCATGCGTCGCTGGAAAAGTACGAGCATGGTCAGGGCGTGAACGGTGAGTTGAGCGGAGTTGGCCAGGATCAGCCCGATCATGCCCAGCGGGCGGATCAGAGACAGAGCTACTATTAAGTAGACCACAACCCCCAGCACTCCCACCAGGGCCGGAGTCAAAGTGTCCTTTCGGGCGTAGAAAGCAAAGATCAGAGGCAGATCAATGGCGGCGAAGGTCAGGCCCAGCAGGTAGTAGCGGAGGGCCATGGCTGTTTGAGCAGTGTCATAGGCGTCGAAGTTGCCATGCTGATAGATGAGAGCCACGATGGGTGTGGCCAGGATGAAGAGTCCGATAGTGGCTGGGGTGATGGCCATCAGCACCATCTTGAGGCCCAGGGCAAGGGTGTGTTGGAAGTTGGAGGTTGGAGATTGGAGGTTGGAGGTTGGAGGTTGGAGGTCGGAGCTTTGAGCTTTGAACTTTGAACTTTGAGCTTCGGACGAGCCATATTGCGACAGAGTCGGCAGGATGGCCAGGGAGATGGCCGCCGACACCAGGCCTATGGGAAGCTGAATCAGCCGGGTGGCATAATCCATCCAAGCGATGCTCTCCCCGCCGGTGCGCGAAGCCAGGTTGCGGTCAATGGCGATACCTATCTGGCTGATAACCAGGCCCAATACTATGGGCAGGTAGAGGCCGGCGATACGGCGCAAAGCCGGGTGGGAGAGGTTGAGGGAAAAGGCGAACCTGACGTCGCGCAAATCTGGCAATTGGATGGCCAGTTGCAGCATCGCTCCCAGCAGAATGCCCAGCGCCAGGCTGTAGATGTTGACTCTATCGGCCAACAGCAAGGCACAAGTGATGATGCCAGCGTTATAGATGGCGGCGCCGAAAGCCGGGTAAGTGAAGCGCTTCAGGGTGTAGAGCAGGCCGGTGACCATGCCAGAGAGCCCGAAGAAGAGCACCGCTGGCAGAATAATGCGAATCATCCTGGTAGTCACTGCCTGCAACTGGGCGTCGAAGCCACTACCCAAGAGCCAGGCCACCTGAGGGGCGAAAAGCTCCAGGAGGATAACGATAAGCCCGAGGATGACAACGGCCAAGCTGACGACGACGCTGAAGATGTGCCAAAGCTCCTGTCGTTTCTGTGGCGAGGCATAGTCACTGAAGACCGGCACCAGGGCGGCGCTGAGCAGGCCCCCGATGAGGAGGTCGTAGATCATGGTGGGCACTTGGGCAGCCACTACGAAAGCGCTGACATGAGGGCTGCCCCCGAAGAGGCCAGCTATGACGGTCTGCCGCACCAGGCCCAACACTCGGCTGGCCACGTTGCCCAGAGAAAGGATGCCGGCTGCCTTGGCGATGCCCTCGGTGGCTGGGGGAACCTCTACTGTCTGGCTCAATGTCGTCATTCGTCTCCCCCGTAACGAGTCAGGATGGTCTCGATGATGTCCGTCGTCGAGCGGCTGGGCACCTGGGGCAGTATCTCCGCCCGGATGCCACATTCGGCGATGACTTTTGCCTCAGGCAGGTCTTCAATAGCCCAGTCCCCGCCCTTGACGTAGACCTCAGGCCTCAGCGCAGCCAACAGCCTCTCCGCCGTCCTCTCCTCGAAGATGATCACGTAGTCCACACACTGCAGGGCCGCCAACAGTTGCGCCCGCTCCTCCTGGGGCACGATGGGGCGCTTCTGGCCCTTGAGGAGCCGCGTCGAAGCGTCGCTGTTCAGTCCCACGATCAGCACATCGCCCAGCGCCTTCGCCCTCTGCAAGCAGTCAACGTGGCCCACGTGCAAGATGTCGAAGTGGCCGTTGGTGAGGACGATGGTTTTGCCCTGGGCCCTCAACTTCTCCCGTATGGTAACCGCTTCTTGGAGGAAAACCACTTCACCCAATGCTTTCTCCCTTCACCAATTCTCGATGGCCCAGCCCAACTCCTCCGGGGTGGCGGTGGCGTTGCCTAGCTTGCGCACCACCAAGCCGGCGGCGTAGTTAGCCAGGTGTGCCGCCGGCAGGAGGTCGAGGCCAGCGGCCAGGGCCAGGGTGGCCACGGCGATGACGGTGTCCCCCGCTCCGGTGACGTCGAAGACCTCGCTGACGTTGGCGGCGGGGATGTGGGCGTAGGGCTCATCGCGGCCCAAAAGGGACATGCCCTCAGGTCCGCGAGTGATGAGGATAGCCTGGATTTCGAGATCGGCCAGCAGTTGCTGTTGAGCCTCTCGAAAATCGCCTTCGCTGGAGAGGCTTCGCCCCAGCACCGCCTCCGCCTCGCGCTGGTTGCACTTCACCAGGTCGAAGCCGGCGAACTTGTGGAGATTCCCCTGGGAGTCCACGGCAGCAAGTTTCTTGTGCTGGCGGGCTAATTTCAGCGAGGCCGCGACGATCGCTTCGCTGGCCACGCCCGTCCGGTAGTCGGAGATCAGCACGGCGTCAACCTGGGGGACGAGGGCTTCAAGGTGGGCCACGATAGCTTTCTCCACCTCCCCGGCCACGGGGCAACGGTCCAGGTGGTCAATGCGGGCCAACTGCTGGGGAAAGCGCAGGCTTCCCTGGGCGACGATGCGGGTCTTGGTGGTGGTGGGGCGGGAGGGGTCGGTCACCACCGCTGCTGTATCAATGCCTGCTTCCTTGAGCTTAGCCAGCAGCGTCCGCCCCGCCTCGTCGTCTCCGATGACGCCCACCTGATAGGCCATCCCGCCCAGGGCGACGATATTATTGGAAGGATTGGCCGCCCCGCCGGGCAGGTAGCGTTTTCCCGCGAACTCCAGTACCGGGATGGGCGCCTCCCGCGATAGTCGGGTTGCTCGCCCGGAGATGTATTCGTCGAGGAAGATGTCGCCGACGACTAGCACGCTCCTACTCGCTAATTTAGGCAGTGATTGCAAAAGCTTAGCTTTGCTTGTCATGACCCAAACCTTTGTCAAAGTCCGCGCGTATCATAACAAAAAGCGCCAGTGGCCAAACGGACGGCGTCTCTCTCCCTGGCGTTTAAAGCTGTCATCTCATCGGGCCAAAGTCACTCATAAGTGTGGAACCACTTTCAGGATCTCTATCTCTTGCTCTTCTTTGAAGACCTCGTAGATGATTCGCATGGAATGGATGCCCCGATATTCGAATAGTCCTTCCAATTCTCCACGCAACTGTCGGATGTGAAGGGGATGCCGGTTGCGAAAGGGGTTATCGCATATCTTCTGCATCGCCTGATCAATCCGGCGCTGCATCTTGGGGCTCAGGGATTTTATGTAGCGCTCCGCTTTGGGACGGACATGCCTTATGCGATATGGAGTTCTTGGCGTATCTCTTCCCATGACCGTCCCTTTTCTGTCTCAAAGGCTTCCCTTTCCTCCTTAATTGCTTGAACTAGATCGCTGTCAGCCAGGATCTCCGCCGTCGCTTCCCAATCTGCAAGAAGTTTGGCCAGGGGGCTGAAGTCACTTGACTCAGTGGCCACCAAACTAGCTCGCCATAGATCCAGGAGGAACTCTAATCTATGCCGCCCTTCTAGCGCTTGCCAGATCTCTTTCACCTTCTCTTCGGACAGCAGAGGATGAGATAGTCGAACCAGTTTGGCGTCTGCAGTGAGTTTTTCAAAAGTCACGGTCAAAGCCAGCCCCCCTCTCTACGAGCTCATTATATCCCTCGCTTTGGATTATATCACGTTTCGACCTGACAAGCAAATTGTGGTCCCCAATCCGCAATCCGCAATCCGAAACGCCGCCTGCTTTTCGCCGATACACTACCAGGCGGCGTTCCCCGCTGCCCGAATAGAACAGCACACTTTCAAACTTTTGCCAAACGCTCCCGCATCACCAGCCACACAAACTTCGGCAGGGCCAGCATCCTGCGCCACCTCCACGGTTCGCGCCAGAGCCGGTGCAACCACTCCAGGCCCAATCTCTGCAGCCAGCGGGGAGCCCGTTTTGCCCGGCCAGAAATGAAATCGAAAGCGCCACCCACGCCCATGGCTACTGGCACTCCCAGTCTCTCCAGGTTGCGGGCGATCCACTTGTCCTGTTGGGGTGCTCCGTAGGCCACGAAGAGGATGTCCGGCTTCGCCCTCTGAATCAGGCCAACGATCTCATCCTCCTCCTCCAGGACTGGCGAACCGGCGTGGGTGCCGGCGATCCTCAAGCCGGGGTATGTCTGGCAGAGTCGGGCAGCAGTCGCTACCGCCACACCGGGGGCAGCGCCCAATAGAAACAGGCTGTAGCCCTTTTGGGCAGCTAAAGCTGCGATGCGCTGCACCGTGTCCGTTCCCGCCACCCGCTCCTGGAGAGGATGGCCGAGGAAACGCGCCGCCCAGAGGAGGCCGACCCCGTCAGGCAGGGCCAGGGAAGAAGCGTTGAGAACGCTGCGAAAATCATCGTCGGACTGAGCGGCCACGATGAACTCAGGGTTGACGGTCACCACCTGGTGGGAGCTATCGCTGACGACAAAGTCTTCAATAAGGGAGAGGGCTTGGTCGTAGTTGACGTTATCTGTCCGCACGCCGAGGATGGTGGAGGTTGGAGGTTGGAGGTTGGAAATTGGAAGTTGGAGGTTGGAGGTTGGAGGTTGGAAGTTGGAGGTTGGAAGTTGGAGGTTGGAAGTTGGAGGTTGGAAGTTGGAGGTTGGAAGTTGGAGGTTGGAAGTTGGAGGTTGGAAGTCACTTCGCAAAAGCTTCTCTGCTGCCGCTAGCACCATCTCCGGCGTCACCAGCCTCATGCACGTTCGAGCCTCGCAGCCCTCGCGCTGGCCTACCGAGAAGCCCACGTACGAACAGGGACTACAAGGCAAGTCTGCCCGCACTATCACAGCCCTGTCTCGTCCCTCGTCCCTCATTCCTCGTTCCTCGCCTCCAGGCAGCCACGGCCCCCAGGCGCGGTGATTGGAAGGCCCGAAGATGGCTACTAGCGGCATACCCACCGCTGCCGCCAAGTGCATCACGCCGGAGTCGGCCCCGATGAACAGGTCGCACCTCTTCAGGACGGCGGCCAATTGGCCCAGGTTCGTCCTCCCCTCCAAATTCACGGCCTCCGAGCGCATCAGTGAGGCGACCTGGGAGACGCCGTCGGCGGGGGTGCCCACCAGGACTATGCGCGCGTCGTGGTGCTCGACCAGCGCGTCGGCCACGCGGGCGAATCCCTCCGCCGACCACCGCCGCGCCAGGCTGTAGCCACCGGAGCCAGGATGAATCGCAACCTGAGGACATTGGTCATTGGTCATTGGGATTTGGTCATTCTCGCCAATGGCCATCGCCAGCGAGGTGTCCTCCGTCACGGCCCCGATAGTTCCCACCACGTCCAGCCAATACTCCACCTCGTGCCTGGCGCCGAAGCCGTCATCGTGCGCCCGATGGGTCAGGAACCAACCTCGCCCGTTGTCCAGCCCGACCCGAACTTTGGCTCCGCTGGTCAGGGCCAGGGCTGCGTACTTCAGCGCTCCCCAGCGCGTGGTGAGATGGTGTAGGATGACCAGGCAGTCGTAGCGTTGGCGGCGCAGATGGCGGGCGAAGCGGCCAAGAGCAGCCAGGGACGACGGCTTGAGGGCGTCAATGGGCCGGTCGTACTGGAATTTGTCGAAGATGATGACGTCGTCCACCAGGGGCGATTCGGCCAGGACGGGCGCGGAGTTGGGGGGAACGAGGGCCTCCAGGCGGGCGGCGGGAAAGCTCTCCCGCAGGGCACGCAGGGCTGGGGTGGCGGTGAGGACATCGCCGATATCAGACAGCTTGACAACCAGAATGGTCAGGTAGTCCTTGATCAGGTGGTCAGGTGGTCCTTGGTCCGACGATTCGACCATCAAACATTCTCCAGCACCTTCAATGTCTCGCGGGCGCACCTCTCCCACGAGAATCTCCTTGCCTGCTCGAAGCCGCGCTCTATCAATTCGGCTCGCAGCTCCTCGTCGCCGAGGACACGCTCCAGGGCCGCCGCTAGCCCCTCCACATCCAGTGGATCAACCAAGACGGCCGCGTCTCCCGCTACCTCAGGGAGCGAGGAGACGTTGGAGCAGACGACGGGAGTTCCACAGGCCAGGGCCTCTAAGACCGGCAGCCCAAAGCCCTCGTACAGGGAAGGGAAAACGAACAGGCGAGCGCCGGATAAGAGGGCGGGGAGGTCACCTTCAGGAACATATCCCGTGAAAACCACTTTTCCCTCTAAACCCAACTTTTCAACCTGCTGGAAGATTTCACGGTAAAGCCACCCCTTCTTCCCAGCGATCACTAATTGGATATTGGATATTGGATATTGGATATTGGAGAAGGCTTCCATCAGGCGGATCAGGTTTTTGCGGGGTTGCAGGGTTCCCACAAAGAGGATGTAGTCGCCGGCGATACCGTATTTGGCTTTGACGGCCTCGATGGCCTTCTCATCTCTCACCGGCCGGAAGACCATGTTATCGTAACCGGGGTAAACGACGGTGATTTTATCAGGCACAATCCCGTAGCGCTTGATGAGGTCGCGTTTGGTGGCCGACGAGTCGGCGATGAGATGGGTGGCGGCTCGGGCGTTGTAGCGGGTGGAGAGGTTCAGGTAGAGCCGATCCAGGAGGCGGTGGGCCTCTGGATAATACAGATAGCCCAGATCGTGGATGGTGACCACGCTGCGACGAGGATGAACGATGGGCAGGACGTGGGCGGGGACGAAGAGCAGGTCTGGAGGGCGGCAGGCCATCTCCCAGGATAGGCGCAGGTGGGTCCAGAGACGGGGGAAAGGCATGACTCGCAAGTCGCAAGGTTGCAAAGTCGCCGCCCCCCCTTCCTCCCCCCCAACCCTTCGACTTTGCTCAGGGCAGGCCTTGGGGGGGAAAGAGGGGGGGCGATTGAAGTAGAGGCGGTAGCGGCGATCGCCTCGTAAAGCTAAAAGGTGGCGGATCAGGTTAAGGGAGTAGTTCTCCGTGCCGGTTCGCTCCTGAGCCACGCTTCGGCTGGCGTCAATGCCGATGAGCATCGCTTACTTTCCCTCTAGCTCGGCTATCTTCGCCAGCCGGCGGCGATAGCGCTCCAGGCCGGAGAACTCGGCCGCCAGCCACACCCGCACAATCTCCAGCGCCAGTTCCACGCCAATGATCCGCTCCCCCAGACAGAGGACATTGGTATCGAGGTTCTCTCTGCTCTGGCGGGCGGAGAGGGTATCGTGGCACACTGCCGCTCGAATGTTCGGCACTTTGTTGGCCGTGATGCACACGCCGATGCCGTTGCCACAGACCAGGATGCCCCGCTGGAAATCACCCTGGGCCACGGCTTCGGCTACAGCTCGGGCGGAATCGGGATAGTCGGAGGGCTCAGCGTTGTACGCTCCGAAGTCGTGGTATTCATGGCCCAATTCGCCCAGGAGTTCGGCTATGGTCTCTTTTAGATGAAAGCCGGCGTGATCAGCACCGATAGCAATACGCACTCTACACTCCTCCAGTCCCCGCGTTTCAGAAATATTACCAAGGAAAAGGTGGAGTCAGGTTGGTAAATCTCCACCACACGAACTCAATGGGAGGGAAAAGTATCCTCGTCAGAATGCCCGTTTGGGTGAATCTTTCCAGAACGATCAGGAGCAATACCAAAATCAGACCATAGAGTTCATAGCGAGCGAGTACGTCGAACCAGCGAGAGGGCAAGAGCACGGCCAAGAGTCTCGAACCATCCAGCGGCGTGAGGGGTATCAGGTTGAAGATGGCCATAGCGATGTTCAGCCAAACCACCCAGGAGACCAGTTCGCCGTAGGAAACGATAAAGCCCCCCATCCTTCGCGGCATGAAGGGGACGAGATGCAGCCTGAGAGGAATGGCCAGGATAGCCGCAGTCAGCAGGTTGGCCACAGGCCCCGCGAGGCCCACCAGGGCCATGCCTACTTTAGGCCCAGGGCGCAGCCTGGTGGCATCCACAGGGACAGGCTTCCCCCAACCCAAACCCAGCAGGAGAATCGAGAGTGTGCCCAAAGGGTGCAGATGGGCAAAGGGATTGAGAGAAAGCCGCCCCTTGTTCTTGGCGGTGGGATCGCCCAGAGCATAGGCCACCAAAGCGTGACTACATTCATGGACGCTGATAGCCACCAGCAAGCCGATCAGGAGATAAACAACATAGAAGCCTAATCCGGCAAATAGCATATTTTGATCCTTTCATCGCCGAGCTAAAGCTCGACGCTAAACGAGCAAAGCCCTACGGGCTGAAATTCAGCCCCCGAAGGGGGCTTTGCTCTTTCAGCCTGGTGCTTCAGCACCAGGCGCTTCTGATCTCCTCCACAGCGATGGCCCCAGCCCGCAGGATGGTCGGCGGGTAGGTGGTCAAATCCAGCACAGTGGAAGGGATGCCACCGGGGCACCGCCCGCCGTCGAGGATAAGCTCGATGCGCCCCCCCAGCTCTGCCTCCACCTCCTGGGCGGTGACGGGGCTGGGACGACCGCTCAGATTGGCGCTGGTGGCGGCCAGGGGAGCGCCCAAAGCGGCGATCAGAGCCACGGGCACCGGGTGGTCGGGTACCCGCACGGCCACAGTGGGACCGCCAGCGCTGACGACGTCGGGGACGTTGGCTTTCTTGGGCAGCACCAGGGTCAGGCCACCGGGCCAAAATCTCTCGGCCAACAGCCAAGCGGTCTCCGTGATTCCCTCGGCCACGAGCGCGAGATCGTCCGCCTGAGCCAGTAGAATGGGGATAGCTTTGTCCCGTGGACGGAACTTGGCTGTGTAGATGCGCTCCACAGCATCGGGCTGGAAGGCATGGGCGCCAACACCGTAGACCGTGTCCGTAGGGAAGGCAACAAGGCCGCCCTCGGCCAAAATCCGGGTGGCCGCATCAATGGCTTCCTCTCCAGCAGAGAGCACTTTCGTCCTAGTTCTCACAGCCAGATCACCTTCACCAGATACTCAACTTTCTCGAACTCTGGATCACCTGTGATCACGGGAGCTTCTTTCTCTTGAGCCAGGGCAATGGCAAAGGCGTCAGCGTAAGATACAGCATGGTGAGCTTTGATATGGGCTGCAGCCAAGACCCGCTCATGAGATGCCTCAGTGATGGTGATGGGAAGCTGAGCTAATTTGACGAGAACCTCTTGCAAGCGTTCGGAACCATAGCGGCGTTCTATGATATAGGCCACCTCACCCAGATTTATCAGGCTCAGATAGATAATGGCCTCACTAGCCTGGGCCTGTCTGAGGAGTGCTTTGACCTGTTCCGCCCCAGCCTCGCCGCCTAAATACGCCATAAGCGCGTAGCTGTCAACGACGTAATCTGGCTTCTTCACGTTCTAACTCCTTAGCTCGCTCGGCAAGCAAATCTTGGGTGAGAGATGACCCCTCGGCAAGCATGCCGCATGCCTCCTCGATGGGGTCCTTCATGCCAGGAAAGAGGATGATCCTGCCCTCGGCGTCGAGGATCTCTACCGTTGAACCCGGCTCCAGGCCATACTTTTTTCGCAGTGGGGCGGGAATAACCACCCAACCTTTGGTAGACACCTTGGCTCGTATAGTCATAGCTATCCCTCCTAATCAAACGTGATACCAATATGGAAGTAGTATAACGCAATTTATCGCCTTCGTCAAACTACGAACCTCTCAAAAGAACAAAAGAGCAGGGAGGCTTGCCCCTGCTCCCTTGCTCACGATCACGACCCTGTCCAGCCCAGCATAATCCTTGACGATTTCGACTCTCGCCGCTGGAAAGTTGCGTCTGGCCAGAGCAATCACTGCCTGGCCCTGCGTCGCCCCGATCTCCAACAGGACAATTCCTCTGGACTTAAGATGCCCCCCCGCCTGGGCCAGCAGGCGACGGATGTGGTCGAGCCCGTCGGGGCCGCCGTTCAGGGCCTCCCTGGGCTCGTAGCAGTTGATCTCTGGCGGCAGTTGGGCCAATTCGGCCTGGCTGACGTAGGGCAGGTTGGCGACGATGAGATCAACAGGCTCCGGCAATGGCTCCAGCAGGTGGCCCTGCAGCAGGTGGACGCGATCTTCCACGCCGTGGCGGCGACAGTTGCGGGCTGCTATCTCCAGAGCTGCGGGGGAGGCGTCGGTGGCGTAGACCAGGATTTGGGGCAGGTGCACGGCTAGGCTGACGGCGATGGCCCCGCTGCCCGTGCCGACGTCAGCCACCACTGATTGCCGCTGGCCGATCTCGATGGCCTTCTCGACCAACAACTCCGTCTCCGGACGGGGGATCAGCACCCGCTCATCAACAAACAAATCAAGCCCGTAAAATTCCTTGTGGCCGACGATGTAGGCCACGGGCTCGCGTCGTGCGCGTCGCTCGATCAATTGGTGATAGCGGGCTAGCTCAGTGGGGCTCAACTGGCCTTGGGGATGAGCATGGAGTTGAACTCTGGTTATCCCCAGGGCATGGGACAGCAGAATCTCGGCGTCAAGGCGGGGGCTATCGAGAGCGCTTTGGGCCAGGGCCTGTTCTCCCCAGAGAAGAGCTTCTCGCAAAGTTGCCACACCCTTCACTCCTTCGACGGGCCCTTCGACAAGCCCCAGGTCCTTTGGCCCAGGGACAAAGGGCTCAGGACGCTGCTCAGGACACCGCTCAGCTTAACCCCGCTCTCCTCAGCTTCTCCGCCTGCTCAGCGGCAGACAACTCCTCGATGAACTGGTCTATCTTGCCCTCCAGCACGTCCTCCAGGCGATGGCTGGTGAGGCCGATGCGGTGGTCGGTCACCCGGTTCTGGGGGAAGTTGTAGGTGCGAATCTTCTCCGCCCGCTCCCCCGTGCCCACCTGGGAGCGGCGCACCGCGCCCATCTCCGCCAGCCGCTTCTGCTCCTCCCGTTCGTACAGCCTGGCCCGCAGGATAGCCATCGCCCGCGTCCGGTTCTGAAACTGGGAGCGCTGGCTCTCGCAGGAGGCGACTATCCCAGTGGGCACGTGTGTGATGCGCACGGCAGTCGCGCTCTTCTGCATGTGCTGCCCCCCCGGCCCGGAGGATCCGTAGACGTCTATCCGCAGATCGTTGGGGTCAATTTCCACTTCTACCTCGTCCACCTCGGGCAGGACGGCCACGGTGGCGGTGGAGGTATGGATGCGGCCGCTGGATTCGGTGATGGGCACCCGCTGCACTCGATGGACGCCGCTCTCGTACTTCAGCCGGGAGTAGGGAGAGGAGCTGGCCCTGCTCTTGCCCTTGACAGCGAAGATGACCTCTTTGAAGCCGCCTATGCCGGTCTCGTTGAGGCTGAGAAGTTCCGTGGCCCAACCGTGGCTCTCGGCATACTTGTTGTACATGCGATAGAGATCGGACGCGAACAGGCCCGCCTCGTTTCCCCCCGCCCCGGCTCTGATCTCCATGATCACGTTTCGGTCATCCCTGGCATCCTTCGGCAAGAGCATCATCTTCAGCTCATCCAAAAGGGCCTCACTTCGCCCTTCGAGCCTGGCGATCTCCTCCTGCACCAGATTCAGCATCTCCTCGCTCTCCTCGCCCTCCAGCAAGGGCCTGGTCTCACTCAGTTCGCTTTCGTTAGCTTTATACTGGCGATACTTCTGGACCAAGTCCGCGATATCAGCCTGTTCCTGAGCGTACTTCCTCACCAGATCATGGTTGATGGCCACCTCAGGATCGGCCATAAGATCGTTCAGTTCTTCGTAACGCTGGATGACAAGCTCTAATTTCTCTAACATATTCCGCTTCTTTTGTAGTTGGACAAGCTGTAGCTACTCACCTGCTCCCGCTGGACCCTAGTCCAGCGGCTTCAACGGCCGTTGCGGCCCTGACCAGACGTATGTTTTACAGTTTTCAGCGTGGATCATCGTCATTGGAGCAGCGGACTAGGGTCCGCTGCGAGCATAAGGTGGGTGTGTCAAAACCTGGTTTCTACCGGTCGTTTAGAATAAGCTCAATTGCTCTGCCTGCTCTAAGGGCTCGGCTTCGCCCAACCCTTCCGCTTCTTTTAGAATTTGAGGAATCTTGAGCATGTCCTCCTTCACGATCGAGCGCCACTTTGGCTGGTGCAGGGCGGCGGCGGGATGGAACATGGGATAGTAGATACGATTGCCGATGCGCTTGGGCTGGCCGTGGATGCGGGTGATCTTGGCGTTGGGAAAGTAGCGGGCCATAGAAAAGCGTCCCAGGGTGACGATCAGCTTCGGCTGAATCAGCTCGATTTGTTTGTCGAGGAAAGGCTTGCAGGCCGCCATCTCATCGGCCAGGGGGTCGCGGTTGCCAGGTGGCCGGCACTTGATGACATTGCCAATGTAAACATCCTCTCGCGTGAGGCCGATGCTGGCCAGAAGCTCATCCAGAAACTTGCCTGCTGCTCCCACGAAGGGGCGGCCCTGCCGGTCCTCGTGGAAGCCAGGGGCCTCGCCGATGAACATGATCTCTGCGTTCTCAGGCCCCTCGCCGGGCACCGCCTTGGTGCGCCCCTGAGACAGCTCGCAGTGCTGACAGATGGCTATCTCTTTGTAGAGTTCGGTCAGTTCGGACACAATCTCACCTCCCACGGCCTTCGCCGATTTTTAACACCTGGTGGTCTCCCTGTTTAGTGTTGCTAGTTAGATGGCTGTTTGGCGAATATGACAACGAATTGAAAGGATTCACCTAATTCACGACGCTGGTTCGGTAAATCCTCTGAATTCGATGTCATATTGGGGCACGATCAAGCCAACAACACCAAGGGATGACTGTTGCACCCCAAATTATACCTCATCTAGGGTGTTTTGTCCAAACTCTGAGTTAGCCTTTCCCACAGGGCTTGCTTGAGTTGCTGGAAATGGCTCTGAAAGATGGCCGAGGTCAGGCGATCCGTGGACATGGTCAGGGCATTCTCATCCCGGTCGCGATAGTAGTGACGCTTCAGCCCAACTCGCCGGAAGCCGTACTTGCGGTACAGATTCTGAGCTGTGACGTTGGAGGCGCGCACCTCTAAAGTGACTATCTCAGCGCCAAGCTCCGTAGCTCGATTGAGCACGGCGACCAATAGCAGCTCCCCGACGCCTCGCCGCCGCCAGTCGGGTTGCACAGCAATAGTGCTGATATGAGCCTCTCCGGCCATCAGCCAGAAACCACCGTACCCGAGGACAGGCGGTCGTGCCCCCACTCCAAGAGTGCGGCCGATCCTGGCCAACAGGCTTGACTCTGGTCCTTCCATCTGACGCCGGCGAGCGACGAAATAGTGAGAGAGATCGTTGTCCAGGAGCTCGTGGCGGTAAGCGCGGGCAGACCAGGGCGAGGGGAAAGAGTCATACTCAATCTCCATCACCTCTTTGATGTCTCGCAGCCGCATGGGTTCGACGACGTAAAGCAGATTTGTGTAATCCATGCTCGTCAGGTATCTGCTCACCTTATGCTCGCAGCGGACCCTAGTCCGCTGCTCCAACGGCGACGGCCAGCGCCGAAAACTGTGAAACACACGCTTGGCCAGGGTCACAATAGACCGCCGTGGCCGCTGGACTAGGGTCCAGCGGGAGCAGATGAGTGGTAACCTCGTCACTCTATCGCAGGGTGGCGAAGATAGATGGGGGCCAGAGTGGCGGGGTCGTCCACCTCGCCTCTTTCCAGGCGCTGCCAGCCTAGCTCCGCTAGATACCCCGCCCGCCGCAGGGAATAGGCCGGCGAGGCCACTACTGCCTTTGCGCCCAGACGCTCTCGCAGCAGTTCAGCAGCCTGGGCGTCTATCTCGCCGCAGAAAAAGGTACGGGTTGCGATTTCAGCGCACAGCTCATCCCACGTCGTCAGGCGATAGTCGCCCTGCCTTCGCCACTGCCCCCGCCTCCGCCGATAAAAAGCGGCGGCGACTCGCCTCCGACCGGCTCGCAGCACGGCACACACTGGGCCTCGCTTGCGGGCTTGGGCATAGACCAGGACATCCAGCGTCGGTATCCCCATGAGCGGTATGTCCAGGGTCAGGGCCAGGCCCTTGGCCACGCCCAGCCCGATGCGCAGGCCGGTGAAGGAGCCGGGGCCCAAAGCTACAGCTATCCCCCTTAATTCCGAAGGCGAGACCTTTTGTCGCTCCAACATGCGCACCAGAGCAGGCATCAGTTCCACCGTGTGGCCGTTGGCCGAGCGCCACGTCTCCTCGGCCAGCACCCGCTCTCCGTCGTACAGCGCCAGACTGGGCATTCGCGTAGCTGTGTCAATGGCTAAAAGCAATGCACTCCTCCTAATTAGACCCCAAAGGCGCTTCGCTTGAATTCCCGCAGCAGTTCCTCGTAGCGCTTCCCCACCGCTTTCATCACCAGGCCGCGCTTGGTCTCGACGATGTAGCGAAGCTCAATCCACAGGTGCTCAGCGGGTAGAGCCTCTGGCGCGCGGTCGGCCCACTCGACGACGCAGACTCCTTCGCCGTAGAAGTACTCGTCAAGACCCAGAGTCAGGACTTCTTTTGTCTCCCCTAAGCGGTACAGGTCTATGTGGTAGAATGGCAGCCTAGCCTGCTCTGGCCTGTACTCGTTGATCAAGGTGTAGCTGGGGCTGGTGACAGGCCCTTCGATCCCCAGGCCCCGTCCGATGCCCTGGGCCAGGCAGGTTTTCCCCGCGCCCAATTCGCCCGCCAGACAGATCACATCGCCACCTTGCAAGAGCTCCCCCAACCTGGCGCCAAATCGCCGCGTCTGAGCCTCGCTGTGGCTGATGAAGTCCAAGCTGTGTTCATTCAACATAGGAGACACCTTTGCACACCCCGCTGCCTGAAGTTACCCTAATTGTACAACGTTTGTCCTTTCTCGACAAGCGGGCTAGCTAAAAAGCGAAAAGTGTGGTATCATTAGCTCGCTGAGATCAGAAGAAAGGAAAACCTTCTCTAATGAAAAACATCTGCGTCATCGGAATTGGCTACGTTGGATTGGTCACCGGGGCCTGCCTGGCCGACCTGGGCAATCGCGTGATCGGTCTCGATCTGGATAAATCGAAGTGTGATAACCTCAAGAAAGGCATCATGCCCATCTATGAGCCTGGGCTGGAGGAGATCGTGCGGCGCAACTGTGCGGCCGGGCGACTGGATTTTACCATCTCTTATGACGAGGCTCTGAAGGATGTGGAGTTTGTGCTCATCGCGGTGGGCACTCCCTCTGGTGCTGAGGGCGAAGCCGATTTGGCCCACGTCAATCAGGCGTCGGAGGGCATAGCCAGGCGACTGAGCCAACCCACCGTCATCATCAACAAGAGCACTGTGCCCATCGGCACCGGCGACTGGGTGGCCAACATCGTCAAGGAGAACATGCCTGATAAGGACATCGAGTTCTCGGTGGTCTCCAACCCGGAGTTCCTGCGGGAGGGCTCGGCCGTCCACGACTTCATGCACCCCGACCGCATCGTCCTGGGCTCGACGAATCCGGCGGCGGCGCACCGCGTGGCCGAATTGTACTATCCCCTGCGAGCTCCGATCATCATCACCGACCTGCGCACGGCGGAGATGATCAAGTACGCCTCCAACGCTTTCCTGGCCACCAAGATCTCGTTCATCAACGAGATAGCCAACATCTGCGAGGCGCTGGGAGCTGACGTGACGGAAGTGGCCCGCGGCATGGGCATGGATCGGCGTATCGGACCGCAGTTCCTGGGGGCAGGCATAGGCTGGGGAGGCAGTTGCTTTCCCAAGGACGTGAAAGCCCTGGCCCACATGGCGTCCACTCACGGGGCTCACCCCCAATTGCTGCGGGCGGTGCTGGAGATCAACTACGACCAGCGTAAAAGGGTGATCCAAAAACTGCGGGACATACTGGGCGGCTTCCGGGGAAAGACCATCGGCATCCTGGGCCTGGCCTACAAGCCAAACACCGATGACATGCGGGGCGCGCCCTCCATCGAGATCATCCACATGCTCCAGCACGAGGGGGCGCAGATCAAGGCCTACGATCCGCAGGCCATGGGGACGGCCAAACGGATACTGACCGGCGTCGAGTATTGCGAGAATGTATACGCTGTGGCAGAGGACGCGGACGCCCTGATCCTGGTGACCGAGTGGAACGAGTTCAAGCAGTTGGACATGATGCGGATCAAGGAATCTATGCACCAGCCGATTCTGCTAGATGGCCGCAACATCTACGATCCCAGGAGGATGAAGGAGATGGGCTTCACCTATCGCGGCATGGGGCGTGGCTACAATGAAGCAACATGATTGAACCGAGGCTTTTCTCCGTCGGAGTGGACATCATTGAGATCGAGCGCATCGAGGCCATCTTGCAGCGGCACGGCCAGCGTTTCCTCCAGCGGATTTACACCCCAGCGGAGCAGGCCTATTGCCGAGGGCGGGTGCCGGAGCTGGCGGTCCGCTTTGCCGCCAAAGAAGCCGTCTCCAAAGCCCTGGGCACGGGGCTGTTGGGCATCGCCTGGCGGGAGATGGAGATCCTCGGTGACGAGCGGGGCAAGCCGCTGGTTTATCTGCACGGGCGGGCTAAGGCGCGGGCTGAGGAGTTGGGCCTGTCCGAGTTCGCCGTCAGCCTCTCCCATTCGCGGGATTACGCCGTGGCCTTCGTGATGGCGGCTGGGAGAAGGGAGGTTTGAGGAAATGGAACGATTTGAGGAATTGCGAGAAAAGATTCTGCCTGTGCTGTTGCCCTGCGGGGTCAAGCGGATCGCCCTATTTGGATCGGTGGTCAGAGGGGAAGATGCGCCGGAAAGCGACATTGATATTCTGGTGACACTGAAACCCCGGTCCGAAAGACCTCCGCTGGGGCTTTTCAAATGGATAGGGTTGGAAGAGGAGCTGAGCGAGAAATTGAGTCGCAAGGTTGATCTCATAAGTGAAGATGGTCTCAGTCCTTATATTCGTCCTTACGTGGATAGAGAGAAGGTGATTTTATATGAAGAGTGATGCCGTTTTCCTGCACCATATCTCGGATGCCATACATCGTATAGAGCAATACCTGGCTGGTGTTTCCTATGATCGCTTTCTGCAAGACACTCTTTTGCAAGATGGGGTCGTTCGCCAGATGGAGATAATCGGTGAAGCTGCGAGAAATGTTTCCAAAGACTTGCAGAACGCTCATCCAGAACTCCCCTGGGGCAAAATGATTGGGATAAGAAACATACTGATTCACGCTTACTTCCGGGTTGACCTTTTCATTGTATGGGATACAACTCAATCTGATCTCCCGCGCTTGAAGCAGCAAGTTGAGCAGCTTCTTGAGGAGATGGGTGAAAACGTCAGTAAAGAGTAGAGGCAGAGAAGCCGATCAACTGTTTCTGCTGCTTGATCAGCATATTGCAGTTGAGTGGCCATCAACCGACTTTGACTAACAGGAGGTAAACAAAACATGAAAAAGAAAGGACGAGTTTTCTCAGGTGCGCGGCCCACGGGTCGCCAGCATCTGGGCAATTACCTGGGCGCTATCAAAAATTACGTGGCCCTGCAGGATGAGTACGACTGCGTCTACTGCGTGGTTGACCTGCACGCCCTGACCACCCTGAAGGATACCGAGTACCTCAGGGCACACACCTACGAGATGGTGCTGGACTGGCTGGCGGCGGGGATGGATCCGGAGAGGGGCACCATCATCTTCGTCCAGTCCCACGTGCCCCAGGTGACAGAGCTGCACACCATCCTCTCTATGGTCACGCCCATGGGCTGGCTGGCAAGGCTTCCCACCTTCAAAGAGAAGGTGCGCCAGCAGCCCGATAACGTGAACTACGGCCTGCTGGGATACCCGGTGCTGATGGCCGCCGACATCGCCCTCTACAAGGCCGACGTGGTGCCCGTGGGCGACGACCAGGCTCCTCACCTGGAATTCACCCGCGAGATCGTGCGCCGCTTCAACCACCACTTCGGGGATATCCTCATTGAGCCCCAGATGAAACTGACCGATGTCCCTCGCGTGCTTGGCACCGACGGGGTCAACAAGATGAGCAAGTCCCTGAACAACCACATCGAGTTGGCCGCCTCGCCTGAGGAGATCCTGAAGCGAGTGATGACCATGGTCACCGATCCCGCCCGTCAATATCGCACCGACCTCGGCCATCCTGAAGTCTGCAACGTCTACCATTTGCACAAACATTTCCTGCCCGACCCTGAGGCCATCGTCCAAATCGAGGCCGACTGTCGCAGCGCGGCCATCGGTTGTGTGGAGCACAAAAAGTGGTTCGCCAGGGACCTGGCCGATCACTTCGCTCCCTTCCGGGCCCGTCGGGCAGAGCTGGCCGCTGATCCCGACCACGTCTGGGAGGTGCTGGCCGACGGGGCTGCCCGTGCTCGCGTCATCGCCGCCGAGACCCTGGCCGAGGTGAAGGATAAGATCGGCCTGCCGTAAGGAGAGAGGTCCTCAATGAAGCGATTGAGCAACTGCCTGACCGTCCTGGGAATCTGGGTGTTGGCCTCGCTCCTGGCCATCGCCTACATTGGCAGCCATCCTTACCTTGGCCTGGGGATTGCCGTCCTGGGCGGGATAGCCTTTGGCGTCGCCGCCTTCCTGAGCTATGAGGCGGAGCAACGTGGCGATAAAGACTGACATTTACAAGCAAAGACTGGAGGGCGGATGTTGGTAGCCGGCAGGTTAGTAATTGTAGCAGCAGTGTTGTCCCTTATCTGGCCCCTGGCGGTCGCGGCTGAGGAACCCACCCCTGCTGCCAGCGTGGTGGTCGTAGAGTGGACGACCGAGAGCGAAGTTGACATGGCGGGCTTCAACCTCTACCGCAGCGACAGCCCCGCTGGCCCCTACGTGAAAGTGAATGCCACCCTCATCCCCGGCGCACTCGATCCCCTCCTGGGCGGCAAATACGCCTACACCGACACCAACGTGGTAGCCGGCCGCACCTACTACTACAAGCTGGAGGATGTGGAGTTGGACGGCACCACCACCCTGCACGGGCCGATAGAGGTGGTGGCTGAGGCGAGCAGTCCCCCTGCCTTCGCCAACCTCGTGGCTTGGTGGCCTCTCGCCGTGCTGATTGTCGTCCTGGCCTTGGGCGGCGCGATCTTGGCGCTGCGGCGCGGTCGTGGGGGGCGGTGATTTTCGGGCGGGATTGACCTTGACATTCTGCACTTCACGGGATATAATTACCATGCTTCTTTCGTCTTTTGTCAAAGGTCCACAAGATCGAGGGGGAATCCTTCGGCGAGATCGTCGAGCAGCTTTTTGGAGCGATAGGTGGGAAGCTGGTTACGTTCTGTCTCCGGACATGAAGTGGGTGCGATCATGAAACACAAGCAGATCTCGATGCTGGTGAGAGTGGTGCTGGTGGTTGGGCTGGCCATGCTCTACACCACGCCAAAGCCAGCGCTGGCGGCGACTATCACGAGTGCGCAGAGTGGCAACTGGAGTTTAGCCTCCACATGGGTTGACGGTGTGGTGCCCCAAGCAGACGACCATGTGGTCATTGCCAGTGACCACACGGTTACCGTTGATACTAACACCGCCAACCTTGCTAGTATCACCGTGAATGGCACCTTGAGATTCGACGACACCGGCACGGGAAGATCCATGACGGTGACTGGGGACGTGACGATCAACAGCGGCGGTACGCTTGACGTGGCGACAGGTGGCAGCGACACGACGCATTCGCTGACAATTGGCGGCGATCTGACCAATGACGGCACGTTTGATTGTTGGCCTGCCGCCAGTCGTATCATCAACGTCACGTTCAACGGCTCCAGTGGCACACAGGTCTCCGGCAGCACGACGTTCTACAACCTGACACTCGACAACAGCGGCGCGACGACGAACTTCGGCACTAGTTCGACCACCATTGCAAATACTTTGGACGCGAAAGCCGGCACAATGAGTGCTGGCACCTCGACGATCACCTTCACCGGTGCGGCTAGCTCGATCACCGGTACTAATGCCAAGAGGTTCTACAACCTGGTGATTGATAGCGAAGCTAACATTACCAACTTGAGCGGTGGCAGCCTCGAAATCGGTCACGACTTCACCAACAATGGAACCTTCACGTCCGATAGAACCACAACTTTCACTAACGACTCCACAAGCCATAGCCTCTCTGGTAGTGGCACCACGAGCTTTGGTAGCATTACGATCCGAAGTTCGACCACCGTCAATGCCGGATCACACAATTTTACTCTCACTGGTTCCAGTTTCACCGTCTATGGCATCTTCAATGGCGGCACAGCCACTGTCACATTCGACGGCTCGACCACCCTCGCCCTCGGCGTTAGCGGAGCAATGAATTTCAATAGCTTGACCATCAACAACAGTAAGAGCCTGACCGCACCCTCGAACCTTAACATCAACCTAGCCGGCAACTTCACTGACAACAACACCAGCAGCAGCGGGTTCACCCACAACAATGGCACTGTTACGTTCAATGGCGGAACCACACAGAACTTGACGCTCAACGTTTCAACCACGTTCAACAACCTGACGGTCAACAGCGGTGTCATCCTGGTGGAGACCGTGTCCGCCGACAACGCCACGGTGAGTGACACGCTGACCAACAGCGGCACTATTCGGAAATCGCAGTCTGTGTCGGAAGCTGGCTCCAAGACATTCGGTCTGACTGGCGTGACCCTCAACGTTACTACCCAAGGATCGCTATCCAACCTTCAAGTTGACCGCATTGACTCCAACCATGCAAATGCCACGAGCTATCAACAGACTGGCAAGCACTGGGCGATCACGCCAACCGGCAATAGCTTCACCGTAGACATTACTTTGCCGCACAATAACCTGTCGGACCCCTCTGCCTGCCGCTACACAGGCACTGGCTGGAGTTGTGGCCGCACCTCATTCACTTCAAGTACGGTCACACGGTCAAGTGTGACTGAATTGTCCGACTGGGCCGTGGGTGACGGGGTTCCCACCTCCGTCACCCTCTCCTCCCTCACCGCCCGCTCACCCACTTCCCAAGCCACCTTCTTCCGCTGGCAATGGCTGGCGCTGGCGGGTGCGGTTGGGCTAGTACTTGGTGGGGGTGCTGCAGTGAGGAGATGGCTTGGGCGATAGAGAGGTCTCCACTCAACCGATATGGAAGAGGAGGAGAAAGTCCTGCCCCGCGCTGGAGTTCAGACAATGGAGTTGGGGTATGAAGATAAAGCCGATTCCTACATTCACCTCTGAAGAAGAGGAGCGAGAATTCTGGGCTAACCACGACGCTACAGATTTCATTGACTTCTCTGAAGCCAGGCGGGCGCTTATGCCTAACCTCAGACCCACTCTGAAAACGGTCTCGATTCGACTCCCAGAGTCTCTCCTTGAGTCAATTAGAGTTCTAGCCCACAAGAGAGACGTACCATATCAATCTTTGATGAAGATGCTTTTGGCGGAGGGGATTGAGCGGGAGCTATACGTACAGAGGGAACAGTGAGATAGGCATGGGGAATAACACCCCAAGTGGCGTCCTGTGGCCAGCAAATAGGAAGAGAAAAGTGAAATGCAAACCTATCGGATAGAAACCATTATCTCGCAGAATCGCGTACTCACCATTCGCGGTGTGCCTTTCCGCGCTGGTGAAAAGGTAGAAGTTATCATTTTCAGCTATCCCCGTAAACGGGAAAGGGTAGAACGCTATCCTCTACGTGGCAAACCGATTCGCTACATTGCTCCGTTCGATAGCGTTGCTGAAAACGACTGGACCGTGTGGATTGGAAGTTGATTTCTCAAAGAGGCGTAACGATTCCGCCAACGGCGTGAGGCTAGAGCGCTCCCCATCACTCGGAAGTCAAAGACAGCCTCTGCGAACCGATCCGAAAGCAGCTCGGACTCAATGGAATTCTTGTTTGAATGGGACGAAGAAAAAGCCAAAAGCAACCTGAAAAGGCATAAGGTCAGTTTTGAAGAAGGCGTGACCATTTTCCACGATCTGTTCGTAGCAACCATGCCTGACCCTGACCATTCAGAGGAGGAGCAACGCTATACCAGCAGCGGCCTCTCTGTGAAAGGCCGCTTGCTTGTCGTCGTCCATACTGAGCGCGGGGATAAAACGCGCATCATTAGTTGCCGCAAGGCAACTCCAACCGAACGGAGAATCTATGAAGAAGGCGACTACTGAGCTATTGAAAACCGCAGAGGACGAAATGCGTCCCGAATATGACTTTCGGGGAGCAGTGCGTGGGAAGTACTACAAACCCTTGCATGAAGGATATACCGTGCACGTCCACAGGGCGGATGGCACAACTATTGTACAGCACTTCAAACTGGAAGAAGGCACGGTTATGCTTCAACCCGATGTGCGAGCGTATTTTCCCGACTCCGAAGCCGTCAACACCGCGTTGCGCTCTTTGATTACTTTGATGGCGCAAATGCCCAGTGAAAGCTCAAAAAGGCGCACGGCGTAAGCAGCAGCGGTCGGTCGGCTAAAGGCAAAGAATCATCACATCGGGCGTGCCGTTGTGGGGGCCTGAGCCTTCCCCGCCATTCGGAAATCAAAGACAGACTCTGCGAACTGATCCGAAAACAGCTTGGCCTCAAAGGAGCGGCACAATTGGGAGTGGCTCTGGATGTGGCTAGTGGAGCATGTAGTTTAAGAGGTGAGATCTATGCAAGCAGTAGCGATTCCTCAAATCACCGAACGTTTGCAAAAACTACCGGCCGACAAACTTAACGTCGTATATGACTTCGTCTCCTACTTACTAGAGCGACAAACTGCGCGGACACCGCCCGAGAGATTTTCAGAGGCCTTTCAAACCATGTTGGCGTCCGAGGCCGTTCTCCGACGCGACTGGGATCGCCCGGAAGAGGATGAGGCATGGGCAAGTTTGTGAAAGGTGACGTTGTCGTCGCCCCGTTCCCTTTTTCGGACTCGAGTGCGGCTAAGAGACGGCCAGCATTAGTCATTGCCGCGCTTACCGGCGATGACGTGATCTTGTGCCAGATCACCAGCAAGTCTGTGGCGGATAGCTACGCTATCCCTATCACGAGTACCGACTTCGCGACCGGCAGCTTGTCCCAAGACAGCAATGTTCGCCCAAACCGTCTTTTTACGGCTGACGCGAACATAATCTTGTATCGTGCCGGTGTACTGACCTCCAAGAAAGTACAGGAAGTTGTGACGAAGATCATCCAGATCGTAAGCGCGTGACAGTCAGAACGTTCGAACAAATGTAACGTTGCACTCAAGCCGAGGATGATTATCAGTGGTCAACTGGCATCGCTTCATACCCTCTGACTTTGAATATGACTTGAACGAGACAAACTCGCTGTACATCATGTTACCTTTGACGAGGCAGTGGAATGTTTCTTCTCAGATTTTGAAGTGCGCCGTAACAAGTCCTACCGTGACCGCTACCAACTGATTGGTAGGACTTTCGGCGGGCGTAGACTCAAGATCATTTTCCAACTCAAGCCGGGAAATGTTGTTCGCATCATTACAGGGTGGCAGATATGAGAACAAGAGACAAGATGGAAGGAAAACTATCTCAGGAGGAAATTGACAAGAGCGTGGTGGCGCAAGCCGACGACGATTCGGCGTGGGAGAAGCCCATCCATGTACGTCGGGAGGAGTGGGCTTCATTGTCCATCCCAGCCGAACTTGCCGCACGTGCTGCTTTTCTGGCTCGATTGCATCGCCAACCGAGTATTAACGAATGGCTGATGCACATCATCCAAGAGCGAATCGAACTGGAAGAAGCTGCTTTTGTCGGAGCAAAACGCGCCTTTGCTACAAAGGACAGCGCATAACACATGCCCGCCGACCGGGCCGTGCCCTCGTCGCGGGGTGTGGTCGTTGGCCCTGAGGGTGGTTGCTGTGCACAGGCATTGCGCAGCGCGGCGGTAGGCGTCGGCAGGCTACAGCATTCCCTGTCACTCGAAAATCAAAGCCAGCCTCTGCGAACTGATTCGAAAACGGCAGGCTTGACATTCCTTAAGATCATTACGTGAATCCCAAGAATGGACGGAAAGCGCCGGCTTGCGGACACGCCGCTGCAATTTCAAACATCAGTCGAGTCAGGTGACGAAGGAGAGGTATTATGGCTACACCTGTAAAGACAATGAGAGCATATGAAGAAGTGATCGAGTTTATCGCGACCGGTACAAGTCCAAGTAATGTCGTTGCCTTCCAGCCATCGGAGGCGGCGAAGCAGCGCGTAGCGGACTTGATCTACCGCGAGAAAACCACAGGGCTGACTCCTGACGAAAAATCCGAGTTAGACCACTACATGCAGTTGGAACATCTCGTGCGGCTTGTGAAAGCGCGAGCGCGCCTACATCTCATCCATGCGTAGCTATATCAGCAACGACCTTAGGAAACTGGTTGCCGAGCGCGCTGAGTATCTGTGTGAGTATTGTCTCATTCACGAGGACGATACCCACTTCGGATGTCAAGTAGATCACATCATCAGTGTGAAGCACGGCGGTCCTACAACAGCAGGAAACCTAGCGTATGCCTGTGTTTTTTGTAATCGCCAGAAGGGCAGCGATGTCGGGTCTATCGTATGGGAGACAGACGAGTTTACTCGGTTCTTCAACCCACGTACTGATCGTTGGGCTGATCACTTTCAACTCGATGGAGTTATCATCAAACCGCTTACGAGAATGGGCGAGGTCACGGTCCGAATCCTGGGTTTCAATGATAGCAACCGACTTTTGGAACGGCAGGAATTGATAGATTTGGGAAGGTATCCACCAGCACCCGCGCTGAAGTATATGGTGAAGTAAACTTGCAAACTGATCCGAAAACAGCCTGAAACGGCATGACAAGAAACACGACTTATGCATAAATCCCAAGAACGGACGGAAAGCCCCAGTGCCCCGCCATTCGGAAGTCAAAGATAGCCTCTGCGAACTGATTCGAAAACGGCAGGCTTGACATTACAGAAGAAGCGGCTATCATTACGTGAATCCCAACAACGGGCGGAAAGCACCAGTTAGTGGTCATGCGTCGCAACACCGAGAGGCATGAGTACATGTACATTGATGATTTCATCTGGTTGCCTGACATCATTGAAAAACTGGCCGTCAAGCACCAAGTCACAGAAGACGAGGCCGAGGAAGTATTCTTCAACAAGCCGAGGTATCGTTTTGTTGAGTCTGGGTACAGGCCAGGCGAAGACGTGTATTCAGCCAGCGGACAAACTGACGCAGGGCGATACCTGATTGTGTTCTTCATTTACAAGTCGCCTCACACCGCTTTGATCCTGAGTGCAAGAGACATGGATGGAAAGGAGCGGAGACGCTATGAGCAAAAGTGACAATATGCAAACCACTAGCATCTCAAAGGCACGCACATTAGAAGAGATTGCCGACTTTTGGGATACCCACAGTCTGGCCGACTACTGGGACCAGACCCGTGAAGTTGAGTTTGAGGTCAGGGCCAAGCGTAGACGACGTGTAACACTTGACCCGGCCATATACGCACGGGTTGAGACGTGGGCTCACACACGTGGCATTCTCCCGGAAACATTGGTCAACTTATGGTTGGCCGAACGGTTGCAGTTGCAAGAGGCAAGCTAGACGGAACGGACACGAACCGCTAACACCCGCCTGCCGGCCATGCCGCTTTTCGTCGCAGGGTGTGGCCGCTGGCCCTGAAGGTGGTGGGCGTCGGCGTTTCCCGTCATTCAGAAATCAAAGGCGGCCTCTGCGAACTGATTCGAAAACGGCTTGGGCTCAAATGAGCGATACAATTGTGATGGTGCAAGATGGAATTGACCTTTGAATGGGATGAAGAAAAGGCCAAGGAAATTACTAAACAAGCGAGTTCAGAGAACGATGACGTGCGCCCTGAATATGATTTCAAAAGCATGAAGGGCGGCGTACGCGGCAAGTATTACAAAGCCTATCGTGCAGGTCACATGGTGAAGGTTCACAAAGCCGATGGTACAACGATCGTGCAACACTTCCAATTGGAAGATGACGCGGTGTTGTTAGCGCCAGATGTGCGGGAGTACTTCCCTGACTCGGAGGCGGTGAACAAAGCCCTGCGCTGTTTGATCCCGCTGCTGCCCCAAAAAGCATAGAGCAAATGGGAGTGGCTTGGGACAGGGCTAGTACTTGGTCGGGATGCTGCGGCATATCCGCTTATCCACTCAAATCAGTTGCCTGCTTTTCAACCAGTTTTTAACCTTGCTGTTACCTGATGTTAACCTGGGGATGGTATAATGGGAGGACGATCTATGGATTATCTGGAAAGGTGCTACGAGAAAGACCCTTCGATTGTTCATCGGAACATTGCGGGCGAAGCGATTCTGGTGCCGATTCGCCGAAACGTGGCGGATATGGAAAGCATTTACACGCTGGATGAGGTAGGAGCTTTCATTTGGGAGTTGATTGATGGCCAACGGAAGGTTGGTGACATCAAAGTAGCCATGCTGAACGAGTACGACGTAGCGCCTGAGGTAGCGGAGGCGGATCTGATGGAGTTTTTGCAGCACCTTGAGGCCATTGGTGCAATAAAGGTTGCAATAAAGGTGATGTAGGGATGGAGTGCTTTCATTTCCCAGTAATTGACCTCCCTGAGTTTAACACTAGACTTCGGCGGCAACGAAATCCTCTTCAGGGTACAATGGAGATCACACACCGCTGCAACCTGCGTTGTGTACATTGTTATTGCCGAAGGGATGCCGATGATCGAGAGGCTCGAGAAGCCGAGTTGAGCTACGAAGAAATCTGCGGGATCATAGATCAGATAGCTCAGGAGAGTTGCCTCTATTTGCAGCTCACGGGCGGGGAACTGCTACTACGTAGGGATTTTGTAGACATTTACGACTACTGCCGGGATAAGGGATTGTTGGTCATACTCTTTACCAACGGGACACTGATTACCAGGCGTGTAGCAGATCATCTGGCAAAGAAACCTCCTCTCTCTGTCGAGATTAGTCTCTATGGAGCGACCAAGGAAGTCTATGAGAGCGTCACGGGGATACCAGGTTCATATGAAAAATGCCTCAGTGGTATTAGGCTTTTGGTGGATCGCGGTATCAGGTTGATATTGAAGACTCCTATCATGACCTTGAACATGACTGAGTTGGATGCTCTCAAGCAGTTTGCTGCTGGCCTGGGTGTAGATTTCTACTTCGATTTCATGCTCCATCCCCGGTTGAGCGGGATGAGTGATCCGTATGGCCCTTATCAATACAACCTGTCCCTCGAGGAGATGGTGCGGTTGGAGGTAAACAGCGACGAGGAGTATTTTGTACGCTTGAAGGCATACCTGGATCGCCAAGAAGGGCTGCCTCGCCCGAAGACTTTGTACAAATGCGGCGCCGGATCGCGTTCGTTCTTCATAGATGTGGCTGGCAATCTGATGATGTGTGTTGAGGCTCGCTGGCCTAGCTACGACCTGCGCCAGGGAAGCTTCGGGGAGGGATGGCACGGTTTTCTGGCCGATGTTCGAAGCGGGCCGGCACCAGCGGATAGCGAGTGCGCTCACTGCGACATCTACCTTCTCTGCAAGCAGTGTCCCGGGCGTTCCCAGTTGGAGTATGGGCCCGATGTTCAGAACAGGCCGGTCGCGTGGATTTGTCGTTTGGCACATATGCGGAAAGAAGCGTTCAGAAAGAAGGGAATTATCTAAACGCGCCATGGTTCAGGGCGTATTGGATATCTAGCGCTAGTGGTTCATTGCTCACATGTCTGGCAAAATCAAGATTCTCACAAAGGAGAGAGTCCAATGAAGAAAAAGGAATACAAGAAGCCACAGGTTGTCGAGGTCAAGCTAACCCTGCAGAATCCAATTCTGGGAGTATGCGACGGTACCGGCGGCTCCACTCTTGAGGACGGTCAGTGTCAGTCCTCGGCCTGTGCGCCGTGACATAAGGCCTGAACTCTGAACATCAGGACAGTCCCAGTCGAACAAGAAAGCGCGAAGGCTGCCCATCGCTCAAGCTGAACAGATCGTGTTCAATCTGACTGATGGTCGGGCGAGTAGTCAATATTGCCCTGCCTATGGCACAAGGTGTTGTGTCGGTGTGCTCGGTGTATCGGCGCACGTGTAGTGCGTCTGGGGACAAAGTAGCTAGGTGCGTGGCTAGGCCGCGGTGTTTCTCGTTCGATTTTGGCTAGATGGGCATGGGGTGGGATTTGGAAACAGCAAGCGAGCTTCGTCTGAACATCGGTGACATCATAGTGTCCGTCGTCAGCGACAGGGGATTTCTCGTTGATGGTCTGCGTGGTCCTTTCCTGACGAACAAGCCTCCGGATGTAGTTGGTCATGTACGCCATGGCCTCGGTAGTGATGTCTTCGCTGGTCAGTTCACGGACATGGTTATGTCCGGCAGACATTTCGGTTGGGACTTATATAGATTGCACGGCAGGTTCGTGGCTCTCTGCACGGACTCCAAGACGAGTACGCCTCAAATCGTCGTGACCCTGGGCTCCGATTCCGACGCCTTTGAGTTCTATGTGCGTCGACAGCAGGGCGATCAGCAACTCCACTCAAACGGCCACAACTTCCACAAAGTGCCGATGATGCAGGTATTGCCGGAACGACACGGCGTGATGTTGCACGCTTGTGGAGTCGCCGATGGCGAGCGGGGTATGCTGTTTGTCGGACCATCAGGTGCAGGCAAGACTACAATGGCCCACCTATGGAGCAGTTCGGGGCAAGCCGCTGTATTAAGTGATGAGTATTGCATTGTTCGCGCCATAAAAGGACAACTATGGCTTTACGGGACGCCATGGGTCGGAAGGGGGGGATTCTGTTCCTTTGGCAGAGTTTCCTTAGAAGAGGTGTTCTTCATTGAACATGGGAAGGAAACGAAACGTGTTTCTGTGACGGAGATAGAAGCCGTCTCTCGATTGATGTCGCAGGCCTTTCTGCCCATGTGGGACAAGACCAAGGTGCGACTTGTATTGGATACGTGTATTGATCTGGTTCAATCGGTTTCCTGTTGTCGCTTGCCTTTTGTGCCCGACGAGGTTGTGGTGCAACTCTTGCGAAGAGCACAGGTTGCGTAGTCGTGTGGTGACAGTTTGTGTCACAATGGGAATCTGACAAAGCCCTGAGGCAAAAGTGGAAAGTTGCCAGGATCTAATACGCTGTAACGGCCCAGACTTTGTTACCATAAGCAGGCAGATACTGAATCGTGGATCGTACCTACGCTTCGAGGCTAAAGGCCACTGTATGCATCCATTCATCCAGGACAGAGATATTATCCTGGTGGAGCCGGCCGAGTTCTCACATCTACGCCTTGGGGAAATCGTACTGTACCAGATATCTGACGAGGTCGTACTTGCCCATAGGATAGTGGGAAGGATGCAGCGGTATGGTACCAACTACTTGTTGACTCGAGGAGATGCGGCTTGGGGACTTGATAGCCCGGTCAGCCCGAGTCAAATCCTGGGGCGGATTACAGTGCTCGAGCGACGGGGACGTCTGATCCGGGTGGATTGCAGAGGCAGGCGATTGTTGGGTCTTGCGCATAGTAACGGACGTGCATTGTATCATCGTACTCGCGGAGCCTTCGGGCGACTGGCGGCTAGAGGAACAACCGCTCTTGGCAACCTTGTCAGGCGAGCCACTGGATGATAGAAAAGGGAGACTAATGATGAAAAGATCACAGTTTGTCGCAGCGTTGATAGCACTTGTCTTGTTGATCTCGACCACGAAGGTCTTTCCACCTCGTGTGTCGGCTTCCACCCCATTAACTGGCGGTCACGCTGGATCGGCCTCGCGTGTTGAGCTTGTGAAGTCAGATGATGAGAGCATCGTGCTTCGATTGAGGACCCACGGTTATCGCATCTCGGAGAAGGAGGTTGATGGCCGCCGGTATGATGTACTGAGCGTTGAGGGTTATGGATCGAACTCGGAATTGGGCAAGCCCCAGGTGCCTGCGCAGGGAGCGCTCATAGGGATTCCGTTGGGAGCAGAGTTTCAGCTCCGCGTGGTAGATGGCAAGTACAGCGTGTTGCCGGGAGTGTATCGACTAAGCCCTGTGCCTCAGCCCGTCAGGGACGATGGAGATGTGTTTGGTTCCCAAGGGGTAGGGTTGGATGCTCTGCCTCGTGAGGTCAGAGAGGCGTTCGTTGAGGACGAGACGGTCTACACAACCGATGCCTTCTATCCACGAGAGATCGCAGAGGTAGATTCGTCGGGATTCATCAGGAATCAGCGGTTCATTCCCGTGCGATTCTAC
The DNA here is from genome assembly GCA_034431315.1 of Anaerolineae bacterium. Lineage (GTDB taxonomy): Bacteria > Chloroflexota > Anaerolineae > VGOG01 > VGOG01 > JAUWOY01. The sequence continues at coordinate 58,458 of DAOUDK010000049.1, forward strand.
CCTTTCCAGCACAACCCGGTTTCAGGGCAGATTAGATTCCATGAAGAGATCGTGGTCGAGATTCAGTTTTCCTATCCCGAGAGGGGAAGCTTGGGGCAAGCTGAGGCGGCTGGGCCTTTTGAGTCAGTGCTGGAAGCGACGCTTTTGAACTACGAGTCGTCCAGGTATTGGCGAGGGAAGGGAACTGAACGAGGTAAGCTGAGGATGACTGTTCTATTGGACGAACCGTCGTACAAGGTTTTGGTGGACGAGGATGGGATGTATCGCTTGACGAGGGCGGAGCTGGAGGGGGCGGGCATACCGGTGGGTACAATAGACCCACAAACGTTCAAGCTATACAATCAGGGTCAGGAGGTGGCGATCCGTGTGTTGGAAAACGAGGGAGTACTAGATAGCCTGCTGTTTTACGGGCGGAAGATGACCACGAAGTACACGGATGTGAATGTGTATTGGCTGACCTACGGGGGAGAGTCTGGGAGTCGCATGTCGAGCAGGAGCGCCCCGCCGTCAGGTTTTCCGGTGCGTTCATACTACACGGACACGGTGCATCTGGAAGAAGATCACCGGTACCAATCGACCGTCCCGTGGGCAGACGGGGCGGATCACTGGTTTTGGGAACGCACTCGATACCCCACACCGAATCCGTCTCTTACTGTGAGCACAACCTTGAGTAATACCTTCACGGGAGTTTATAGTGGAACACTAAGGGTTAGTATGCATGGCTATACCACTATGAGTGCCAATCCGGATCATTGTGTCAAGACCTATCTCAATAGCAATCAGATTGATCAGGTTTCGTGGGATGGGAGGGTCGAGCAAAGTCGTGAAGTGGCTTTCCCCTCGTCCCTACTGCAAGAGGGACCAAACGAGATCAGAGTGGAAGGCTGTGCTACTGAGGTTTCCTATGACATGGTATTGCACAACTGGTTTGAGGTTGAATACCGGGACACGTTCGTTGCAGAGGGCGACGAGTTTGTGTTTGAGCACCAGGAAGCCGGATGGCAATACGAAGTGGATGGGTTTGGTGAGGACACTGTGGAGATCTACGACGTGACGGATCCGATCAACGTTAGCTATCTGACAGACTTCGTGGTGGAGCCGGGTGGGCTGAGTTATGTGGTTGAGTTCGACGATGGGACAGCGGAAGTAGGGACGAAGTATTGGTTATTGACGTCTAGCCAGTACAAGAGCCCGCTTGACTTGTTTGAGGACAGCCCTTCGAATCTGGTGGATCCAGGCAACGGGGCCGATTACATCATCATCACCCACGCCGACTTCTACACCGATGTGCTTCCTCTGGCCAACCGCCGCGCTGGGCAGGGCCCGCGCACCATGGTAGTTGATGTGCAGGACGTCTACGACGAGTTCAGCTACGGCATTTTTGACCCACAGGCCATTCATGACTTTCTGGCTTATGCTTATGCTAGTTGGACTCCGCCTGCACCCAGCTATGTCTTGCTGGTAGGAGATGGTCATTACGATTTCAAAGATAACTTGGGTACTGGTGCACAAATCTACATCCCTCCCTACCTAGCACTAGTTGATCCGTACATTGGAGAGACAGCCAGCGACAATCGTTACGTTATGGTGAGCGGTGATGACCTCTTGGCTGATATGCATATTGGACGCTGGCCCGTGAACTCTAGTGTCGAAGCGGTCACAGTAATCAACAAAATCCTCGACTACGAGCAAGATCCTCCCTCCGGGGATTGGAACCAGGAAGCGCTTTTCGTGGCCGACAATGCCGACAGTGCTGGAGACTTTGCGGCCCTCTCTGATGACATCGTTGATAATTACCTTCCCTCAACGTACACCGCGCAAAAGATATACTATCAAGTCACCCACTTCACTCAAAGTGCTACTACCGCTGCTATCATAAATGCCATCAGCGAAGGGCAAGTTCTAGTGAACTATATTGGCCATGCGGGAAATACCCTTTGGGCAGCGGAGCTTCTATTTGTTGCTGATCCCACGATTAGGAATGATATTGATTCCCTGACTAACGGACCAAAATTGCCGATGGTGTTGTCCATGACATGTGCGACGGGATACTTTCACCACCCCAGCCTTCCTTCCCTGGACGAAAGCCTGGTCGGTGCCGAGGGTAAAGGGGCCATAGCCAGTTGGTCAGCTACGGGGTTCGGCATGGCCATCGGCCACCACTACCTCGATAAGGGCTTCTTCACCGCCGTGTTCAGCGACACGATCAGCGAGATCGGGACGGCGACGTACCTGGGTAAGCTCAATCTCTATGAGAGCACCAGCGGCTACCGCGATCTCATGGACACTTACGTCCTCTTCGGCGACCCGTTCATGAAGCTGAACCTGCCCGCGTGCGACGCGGCGGACTTCGACAAGGATCGCCAGATCACGGTGGTGGACATCACGCAGGTGGCCATCCGCTGGGCTAGCGAGTGGGGCGACGAGAACTATGACCGCAAGTACGACCTGGACAATGACGGCGAGATCACGGTGGTAGACATCATGAAGGTAGCCGCCCAATGGGGTAAGACTTGTGGAACGCCTTAACCCCATTCTCCTGCTGGCCGCCCTTCTCCTGGCCTGGATAGCGTTCACCTCGCTGTTTGCCCCTCTCGACGGGAGCACGCCCCTGGCCTCAGTTGAGGCGCAAAATGCCACTTTGCAAAATCCCACCGTCCGGATAGAACCCGCTCAGTCGGTTGTAGATGCGAGCGAGACCTTCACCGTGACGGTGATGATTGACGAGGCCAGCGCCCTGAACAGCTTCCAGTTCGATCTGTTCTTCGTCACCACGACGGTGACGGTGGACAGTGTGGCCCTGGGCGATTTCCCGGGCAGCACGGGGCGGAAGATCTTTCCCGTCGGCCCTACCATAGATAACCAGACGGGGAAGGTCACTTTCGGAGTGGTGACCTTCGGCAGCGCTCCAGGCCCTGATGGGACAGGCGATCTGGCCCTCATCATCCTCACCGCCCAGGGCGTAGGCATCAGCCCTCTGGACTTGGAGAGGGTGCTGGTAGTAGACACGGAAGGTAGCTCGCAGACACCCACCGTCGAGGACGGCCTGGTGGTGGCAGGTGGCGCGCCCACGCCGACGCCTACGCCTACCGCGACCAGTACGCCCACTGGAACCACTACCCCCACCCCGACGACTACCACTACGACCACGATAACGCCAGAGCCAGTGATCGTCGTCCATCCAGCCAGTGCGCCAGTTGGAGAGACGTTCACTTTCACCGGCTCTCACTTCACGCCCGATGGCCTCGTAGAAGCATGGTTCGCCGATCCCGATCAAGCACATCATTCCCTTGATTCTTTCTATGCCGATTCGTCCGGGGGATTCACCCGCCAGCACAACTGGGAAGCGTACTGGCCGGCGGGCACTTACAGCTACATAGCCATTGACGTCACGGAGGCACTCTCGACCTCGGTGGAGTTTGAGATGACCGAGCCTGGGTCCCAAACGCCAACTAGCACGCCAACGGCTACCGCTACCACAGCCACTCCGACTGCCACGCCAACCTCGTTTATCCAAAAAATCTACTTGCCTCTGGTGCTGAAAGGCTGGTAAACGATGAAGGGTCTCCTCAAATTAGTGGGGTTGTTTGGACAAAGGCCTCGCCCGGACGTGAACGTCCGGGCTGAAAGAGCGAAGCCCTACGGGCTAAAACCTAGCCCCGAAGGGGCTTTGCCCTTTCAGCACGGGGGTTCAGCCCCGTGCTATGTCTGGCTCATCATCCTCCTAGCCCTCCTGCCCACGCTGGCCCTGGCCGCTCCCCTGCTTCCCACCGACGAGACGAACCCGATCCAGCAAGGCCCCACGGTGCGCATAGAACCCGCCGAGTCGGTGGTGGGAGCGGGCCAGACTTTCACTGTCTCGGTGATGATTGACCAGGCCGACGATTTGGGCGGCTTTGAGTTCACGCTGCTCTTCGTTCCCACGACGGTGACGGTGGACAGTGTGACTGTGGGCGATTTGCCGGGCAGCACGGGACGGGAGCGCATCTCCATCGGCCCCACCAGCGATAACCAGGCGGGCAGGGTCAGTTTCGGAGCGGTGACCGTCCCCCCCGACGTGCCAGGGGCCAGCGGGACGGGCGTGCTGGCTACCATCACTCTCACCGCTCAGGGCTTCGGCGAAAGCCCCCTCGACTTGCAAGACGTGATGGTGCTGAACACGCACGCCGAGCTCAAAACGTCCCTCGTCGAGGACGGGGTGGTCCGAGCGGGATTCGTCGTCTACCTGCCCCTGGTAATGAAAGAATGGTAAAAGATGAAGGCGGTGAAGTTTGATGGGCTCCGGGATAAGCTGGAAAAGGCAGACGGCTCGACTGAGCTCGCCGAAGTCCTCAAGTCTTGGCTCATCATCTTCCTGGCCATCACCCTCCTGCCCGCGCTGGTGATGGCCGCGCCTTTGCTTGCCCCCCCAGCCCCCCAAGATTGGGGGGAGAGGGGGGCAGCGGCCCAGCAGAACCCCACGGTGCGCATAGAGCCCGTCCAATCAACGGTGACGGTGGGTGAGAGCTTCACCGTCTCGGTGATGATTGATAATGCCAGCGACCTGGGCAGCTTCCAGTTCGATCTGCTCTTCGTCACCAGCGTCGTCACGGTGACCAACGTGACGCTAGGCGATTTCCTGGGGAGCACCGGCCGGGGCGTAACCCCCCTCGGTCCCGAGTACAAAGAAGTAAACAAGGTTAAGTTCGCGGCATACACCATCGGCACCACTCCGCCGGGGCCTAACGGGACAGGAGAGCTTGCCGTCATCAGTCTCACTGCCCTGGGCGGAGGGGAGAGCTACCTCGATCTCCAGGATGTCCGGGTGACGGACACGCTCGGCCAGTCCCAGGTGGCCAGCGACGAGGATGGCTCGGTCGTGGTGGGGGCCGCGCCGACCTCCACTCCCACCTCGACCCCTACAGCGACGTCTACCCCCACGCCGACGGCTACCGGAACAGCGGTGGCAACGCCTACTCCCACAGCCACCAGCACCCCGATGCCCACCGACACACCAACAGTGACGCCCACGTCCACTCCGACCAACACACCCACGCCTACATCCACGCCAGAACCGGGGCAAGGTCGCCTTAATCCTCAACACAGTAGCGCGCCATATTGTAATACCACAGATGTTGAGATCTGGATCGACGCAACCAACTTCCAGGGCGGTCAGATAAAGCTCACATACGGCTCAACATGCGCTGAGGTAATGGATTGGGTACCAAATACTATTGATTTCCCCCAGGCGACATGGGATTCGGATACCCCTGGTGAGGAGTGGATTACCTTTTCAGGACCAGGTTCAAGGACGGGCATCTATCTAATCGGCATCCTCACTATCCATTGTGTCTCCGAGCAAGAGTGTACAACTGACTTGGATTTTGTTGAGGACGGACCGATGACGACCAAATTGCTTGATGAGTGGGAGAATGAAATCCCAGCTAGTTGGGAAGATGGAACATTCGAGTGCACAACTATGCCTACGCCTACATCCACCTCGACGCCGACCGCCACGCCAACGATCACGCCGACCAGCACACCCACAAACACGCCAACTCAGACTCCCACCGATACACCGACAGCTACATCTACGGTCACACCGGTTAACACACCCACCGGGACGCTGGAAGCTACGCCGACATCCACCGCCACAGGCACGCCCACGGCGACACCCACGGTGACCGCGACGCCGACGGTGACGCCGACACCTTCGGCCACGCCAAAGTCAGCGATCACTGTCTACCCAACGGAGGGCTACGTCGGACAGGGTTTCACCTTCACAGGCTCGGATTTCACGCCCAACGGCCTGATACACGAAGGTTTCACCGATCCCGATCAGGTATACCATTATACTGCTTCCTTCTTCGCCGATCCTTCGGGGGGATTTGTGCGGAGCATCACCTCGCAGTGGGATTGGCTGGTGGGAGTTTATACCTACACCGCTTTTGATTCCACTGCGAACTATAGCATCTCCGTGCAGTTCACGATCTCCGAGCCTCCGCCGGTCTCTTCACCCACCCCCACGTCGGAGCCAGTGATCATCGTCTCTCCAAACAAAGCGCCAATTGGAGACTGGTTCGCATTCATTGGCTCTCATTTCACCCCCAATGGCCTGATAGAGGCCTGGTTCGCCGATCCGAGCCGGGCCCCGCACGAGCTCAACCACTTTTGGGCCGATTCGTCCGGGAGGTTCATCCGCAAGCATAACTGGACGGGAAACTGGCCTGCCGGCACCTACACCTACCTGGCCTTTGATTCCACCAAGTCCTTCTGGGCTTCTGTGGAGTTTGAGATGGCCGACTCTCTAACGTATGAAGTCTACCTGCCGATCGTCGTGAAGGATTACTGATAGAATACCATGCTTGCATCCCAGCAAAACGTCGTCAGCGATCTGATACGAGAGGAGATGGCCCACGGAACCACCTTTCGCTTCCGCGTTATCAGCGGGAGTATGGCCCCTCTCATCGCGGCTGGGGACGAGATCGTGGTCGAGCAAGCCGGCGCGGACAGACTGCGCCGGGGCGACATCGTCCTCTACACAGTGGGCGGCACTTTTCATACCCACCGCCTGCTGGCCAGGCGCAGGCACGGAGGCGCAACTCTCCTGGTGACTAAAGGCGACGCGGCCCTCAATCCCGATCAGCCCTGGAGGGAGGAGCTGCTTTTGGGGAAGGTAGTGGCGATAAGGAGAGAGGATCGAACGATTGACCTGGAGGGTGGAAAGTGGAGGGCGATGAACCGCCTGCTCGGCGTCCTCTCGGCCCTGCAGGTGGCCGCCTTCCGAGCGGCTCACCGGGTGAAGGTGGCCATCATCGGGAACAGGAGGACTCGGTGGGCGCCTCTGGTGGCCAGGGCCGTCTCCGCTCCCTCTCGCTGGCTGATCAGGCTGGCTGGATGACCGACAAGAGATCGTGCTTGGGTAAGAGGTAAGAGGCCATGAAGAGAAGTCACACAATCTTGATTCTGATAGCTGTGATCACCCTGCTCGATGTGAGCCGTGCACTGGCCGCCGTGACCCTGGCTTCGTTCACTGCTGCGGGCGGCGATGGCCAGGTTCTCCTCGAGTGGGAGACGGCCAGTGAGATAAACAACATCGGCTTCAACCTCTGGCGCAGCACCAGCGAGACGGGCAGCTATGCCAAGCTCAACGACTCGCTCATCCCCAGCCAGGCGATGGGGTCTGTGATAGGAGCCCATTATTATTACACCGATAGCGATGTGAGCAACGGCGCTACTTATTACTACAAGCTGGAGAGCGTGGCCACAGACAGCTCCAGCGAGGTCCACGGCCCCATCTTGGCCATTCCGGGGGAGCAGCCGACGGCCACCCCAACGGCCACCTTCACCTCTCAGTGGACGGCCACACCGACAGCCACCGCAACTGCCACGGCCACGCTCACTCCGCCGCCCACGGCCACGAGGACCCCAACGGCGATACCCATCCCCTTGCCAACGGCTACGGAAACTCCCACGACGCAACCCCCTCCGCCAACGGCCACCAGCATCCCAACATCCTATCCCCCTTTGCCAACAGCCACCAGCCCCCCGAGGCCGACGAGCACACCGATCTCGACCCCGTCAGTAACCCCAACGCGGACGCCAATGGGAATGAGCCTCCCCACCAACACACCTGCCACCACGGAGATCAGCTCTCCCACGAGCACTGCGACAGCGACAAAAGTCGCCACCGTAACCCTTTCGCCTACGCCACCCCTCGACACGACTCCGACGAGCGGTTCGGCAGAAAGCGAAGCGACGCTCACCGTCGAAGCCTCGGTCGAGCCGCTCATGACACCGTCGCCAACTGCCCCCCCGACGCTTGCGACCACCCCCCAGCCACCGATGGCAACCACAACCCCGACGGCCTTGAGCCTGCCTTCAGGTACGCCAACCCTGGCTGCTACCCCAGTGGCGTTGCCGATCTCCCGTGGGCCTGTGGGTTTGGGCCATCTCTGGCTGATTGGCATCTTGCTCGTTGCCCTGGGAGCAGGGGCGGCATGGCTGGCCTATTCGTTCATTAGAAAGGGGGGCTAGTGATTTGGGTCTGGCTAAAATGAATTGGGCGCCAAGGTCGGACAGGCTGTCAGCGGATTCAGGGAGCGGATTGAACGGATTCAGGCCCAGATCAGACGAGAGAAATCCCGTCAGATGGGTGATCATCCGTTCAATCCGTTCCAGAAATCCGTTGACAGCATTTTCGTCAAAATTTCCAAGATGATGAAGAATCGGCTGACTATCCTCCTTCTATTTCTGCTGGCGCTGTCTCTATGGGCCTGTACGCCAGATAAGCTCCCCTCCTCTGGCGAAGCCAAGATATACGTCGAGGAAGAGGGAATATACCACCTGACCAACTCTGCTCTGCGAGAAGTGGGGCTGGACCTCAAGGGCGTTGAGCCGGCCATGATCCGACTCACCAATCGAGGCCAGGAGGTGCCGATTTGGATCGTCGGAGAGGCCGATGACCCGGCTATCGAGTTCTACGGCACGGCCAACGAGAGCAGATATAGCGTCGCCAACGTCTATTGGCTGACCATCGGCCAGGCGGGGGCGGCGACGGTCAGAGACCTTGCCGAACCGGAGGCGACCGCTGTGTTTCCCTCCTCCTTTGGGGCTACCCTTCATCGCGAGGAGGATTCCCTGTATTGGTCCAAGTCTCCACAGGGAGCTGACCGTTGGTACTGGCAATCGCTCATCGCTCCCACCTCAGCCACTTTCGCATTTACCCTGCCCCACCTGGCCGATGGCGATGGCACTATCAGGGTCGCGCTGCTGGGCGGTACCTCCGACCCCGCCGAGCCAGATCATCACATTCTCATTCGCCTCAACGGCCACCTCATCGCCGACGCCACCTGGGACGGCCAGGAGACGTATCTCGTCGAGGCGGCCACATCGCATCTGCTTGAGGGGGAGAACGTCCTCGTCCTCGAAGCGCCTGGCGATACAGGGGCCAAGGCCGAGGTCGCCCTCCTCGATTGGTACGAGATCGGCTATCAGCGCGGCTTCGTCGCCGAGGACGACCAACTCCAGTTCGAGGGAGAGGCTGGGGCCTACCGGATCGTCGGATTCAGCCAGCCCGACGTGGGCATCTTCGACATCACCGATCCGACCAACGCCGTGCGCCTGAGCGGCTACGCTGTCGAGTCTGAGGGCGACGCCTACGCCGTCTTTTTCTCCGACGAAGCCCCCGGCCAGCGAAGGTACCTGGCGGTGAGTTCAACGGCCATCAAGGAGCCCACGCGGATGGCCCGCCCCCCGTTCCCCCCAACTTTGGGGGGAACGGGGGGCGACCACGCCGACCTTCGCGCCAGCGACAACCAGGCCGATTACATCGTCATCACTCACCCAGACTTCCGCGAGAGCCTCAAGTCCCTGGTCGAATGGCGAGAGAGCGGCGGGCTGGAGATCAGGGTGGTGACCATCGAAGAGGTCTACGACGAGTTCAGCTATGGGCTGGCCGATCCCACAGCCATCCGCGACTTTCTGCGCTACGCTCACCAGCATTGGGCCAAGCCGGCTCCGCGCTACGTCCTCCTGGTCGGCGACGCCAGCTACGACTATCGGGACAACCTCAAGGCGCCCAACAAAAACCTGCTCCCAACTTATCTGGTGCAGACCCACTTCGTCGGCGAGACGGCCAGCGACAACTGGTTTGTTGACTTCGACAATGACTCCTTGCCAGAGATGGCCATCGGCCGCCTGCCGGTCAGCAGCGCGGCGGAGGCCAAAATCGTCGTGGACAAGATAGTTGGCTACGAGCGCAACCCGACGCCGGGCGAATGGCGCAAGAGGGTGCTTTTCGTGGCCGACGATGATCAGCCCGCCTTCGAGACCACCTCGGATGACCTCATTGAGAGTTACCTCCCCCCCGATTATCAGACGACCAGGGTCTATCTAAGCGCGTTTGCCGATCCTGGCGAAAGCACCGCCCGGATCATCGCGGAGTTCAACCAGGGCGCGGTCATCGTCAACTACGTGGGTCACGCTGCTTTGAACGTCTGGGCGAAGGAAGCGGTGTTCAGCTCCTCGGACATCGCCGCCCTCCGCAACGGGTCCAAGCTGCCCTTCGTCGTGACCATGACTTGTCTCGACGGCTACTTCCACCATCCGCAGGCCGACTGCTTGGCCGAGGAGTTGCTTCTGGCCGAGGGCAAGGGTGCGCTGGCCGCCTTTGCCCCCACCAGCGAATTGTTGCCCGCCGAGCAAGATGCCTTGGTCAAGGCCCTGTTCGAGGCCCTCTTCGCCAGTGATGCCCCCACCCTCGGCGAGGCCGTCATGCGGGCCAAGCGGAGCCTGCCCGGTGGTGGCCGGGGTTACGAGGACCTCATTGAGACCTACACCCTCCTCGGCGACCCCGCGCTGCGGTTAGCTCAGCCACGGTAAAAAGTAGCGAATCGTTCAGATCAACAGGGACTTGAAAGGACTTTTGCAATCCTTTCAGGTCCCTGTTTTGTTTCCTTCACAGTAACTGCTCACCCTCCCGTAGGTTTAGCCGGTAAATGTCGGCCAAACGCTGATCCCGGACAAATGTTTGGACACACCAGACCCACAAAAGCAACCTGTGGGAGGGTAGGCTGAGTAGTTAAGCTTCACATTTGTAACCAGATGTTAACCTGTTTGTTACCTGATATTAACCTTGGTATGGTATAGTATTATCAGCAACGCCAAGATCAGATCGGGGGTAAGCAAATGGCAGCAGATAGGATCATGGTAGTAGACGACGATCGGAATATCCAATTGGTGCTCAAGTACCGGCTGGAGAAAGAGGGCTATCATGTGCTGTTGGCCGGGGATGGAGTAGATGCCCTGGAGAAGGTCAAGGCAGAGCAGCCCGATTTGATCATTCTGGACTTGACCATGCCCAGGATGGACGGGTTCGGGTTTCTGGAGGAGATAAAGGGTAACAACGGTAGGGCCAACGCCGTCCCCGTCATCGTCCTGACGGCCTATGGGTTCGAGTCGAATCGCGCCAGGAGTCTTGATCTGGGCGCGGTGGAGTTTGTGACCAAGCCCTTCAGCCCCCGCCAGTTGGTGACTGAGGTTTGGAAGGTGCTGAGGGGTAAGAGAAAGAGGGTGTTGGTCATAGATGATGAGGCTTCCGTCAGGGACCTGCTGGCTGGGTTGTTGGAGGCAGAGGGTTGTGTGGTTGACACGGCTGAGGATGGGCCAGGCGGAGTCGAGAAGGCCCTGGCCGGTGACTACGACCTGATTTTCATGGACAGTAGAATACCTGGGTGTGGGGCCGATGAGGCTACCGAGCGAATCATCGCTGAGAAGCTCAGGCAGAGGATAGTCATCACCACTGCCAGCACTGGCGACGAAAGCGTTCATCGGGCTCTTGAAAGTGGAGCCCTGGCTTGGGTATCCAAACCTTTTGCTATTGAGGATGTGAGGAGAATCAAGCGGGAGTGGCTTGAGTAAAGCAGCTAAAGCCGTTTGCAAAACGGCACCGAATGCTCGCAGGAGGAAAGAAAGGAAATGAAAGCAAAATTGACACCTAGGAGAATCTTAGGAATAGTTGCCATCGGGTTGGGGGTCACCCTGATGATGCTGAGCCTGGCTACGCTGGTGGCGGCGAATGGGGGCGTACCCGCAGTGGACGGCCTCTATACCGGCGACGAGGCCAACTATAATGAGCTGGGCTCCGCCGATGGCGGGCGTGGAACTCTGTACTACAACCGGGTAGGAAATACACTTTATCTGCTTGTGCGGGTGGATCCTAGCGTAAACGACAATGTGTTTGGGGATTCACAGACTCCGCACGATCCAGACAGAGCCTACGTGCAAAGCGCCGGTTGGACCCATCATAAGTTCGACGATCTACTACAGAGTGACCACGTGCAGATCCAACTGCAATGCGGCCTCAACTCCTGGACATGGCAGCAGGGCTATCTGTACAAGGACGGCGATGAGTGGAAATCCGATCATTTGGATCCCTCCGGAGGGTCAGGGCTGGGAACTTCCCCACCAGGCTATGTTTCCCACAGCTCGTTGGAGTGGAACCTGGAGAACACCAACTGGGATGTTACGCTGGGAAGCACAAGAAGTCAAAGCAATTGGATCTCACCCGGAGAGCCAGTTGGTGCGCCTACAACCGTGCCTGCTTCCTATTCTGGCTTCGATAGCACGTACGATTGGGAGTGGGCGATGGTGTACGAGATGAGCATAGACGTCAGTGCCTGCGGCAGCAATGCCATCACCGTAAAGGTGCCCAGCGCGCACAACTCTCCTTCCAAGAGCGGTAGCGAAGATGTCCCCATTTGCCCAGATGGCTGTCCTCTTCTCGGCAGCATCGGCGACTACGTGTGGAATGATGTGGATCGGGATGGGATTCAAGGCGACAACGAGTCGGGCATCCCCGGTGTCACAGTGGAACTCTACCTCGACGCCAATGGGGATGGCATCCCCCAAAGTGGGGAATTGCTGGACACGGATGTGACCGATGAGAACGGCCTCTACCTTTTCACGGGCTTGGCAGCGGGGAACTACATCGTGAAGGTAGCTGACAGCAACTTCAACTCCGGTGCCGTTCTCGATTCTTACTTCGTGGCTGTTCCGAACGCTGGCAGTGACGATACGAAGGACAGCGATGGCCATCCGCTAACCCACGAGGTGGCAGTGACCCTGGCCAGTGGCGAGAACAACATGACCATTGACTTCGGCTTCTCTGACTGCGAGATCGGCGACCGGGTGTGGCACGATGAAAATGACGATGGCGCTCAAACAGGCACCTTCGATCAAAAGGGTCTCAATGGCGTTGATGTCTATCTCTATGACTTCAATCCCAGTTCATGTGGTATGTCTGGCTATCTGTACAAAACAACCACCATATCCGGCACATCCCAGACTCCTGCTGGCTTCCCGAACGGCATCTACGGCTTTGATATGAGCTCAAGTCCTACAGGGGATTATTGGGTGTGCGTGGACGAGAGCACTCTTCCCAGCCCAGGACTGAATATGCAGTGGGCTCGTACGACGGCCAATCCGCAGCAGGTCACTTACACTGGCGGCGACAACTTCTCCATTGACTTCGGCTACATTGCCGAGAGTATTCCCACCGCCGTCACTCTCTCCTCCTTCGCCGCCAGGTCAAGCGCAGGCGGCTCGGCCAGCGGGCTGTGGCTAGGGTTGGCAGGTTTGACAGTGCTGGCTGCAGGTAGCCTCTTGTGGGCGAAACGGCGGGGCGGTTGATGGGACGAAGGTGACGGGCTTCACCTAAAGCCCGTCGCCTTTCCTGAGCCTAGCAGTCTGTCGGAGAAATAGGTGTAAATGCAGGCAAAGCTGCCAATAGAAGAGAGAATTGTCAATCTGGCAAGGTTTTCGAGTTCTCATCTCGTGCTGATGCCGAAAAAGTGG
>DAOUDK010000050.1:0-30025 GCA_034431315.1 Anaerolineae bacterium
GAAACCTTTCCCTGAGACGCACAAAACCGACGCCACTCCCAACCTATGGGCTCACTTGACAATCTCTGCGAATGGAGAAGGAAGTGGTGGTAAATGAGAGCAACTGCACCCTAATCAAATCGCCAGGTCTGTCCGTTCAGATCGTGGATGACATCGATCAGCCCCAGGTCGTTGTAGTCGTAAGTGGCCGAACGGTTGTCGGGCAGGGTCACGCCGGTGAGCAGGCCGCGGCCATCATAATCGTAGGCCGTAGTACGGCCGAGTGGGTCGGTGATGGCGGTGACGCGGCTCATCTCGTCGCGGACGTAGGTGGTGGTATGGTCCAAGGGGTCAGTGATCGCCGTGGTGTTGCCGAGCGAATCGAGGCTATAGGTGGTGACGAATCCCTGGGGAGTGGTCCTCGAGACGACCACTCCTTCTTCGGTGTGGTCGGTCTGCCAGACCTTGCCGGCCGGATCGGTGGTCTGGTTGAGCCAGTCCCGGGGATCGTACACGTTGGTGATGGTGTTGCCATTGGGATCGGTGATTGACTCCAGGCGGTTCATCTCGTCGTAAGTCTCCGTGGAGGTATTCCCCCGCCGGTCTGTTGTCTGCCAGACCAGGTCCATGGCGTTGAACGCGTATGCAGTCTGCTTCCCATAGGCGTCAAAGACGTACTGCAGGTTACCGTTGGGATCGTACTGGTAGGTGGTGTTGTTGTTTCGTTCGTCGGTGAGTACCGTCACCCGGTCGTTCAGGTTGTAAGCGGTGTGGGTGGCGTTTCCGTCGGGATGGGTCACCTGGTTTTGCCGCAGGTAGGCGTCGTAGCCGTGGGTGGTGACGCCCAGATCTGAGTCGGTGCTGGAAGCCAGGGTGCCGTCGGGATTGTAGACATATTCTGTCACACCGTTGGCCGGATTGGTGAGGCGGACCACCTGCCCGCGATCGTTGTACTCGTAGGTCCAGGTTTCGCCGGCCTGGTCAGTGCGGGTTTCCATGTTGCCATGGGCATCGTAGGTATAGCTTTCGGAACTTCCGTCGGGATAGTCCGCCCGCTCCACATAGTAGGAGGTGAAAGTGACGGTGTCGCTGTTGAGTAGATTGGTGCAGGTATGCTGCTGCGAGGTATAGGTGTAGTGGGTGGTATGCCCCTCGCTGTTGGTGACGGCGGCATATTCCCCGCTGGCGGGGTGGTAGTCGAAGGTGATGACGCTGCCCTCCCGGTCGGTGGCGGTGCGCAGGTGGTATTGGCCGTCGTAATCCATCGTCATGCGGTTGCCCAGAAAGTCCTCACGGGCAGTGGTCAACCCCCGATTGTCAACATAGTACACAACGCGACCGCCGTCGGGGTGTACTTCCATATTGCGGTGACCGCTAAAGTAGAACGTCGTCGTATTGTTCAAGGCGTCAGTTTGGGTGATCACCCGGCCCAGGGCATCGTAGATGTTGGTAGTCACTGTGTGCCCCCGGGGCGTCGTCACGGTGGTCAGGCGGTGCGCGTCGTCGTAGCCGTAGTGAGAGGCGTAACCCTCGGCGTCACGGAATGCCGTCAACTCGTCATCGGTGTATTCGAATGTGACGGTGCGGCCAGTTTGATCGCCCACCGACGTCAGCAGGTCGTTGGTGTAGGTGAACACCAGGGTCTGGTCCAGGGTGGCGTTGCCTATGGATTGGAGTTTGCCATCACCGTCGTAGGTATAGGTCAACGTGTTGCCGTTGGCATCTATCCAGAAGCGGCCGCGGCCTTCGGCATCGTAAATCATGCAGGCAGCCCCCTGTTGCGCATAGGTGTAATCACCCTCCTGGACAAGCACATAGCGGACACCCGGCGGCGGGTTGTTGCTGCCGTCGGCCAGACGGATGTATTCCAGACTGGTACCGCTCAGGTGCACCGTGATGGCATTGTCCAGGAGTTGATCCATGGCCCACTTGGTTGCCAAATCGGCGGTCATCCAGCCCTGGATGTTCTCTTCGTTCGCCATCAGGTCGAGGATCACCTGGGCGTAGACGATGAGGGCCGCCGCGTCGGTGGGTTGGCGCTGCCCCAACCCGGAAGCATGGCTGCTGTGGCGGGCCAGGAGAAGGTCGTGGTTGTGCGTCCAGCCATAGCCCAGCGGTCCCAGGGCGTAGCTACTGCCACTGTTATAGGAACGGGAGAAGTTCAAACTCAGTAGGCCATCTGGCCCGGCTATCAGATCTCGCTTTCCGAAATGGAAGGCACCGGTGACCATATCCACCGGGTCATCACTCTCCGGGGTCTCTGTCTCTTCCTTCTCGTCCGGGAGCAAGCCCATTTCTTCGAGTGTACTGAGCAGGGCATCGAGGAAAATCTCTATGATCCAGGAGACCCAGCCGCCGGCATAGCCGCCGCCGATCCACATCCCCATGTTGCTGCCCTTGTAGCCGATGTACCCGCTGCCGTACCATTGGTTCAGGTTGATGCCGCCATCCTCCGGCAGTACAAACGTGTAACCGTCGTAGATATGGTCCTCGATGAACGCCAGATCGGTGGGCCAGTAGTTCTTCAACAGGGGTTTCACCCAATTCCAGTTGTCGGCGTCGGCCAGGAAGGTCATGTTCCCCGCCTCGTTGTTGAGTTGGATGACCTTGATGCTGGAGAGCGCCTCCCGGTCGCTGCCCTGCATCTGTTCCAACATGCCATGCTCCAGGGCGCTGCCCATCATCCAGTATGCCCGGTGGGCGGTGAGGGCCGACGCGCCGCCGGATGATACGAACGACGTGATGCCCAGGGGCAGGTCAATAAAGTACCCCTCTTCCTGGCCCATCCGCCCCACCAGGTGATGTTGGATAAAGACCCCCTGTCCGAGTTGGCCCAACAGGTGAGCAAACAGATGGTCCTCGTAGCAATAGGTCAGCCCCATCAGCCACAACCCCTCGCCCCGCACCGCCTCGGAGGTCTCTGCCAGCCCGTCGTGGACGTACTGGTCGAGCAGGCGGCTGCGGCTGGCCATGAGATCGGGGGAGGCGGCGCCAAAGTCGTGGACGATGACATAGTCGGAGCCGCTTACCAGTTGCATGTCCCCCGATTGGTCGGCATAGGTCCCGCCGTTGGCCGCGTAAGGATGGTCCACGCTGAGGGTCAGGTCGTATAAACTTCCAGGGTATGTGACATTGCCGGTCGCGACGGCTGTGCCATCCACCCGCAGGACCGGCCTGTAATTGTCGGCTGCGTCGTAAAAGATGGACACCCGCTGCCCGGCGATCTGAAAGGTGTAAAAGGTGTGGTCAATGCCCTCGTAGCCCTCGTGCTCCACGCGCAGGGTGTGGCGGTAGGCGTCTGGGATCGTGGTGTAGGTGATCTCGTTCGTCACGTCGAGGGCGTAGGGCAGGCTGGTCGGATACGCGGACATTTCGGTGGCGACGATCTCGCGCCCGCCGATGACCTCCGCCAGGGTGGCATCGGGCATGTTGTTTTGAATGTAGTTCACCAGGTTCATGCTGTATGCCGTCAGGTCGGCCCGTACGTTGGCCTCGTTCATGTTCTGGACGTAGATGGGGTCCACCGTGGCCCATGCCTGGGCGTGGTCCATGAATGCCCCTCGGTCATAGCCCATGGCGGTCTCCAGGTCTATGCCGCTGGTTTCGGCATATTCCTTCATGGCCGGGTCAAAGACGTAGGTCGGGCCGCCGATGGTCGCCTGCGCCCAGACGCGGGTGAGCCGGTAGCCGCCGGCTGCCACAGCGATGGGCACGCCACCGTAGGCGAAAACATAGGGGGCGCTTGCCTGGGTCGCGCCGACCCAGTTGGCCAGGCGGTCTGGGGCGTAGGTGACATTCCCCCTCACGTAGTCGGCGCTGTAGCCGGCGGCGCGCATCAGGGCGATAAAGAGAGAGGTCTGGTCCCAGTCGTTGCCCCGGCCGGCCAGCAACGTGGTCGTGGCGCCGTTCACCGAGCCAAAGGTGGGGATGTACTCGACGTGGTTGTGGACGTAATCAAAGATGAGTTTGGGGTCGTGCTCCAGGGCGCGGGCCAGGGCCTGGATCTCGGTGGTGGCCTCAGTCTCGGAGGCAGGGAGGGCGGCGATGTGGCGCGGTGCGGTTGCCGCTCGACGGGAAAGGATGCGCCGGGCCTCGGCGGGGGACACGGGGTCGGCCGTGCCCATGTGCCAGCCGGGGCCGAGGACCTCCGGCGGCGGAGACTGTCCCCTGACCGGTATCGCCGGGCTTGTGGTCCCCGCCAGCATGACGAGGACCAGGACTGTGGATAGGATGACTTGTGCTTTTTTCACCTTTCTCCTCCTCTCATGGTACTCTTGCCTCATAGGGCTTTTGTGTTTCATGATCATGCCTCCTTGTTGTTACGTGGTTCAATCACTCCCTCACCCACAAGTCTCCCCCCAATGCACTACCACCATCATGATGTCCACGACGTCAATGTCGCCGTCGTGGTCCAGGTCGTAGTCAGCATCGTAGCAGACATCGCCGCTCTGGCAGCGCCAGCAGTTAGCCACCAGCATGATGTCGGCGACGTTCACTGTGCGATCCGGGTTGAAATCTACGGTGAGGGTGCAGCGCTGGAGCAGGTTGCCGGCATCGTCGTAGGTGTAGACGATGATCTTGCCGCCGCCGTAGTCCACGGCTACTAGCCGGCCGGCGTCGTCGTATGTGTAGGCGACGGTGCGGGGTTGAGCGGAGGTGCTGAGGCGCAGAGGTGCGGAGGTGCTCGCTTGCCCGTCCTGCCTGTCCGCAGCGGTTCGGGAGGGCTCCCGCGCTTGCGGCACCTCCACTTTGGTGCTTGCCTGTGGCTTGGCTTCCATGCTCGCCTTAGCCACGTCACTGACCACCAGTACAGCGGCTGTGAGCAAGGCTATGCCTATCAAGGTGGTAAACAACGTCCTGGGCAGGGTGTGTTTTCCGAGCATTTTCTCCCTCCTTATGTTTTTGCTTGTGTTGCAGACAGACTCGTGTCTGGTAGGAACATCATCCCCCCTGCTCCCTTGCCTGTCCTGAGCAGTTCGACGAAGTTTATCCTGAGCGAAGCCGAAGGGCTCACTATAAACTCCGTCGAAGGGCTCTCTTGCCGACGTGGGGCCTGGGCAGTTGGGCACGGATGAAGGCGAACAACGCTTCCAACGAGGCAAAGTATTCCTGTTCCCCACCGGGGATGTGCTCGACCTGAACCAGCCACTCTCGGTCGGCGGCTGGCGGCTCGACCGAACGTGCCGGGAACTCGCGCCACAGGCGGATCAGGAACGAGGTGTACTCCAGGTTTGACGTTTTCATACCTGAAGTATACCAGAAAAACAGGCGTTTGTCATGTGTCCCCGGTCACGTTTTTGTCACGATTTTTCGGGCCGGAAAACCGTGACTCGACCGTGACCGGTCATGGGAGGCATGATGTGGGGTGCTGTGGGATCGGAAATATAACAACGAATCCAAGGATTCATCGAATAGAATTCGGTCAATCCGCCTGATTCGTTGTCATATCGTCATATCCGCACCGTCTCGATCTCCAGGCTTGGCGCGTGGAAATTGGCAATGAGCCATTCTCCCAACCCTCTTCCGAAAGGTCGAAGTAGCGCAGTTCGTTGTAGACATCATAGAGGGCACCTTGTACAGTGTAGCTGAGTTCAGGGTAGATGATCTTGGTCATATTCGATTAATCCTTTGATTCGTTGTCATATTTGGGGCATCGGCAAGCTCATCTCCACCCGAAAGCCGCCCGCTTCGTCCGGCCCGGCGCGGAACTCGCCCCCCAGCGCCTCGGCGCGCTCGCGCAGGCCACGCAGGCCGTACCCTCCCTGCCCCCCCCCGGTCCCCCCCAACTTTGGGGGGGATGCCCGTAGGGCAGGGGGGGCGTTCTCCACGGACAAGGTCACCGCCTCCGGGCCGTAGTGCAACTGTAACGTCACCTGTTGCGCCGTCAGCGCGTGGCGCCGGACGTTGGTCAGCGCCTCTTGCGCGGCTCGGTAGAGGGGCACTGCCAGGCGGGGCGGCAGCGGCGCGACCTCCCCCTCAACCTGCCAGACAGTGCGGATCTGCGTGATCTGTTCAAAGTCGGCCACCAGGCCGGCGATGGCCTCGGGCAGCGAAAAGGTCTCCAGCGCGGCTGGGCGCAGCGCCTGTACAGCCCGGCGCACGTCGGCCAGACCCGCTTTGACCAGCGCCCGGGCTTGCTCGGCGGTCTGCTGGCGTTGCTCGGTCTGGTCGGAAGGCAGTCGAACCAGCAGTTCCAGTTGGACGTCGAGGGCGGTCAGGGTGTGGCCCACGGTGTCGTGGATCTCGTGGGCCAGGCGAGCGCGCTCGCGGGTCACTGCCAGTTCCTCGGCCTGCGCCGCGTACTCACGCAGCTTGCGATTGGCTGCCTCCAACTCGGCGGCCAGCCGTTCCACCTCGGCGCGGGCCTGGCGTTCCCGCACAGCCACTTGTGTCACAAAGACCACGAACACGATGGCCGCCAGATAGCCGATGCCGGCCAGCAGCGCAGCCTCCCACCCGCCGCGCAACCCGTAGGAAGCACCCAGGGCCACGATGAGCAGCGCGCACACGGCCAGCATCCAACGGCGCGGCAACACCTGCACGCTCAGGCCGGCCAGCGGCAGCATGATCAGGCCGGCGAGAAAAAAGCCGGCCGTCCAATACACGATCAACCCGGCCAGCGGAATCTCAACCGCGTAGAATACGGCCAGGACGAAGGGTGAACCCGTGCGAGCGTAAAACTCAAAGCCATAGATGCCCACCAGCAAATACACCCCACCCGCCGTGAGCAGAGCAACGATCTCGGACGGGGTGAATGGGTGCTGCGGGAAAGCGAATGTAGCGACGTACACGGCGACCACGGTGGCGACGAAGGACTTGCGGCCGGCGCGGATGTCTGGAGGAGATACTGTGTCCGTGGGCGTCACTTTATTCATTGTTCATTGCCGCATTGTTCATTGTCTCATTGTTCATTCAGCAATCCCCATTCCACCGCCAGGCGGACGGCATGGGTCCGATCGCGGGCACCCAATTTGCCCAGGATGTGGCTGACGTGGTTCTTGACCGTACCCTCCGCCAGGCACAATCGTTCAGCGATTTCGGCATTGGAAGCACCCTCGGCCATCAACCGCAGCACCTCCCGCTCGCGCCGGGTCAACCGTTCGGTCAAGACCGGCTCCGCTTCCGGGCGGGTGGCGCGGCGGATCACCTTCCGGGTGACGGCCGGATCCAGGATGGAATCGCCAGCGTGGACGGCGCGGATGGCCGTGGCCAGGTGATCGGGGTCGGCGTTCTTGAGCAGGTAGCCGGAGGCGCCGGCTCGCAGCGATTCGAAGACGTACTCGTCGTCGAAGGTGGTCAACACGATCACGTGGGTACGCGGATAACGGGCGCGGATCTCTCGCGTGGCAGCCACGCCGTTCATGCCCGGCATCCGCACGTCCATCAGCACCACGTCCGGCGCCTGTTCGGCGACCAGCGCCAGTGCCTCGCGTCCGTCGGCCGCCTTGCCCACCACCGTCAGGTCGGGCACCAGAGCCAGCAGCGAGGCCAGCCCTTCGCGGATGAGGGTTTGATCGTCTACGATAGCGACGCGGATGTTGCTCATGGGTAGCATTCATTCGCACCAGGTAGGGCTATGCGGATTGGGGTGTCGTAAGAGAAGGATGCCTGGGGTCTCTCAGTAGGAATCTGAGCTTCTCGTCCACCCTTCGCTGAATATCCTTGGGGAGTGTGCGGTACGCTTGTTGTTATTTTATCACCCATTCGCTCCCTGGTCAAATGGAGGCTTTGACAATTTGCCTCTAGTGGGTTATACTATATGCGGCGGCCTCAAGGCCGCACGCTGATTTTTAGACATGCTCTGGAGAAGACTATGCGTAGAATCAAACTTGTGGTGCTAGTTGCGCTGGCGGTTGTAGGCCTGGCCTTTTTGGGCTGTGGCTCACCTACACCTAAGCGCCCTCTCGAGTTGACCGTCCTGCACACCAACGATACCCTGGGCTTCACCGAACCCTGCGGTTGAGGGCGCCCCAAGGGGGGGCTGGCCCGGCGGGCCACAAAGGTGAAAGAGGTACGAAAGACTTCGGAGAACGTGCTGCTGCTGGATGGGGGTAACACTCTCTTCGGCAACCACCTGGCCCAAGAAACACAGGGCCGGGTCATCGTGGAAGCCATGAATCTGCTGGGTTACGACGCCATGGTTCTGGGCGACCAGGACTTCCGGCTGGGCCTCGATGTGCTGCGTCAGCGCATGGAGGAGGCCGAATTTCCCATCCTCTCGGCCAACGTGGTGATGGCGGAGACGGATCAGTTGTTCGCTGCGCCCTACGTTATCAAGGAGATGGGGGATCACAAAGCAGCCATCATCGGCCTGACGAACCAGGAGGCGGCTAATGCAGCGGGCGGAGCCATCGTTGTCCGCAACCCGCTGAAAGCGCTCAAGGATTACATGGCCCAGGTGAGCGAGGAGGTAGACGTCATCATCGTTCTCTCCCACCTGGGCACGGTTGTGGATATGCAGATAGCGGGCGAGGTGGATGGTATTGACCTCATCGTCGGAGGCCAATCCCGCGACGTCCTGGATCCGCCTTTGTGGGACGAGCCGAGCAGCACCGTGATCGCTCAGGTTGGCTATCAGGGTAGGTGGATCGGGGTGGTTAGGCTGGACATCGTCAGTCAGGGCAAGGTAGCCGGCCACGAGGGGCAAGTCGTGGTTCTGGACGACGAGTTTGCCGACGATCCGGAGATGCGGGCTTTCTTGGATCAGTATAAGTGATAGTCGCTGGAACACTACAGCGAATTCAGAATAAAACGAATTGGGAGCAAGAAACCCATTAGCGCGCATAACCGGTGGGTTAAGTTGCGCGGAGTGCAGCCGTAAGGCTGCTCCCAGGCGCGCGCCCGCACTCCAGTAGTTGATCCAATGCTTGTGCGCTGAGAAGAATTCGTTCCTTTCTCAATTCGTTGTAGTGTTATGGGACATCGCAGTCCCAACGACGAAGCCGTCTGTCGAAAGATAGGCGGCTTCACGTCATTTTAGGGAGAGAAGGATGGATTTCAAGCTGAGGTGCATGGCCTGTGGCGCGGAATATTCCCCCCAGGAGATTCGCTACACCTGCGACTGCGGCGGCCTGCTGGACGTTGAGCACGACCTGGATTCCTTGCGAGAGCAGGTGTCCAGAGAGCTTTTTGACGACCGTCTGGGAGACCTGTCGCTGCCCTACGCCAGCGGCGTCTGGCGCTATCGGGAGCTGATCCTGCCCGTGGACGAGGAAGCAATCGTCTCCCGCCCCGAGGGGAACACGAATCTCTACCGCAGCCCTCGCCTGAGCGATTGGCTGGGGGTGGACGATCTCTACCTCAAGCACGAGGGCGAGAACCCCACGGGTTCATTCAAGGACCGGGGGATGACGGTGGGGGTGACCCAGGCCAGGTTCCTGGGTTGTCAGGCCGTGGCCTGTGCTTCCACGGGCAACACCTCGGCCTCGCTGGCGGCCTACGCTGCCCTGGCAGGTCTTTCGGCCATCGTCTTCGTCCCCCAGGGCCAGATCGCCTTTGGCAAGCTCGCCCAGGCTCTGGCCTACGGGGCCAAGACCCTGCAAGTCAGGGGCGATTTCGACACCGCCATGAGGCTGGTGCGCCAGGTCTGCGACGAGCTGGGTATCTACTTGCTGAACTCGCTCAATCCCTTCCGCCTGGAGGGGCAGAAGAGCATCGTCTTCGAGGCCCTGCAGCAACTGGGCTGGGAAGTGCCCGACTGGATCGTCCTGCCAGCGGGCAATCTGGGCAATACCAGCGCCTTCGGCAAGGCCCTCTACGAGCTAAAGGAGTTGGGGCTCATTAGCCGGATGCCGCGCCTGGCCGCTGTCCAGGCTCAGGGAGCCAACCCCTTCTACCGCAGTTTCCTGGGCGGCTTCCAGCAGCGGGAGAGGGTGGAGGCCCACACGGTAGCCACGGCCATCCGCATCGGCGATCCGGTGAGCTACCCCAGGGCGGTGCGGGCCCTGCGCTGGACCGACGGCCTGGTGGCCGAGGTTTCCGATCAGCAGATCATGGACGCCAAGGCCAGGGTAGACGCGGCGGGCATCGGCTGCGAGCCGGCTTCGGCCGCCGCGGTGGCTGGAGCGAAGAAGCTGGTTGAAGAAGGAGCCATCGGGCGAAGGGAGAAGGTATTGGTCATTCTCACCGGCCATCTCCTGAAAGACCCGCAGGCGACGGTTGATTACCACCTGGGTAAGCTGGCGGGCCTGACTCCGTCCCACGCCAATCGTCCCGTGACCATTGAGCCGACGCTAGAAGCAGTTCAGGAAGCATTGGATAAGAGTTGCTAAGGTGCCAGGCACTTTCGAAAAAGCTGTCTGCACCAACGCCGAGGGCAATTTGGAAAGCGTTTTTGCTGTGAAATCCTCAATGGAAGTGCCTGGCACCTGAACGGATATTTGGAGGGAAGCTTATGATTGTGATGAAGTTCGGTGGTACCTCTCTGGGCAATGGGGAGGCCATCAACAGGGCAGTGGACATCGTCATTCAAACCCTGAAGGACAAGGGAGGCGTCGTGGTGGTGGTCTCGGCCATGAGCGGAGTAACCGACACCCTGCTCTCTGCGGCCACCTCCGCGGCCCGGGGGGATGCTGAGACCTTCCGTCGGGCGCGATGGGCCCTCTCGGACCGCCATCGCTTGGCCATGACCGAGGCCCTCAGCTACGAAGAAACCCGGGGGCAGTTGATGGAGGAGATCGAGGCCCTGCTGTCCGATTTCGAGAGCCTCTGTCGCAGCATTCACATCCTGGGAGAGCTCACGGCCCGAGGCTCCGATGCGGTGGCATCTCTGGGGGAGAGGCTGACGGCTCGCATCCTGGCTGCGGCCCTGAGAGACAGGGGGGAGAGGGCCACGGCGGTGGAGGCGACCGAGGTCGTGGTCACCAACGGCAAACACGGCGCGGCTGTGCCTCTCATGGACGAGACGAGGGAGGCGGCCCAGGCGCGGCTCCTGCCCCTCCTGGCCCAAGGGGTGACACCGATCGTGACGGGTTTCATCGCTGCCACCAAAGATGGGGTGACCACCACCCTGGGGCGCGGCGGGAGCGACTATACGGCGGCCATCCTGGGCGCCTGCTTAGATGCCGACGAGGTCTGGATCTGGACCGACGTGGACGGGGTGATGACCGCCGATCCACGGGTGGTGCCGGAAGCCCGCACCCTGTCTGAGATCTCCTACGCCGAGGCGGCGGAGCTCTCCTACTTCGGGGCCAAAGTGCTCCACCCCAAGACCATCCTGCCCGCGGTGGAGCGAGGCATCCCCCTGCGCATCGTCAATACCTTCAACCCCTCCTACCCCGGCACTTTGATCGTCGCCGAGCCTCAGCCCAGCGAGCTTGCGGTGAAGGGAATCACCTCCATCGAGGGCCTGAGCCTGGTTACGGTGGCGGGAAGGGGGATGCTGGGGGTGCCGGGCATCGCCGCCAGGGTCTTCACCGCCGTGGCCCAGGAGAGCATCAGCGTGCTGATGATCTCTCAGTCCTCGTCAGAGCAGAGCATCTGCTTCATTATCCGGCAGGAGACCGTGGACCGTGCTCTGAAGGCCCTGGAGGCGGCCTTCGAGACGGAGTTAGCTCGCCGCAACGTGGACCGCATCTGGGCCCAGAATGAGGTGGCAATCGTGGCCGTAGTGGGGGCAGGGATGAAGGGAACGCCGGGGATAGCGGCCAAGGTTTTCGGCGCCCTGGGAAAGCACGCTGTCAACGTCATCTCCATCGCCCAAGGCTCTTCGGAGTACAACATCTCCTTCGTAGTGGACGAGGAGGACATGGAGACCGCAGTGCGAGACATTCACCAGGAATTTGGGTTAGGGCGGCGTCCTGAGCTTGTCGAAGGGAGGTCGGGATGTTAAACAGCAAGACTTTAGCTTTCATAGGCAGCGGCACCATGGCCGAGGCGATGATCAAAGGTATCTTGAACAAGGGCCTGACAAATCCCCGTCGGATCATCGCCAGCGGCCCCCGTCCCGAGCGGGGCCGGGAGTTGGAGGAGCGCTACGGAGTTAAGAGCACCACCGATAACAAGGAGGCAGCGCAGGCAGGCGATATCGTCGTCCTGTCCATCAAACCACGAGTGCTGCCCTTCGTGCTGGACAATCTGTGCAGCCTGATCCGCCCCCACCAACTCATCTTCTCCATCGTGGCCGGGGCGCGCATCGAGACCATCGCTCAGGTATTGCAGCATCGGGCCATCGTACGGGTGATGCCCAACACCCCCGCCCAGATAGGCGAAGGGATGAGTGTGTGGACCGCCACCCCGGAGGTGACGGAGGAACAACGCGCCCAAGCCAGGGCCATCCTCCAGGCCCTGGGCACAGAGATCTACGTCGAGGACGAGGACGCTCTCGACATGGCCACCGCTGTGAGCGGCACCGGGCCTACTTACGTGTTTCTGATGATGGAGGCGCTGGTCGAGGCCGCCGTTCACCTCGGCTTCTCCAGGCGGGTGGCCAGGAAGCTGGTCATCCAAACGGTGCTGGGCTCGGTGCTCTTCGCCGGCGAGTCGGGGAAGCACCTGGCCGAGCTGCGCAACATGGTCACCTCGCCAGGGGGCACCAGCGCAGAGGCCATCTACCAGTTGGAAAAGGGAGGATTGCGGACCATAATCTCCAAGGGCGTGTGGGCCGCCTATCAGAAGTCCAGACTGCTGGGGGAGATGAGTGCCAAGAAGGGGCTCAGGAGCACCTCTCCCTTGGAGAGCCCCGGAATTCCGACCGAAGGGTTGGGAGAACAAGGAGTGTAGAATGTCATTGCGAGGGCGCGGTGTGTGCGCCCGAAGCAATCTCCAACGTGCGTAGGGGATTGCTTCGCCCCTGCGGGGCTCGCAATGACATGTGTACACTGGAGGAAAGACTATGGACAAAATCAAAGTTGGCATTTTGGGAGCTACAGGCATGGTGGGGCAGCGGTTCGTGCAATTGCTGGCCCATCACCCCTGGTTCGAGATCACGGCTCTGGCTGCCTCAGAGCGCTCGGTGGGGATGCCCTACGGCGAGGCTTGCCACTGGGTCGTTTCGGGCGACATGCCCATTGTCGCAAAAGAGATGGCTGTTCAGGAGTGCAAGCCCAACCTCGCCTGCCAGTTGGTGTTCTCCGCCCTCCCGGCTAAGGTGGCAGGGCCTATCGAAGAGGAGCTCGCCACTGCGGGCTATGCCGTCTCCAGCAACGCTCGCAACCACCGCCTCGACCCAGACGTGCCCTTGCTGGTTCCTGAGGTCAACCCCGATCACCTGGCCCTCATCGAGACTCAGCGACGAAGGCGCAGTTGGAAGGGCTTCATCGTCACCAATCCCAATTGCTCCACGGCCCAACTGGTGCTGGCTCTGAAACCGCTCTGGGATCGCTTTGGGATCACAGCTCTCAACGTGGTGACCATGCAGGCTCTCTCCGGCGCTGGTTATCCCGGCGTCCCCTCCCTGGACATTCTGGATAACGTCATCCCCTACATCGCCGGCGAGGAGGAGAAGCTGGAGAGGGAACCGCTTAAGCTCCTGGGGCGGTTGGAGGGGGAGGCCGTCAGGGAAGCGGAGATGACCATCAGCGCTCAGTGCCACCGCGTGGCCACGCGAGAGGGGCACCTGGAAGCCATCTCACTAAAGCTGGGACAAGAGGCAAGCCGCGAGGAATTAGTGGAAGCGCTGCGGAGCTTTCGAGGGCCTCTCCAGGATTTGGGGCTCCCCAGCGCGCCGGAGCGCCCCATCGTGGTGCGGGAGGAGAACGATCGCCCTCAGCCCCGCCTCGACCGCGACGAGGGCGGAGGGATGAGCGTGGTGGTCGGGCGGGTGCGGGAATGTCCGGTGCTGGATTACAAGTTCGTCCTCCTGGGCCACAACACCATACGGGGGGCGGCTGGGGCCGCCGTCCTCAATGCCGAGCTTCTGGCGGCTCAGGGTTATTTGGATTTCTAGAAGACCCTAAGGGTTTCAGAAACCCTTAGGGTCTGTGGGCCGAAGGAGGAAAGATGTTCGAGCGAGGGACGATCCACGATATCCTTGGCGACTTGGTGGTCTACCGCAACCTGGAGCCTGCCGACGGGCGGCTACGGAGTCCCCAACTGCCCCCCCTCTTTCCCCCCCAAAGCGGTGTCCTGAGCTCGTCGAAGGGTTGGGGGGGAGGAAGGGGGGGCATCCCTCGCAAAACAGAGCCCGCTTACGCCCAGGCTATCCTGCGCATCTTGAGTCAGGCTCAGGCATTGCGCTCCGACCAGCGGCTGCAGCGGCTCATCTACATCGGCGATACCGCCATGAACGACGGCCAGGCCATCCGCAATCTGGCCCAGCATCTGCCCATCTACGGTTTCATCGGCCACGAGAGAGTGGAGGAGAGCGAGCGGACAGGCATTGGGGACAGAATAATGCTGGCTAACCGCTGGGAGGCGCTGGCTGATTTTATCCACTTCCTTGAGAGAGAAGGCTTCGCTTTCGACGAGGCGACGGCAGTTCTTCTTGACCTGGACAAGACGGCCTTCGGGGCGCGGGGGAGGAACTCTCATGTTATAGATGCGGCGCGGGTGGAGGCAGTGCGCCGCACCGTGGAGGAGGTCCTGGGGGCCGACTTCGACGAAGGGGAGTTCCGGGCCGTCTATGACGAGCTGAATCAACCCCAATACCACCCCTTCACCGCCGACAATCAGGACTATTTGGCTTACATCTGCCTCATGGTCAGCGGCGAGGTCTATGACTTCGACCAACTGCTAGCCGATCTCGATGACGACCGCGTTTCCACGTTCGCCCAGTTCATCGAGATCTGCGCGGAGAGGGCCATTGGCGACGAGCTGGCCCCGGTTCACCGGGAGGTCTACGCCAATTTCCAGCGGGGCGATCCCACCCCTTTCAAAAGTTTTCGCTACCGGGAATACGAAGAGACGGTGAGGCGGATGGATCGCTTGCCCGACGATGTGGGGGAGGAGAGGGTTCTCGCCGAGGAGATCGTCATCACCCGCGAGGTGGCCGACGGTTGTCGCTTCCTGAGAGAGAAGGGCGTCCTCCTCTTCGGCCTGACCGACAAACCCGACGAGTCCTCCATCCCCCGACCGGAGCTGGCTCAAAAGGGGTACCTGCCCCTGCACAGGGTCACGATGAAGGTGGTGGGGAATTCTATCTTGAGGTTGGATGTTGGATGTTAGAGGTTGGAGGTTGGAAGTTCACCGCACGTAGATGGGATTGGTGAAGACCCAGCCTCGCTTTCTGAGGAGAAAGGAGCGATAGGCTTCGACGCGGTAGACTCCCCTTTCCCTCGCCGTCCACCCCAAGCTTTTCCCGTTTTTCCGGGCTACTATCCGTCCGTCCCGCAGCAGCCGGATGTCGGCCCGTCGAGGTGAGTGCACCTCCAGTAATACTTCCCCTCGCAGAGCGATCTCCTGCCCCATGATCACCCTGGAAGTTTGACGTTTGACGTTTGCCGCTTGACTCTCAGCCGTGAAGCGGAAGCCACGAGTATCGCCTAGCAGATCGTAGGCCACGAAGCAACGTCCCTCTCTCAATGCACTGTAGACCACCTGCTTGTCGTGGTCCAGTTGGCCGTTGAACGCCTCCTGGATCAGAATGTGGGTATTGACAGTTCGAAACAGGTAATCGTAGGGTTGAACTACCCTGGTGAGGGGGCCCAGACGATAGGTGTTGCCGTGGGCGTCGGAGCCGCCGAGGGCCACCGTCTTTCTCTGTTGCAGAAGCTCGTCCCACTTAGCCAGGGTCTCGGGGTGGGGGCCCAGCATGACCAGCCTGGGAAAATAGCAGAACAGGATGGCGGCTGCCTTGTTGGGCAGGCGGTTCTTGAACTCGGACATGTAGTTCCACAGCTCCAGGCCGGTGTAGCCGCTGACCTGCCAGTCGCGCCAGGAGAGGTTGGGTTCTTCGACAAAAGGCGGGGCATCGTATTCTATGGGGTGGGCCAGGAAACCGAAGCCTCCCTGGGCGTTCACGGCGTTGATGACCGCCTGGGGATCCTGGGCGTAAGGGGCCACGTCCTCTTTGAGATTGAGGGCCAGGTAGTGGCTGGACTCAGGCTGTCGCTGCTGGTCGTGGACCTCCTCGCCCATCAGGAGGAGGGTGTTCTCGTACCAGCCGTCTAATCCCTTGACCAGGACGTTGTGCTCAGTGGGGATGATGAAGTCCAATCCCGCCAGGTTGGCGATGCGGACGACTTCCTCGATAGTAGCGACTCCATCGGAGTAAGTGGTGTGCAGGTGGATGTGGCCAACGTATTCGTTGAGGTTCATGCTTGTCTACTCCTTTGAGCTACATTCTATCACTTTGGCTTTGGTCACGCGAAGGAGATCCCCGACCGCAATACCCAGGTTGATCCCCCGGCACCCAGCGCTGACCAGCACCCGCTGGAGCTGCGTCGCTGCCTGGTCAATGTATACCTCGAAGCCCTGCTTGAGGAGCGGCAGGGCCGAGATGCCTCCCACCTCCAGCCCGGTCAGCGATTCCGCCTCTTTGTGGCTCGCCATGCGCAGCTTCTTCTCTCCCACGGCTTTGGCCAGCCGTTTGAGGTCGAGCTCTCGGTGGCCGGCTATCATCACCAGCAGCGGTCTGCCCTGTTTGCGCACCACGACCAGGGTTTTGTAGACCTGACTGACTGGCACGCCCACCACCTGGGCTACTCCCTCGGCGGAGTGAACCTCTGGCGGAAAGGTGTAAGTTTCGTAGGGCACCCCGCGGGCGTCAAGCATCCGCATGGTGTTATTCTTGTCGGCCATGGCATCCAAACTCCTTGGTAAGCGTCCAGACCTCCGAGGTTTCGGTCGTAGACTTGATCAATTAGGATGCCAGCGATGTCCTGAGCTAGAATCTAGCCTTTCGTGCGGAAACCTCGGAGGTCTCTCGGCTTGGTTGATTACCCAGGAAGTATGCCACAGTCTGCGGAATTAGTCAACAACGCGACTGTCCATTAACGAGCGAGGAGTTCTCAATAGGCAGCTTGCGGTTTCACAATGTTTCTAACGACTTTATACGATTTCTGGAAATTTTAAGGTAACTCAAGCTTTTAAGGTGGAAAATTCACGGGAAGTGTGGTAAAATAGAGGCGTTGTTATTCGGTCAGTGTGTAACTTAAGGAGGAGCTGTCATGTCTATGAGAACCAGGCTTTTGAAGGCACAAGTGACACAGCAGGTGTTCCGCGCCGCAGACTTGACTTTGGATTTAGCGAGCAGGGAAATCAAGGGCTGCAACGGCCATAATAAGCTTACTCCTAAAGAATGTGAACTGCTCGCGCTATTCATGAGCTATCCGGGGCGAGTGCTCAGCCGCAAGCTGTTAATGAAAGAGGTTTGGGACACCGATTTCCTGGATGACACCAGGACTTTAGAGGTCCACATCTGCTGGCTGAGGAAGAAGATCGAAGAGGATCCTCGCAACCCTCAGAGGCTGCGCACGATCCGAGGCGTTGGTTATCGCTTTGGATAGTATGGCTTGGGGATGCTTGTGAGTGAAGCGGCGGTTTGAACCGCGAATCAAGTGAAGGCCACGAAAGTTGCGAAATGCTTTCGTGGCCTTCGTTTCTTGCCGAGTAGCAGCACGGAAGGTCACCCTCCACAATCGTGACGGCCGCATCGGCTCTTTACTTTCAGAGAGAGGTGTAGTACAATACACCAAGAATTCAGGAGATGGGTCGTGGGCGAAAAGGACTACATTATTTCCCTCTCTCCAAACAACGAGGACCGGTATAGGCACTATCACCGGCTGGAGAAGAAACAGATTGTCCAATTCAGAATCCAGTATGAAGCCTACATCGAAGGAGCCTGGAGGGAGATCGTCCGGTATGATATGGCCCACGGGCGACCTCACAAGGATCTCATCCATCCTGATGGCAGTCAAACCAAGGAGGAGTTTTTCGGGTATACGCCCGCTGAGGTGCTGACCTATGGCGAAAGGGACCTCAAAAGGAACTGGAAGAACTATCGGGAAAACTACGAACGGGAGATGAGAAGATGACCTATGATGAGATTTTCGAGAAGAACCTGACATTGAGCACGGAGTTCAGTCTATATCTGTTGGAGCATCCGGAGTTTGCAGATACGCTGCCGGACAAGGCGCACGTAGTGCTCCTGCCGAAGAATGACCTCGAGCTATGCCAAGCCAATCTCAAGGCAGCTTCGCTCTACGGTCAAAGGGATGGCGATGACCGGCCTCTGGTCTATGTGGAGATAGAGAGATTGGCGCCCATCCGCTCCAGATTGGTGAATCCCAAAGTAGCCACCCAGGCTGAGGTGAAAGCCATCGCTGCCTGACCAGGCTATTGCGACCATGATCCAGGGTAGCACACTCAGCGAGAGAAACCTGTGAGTAAGGAGGCGGTTTGAACCGCTTTTCCTGTACTTCGATTCAGTTGAGGATTTGACAGGGGGCCAAACTGTGCTAAAATAGCTGTAGTTAGCGGGGCGCTGGAGCTCGGCCTACACGACGCAGCCTGACACAGCAAACATCATCCCTGAACCCGACGCCAGCCACGGCCGTGCTTTTGCGTGCTCTCAGGCTGGCGTTTTTGTATCGCGCAACCAATAGCTGCGCCGAGGCGGCACATCATGTTTCGCAAATCTCTACAACTTCTGTTCATCGTCTTCCTGGCTGACTTGCTGCTGGCTGCTTGCGGTCCGGCAACGCAGCCCGAGACAACACTCTCTGAAACGGTGCTACCTGAGGCAATACAGCCGGAAGCGACTGTCAGCCCGCCCATGGAAACGCCTGTTATCTCCCGTCCCGAGGCAGAGGGCCAGGCGCCTGACAAGTTGACAGAGGCGATGGAGGGCGCGGTGATCATCTACCAACGCAGTGGTGGAATCGCCGGGACATTCGAGCAGTGGACTATTTACCTCGATGGGCGGATCACGGCCGACGATGGTCGCATATGGCAGGTGGCACCGGAGGAGGTTCAGCAGCTCCTTGGCGACATTGAAGCTTTGGGCTTCTTTGAGATGAGTGATAGATATGTGCCTCTCGATGCGTGTTGTGACCGTTTCACGTATGAGGTGACCGTTCTCCGTGGTAGCAAGGTGAAAAGAGTAACCACGATTGATGCAGCGCCCAACACCCCAACTAAGCTGTGGCGCGTTATAGAAGAGATAAGTGGTCTGGTGTCTGATCTGGAAGGTTAGACTCAGATCTTGCTGAAACACCGGGCTGAGGCACAACCAGCCTGCCTGTTGCGACAACTGCGTGTATCGAGGCGACCTGATACAACGCGACCTTAATAGCATGCCCTTGTTGGGCAGCAAGGAGGATACAGATGAAAACTCTGAGAACAGCCATAATAGCGGTACTCCTGGTAATCACCCTCGTTCTTCCAGCGCGATCGGGGCCATTGGCTCAAGAGCCACCGCCGAGGCCTCCTGGCCCCACAGACCAGGCCCTGATCGACCGGTTGCGACAGGAAACCGGAGACAAGGTACGCATCTCATATCACGCCAAGACGGGCAAGGTTCGCTTCATCGGCACTGATCTGGAGCACACCATCTCTCAGCCGGGCAGGCTGGCGGCAGGGGCTACGCCAGAGGACGTGGCGCGGCAGTTCTTGGCTACTTACGGTCAACTTTTCGGTCTGAGCGATCAGGCCCAGGAGCTCACGGTGATACGCACTAAAACGGCCGACCGTGCCCGCAGCTTCGTGCGCTTCCAGCAGGTCTACAAGGGTATTCCGGTGCTGGGCGGCGAGTTGATTGTCCAGATGGATGCCAGCAAGAACGTCGTTTCGGCCAACGGCGAGGTCTTGCCCGACCTGGAGCTGAACAGCGTTCCAAGGATTGACGCCGAAGCAGCTAGTCTGCGAGCCCTGACAAGAGTAGCCAAAGACTATAGCCTGAGTGTAGACGATTTGATGGCTACCGAACCGGAGCTGTGGACTTACAATCCTAATCTGCTTGGTGGTCCTGGCCCAAGTCTCACCACACTAGTCTGGCGGATGGAGGTGCAACCCAAAGAGTTGCTGCCTATCCACGAACTGGTCTTAGTGGACGCCCATCTAGGCTTCGTCGCGCTGCATTTTAACCAGATCGACGCAGCCAAAAACCGGCTGATCTACGATAACAACAACGATTGGACTCTAGGTCTGCCCGGCAATGGTCCAATCCGCACCGAAGGGCAGGGACCGACCGGTATCACCGATGTGGACAACGCCTACGGCTACGCCGGCGATACGTATGACTTCTACTGGAACACGCATGGCCGGGATAGCTTAGACAACGCCGGCACGAATCTGGTCTCAACCACCCGCTACTGCCCTAATTCAACCGACTGTCCGTACGAGAACGCCTTCTGGGACGGCCAGCAGATGGTCTATGGTGACGGCTATGCTTCAGCCGACGACGTGGTGGCCCACGAGATGACCCATGGCGTCACGCAGTACGAGTCCAACCTGTTCTACTATATGCAATCCGGCGCTATCAACGAGGCCTTCTCCGACATGTGGGGTGAATTCGTTGACCTGACCAACGGCGCCGGGGACGACACGGCAGGTGTACGTTGGTTGATAGGCGAAGACCTGTCTATCGGCGCCATCCGCGATATGAGCGACCCGCCAGCTTACGGCGACCCGGCTAGGATAGGTAGCACCTACTACTATTGTGGCGAAGGGGACAATGGCGGTGTGCACGGTAACAGCGGAGTTGCTAACAAGGCAGCCTACCTGATGACAGATGGCGACACCTTCAACGGCTACACCGTCACCGGCATCGGCATTGACAAGACGGCCAAGATTTTCTACGAGGTCCAGACTAACCTGTTCACTTCGGCCGCTGACTACCAGGACCTGTACGACGGCCTGTACCAGGCCTGCACCGATCTCATCGGCACCAGCGGCATCACCGCCTCCGATTGTCAGGAGGTGCAGGATGCGGCGAACGCTACCGAGATGAACCAGCAGCCGACCTCCTGTTCGGCCATCAATGCCCCCATCTGTGACAGTGGGTCGCCTACTAATCTGTTCTTCGACGACATGGAGAACACCAGCAGCGGCAACTGGACTTCGGCTGCCATAGTAGGGAGCAACGAATGGTACTATCCCCAGAACTCTCATCCCTACACGGGTTTCGACGCCACTTACGCTACCAGCGGGGTCTACAACGTCTGGGGCTATAACTACTATGATACCGCTGACTACTATATGGCCATGACTTCAGGCGTGGCCCTGCCGGCCGGGAGCCAGCCCTACTTGCACTTCAACCACGCCTACGCCTTCGAGGATTATGGGACGACGATGTACGATGGCGGTGTGCTTGAGTACAGCACCAACGGCGGCAGCTCGTGGAACGATGCCGGCTCGCTGTTCACCCACAACGGCTACGATGGAACGATCTCCAGTTCCTTCGGTAACCCGCTAGGCGGGCGACAGGCATTCGGGGGCGAAAGCAACGACTACTTCTCCAGCCGACTCAACCTGAGCTCGCTGGCCGGACAGAGCGTGCGCTTTCGCTTCCGCATCGGCACTGACAGCAGCTACGACGCCTACGGCTGGTTCATTGACGATGTACGGATCTATACTTGCCCCCTTCCCGATATCGAGGTCTCTCCTGCTTCCTTTGAAGAAACGGTGATCGAGGGTGGGATGGTCACCAAAACATTGACCATCAGTAACACCAGCACAGATTCTCTCACCTTCTCAATTAGTGAGGTGCCAGGAAGCTTCACGCCGACGGCGATATTGGATGGCCACAGACCGGCACAATCATTGGATGAGACAGGGAATCCGCCCCAAGAGTTGCTTCTTTCTCCTATTATCCTCCTTGACCTGGGTGACGTAGTGAACTCGTTCAGCGCCCCAGCTGCCGAGTTCATTGGCCTGGAATGGATCAATGGATACCTCTGGGCAGCATCATCCTCTAATTCTATGCTGTATAAACTAAACCCGGTGAGCGGTGCGATTCTGGATACCATCAGCGTTCCGGGATTATCCATGGCCGGACTCGCATGGGATGGCAGTGCATTTTGGATAACGGACGCTACGGCGGATGTCATTGCAAAGGTAAATACCTCAGGGACAGTTCTGTTGACTTTCCCTGCGCCATCATCGGGTCCTGTTGGCCTGGCCTGGGATGGGGCCTACCTGTGGGATGTAGATTGGGTGTCTGCTGAACTGCATAAGATCAATCCGAGCAATGGCGCGGTCCTGCACATCATACCATCGCCTGACACAAACCCGGCGGGTGTGGCTTGGGATGGTCAGCATCTGTGGATCAATGGACGCGATAGCGCAACTACTTATGCGCTTGACCCCACCGATGGAAGTGTAGTATCCTTCTTCAGCACCCCACCCGGCGCTGGTCTGAACAACGGGCAAGGGGCGGCTTTTGACGGCCAATACCTGTGGATTGCAAACAGCGATGTCCGAATGATCTATCAGATTGACGTTGAACATGCTGTTCCAGACGTCCCCTGGCTCTCCGAGGAGCCAATCTCCGGCACGGTGTCGGCCGATAGTTCGCTATCTGTGGGTGTGATCTTTGACGCCACGGGGCTGGCCCTGGGGGACTATACTGCTAGTCTTGCCATCCACAGCAACGACCCCGACGAGAACTCTGTGACCGTGCCTGTCACAATGCATGTGGTGTCAGATGTCAACGCACCGCCCAATACACCCAGCAATCCTTCGCCAGCGGATGGGGCAACGGGAGTGTCAATCAACGCCGATTTGAGTTGGACAGGCGGCGACCCCGACCCCAGCGACACCGTCACCTATGACGTCTACTTCGAGGCCAACGACAGCACCCCGGACGATCTCATCTGCAACGATGTGCCCACTCCTGCGTGCGCCCCGGGCACGTTGGCCTATGACACCCACTACTACTGGTACGTCGTCGCCACCGACAACCACAGTGCTTCCACCACGGGTGATGTCTGGGACTTCACCACCGAACCTTGCCCAGACCCACCTACTACCCCCTACAACCCCTCGCCTGCCGATGGGGCCACGGACGTCTCCATCAACGCCGACCTGACTTGGTCTGGGGGGCATCCTTGTCCTGGCGAGTCGGTGACCTACGACGTCTACTTTGGCACCTTCGATCCTCCGACCACGCTGATCTGTGACGATGTGTCAAGTACCACTTGCGATCCGGGGACACTGAGCTATGAGACTCACTACTACTGGAAGGTGGTGGCCAACGGGCTCAACGGCCCCAGCCCCGGCCCAGTGTGGGACTTCACCACTACACCTTGTCCAGACCCGCCGACTACTCCACACAACCCCTCACCTGCAGATGGGGCCACAGGCGTGTCCATCAACGCCGACTTGAGCTGGTCTGGGGGACATCCTTGCCCTGGCGAGTCGGTGACCTACGACGTCTACTTTGGCACCTCCGATCCTCCGACCACGCTCATCTGTGACGATGTGTCCAGTACCACTTGCGATCCAGGGACGCTGAGCTACGACACTCACTACTACTGGCAGGTGGTGGCCAACGGGCTCAACGGCCCCAGCCCCGGCCCAATGTGGGACTTCACCACCGAATCTTGTCCAGACCCGCCCACTACTCCCCACGACCCTTCGCCTCCCGATGATGCCACGGACGTCTCCATCGACGCCGATTTGAGTTGGTCTGGGGGGCACCCTTGCCCTGGTGAGTCGGTGACCTACGACGTCTACTTTGGCACCTCTAATCCCCCGACCACCCTAATCTGTGACGATGTGTCCAGTACCACTTGCGATCCAGGGACACTGAGCTACAACACCCACTACTACTGGCAGGTGGTGGCCAACGGGCTCAACGGCCCTAGCACAGGCCCAGTGTGGGACTTCGCCACTACACCTTGTCCAGACCCGCCGACTACTCCACACAACCCCTCACCTGCAGATGGGGCCACAGGCGTCTCCATCAACGCTGACCTGAGTTGGTCTGGGGGACACCCTTGTCCTGGCGAGTCGGTGACCTACGATGTCTACTTTGACACCTCCGATCCCCCGACCACGCTGATTTGCGACGATGTGCTCATCACCACTTGCGATCCGGGTGCACTGAGCTACGAGACTCAGTACTACTGGAAGGTGGTGGCCAACGGGCTCAACGGCCCCAGCCCCGGCCCAGTGTGGGACTTCACCACCGGAGAGGAGCCCTGTACAGACCCACCCACTACTCCCTACAACCCCTCGCCCGCCGATGATGCCACGGGCGTGTCCATCAACGCCGACTTGAGCTGGTCTGGGGGACACCCTTGCCCTGGCGAGTCGGTGACCTACGATGTCTACTTTGGCACCTCCGATCCCCCGACCACGCTGGTCTGCGACGGTGTGTCAAGTGCCACTTGCGATCCGGGGACACTGAGCTACGGCACTCACTACTACTGGCAGGTGGTGGCCAATGGGCTCAACGGCCCCGGCGATGGTCCGGTTTGGGACTTCACCACCACTCCCTGTGGCCCCACCAACGTCGGCGGGCCTATCACTTCCGACACTACCTGGACGGCTGCCTGCTCTCCCTACATTGTGACCACCAGCATCCTCGTGATGGATGGCATCCGCCTGACCATCGAGCCTGGCGTCGAGGTCAGGTTCAATGCGGACAAGGCCCTCCAGATAGATGGCGAGTTGATAACCCAGGGGACAAGCAGTAGCCTCATCGCCTTCACCTCGAATGTCGGAACCAGTCCGGGCGACTGGGGCTACATTCTGTTCACTGACAGCAGCGTGGACGCCACCTATGATACTGGAGAGGATTATCTCAGCGGGTCCATCATCCAATACGCGATCATTGAGTACGGTGGTAGGGCCGGCGGTTATGGTGCCCTACGCGTGGCTGAGGCTGCGCCCTTCATAGACCACTCGACCGTCCGACACAGTGCAGGTAGTGGCATCCGGGTCTCCGACGACGGCGCTCCCAAGACAACCTACAATACGATTACCGACAATGCGTACCGGGGCATCTGGGTAACGGGCCATGGCTCGATGGAGATCAGCCACAACACCATCACCGACAACGGTGGCGGCATCCAACTTAGTGCTTACACAGGGAGCACCGTGATGATCAGCAACAACACTATCACCGGCAACTCAACTTCCGGCCATGGTGGTGGCATCTTAGCCGAGGCTTTTGGGGGAACAGTGATTATCATTGACAACACTATTACTGAGAATACGGTCTCCGGCTTCTCTACTGGCGGTGGTGGGATCTTTGCCAATAGTAGGGAGGGGGGGATAGTGACGATCAGTGGCAATACTATTACCGACAACTCGACTTACTACTATGGGGGTGGCATATGTTGTTACTATGATTGTACTGTCAACAACAATTTCATCGTTGGCAATTCGGCTTCCCGAGGTGGAGGCATTTACGCTGTCTACTGGCCGACGACGATCAGCGGCAACACCATCTTTAGCAATTCAGCTTCCCGAGGAGGAGGGATTTACAAGACGTCCGGGGGAGGGATAGTCAGCTACAACCTAATCCTCAACAACACGTCTGGAAACGGCCGGGGAGGTGTGTACATCGATGGTCATCCTGATTTCAATGGCAACAACATCTATGGCAACACTGACTACGAACTCTACAACGGCAATAGCCAGGGCTCAACTGACCTGAACGCCGAGAACAACTGGTGGGGCACGGCCGATCCGGCCCCAATCGCCGCTCACATCTGGGACTGGTTTGACGATTCCAACCTGGGTATCGTAGATTACACCCCTTACCGGACCTCCCACAACACCGACGCGCCCATCTCTCCCCCTACAGGCCTGGCTGCCACTCCCAGCGGCACCTCCATCATCCTGAACTGGTCCCCTAACCCCGAAAGCGACCTGGATGGGTACAAGGTCTACTACGACACGGACGGGGCTGGCTTCCCTTACAACGGCACGGGAGCCAACGAAGGTGACTCCCCCGTTGACGCAGGCGATACCACTACTTTTACCCTCACCGACCTTCCCGTCACCGGTTGGTACACCATCTACTATATTGCCATCACCGCCTACGACACGGCTGCCGACGGCACCAACGACCAGACCGAAGGTCACGAGAGTTGGTATAGCGAAGAAAAAGCAGCGACCATCTTTCCTCCAGTGGCTTTCAAAATCATCCAGGTTTCTCCCCTAAATGCCAGCAACAACGTCGCGCCAGACGCCACCATCAGTGCTGCATTTGACCAAACAGTGGATTTCAGTACTGTTAACGCCCGCACCTTTACCGTGCGTGGGGGCCAAACCGGAGTTTATGCGGGCGCCTACAGTCAAGGCTCGGTGCAGTTTGACGCTGCCGCGAATTTTAAACCAGGCGAGGAGATCGTGGTTAATCTGAGCGACGGGGTGCGGTCAGCAGGTGGGACAGCTCTCACCCCCTACGCCTGGGGCTTCCGGGTGGCAGTGACGGGCGGCAGCGGCGTTTTCAGCGACAGCGGCCAAAACCTGGGTAGTTTAGAAAGCGTGGCCGTGGCGTTGGGAGACCTGGATGGCGACGATGACCTCGATGCCTTCGTCGCAAATGGTAATGGTCAAGCCAACAAGGTGTGGCTGAACGATGGGACGGGCACCTTCGGCGACAGCGGCCAGAGCCTGGGCGGTTCATACAGCAAAGGCGTG
The DNA here is from genome assembly GCA_034431315.1 of Anaerolineae bacterium. Lineage (GTDB taxonomy): Bacteria > Chloroflexota > Anaerolineae > VGOG01 > VGOG01 > JAUWOY01. The sequence goes on from DAOUDK010000050.1 coordinate 26,455, forward strand.
GCCCTAGGGGACTTGGACGGTGATGGCGACCTCGATGCCTTCGTCGCGAATTGGACTAGTCAAGCCAACAGGGTCTGGTTGAACGATGGGACGGGCACCTTCAGCGACAGCGGTCAGAGCCTGGGCAGTTCAACCAGCTATAGCGTGGCGCTGGGAGATGTGGACGGCGATAGCGACCTCGATGCCTTCGTCGCGAACAGTGGTCAAGCCAACAAGGTCTGGTTGAACGATGGGACGGGCACCTTCAGCGACAGCGGTCAGAGCCTGGGCAGTTCATACAGCGATGGCGTGGCCCTGGGGGACGTAGACGGCGATGGCGATCTTGATGCTTTCGTCGCGAATTGGAGTAATCAAGCCAACAAGGTGTGGCTGAACGATGGGATGGGCACCTTCGGCGACAGCGGCCAGAGCCTGGGCAGTTCATACAGCTATGGTGTGGCCCTGGGGGACGTGGATGGCGACGGCGATCTTGATGCCTTCGTCTCGAACAGTGGTCAACCCAACAAGGTGTGGCTGAACGATGGGACGGGCGCCTTCAGCGACAGCGGCCAGAGCCTGGACAGTTCACAGAGCTATGGCGTGGCGCTGGGGGATGTGGACGACGACGGTGACCTTGATGCCTTTGTCGGGAATTATCTTCAAGCCGACAAGGTGTGGCTGAACGATGGGACAGGTACTTTCAGCGACAGCGGCCAGAGCTTGGGCAGTTCAAAAAGCCATGGTGTGGCCCTGGGGGATGTGGACGGGGACGGCGACCTCGATGCCTTCGTCGCGAATATCTGGAATCAAGCCAACAAGGTCTGGCTGAACCAAGAGGAGGAGCCCTGCCCAGACCCTCCGACTACTCCCTACAACCCCTCGCCTGCCGATGATGCCACGGGCGTGTCCATCAACACCGACCTGAGCTGGTCTGGGGGGCACCCTTGCCCTGGCGAGTCGGTGACCTACGATGTCTACTTTGACGCCTCCGATCCCCCAACCACGCTCATCTGCGACGATGTGTCCAGTACCACTTGCGATCCGGGGTCACTGAGCTACAATAGCCACTACTACTGGCAGGTAGTGGCCAACGGGCTCAACGGCCCTAGCACAGGCCCAGTGTGGGACTTCACCACCGAGGAGGAGCCCTGTACAGACCCACCCACCACTCCCTACAACCCCTCGCCTGCCGATGGGGCCACGGACATCTCTATCAACGCTGACCTGAGCTGGTCTGGGGGGCATCCTTGTCCTGGTGAGTCGGTCACCTATGATGTCTACTTTGACGCCTCCGATCCCCCAACTACGCTCATCTGCGACGATGTGTCCAGTACCACTTGCGATCCGGGGACGCTGAGCTACGGCACTCACTACTACTGGCAGGCAGTGGCCAACGGGCTGAACGGCCCTAGCCCCGGCCCAGTGTGGGACTTCACCACCGAGGAGGAGCCCTGTACAGACCCACCCACCACTCCGTACAACCCCTCACCTGCCGATGGGGCCACGGACGTATCCATCAATGCTGACTTGACTTGGTCTGGAGGGCACCCTTGCCCTGGCGAGTCGGTGACCTACGATGTCTACTTTGGCACCTCCGATCCCCCAAGCACGCTCATCTGCGACGATGTGTCAAGTACCACTTGCGATCCGGGGACCTTGAGCTACGAGACCCATTACTCCTGGCAGGTGGTGGCCAAGGGGCTCAATGGCCCCAGCACCGGTCAAGTGTGGGACTTCTGGACTGGTCCCCCTGAAGTGGGTTTCTATGTGGACGATGATGGTGCCAACACGTCTGATTGCGGCAGTCAGACCAACCCCTGCCAGACCATCTCCTATGCCTTGACCAAGGTATCTGGCCCGGACGCAACGATCTACGTGGCACCCGGCACCTACGACACTGTCATGGGTGGTGGCTGGGCAGAGGTGTTCCCGATCAACATGAAGGATGGTGTCTCGTTGGTTGGGGCAGGGGCGGATGTCACTATCCTAGATGCCAATCAGAGTGCGGCTGTCATCAAGGCGGTGGATATCGGAGAGGGGGAACGCATTGCTGGCTTCACCATTCGTAATGGTTACTGGCCCGGCAGCGACCACGGCGGTGGCCTCTACATCTCCGGCTCATCACCCGTCGTCGAAGACAACGTCATCACCGACAACGACGCCGGTGCGTCAGGCAACGCTTACCACAGCGGCGGCGGCATCTACGTCAAGAACGGCTCACCGACGATCCGCAACAACACGATCACCAATAACGGGCTACGCGCGAGCCTGACCGGTGACTGCGGCGGCGGCATCTATATCACTGGTGCGACTTCTGCCCCGCTTATCCAGGGCAACGTCATCTCGAACAACCGTGTCTGGATTGGAGGCGCTGGCATCTATGTTGAAAGCTCTTCCGCCGCTTCCACTATCGAGGCCAATCTCATCAAAGACAACAACCAGGCCAGCGCACAGTCGGTGGACCATCAGGAGAGTGCTGGAGGGATTGCACTGCACAATTCGCCAGCCGTGGTGCGCAACAACATCATCGTCGGCAACGTACACACCGGCCTGAACTTATATGGCTCCGCCGCATCGAGCGCTTCCGTAGTCAACAACACTATCGCCGATAATACCTGGGATGGCATTTCGCTGTACGGTGCGTCGCCGACCATCGCCAACAACCTGCTGGTAGGCAACGGCGACTATGGTATCAGCGAAGAGAGCACCAGCGCCGACCCGGCGGTGAGCTACAACCTCTTCCACAATAACGCCGACGGGGTCTACCTTGACGAAGGCGAAACCCCCCACCTGACCACGACCACCCTCAATGGTTTGGTAGCGGAAGCCCATGACAACCTGGATGGCGACCCGGCCTTCGTTGATCAGGCTGGTGGAGACTACCATCTCACAGCCGGTTCGCCGGCGATTGACGTGGGTGACAACAACGCTCCCGGCTTGCCAGATACCGACTTTGATGGCAACTCAAGGATCGTCAACGGGGTGGTAGACATAGGGGCCGATGAGTTTACGCTTCTAGGCGACCTTGACCATGACTGCGATGTGGATGTAGAGGACATCATGCGGGTAGCCAGTCGCTGGCGCATGACGGACGATGATCCTGACTGGGAGGCGCGCTACGACCTCAATGGCGATGGAATCATCACCGTGGTAGACATCATGCTCGTGGTGGCTCACTGGGGAGAGACCTGCCCGTGAGGGGGTGGTTTGAATCGTGAAACACGCGAAAGGCCACGAAAGTTGTAAAACGCTTTCGTGGCCTTTATTTGTCAATGCCTTACCCCAAATCACGGCCCGTAGTCCTTCACGATGAGGGGCAGATAGACATCGTGCGGGTGTACCTTCGTCAGCGCACTCCGCTCGGTCAGGCCGCCCAGGCCGTCGTTTATGGTCGCGGTGTTGTAGATGACTTGCTCCTCCGTCACGGTGACGGCGAAGACGACGGTGGACATGCCCCTGGAAGGCACCTCGCCGTTCCAAGTTGTTCGAGGTGAAGCAAGGGGCCAAGGAGCAGGGAAACCTGGGGTGCAGACGAGGACCCAAGTGACCGTCACTCTGACAGTACACCTCGCTCGATTTCCTGGATCAGGAA
>DAOUDK010000051.1:0-5504 GCA_034431315.1 Anaerolineae bacterium
CTGATAGCGCATTACGGCAAGGAGGAGGCCGTTCCCAATGAGAATGATCTGGACGAGAATTTCTGTCCAGAGTGTGACTTGCTCCACGATGGGGATTGCGAGACCCCCAACCCATGATCCGCCTCGCCCTCCTGCTGGCCCTGCTGCTATGGGCCGGGGCCGCGCAAGCTCACTCGGAGGCGGAGTATCTGTTCCACGCCGATCTGATCTGCGGGCGAGAAGTGCGCAGCCATCCTGATCCGCGGAATGCCGTAGGACCCGGCGGGGAGATAGGCTGGTGCCAAATAAAACCAGCGACAGCGGAAATATTGGGCATCCCCCTTTCCGACCTGGTGGGCGAAGACAGGGGCAAGGCCGTGCAAGCTGCGGCCAAGATGTTGCGCGATTGCGCCTCAAAGGGCTGGCACAGCGCCTACCGCAGGGCTCATTGCTACAATGCTGGCGCGGCAGCCAGACCGGGTGCGGCTCACGCCTACGCCCGCCAAAGCGCGTCAGATCACGCTACAGCGTGGCTCCTGTGGATCAATCAAATCAGACTCGCAAAGAGGTAGACCATGAGATCACTACACGGACCAAACGGCAGGATCAGGCGGAACGATCGGAATCGTCATAGGGCGCATCGGGGAGGCCAGGGCATCCTGGGCGTGTTCGGGTTCCTCTGGATTCTGATGGGGATAAATCAGGTCCACCCGGTCGGCATGGCGATTCTGATAGGCTGGGGGCTCGTCATGCTGTGGCTGGCGTGGACTGAGCCGCCGCCCAAAGGGATATCCAAGGAAACGATGGACGCCATCTACAAACGCAGCCGCGCGCACTTCAGAGAGAACTGGCCGGAGGATGCAAAGATATTGGACGAGCGATCTCCGCCTACGCAAAATAATACTTGACACCCTGGCATAACCCTAGGATAATCCAGGTAACCCAGGAGGAACCATGGCATTCAGCTACGACGATCTCTTGCAAGCCTACGAGCGGTACGTGCCCGAGCAGACCCGGGAGGATATCCAGCGCCGGGACGATGAGCACCTTGGGCTGACGGAGCAGGAAGAGATGCGGGCCACTTTGGCGCTGATATCGAGGCCCGGCTACCGGCTTGATGGTGGGGCGCTCCGGGTGTGCGGAGTTTGCGCCGCGTCGATGCTCAGAACCCATTTCCATACAAGGGAGACAGCATGAGCGAGATGAAATGCAGTCTGTGTGGTCAATACGGGATTCACTGGGCCGGTAATATGCTCGGGTTGAATCCGTTGGATCATACTGTATGCCTTCATTGCGGCGGCCTCGACTGTCAAGAACCGCCAGATGAGCAAGATGATGATGAGGAGGAAGCATGACCTGGAACCAGAGACAAATCCGCAAATGGGATATTGAAACCGCCGTCATGCTGGCATTCCTGGCCCTCGCGGCCATGGGGCTCGGCGGCCTGGTCGCATTGCGGGTTGCGGGGGCGCTGCCATGACCGAGCACGACCCGGTAAAAGAATACGCGCGCATGGCTGCGATCAAGAAACGAGAGGATGCGCTGTTTCGCTTGGAAGTGGCCGCCCCGGGCTTGCTGGAGGCGTGCAAAGCGGCGCTTACGCTTCACCTTTGGGAAGCAGGCGCTCACAACCAAACGATAATTTGGCAGATCGAGGCAGCCATCGCCAAAGCAGAGGGAGAGAAATGAACCAGAAAGAATATATACGTGAAGCATTGTGGTTAATTGCTACGTTGCTGTTCGCCAATAGTGATGGGCCAGTCAAGGAGGCAGAAGTATTCGCGCTAAAACTTGACAAGCTTGCGGCTGCAAAAATGCTTCTGGGTATGGAAGAGGACAAGGAGCCATGAGCAACCCATCAGAGCACGTCAGCGCGCTACAGGAAGACCCGAGAGAGACGCACACGGTAGTCGTGCCAACGGCAACCATTCAGCACCTCGAATCGGTGAATGAGGTCCGGAGCCAAGTCAACGCCATCCAAGGGCTGATGAAAGAGGTCATGCAGGATGGAATTCATTACGGCGTGATTCCCGGAACCCAGAAGCCGACGCTCTACAAGGCCGGGGCTGAGAAGATCGGGCTCATGCTCAGGCTTGCGCCAGCCTTTTCCCGCGAAATGATGTGGGATGGCGTCCACCTGACTGTCCAAGCTGAATGCACCCTGACGCACACGACAACCGGCACGGTGATAGCGTCGGCGGGTGGCATGTGCTCCACCCGGGAGACAAAGTACGCCTTCAGGCAAGCGACCCGGAAGTGTCCAGCGTGCAAGGCAGGGGCTATCAAGTGGAGCAAGTTCGATGGCGGGGGCTGGTACTGCCACACCAAGGCCGGAGGCTGCAATGCCAAGTTCGCCGCCGATGACGACGCCATTACCAGCCAATCGGAAGGGCGGGAGGACAACCCCAATATTGCTGACACGTACAACACCGTCTTGAAGATGGCCGACAAACGGGCCTATGTGGCCGCGATGCTGTTTGGCACTGCCGCCTCCGACATCTACACGCAAGACCTTGAGGACTTCCCCCAGGGCACCGCCCCCCAACAGCCACCCCAGAACGCCCCTCAGTCGTCGAACGCCCCACAGCAGGCACCAGCGCCCCCGCCCCCCCAGCAAACGCAGCAGGGAAGCAACAGGCCGCAGAAATGCAAGAAATGCGGAGTCAATGCCGTGTGGGCCAGCAAAGAGGAATACGGCGGCGGGCACTACTGCTCGACAAAGCATGGAGGATGCGGGGCCAAGTACCCGCCAGCGCAAGCCGCTCCTACGCCTCCAGGCCCGTACAGGCCCTCAGCCGTGGCCCAGACCTTGATGAATGATCTGACTGAAGCGCTCAAGAACAGTGGGTCTCCATCACGCGAGGTATTGGAGGATTTCCGAGGCGATAACCATGCCGCCCTCGCCAAATTCACGTCCGATGACGGACTATGGTTCGAGGACGAAGCTAAACTATTGTGCGAAACCCGCGACATTCCGTTCTGACCAAGAGGCAAAGATGCAAACAGCAGAGAGGAAGGCGGTAAGGAAGCTGTATCGCCAGCAATGGTATCAGGAGAACAAGGAGAGAATTGCCGCTAAGAGTCGGGCGCGGTATTGGGCAAACCGCGGGAAAATAAACGAACAGAACCGGAGGTATTACGCTGCACACCCAGAGCGGGAACGAGAAAAGGGTCGCAAATACTATGCCGCAAACAGCGAGAAACTCAAAGCCTATCAGCGGGAACGATACGCGGCAAAGAAAGCGGAACGCATGGAGCACCCCGCTTAGGAGCGCCAAGGACGGCGCAATGCCACGGATGGCACTTTGAATGCAGACGGTGCGGCGCATCATGCGCTGGAGAGTCTTTTCGCATAGCGCGGCATCCTTAACGCGGAACAAGGCTAAGCCACCGGGCTCCCGGCCACCGTCTGTATCTCACCCAAGTCAACAACCGAGGAACCATGGAACGCAAGCCAGAAGACACAGCAATCATTGAGCGCATCGAACAGGTGCGGAAGGGTCTGGAGATGAACAAGTCCAAGTTCATCGCCGGTGCCGGGTTCAGCCCACAAACTTATGGTAACTTCGTCGGAGCGCAGGGCAGCAAGCCCAGCCTCGCGCTGGTAGTGGGGGTTGCAGCGGCCTATGCGCCCCCTGGAGAGCGTGCTGCCTTCATGGACTGGCTTGTCCATGGGGATGATGACAACGCGCCTGCTGCGCGTGCTGTGAGCCCTCTTGATCGGATTGGGGTGCTTGAGGCCGATGTCGCAACATTGAAGGACGGCCTGCTCACCCACTGTCACGATATGGATGACAGCGTGGGAGGTGGAGACACAACCTCGGCGATGTTTCTCAATCCTGATGATCGGCCTCGGATCGGCGATACAGCACACTGGCCCGCCGGATGGCCGGGCGCGCCGGTTGAAGAAGCCAAAGCGGTAGCCTGTATCCGCTGCGATGCATTCCCGGTAGTGGTAGCCGATAATGGGCGCCACATCATATCCTGTGACGCTTGCTACGACGGCGCACCGGATAGCGGCACAAGGCATGAAGTGGCCGCGGATGTAACCAGGGCGGGGGCAACAGCGCTGTGGAATGACATGATGGATGGGTCCAGTGCCTAACCTCCGCACAACCGATTGGGGTAGCGAAATGAGGGAAGCAGAAAATCGAAGCGCAGAGACAGGCGCAAACCAAAGCGAATTAATCATGGACGCTACCGCTACTTCTCCCGCAAACATCCTGTCGGATGCCTCTGGATCGCTGTCATGGGTAAGCCCCCCTGTACAGTATAGACAGCAGTCGATGGCGCGCGTCCAAATCACGATGGATAAGGATTCCGCATCCTCAACATTGGTAGGCATTGGGCAGCGCCGAATTACGTCAAGAATCGCCAAGTTTAGCTTTGGCGCCACTGTGATTCTGCTTGTCTTGACGCTGGCCGGGATACTGCTTGACCAATTCTGGCTGGCCGCATTGGCAGCACCAACAATGATAGGCGGGATTGGGCTGCTCTATACTGCTGGCATGGATCTAAATGACATTGACCGAAAACTCATGATCATTTACAGCGAATGAATGAGGACTTTTTCGAAAAACATCTGAAGAGAATCACATCAGCGCCAATACCCACAACAAAATTCGGCCAGAATACGCTGTTTTCAGCGATTGCGGTGGGGGGTATTCCTGGGCAATTTCCAAAATTGGCGTCCCCTGGGATCAGCCCGGTCTTTGGTGTTGAGTTTGTTCATGGTCACGCCTCCATTTCATACTGAACATTATGCGTGACCAAAACATAGATGTCAACACAAAACTCGCGTCGCAACACAACGTGTTACAAGAACTTGATTTGACAAGACGAACTGAGCCATGTAGAGAAAGGAGGGGTTTCCTCTTTCTCCGTTTTGGCGGGGACGAGGGGATTTGAACCCCTGAGTCGCGCCAGCGACTGCCCGAGTGTAGGTCGGGTGGTTTCAACCGCTCACCCACGTCCCCATATCAACCCTTTGCAGGGAGGATGGCGGAGGCCGCGGGAGGGCGGGCATCCATGCTGTAGTTAGCATGCCGCCTTCCTTGGCTGTGTGTTATCTCAATTGAGCCGGGCTGTCTCTTGTCGGGGAGGCCCGGCTCAGTTAATTTCTATCTGTTTTGACCCCTGATATTAGAACGGCTCCCACTCAAGAAGCCCGAATACACCGGGTTCAACACGGGTAAACATGCGCTGCGCTTTGATCTCCCGAGCCAACGTGCTTGTTATTGACTGTTGCTTTGTTTGGTTCTGCTCATCACGCCAGTGGCGAGGTCAAGAATGGCCTTGGCGCGCTGTGCTGTATCGCGGGGGAGCTTCTTCTGCTTCTTCATGTCCGCATGATACCACGGTGGCCATCCTAGAGTGAACGGCCTGATTTTTCATAATGCGTCACTACCCCGCCCTCGCCAAGCTCAAGGGAGACGGCAAGACATGAACGTGATCGGAATTGATCCGGGGTTGAAAACGTGCGCGGTCTTGCTCCGCGATGGAGAATACGCCGCGCATTGTTTCCC
>DAOUDK010000052.1:0-43350 GCA_034431315.1 Anaerolineae bacterium
TCTTGCGTTTTTTTTCGTGGTTGTTTGTGTTTGTTGGCTCACTATTATCACCTCACGTTTTTCCAAATCTTACTCTGGTAGTGTGTAAATGTCAAAATGTCTGTAGATTTAACACTCTTTGGTGCATAGTATACACCAACGAACTCCGTAATGCAAACTCAACAGGGGGGATAAAATAGGCTCTAAGCCTTGACACCGATCAAGTCATACTCCATGGCCCCCGTGATGAGCACGGGAACCATCTCCCCCGTAGGCAGTTCCTCCTTGACGAGCACCAGGCCGTCTATCTCAGGAGCGTCGCGGTAGGAGCGCCCCACGCTCAAGTTATCACCACTCCCCTCCACGAGGACGTCCAACGTACGCCCAATCATCTGTTGGTTCTTGGCCAGGGAGATGCCTTGCTGCAGTTCCATGAGCCGCTGGTAGCGTTCCTCTTTGACTTGATCGGGAACCTGGTCAGGCAGGTCAGCCGCTCGGGTGCCTTCTTCCCGCGAGTAGGTGAAGACCCCCACTCTGTCAAAAGTCATCTCCTCGACGAAATCGAGCAGGGCTTTGAATTCCGCCTCGGTCTCGCCGGGGTAGCCGACGATGAAGGAGGTGCGCAGGGCGATGTCAGGCATGGCCTGGCGCAGGCTTTGCACTGAGCCTGTCGAAGTGTCGGCGATCAGGCGCCGCACTCCATCCACGCCGTGGGGGCGGTTCATGCGGCGCAGGGTCTCAGGGTGGGCGTGCTGCAGGGGTATGTCCAGGTAATGGCAGACCTGGGGGTGCTGGGCCATGATCTCAATGAGCCTGGGGGTGATGTGCTGGGGATAGGCGTACATCAGGCGCAGCCAGGGAAGCTCCGGCGCGGCTTGCAGAATGGCTTCGATGAGGCCGGCCAAAGCGTCGCGCTGGCCTCGGTCGCGTCCGTAGGCGGTGGTGTCCTGGGCAATGAGGATGATCTCTTTGACTCCCTGGGCCACCAACTGGCGGGCCTCGTCCACGATGGCTTCTGCTAGCCGGCTGCGGGCCGGCCCCTTGATCATGGGGATGGCGCAGAAGGAGCAGGCCGCGCTGCAGCCGTCGGCGATCTTGAGGTACGCGCTGGCCCCTTGAACGACGGACCTGGGCATTGTGCCAATATCGGGTGCGGGCGGATCGCCGATCATCACCAGCGGTCTGTCGTCATCCGATGACAGCTTCTCCACCAGGGCCGTGATCTCCATCCAGCGCCTGGTGCCGATGATGCCGTCCAGGCCGGGCACCTGTTTGACCAGCTCGCGGCCATAGCGCTGGGAGAGGCACCCCGCTGCGATGAGCAACTGTCCTCGTCTCTTGGCCTCGGCCAGCTCCCGCAAGGCATCGAAGGACTCATCTTTAGCGATGTCAATGAATCCGCAGGTGTTGACGATCAGAAGCTCTGCCGCCGTCGGATCATCAGCGGGAGCATAGCCCGCCCGTTGGAGCAGTCGGCTCATTCCTTCGGAATCTACGGTGTTTTTGCAGCAGCCCAGGGAGAGTAAGTAGTAGCGCATTGTTCTTCCGGTACGCATGGGGTGGAGTCGGCTTCTAGCTGACTTTGGCTTTTAGCCTGCGAACTTCATTCGCAGGTCAGGTTGAGGGAGTGGCTGTGGGGGTTACTGTAGCTTCAGGCGTGGCAGGCGTGGGGGTGATTCCCTCCGCAAACCATTCGGGGCGCACTACCTCGGCCCTCTCCCCCAGGAGGCCCAGGAATTCGCCGTTGACGGTGGCTTCCACGCCGCCGGCGTTGCCACAGTCTAGGCGGACACTCTCTTGCCCACGCCAGGTGCGCGTTGTACCCGCCTCCAAGGTGCCCACAAAAACCACCTCCCCATCCACGGTAACCTGTAGCCAGGTATACTCGACGATGTTCAGCTCGACCTCGACGCCAGCGGAAACCCTGGGCGTAGAGGTGCTGGTAGGGGTGCTGGTTGTGGTGGAGACGCCGGTCGGGGTGCTGGTGGGGACGCTGGTGGGGGTGGAGGTGGGCTCGACGACGACTGCGACGGTGGGCATGGCGGTAGGTGTGGCAGTGGGCACTGCGGTGGGCATTTCGGTGGGCGTGGCGGTAGGCATTGTGGTGGGCGTTGTGGTGGGCGCTGCTGTCGGGGTGAGGCGGGGCAGGACGGCGGAGGTGGTAGCAGTGGGCGACGGGGTGGCGGTGGCTCGCCAGAATAGCAACTGGGTCTTGATTGTGGGGGGAAGGTAGTGCCAGGTGGCCCAGCACCCAAAGGCCAGGAGCACCACGATGAGCAGAGCGCCAATCACCAGGTCGGGCGTCAGCCAGGAGGGCGCGGCCAGGGAGAGGTCCATCGGCTGGAAGAAGCCAGGCTGTGGCAGCGCTGCCTTGCCCTCGTCCTCCCGTCCTTCGTAGAGGGCTATCACTTCTTCGGGGTCGAGCTCCAGATACACGGCGAAGGTGCGCAGAAACCCTTTGACGTAGGTTTCGGCGGGCAAGGCCCCATAGTCCCCCTCCTCCAGAGCCTGGAGAAACTTCTGCCGTATTCGTGTGGCCTCTTCGACCTGCTCTAGGGACACCCCCTTTTGTTCGCGTGCTTCCCGTAGCAACTGACCAAGATCGCCCATCAACTTTCCCTCCCATAAAATTGCTAGCGAACCCGAGTTCGCCAGTCGCTATTATACCTTACTTTGCCCTAATAGGCAATAATCGGCTTGCAAGCGGATGGTCGCCGCAAGGCCGATTTGAGGTTTTTTCCGTTTTGGTGTATCATTAGATAAATTGAGGATAGAAAGTGAGGATGCTATGAAGATACTCTTGACCCAGGATGTGGAGAACTTAGGCAGTGCCGGTGAGATCAAAAAAGTGCCCGATGGCTATGCGCGCAACTCACTGATTCCTAAGGGCCTGGCCGTGCTGGCCACGGAGGGCGCTGTAAAAAAGGCCCAGTTACAGAGCAAGGTTCAGGCTAAGGTTCAACGGCGAGCTGAAGAGGAAGCCGCGTCCCTGGCTGAGATTCTGTGGCAAGTGACGCTGACCTTCAAGGCCAAGGCTGGGGAGAAGGATAGGCTCTATGGTTCCATAACCAGCGGTGACATCGTGGAGGCCCTTGAGCGCCAGACAGGGCGTGCTTTTGACAAGCGCAAGCTACAACTCAAAGGTAGCATCCATGAACTGGGCGAACATCGCGTTCCCATCAAGCTGATGACCGATGTGGTGCCAGAGATCACGGTGGTCGTGGAGCGGGAGGAAGAATAACGATGGCAGCCAGGTCGCACGAAAGCTACGAGAAGCGTGAACTCGTCAAGCATTTGATAGCCAGCATCCCCTGCGCTGTTTGCCAACGCTGCTATGAACCGGACGATGTCCGCATAGTTGAGCATCACGGCGAGATTTGGATCATGGCTGTCAAATGCGACCACTGCGGCACTCAGGGCCTGGTCTTCGCCATGATCCAGGAGGGAGAGAAGCCGGAGATCGTCAACGAGCTTACGTCCCAGGAGTGGGCCAGGTTCCGAGAGATGCCCCGCATAGACGCCGACGATCTTCTCGATGTCCACGAGTTCCTCAGGGATTTCGACGGCGACTTCGTGGGTCTCTTTGAAGGTAGCAGGATATTGGAGTTCTGATGACTGCGTAATTCAGTTGATATAAGACCAGATACCTCGTCGTGGTAGTCCCAGACGAGGTATTGTTTTTGTCTCGGAGGATCACTGTAGCCTCAATGAGGAGGTTTTCTTGATGAAGGAGAAGATTGAGAATTGGTCAGGGGCGGGGAATTGGGGCGGGCAGTGGGGGGGGACATAATCAACTTATCGCAAAGGTGCCGCATCCAAAGTGGGTCTGTTTTCCGATGTGGAGTATGGAGGCCAGCTCAAGATAGGGGATGATGGGATGCGGGATGGAGGCAAAGGTTTGCGTTCCTATCCAGCGCCCTGGCCAACTCTTGGGAGCCCGTTTAAGCTTTTTATGATGAACGGGGATGTGGGAAGCCTGTTCTAGAATGGCTTGGAAAGATGCCCGTTCCGCCGCGCTCAAGACATCCCACACATCGTCGGGCGTGTGGTGTTTGCCCGGTAGCAACGAACTCATTCGGGCTGTCAGGGACTCTAGTATACTCTGCAAGGTTGGCGCTTGGTGAGGCGGTATTCTCTTTCGCGAGGTTGTCCGCCGATGACTTCGTCGGCCAGTCTGGTCTGCGTCGCTGAAATCAAACAAATCAAACGGAGTTATCCAAGTCAGACAGTCGAATATTCGCTCTGGGTTTGAGTCAAAATCCAATCCTTCAGCCCACTGAGTGGGGGTCGCACGATAGTTCAGATCCAGTTGCCCATCACTTACTATAGGCTCCCACTGCTGCCCCCGCGCAGCGTAAACTGCCTGGATGTCGAATTGCCCCCAGAGGACGTTCCAGTGCTGCCATCGCAGCTCAGAAGCACTCCCCGCTTCCTCCATAGCCGGTAGGAGCACTTCCAGGAAAAGTCCGTGGTCTGCGCTCTCCCCCATCAGCTTGAGTTCCCACAGGATCAACTCTCCCCGCCCATAGGTCCGCTTGCTCGGATAAGCAAACAATACCGCTTCCATCGGCCATGATACTTCTGGTATCCTGTCGGGCTTTTTCTTCCCCACAAGGGCGATTCCACCACATTCATCCCAGGGAGCCAGAGCTTTGCGCCAGGGACCGGCCTCACGAGTTGGCAAACGATTGGCAATCATGGTTCCCAGGGTCAGGGATAGATCGGCGGATAGACACCTCGGCAGCCAGACCAAAGAGCTGTTGACCCGCCACACCAACAGGTAACGGATGAGTTTAATGGGTTTGATAAAAGGCCACATAATCAACGAGTTCGTATAAAAGTTTGATTCGACTCTCAGGCCACTGTCGAATTCTCCAGGCGTTCAGCATATCTTTGGCTTCCTGACTCAAGAACCCCAGGAATCTTCCCCAGTAAAACTGCTCCTCGCTGGCATCCTCCAAATTCAGCAGCTTGTGAAGCGACTCTTGTTCTTCGGGGCGCAGGATGGTCCGAAAGACGGCTGCCATTTCTAGCAGGCTCAGGAATTCGGAGACCTCAAAGGTAAGCAGTCCCTCTCGATCGCGTTCGTGGGCTCTCAGGAGTTGATAGGGCGAAGAGAAGAACCGAACGCGCAATCGGTCCATAGAAAAACGCGCCTCGTGATGAACAGCTCTACAGAGGATGTCCCCCATGCCAATTCCTCTTGCTGCTCCCATGGTGGGAAAGGCTTGGATTATTCCCTTCAGGTCAGCCCCGTGGTAGATGCCCAGTTCTCGCAGCCAGGGCTTCAACTCGTGTCGGGGCATCACCAGCAGAAAATGATTCTCGTCGTGGGCATAGGCGCCAAAGATGTGATGGGCATCAAATCCCTCACCCATGCGAAGCAGCCTCGACAGGTGATTGACAAAACCCCAGATGACGACGGATTGATAAGAGATGTGGCCTAGCTTGCTGGCTCTGGTTAGAGTAGCCTGGCAAAGTGCGCAGTAGTTCTGGGAAGGCAGCCGGGGGTAGATCCAGCATCGTTGGCAAGGGCCATCGAGGGCAGAAAAGGGCGGCCCGATCTCATCCTCAGGGGGAAAGAGATCGGGCTTGGTGGTGAGATATTCCAGGGTAGCTAACAACTCGGCGCCGGTCCGACTGCGGCGCAGCCAATCAAAGCTGCTTAGCATTCAGTGCCCTTCGCAGTGCTCTGTGATGATAAACCACCTCGGGCTCGATCCATTCGTCAACCTGGATGGGCAACTGCCAACTCTCCTCAGGCTCGTCGGCGTACCGCTTGGCCCAGTCAATCATAAAGCTGTCGGGGAGAATGTGCAGGCGCAGGCTGCCAAAGCCGAGGTAGCGATTATTGCCCATCTTATGAGCGAGTTCCGGCTCCAGTCCCACACACCATATCAGCCTTTGCAGTTCTTGTTCTTCGAGGTTCCAGAAGCGGATCGTGAAACGGGCGCGGGCGCCAGACAGTATGGCTCTGAAGTAGCGAGCCTGGAAGGTGTCGGGCTGGAAATCGTCTACCTGTTTGACGATGGGGGCCAATGGGGCATGGGGGAAAACCCGCCACGTCTTGCCGATGTGCATCTGGGCGGCGGAACTCCCCGGCAAGTGTTTCCATTGCTCCCCGGTGTACTGCCACTCGCCGTAGGGGTATGGCACTTTGAACCAGGCCAGCTCGGGTTCCTCGAACGGGCCAAAGCTGAACGATAAGCGCCCCATAAGGGCCTGGTTTGGTCCCCTTCCCACCCAGCCGAACAAGCCGTCTGTTGGGTTCAAGCGGCTGATGTCGGGGCTTGGCTCGCGGGCATCGCTGGCGATGGAGTAGATGTGTCGCAACATTCCTTTGATGCTCCGGCTGGGGAGCGCGTAGACCTTGTTGGGACCCCGCTGGGCGGCTTCGGGGGGAGCCATGGCGAAGAAGTCCCAGCCGTTTACGGGGCCAGCTGCCAGGGTGGCTACGAAGGACGGTTCGCCACTCTCTCGCACGTTGAGAGGGGTCAAGACCTCTGCTTCCACCACCAGCGTGCCGCAATGGCCGCCGAAAGCCCGGTGCGAGATAAAGCCGGCCCTGGCCCTGGGCGGTGTTGCGGAGACTTCTTGCTCGGGAACGAGAGGGTAGATGGACTGCAAGGCGTTGGCGGCCTCCTCGCCCTCCAGATCAAGCCTCTGCCATAGGCCATCCTGACTCAGCGCCTGCTTTCCGAACAACTTTTCTCCCACACCGTTCGGGTCCGCTGTCAGCCAGGTGAGCCTGGACACATCCGCCTTGACCCAACCGAAACCGCTGGTCTTTTCGCCGCCCAGGGGGATGTCGCCTCTTTGGAAATCGTGGAGCAGGTGAACCAGGAGGGACATCGCCTCCATATCCTGCTCTTCGATGTCCTGGATGTCTAACTGGAGTTGGAAGGCGAGCTGGTCGCCATAGGCGAAGAGATAGTCGTGCTTGGCTGCCTCTATCGGCCGCCCTGTTCGGGGGTTCATCTTGACCCCGTCCATAGAGCACCAGGCCCGTTCCGGGTCGTATGGATCTGTGAGATAGGCGTCGGAGAAAAAGACCAGCCCTCGCTGCCTTTGGGCGCCAAAGAGAAGATTCAACATCTCGGTGGTCTGGCGCGATTCACCCCACAGGGTTTTCAGCACCTGCGAAGCGCGTTTTCTAAAAGCCCCCTTGATCGTGCTGCCGGGGACGTAGATCTCCCAGGCTCCTTGCTCTTGCGAGGACGGCGACCAGGACAACATGCGCATGAACACCGTATCGTAGGGCTTGCCATACTTGCGAGAGATCTCTCGATTGGACGGGCCGCCGGCCCGAAAGTCAATGTGGTGGGGCTGGGCCAGTTCCTGGCGAGTGCGATCACGATAGGCCTCGAGGAAGGCGATCATGTTCTCGTCGTTGGTGATGCTCTTGTTCAAGTTCCTGGCATTCAGCATGTAGCGGAATCGCACGCGGCGGTGGGCGGCAACGAATTCCCTCCACGTGGCAGGACTGATACCTTTGGGAACCAGGTCCGGCTCGCCCCACTGACGCTCGCCTATCTTGCCTTGAAGCAACATGTTCTTGATCTGGGCGTGTTCCTCGCGGGTTGCGATCTCCGCGTCCACCCAGGCGTCGCTCTGCAGCAGATTGACCTGTTGATCCACCTGTTGGTAGAGCCGGGGGAGGATCTTTTGGCACGCGGGGGTCAGAACCTTTATCAGGGACTCTTCGCTTTGAATCTGTTCGGCGAGACGGTCGGCCAGGTTGACGTCCAGCCCCAGCCCATTGGCGACTTCCAGCCAGGCTTCGCGATCGAGCTGTTCGCGGGTCTGTCGCCGCTGCACCATGACCTTGAGGATACGCTTGGCCATGTTGGCTTTTTCCCCCAGGGCTTCCCTGAACGCGGCCCCGGCCGTTTCTTTGCTGGAAAAAGGCTGCTCGACCAGAGGTTGAATCTGAGCGAGTATTTTCTTGGAAAGCGCGTATTTCCCTTTGCCCAGCTTGGCCGCGGCTTGAGCTGGCAAAACCCAAACCTCGACTTCTCCGATGGATTGCTCCCTCAACCAAATGGCGATGACTCTCGGAAGATAGTCGGCGAACTTGCGCTTCCAGTCTACCGGGCTGAGGATCGGTCCCGTCAACGCCATCTCCAGCCGCTCGCGGATGGGGTCTGGCAGATCGCGCATTGCCCCTACCAACAGGCGGCCTTCGATAGCGGCGAAGGAGGGTACATCAGGGTCTACCTTGCCCCAGTTCCAGCCGACCAAAACGGGATTCGTGGCGTTGAAGGTCAAGAACATCCTCAGGTGATTGGTTCCAGGGCGGAGGCGGGGAGGTGTTTCGGAGATCAAAGACGATAGGTCCATTTCAAGGCGAACGCGCCCCAATCCTTTGCTCTTGCCAGCCCCAAACCAGAATCGCCCTTCTGCGAGCTCTTGCAAGACGTGGTACAGCCGGGCTGTGTTTTCGCCTTGCTGCAGTGCCGACTCGTTTACAGACATGCTGAAGTCGAAGACGGAGTTGCGGAACAACGTTTCCATCTTGTAATTTGCGTTCGCTTCCGCAGCCCAGCGATCCTCGTCCAACTTTATGCCCATGCGCAAGCCAAAGAAGTGATCGCGAGGATAGCTCTTTTCTTGCAACTGGCACTCTACTTTGGTAATGAGCCCCTGCGGCAGGGGGGAGTCGTATAACCGCAGCCACATTCGGTTCAACAGGCCGATATTCCTGCCCCGGCGCGATTGGCCGATGAAGGCGTCCATCAAGGACTCGGCCGTACCCGCGATTTCCCCGGCCAGAGAGACCAGGCGGTGGGTCCCATCTCCATCCCTCGTGAAGAGGGTCTTGCGTGCATTTCCCCTGTAAATCGGGGATTCCGCAAAGAGTTTACCTTTCAGAATCATGACAGTCTCCTTTCGCAAATCTATTTTGAATTGAGTGAGGGTAAGACGCGACACGGCCCCGCTGACCGGTGTCTTGGTTACTATTGTACATCAAAGTCAGCCATTGGTCAAATCACTTACCGCAGGTGACGCTGCCGCTTTGCCCTTCCGCGCCCTCTATCTCGAACCTCACATCCAGGAATTGCTCTACCACCCAAACGTTGGTCAACAGGTGTGGGGTGATTTCACAGGTGGTGAAAGCTGACGGGCCAGAGGCCAGGGCCATAGGGAGAATCAACTGGTCGGCCAGGTGCTTGTCCAGGCAGGCGCCGCTCTTGTGATAGGCTATGAATTCGCGGCAGGCTTCCTCGGCCACTTTCTCGGCGGGCTTGCCTCGTTTTCCCAAAGAGGAGAAGCCGGCCACTGCATGCTCGTACTCGGCCGCGAGGAAGACGGCAGTGCCTTTGCCCGGCGAGGGAGCATCTACGATCTCGATCTGGGGGGCGAAACCGCGCTTTCGCAGGTATCCCTCCGCGCGCTTCTTTTGCCTCTGGCTGATATGAGGAGGGAGGTTGGAAGTGGCGGAGATGCCCCACAGGCGCTTCAATTCGCCCCGTTCAACCAAATCCAGGCTAGAGAGCTGGCTATCCCGTCGGCCCCTGATCGCAGCCGTCATCTCCCCCCCACCTATCGGGTACCAGCCCCACCTCTCAATCTCCGCGCTCGCTTCCAGTCCCATGCGGGCCAGGGTGGGCAGGTAGACGTGCTGGAGGTAGTGAAAGGGGGGGCTCCAGGCCACGTGGGTGCCGCCGCGTATGGTCAGGCGGGATTGGCCGGGAGCGAAGGCCAGGGGCAGCAGCAGGGTTTGGGAGACGAGGCTGGTTGCGCCCGCGCTGCCGCCTTTGCGGGCCTGGGCTACGTCGAAAGAGTATTCCCCAGCTCGAGGCGACGATCGAGGTTTGAAAGTCAGGTTCAGGGAACCGAAATCTGCGCCCTCTAGCTCGGCGTCGCAGATTTGAGCTATGGCCCAGACCCCGGTGAGGTGTTGGGCCTGCAGGCCGGGTCTGCGGCGCTGGGCACGGATGTTCTCGATGCGCAAAGGTTCGCCCAACAGAGCAGCAAGGGTCAAAGAGGTGCGCAAGACCTGGCCGCCTCCCTCGCCATAAGAGCCATTGATGACTATCATCGTTCCTCCCCCGGTGGCAGATGCAAATACCATACCACATTGTCCCCAAAAGTCAAATTCCTGCTTTTTGCGCTGAATCCGACTATGGTGTATAATAAGCAGCGTATCCTTTACCACCTGAAGAGGAGGTCAAGAGGTGATACCATTTCTGTCGCGTGAAGAAGGACAGGGGCTCATTGAGTATGCCCTGATCATAGTTTTGGTAGCTATAGTCGTAATCGCCATCTTGCTGTTGCTGTGGGATAAGATCTACGACTTATTAAACCAATTTCTTAACTTCATCAGTTGACTCGCCGTCTTCGTGTACTCGACGTGGCACTCCCTGCTTTTTCCCAGTTTCAGTAGATCCAGATTCTGAGCAGAGCGGGCTCCCACGCCTAATGGCACTAACTTTTCCAGGCTGCGCGGGAATGAATCCCATGCGCGTCAAGTTAAGACGGCAGCTTGCGAGAAAACGGTCGCTGGCTAGCTCCGCCGTGGCATGAAGTGCCACGGCTACGGAGCTGCCACCCCGTAAACGGGGTTCCTGAGCCCGATTCATCGGGCGGAAGCTCCGTAGCACGGCCACTTCATGGCCGTGCGGCCCTGGCAAGCACGACACCACCCTTCAGGGCAATGCAGCGCGAAATGTTAGTGCCATTAGACTCCCACGCCCGCGAACCGGCGGCCCTTCGACAAGCTCAGGACAGGCATGGGAGCCGCCTTTGCTGGAAATCTTGGATATACCGAGTTTATACGCTCGAAAGCTTGGCAGGCCAGGGGTAACTTGACCGCTATAGATTTGGTGCAGGAAATCAAAAGAGGTCTCCTGGATTTGCTGTTCCCTCCCCGCTGCGTAAGCTGTCGAGAGAGAGGGAGTGTACTCTGTGCCAAGTGCCTTGATGAGTTCGAGTTGATTGAACCGCCCCTCTGCCCCCACTGTGGTCGCCCCAGGTCCAATGGTCGCCTCTGTCCCCTTTGTCAAAGCGACCCTCTGCGAATAGACGGCGTTCGTGCTGTGGCCTACTTTGATGGAACTTTGCGCGAAGCCATTCACCACTTTAAGTACTACAATCTGCAGGATCTGGCCATCCCCTTGGGCCAGTTGATGGGCGACTATTGGGAGAAGAGCTCCCTCCCTGCTGAAATCATCGTCCCCGTGCCCTTGCACCCAGACCGACTGCGCGAGCGTGGCTACAACCAGGCAACCCTCCTGGCCAGAGAGTTAGGGAAAAGCATCGGGCTGCCTGTCGCAGAGAACGGTTTGGCGCGCGTGCGGGCCACTCGTCCCCAGGTAGAATTGGGTGCTCAGGAGCGCGAGGAGAACGTTCGTGACGCTTTCCGCTGTTCAAACGCCGAGTTGAAGGGTAAGCGGATCCTGCTGATTGACGATGTCTGCACCACCGGAGCCACGTTGGAGGCTTGTAGCATCGCCTTGCGGCAAGTTGGCGCTCGTTCCGTCTGGGCCTTCACCTTAGCCAGGGCCAGATGATGGGTGTGCGTAGCGAAAGCCCGGGGAGTACGAGGGGTGCCCCCTCGCTTCCTCAGGTTGGGGCTTGCACCTAACCTCTGCGCAAGCCCGATGGTGGTAAACAATAGCTGATCAATGAAAGGAGATGTCGAATGCAGTTGATCATCCAGGGCAAGAACATGGAAGTTACTGATCGCTTACAGGAGTACATTGAGCAGAAAGTGGGCAAGCTGGACCGCTATTTGCCCACCATAACCGAGGCGCGGATAGAGCTCTCTGTCGAGGGCGCCAAGAGCGCGAAGGATCGCCAGGTGGCGCAGTTGACAGTGAGGAGCAAGGGCACGTTTTTGCGAGCCGAGGAGAGAACCGCTGACATGTTCGCCTCTATTGACGCCATCGTGGATAAGATGTACAGCCAGATCGTTCGCTACAAGGGCAAACGCTATGGCCGAGGTCGCGGCCCAGGTGAGATGCCGCCGGTGGAGGAGTTCGAGGAGGAAGAGCCACCCCGCATCGTCAGGACTAAGCGTTTCCAGGTGGCTCCCATGGATGAAGAAGAGGCCATTGAGCAGATGGAGCTCTTGGGCCACGACTTCTTCGTTTTCTTCAACGTTGACGCCAATGGGATAAACGTCATTTATCGGCGCAAGGACGGCAACTATGGGCTGCTTGAGCCGGAGCTGGCGTAGACTCAGAGCCTATTCGAAGAGTTCAGCAAATGAAGATTATACTGTTCGTCTGCATGGGCAACATCTGCCGTTCGCCTATGGCGATGGGGCTTCTGCGGGAGAAACTGCATAAAGAGGGACTGGAGGGAGAGTACAGAGTACACTCGGCGGGCGTGTGGGGGCTGGAGAGCCAACCGCCCTCGGCCTACAGTCGCGAAATGATGGAGGAGCGAGGCATTGACATCAGCGACCACCGCAGCCACGACCTTACCTCGGAGGACGTGGAGGAGGCTGATCTCATCCTGACCATGGAGCGCGGGCAGGCCGAGGCCATCAGCCTGGAGTTCCCCCCACACGCTCACAAAGTCCATTTGCTGAGCGAGATGATCGGGCGGCACTACGACATACGTGACCCCTACGGGAGCCCTTTGTATGAATACCGCCAATGCGCTGCCGAGATCGAAAGACTAATCGAGGAAGGCTATCCGCGCATCATGCAGTTGGTGGGATGAGTCAGCTTAAGAGCTGCTCCTGCTGGACGCTAATCCAGCAACTTTTTTCGCCTCTTGGGGCGACGGACTAGCGTCCGTCGCGAGCGAAAGGTGAATGTACACTTCAGAAAAGCTAAAGGGGAGTCCGCCAGCGGACTCCCCTTTTCTCATTTTCTATTGTCACCAACCCTCTATAAACTCTTGCCACTCCTCGTTCTCTTTCAAGTATCGGCCGAAGAGGTAACTGCTCGTGGCGCGAGGCTCGTAGGGGCGCTGCAGCAACCGCATGTGGGCCTCTCGGAGAGTGCGGCCGCCCTTTCGGTGGTTGCAGGCCGGGCACGCGCTCACCAGGTTTTCCCAATGGTGCTGTCCCCCATTGTGGCGTGGAACGATGTGATCTACGGTCAAGTTCTTTGATTGTCGGCCACAATATTGGCAGGTGTGGTTATCCCGCCGGAAGATCTCTTTCTTGGTGAGCTTCACCCGGGGACGAGGCCGCCTGATCATGTAGACCAGCTTTATCACCGAGGGGCACAGGAAAGTGGTGGAAGGGGTGTGGATGACCCCTCGGCTGTTCTCCAAAACGTCGGCCTTGCCCACCACGATCAAGGTCATGGCCCTCTTGACGTTGCAGACGTTCAGTGGCTCGTAGTTTAAGTTGAGGACAAGAACGGGAGCATCTAACAGGGCTTTCAATCGTAACACCTCTGGTTCTCAAATCTATGGCCGATTATAACACAACCTTCCGATTAGGTCAAGATTTGCCTTGCCACAACCGCCTCAAGCGCAGGTACATCACCAAAGTGTAGTAGGCCATCAAGAGGCTCAAGAGCAGCCCGTGGAAGCCGTCCTTGTAGCCCTCCAGCGAGACGTAGCGCCGCCTGAACTCCCTGAGTGGCTGCAAGACGAAGTTGTGGGGCCTGGGACGGACGCTCTGGTCGAAGAGGATCCCGGCCTCGTAATCAGTATAGCGATTCTGCCTCTCGATGAATTGGGCCAGGGTGTCGTAGTTGTAGTGGATCAGGGAATTCTCCAAATACCCCTCCTCACCGTCCAGGATGACGATCTCGTGAACCTCCCGCTGGGGATCATAGCGGGCCTGGCCGTGCCGCAGGAGGCGCAGTTGGTAGTCGGGGTACCAGCCGGCGTGGCGGATCACTCGGCCGAAGATATAATTGTGGCGCGGAACCCACCAGCCCGACCGCGATTCATCCTGGATGGCGCGACGCACTTCGACCGCCAGCTCCGGCGTGGCTCGCTCGTCGGCGTCAACGAAGAAGACCCAGTCGCTATCAACAGAATCCAGGGCGGCGTTGCGCTGCTGGGCGAAGTTATGGAACGGATGCTGAAAAACTGTCGCCCCCGCCTCTCGCGCAATCTCCACCGTCCTATCCTGACTGAAGGCGTCGAAGACCACGACCTCATCGGCCCATTGCACACTGGCGATGCAGTCGGCGATATTCTTTTCCTCATTTTTGGTGAGGATGATGACGCTTAGCTTCGGATTCTTCTTCACGAGACCCGGTGGTGAGGATAGACACCGATGATGTTCACCCGCACGTACTGCCCTTTCGACTCGGCGTCCATCAGGCTCTCGTACTCTTCCGGGGGCACATCCTTGTAGTGATAGATATCACCACTGGTGAAGATAACCTCCAGGGTCTGGGTCTCGGCGTCGTAGCCGATGGCGTGAATCATGCTGGATTCGACTGTTGTCAGTTGCACTTGAAGCCTCCTGTTTTTGACATTTTCGCTACCGTCCGATAGGCGGCCAGGCAGTTCTCCAGTTCCGCTTCGCTGATCTCGCCTCGCTCGTGCGCCGCCAGTGCGCGACGCTTCTCCGCTCGCAGTCCCAATCGCACGATGCGGCGCACGGCCCACTGATAGAAACGACCATAGTGCTTCTCAAAGAGCAGATAGCGGCTCTTCCAGAGGGCCGCAAACATCTCGCCCCGCACCTGCCCAGTGCTCTTGGCCTCGTGGTGCACAACCTCGGCTCCGGGCACGCAGTAGATGCCCCAGCCCGCTTTCTTCATCCTCATGCACCAATCAATCTCCTCGCAATAAATGAAGAACCGCTCGTCCAGCAGACCCACCTCCTGGATGGCGTCCCCCCGCGCCATCAGAGCTGCGCCGAGGGGGTGGTCAATGGGG
Source organism: Anaerolineae bacterium (assembly GCA_034431315.1). GTDB lineage: Bacteria > Chloroflexota > Anaerolineae > VGOG01 > VGOG01 > JAUWOY01. The sequence continues at coordinate 14,785 of DAOUDK010000052.1, forward strand.
AAAGGCTCTCCCCGTTCGTAGAGCTGGCGAGGGTAGCGGCCGTTGAGGCGGGAGTTTAGCAGGCGATGGTGGAGGGGGAAGAAGTCGAGGAAGGCCTGGGCCAGGGTTGGGAAGGCAAAGACCGAGTGCTGCAGGTGGCCATCGGGATAGAGGAGCCTGGCTCCGGCCACACCCGCCTGGGGATTCCCGTCCAGGAAACGCATCATCGTGGCCAGGGCATCACCGAGCACCTCGGTGTCGGGATTCAGCAGGAGAACGTAGCGGGGCAGTTCGTGACGCTCAGCGGAGGGAAAGCCCATCGCCCGCAGGGCCTGGTTGTTGGCGGCGGCGAAGCCGACGTTGGTCTCGTTGGCCATGAGCCTGGCCTGGGTGAAGCGCTCCCGCACCATCTCCGCGCTGCCGTCCGTCGAGGCATTATCCACTACCCAGACCTTGCCCTTCAAATCCGAGCCCTCCAGGCTCTCGTACACCGAGGTCAGGCAAGCCTCCAGCAATCCCCGCACGTTCCAACTGACGATGATGATGGCCAGGTCCAAACTTACCCCCCGTAAAAGCGACATGTTCTACTGAGGTAATTATACTTACGGTGGGGCAAAAGGCAAGCCCCTGTCAAGGCGACAGGGGCTTCATGATCTTCCGTGCAGATGACCAGAACTTGCGACAAAGAGATTATCAATCGGTGTCTCCCTTGTGGCGTTCGCTTCCTTCGCCCTTGGGTGGGCCAATACTCTCTCTTTGAATAGTTTCAAGGAACATTCGCTCGAGCGACGGTGGGATTATCCCAGCCTCACCAACCTTCTCCAAATAGCGGAGCATAGCGTAATCTGTTACGTCTCCTCCAGTCTGCGAGACAAATTGCTTGATCCGGCGGTTCTCAGCTCTGGATCTTTGGTATTCGAGTTCCTCCTCCTTTCTTGCCTTTTCGAAGGCCAGGACCTGCTCCTCGATTTCCCGCGGCGCCTCGATTCCAAGCTCCACCCGGTGGATTTTCACCCCCCACGCGATCGCTGTAGCACTCAAGGAAGATTGCAGTCTACCTTGGAGGAGCTGTGCATGAGTTTCCGGGCTCACCTTTCTACGAGAGCCCTTCTTCAAGGGACCGTAGATTTCGTCGAGATAACATTTGTATATCATATCGCGGAGTAGGGCAAGGGCTGTCTCAATGGTATATGCCTTCCAATCCAGCGCAAGGTAGACTGCATTGAGCACAGCTGGTTCGGACAATGGATACATGTCATCGGGCGTAGGTGCGCGACCTCCAGAATCGATTTGAAAGAATACTTTTACATGAGTGGCCAATGGAATTCCATCTCTGGTATACAGTGTCTGTGTTCTTTCCTCCATGTGCATGCGCAAATCAACGACTGCTCGAATCGTTTCGAAAGGCTTCTTCAGCACAAGACCGGGCCCTGTCACCTGGCTGGGGCGTCCGAAGCGTTCAAAGATAACAGCATTTCCGTGATAGATAATCACGTATCCGATCGCCCTAAAGGGAGCGAGCAGGCCTCTCGATTTTATGGTTATCACTTCACCTCTGTCTACGATCTCGAGAGCCCCCGCACGCTCAAGCAACAGGGAAGTTACCAGGTAGACAAAAGATCCCCACCTATCACCTCCATGAGAAACAAGAATTATCTCGGAGCATAAGAAGAATGCAGAAAGGAGCACCGATAGCCAGGATATAAGCCCCATCGCCCCTCCGATAACGAAGAAGGCGATCTCCTCAGCTTTAGTGATTCCAGTCGGCTTTGGTCCCCAAGTTCTGATCACAAAACCGCCAATCACAAATGAAAGGATAAGGGTAACAAGAAGTATGGCACGGGCTAAACCTGCCTCACGGGCGAGGCGATAGGAGAGGATAGCAACCACGGCAACAACTGCTGCAACTGCAAATCCTATCAGTCCAGCCAAGAAGTAAGATAGAATCACAAACGCTAAGGCACTAAGGACAATCAGTTTTCTCATTATTGACCTCCCGGGCTAACTCGTCCTAAACATCACAAAGTAGTTTCAGAAGCGGGATGGGCTTCTCAGCTTTCTGAAGACGTCTTCTAGTATACCACAAAAACGTCCAAAATCAAACGAGAGGATCGCGCCCTACCCAGGAGGTTCCACCCAAAAGAAACCCCGGGCCATCATGCACAGGCGCATGATGGCCCGGGTTGCCTGGCCGACTGGATCACAGGTCTATGGAGCTTAGAGACTAACGAACCCACGTCGGGCTAGATGCCGGGGGCAGGGAAAAGGACAGGACCTGCTGAGGACATTTGAGACCCAGGGCCCGGAAGAGCCGCTGGATAAAGACGAGAATACACTTACAACAAAGCGGCACTAGCGGTGAAAACGGCGACACCAAGAAGCAGCAACGCCACCGCGGTCGCAGGAGTTTTAGTCAGGACTCGAGTACGCTGCGGGAGACCGGGGAAAGGAATCACCCGGCGACCTTCTCGGGCGACCTCAGTAGCGGGTTGCTTCTGCTGTCTCAAGAGAGCAAAGCCAGCGCACAACAGATAGAAAGCAGCAACGCCCCCTATCACAGCAACAACCCCAAGGCCAATTATCACAGCTAGCTCGAACAGCCTGGATTTGAGCTGAGCATCACGCTCTATGAGCTCCAAATCCTTGGCCCGGCGCGCTCGAAGTGCCTCCAGATCTATGTTCGTTTCCTCCTGGATCCTGTTCAGCGCGATTTGCCGAAATTGTTCGTCAAACTTATTCTGGGCCACTAATGCAGCCGTCTCCGCTTCGATCCGGCTTGCTTCAGCAGTTCGGGTGTGTGGGTTGAATATATCGGTTTGTGAGAGAGTGAACCCGAGCAAGACTGCGCCCAAGAGAATCACGATAGGGACGAACGATAATGCTTTCATCTCGCTTCCTCCTCCCGGCACTTGGCCGGCTAACCATAACTGCGGTCCTCCACTGGCGAGCGCTTACCTTATCTAGGCGCTGGTCGTACAGTTATCTATTCCAAATTCACAATTCTACTCCACCGAGAAACTCAACGCTACCCCGTCTAAGCCACCCGGCAACTGGTTATCAATGGTCTTGGCGTGCCAGGCAGCTATCTTTTCCCCGCTATTCGTCTGACCAGCTAATAACTCTCGCTTACTAACCCACCTGTTATCACCGACCTTCAGTTGCACCTTTCTAGCCATCTTTACACTGTACAGACGATAGTGGTAAGAGCTCAGCACACCATACGTTGGAGAAAGCCTGGCTGGTACCACTAACTCGTGGATGAGCTCTTCGAGCATGTAGTCTCTGCCATACTCGAACCCCAATTCTTCTAACATCTCCCGTTTCATCGTTCCTAGAAGGTCCTCATCATGAGACTCGAAGCGGCCACCGATCAGGCGATACTCATCAACTATCTCCTCATCGCGCTGCACCAAATACAAGGGCACGGCCTTGCCGGGTACGTGTGCCTTGATCAGCGCCTGGGCAACCCACACCTCTCTAACCGGCACAGATTTCTCTGTCATTTCCTTTGATGCCATATGCTTGGCCCTCTATGCTCATAACAGACTTGCGATCGATTCTGTATCACCCATATGATACCATATTCCGCATCCGATTGCATGGCATTTTGTGGACAGCATTCATACGTTACGACAGCAACATTGGCAATGAAGACAAAAGAGCTGCTCCCAAGTTTGGAAGCAGCTCCTGAATCGAGTACGATCTGATCCGACAATATCACCCCGCGCCAGATTTGCCAATGCTCAGCTTATACCCCCTACCGCGAACGGTAATGATATACCTGGGTCTACCGCGATCCGGCTCGATCTTTTCACGCAGCCGTCCAATAAGAGTATCCACTCGGCTATCGGGTATTGCCGCACTGGGATCTCTTGCCTCGTCAGGGTACAGGGCGTATATTATTTCATCCCTGGTACAGACTTCTCCGCACCTATCGTAGAGATAACAGAGAAGCGCAAATTCGAGCTTAGTCAGTTCTTCTTCAACTGCTTTGCCTTCAACCCAAACTCGACCAGATCGCTTGTCTAATTTCAAGTCCCTTGCTTTAGCAGGTGCGAGCTTTGTTGCAAAGGCTTTGAACAGGTCACAGAAGATGTTTGTCGTGCCATTTTCTCTTTCAGTCACCAAGCCCTTGAGTTTGAGGAGTTGCAATTCGTCTCGTTCGCTCTCTAGTAATTGGAACCCTCCCGCTATGTCAGACAGGGCTTCGCGTTCATCCTCGCCGATGCTATCCCAAAGCTTAAGGCACTCAGTACGCACATCAGCCTCGGCCAGCAAGGTTTGGATGGCCTCTGGGTCAGTGTCAGGCAAGGTCAGGCTGCCACGCATGGTGGCCATATAAGCTGCTTTAAGGAACCCGGGGTGGCCACCGGTAAAGGCGATGAGGCGGTCGCCCAGGGCAGGGTCAGGTGTAAGGCCATATCGCCCCGCCACACGGCGCAGAAGGACCCATGAGTCATCATAATTGTATGGCCCCAGGCCAATGACATTAGGGGAGAGGAGTTCATAAAGCTCTTCACACTCGGGACCTTGGCGCAGGCGGGGCAGCTCATCACGGGTGAAGGTGACGTAGGAAGCGCGGTACTTGTACTCGTCCCGGATGGCTCGCAGCTTGGCGAAGAAGCGTGGGTTGAGGGTCTCATAGACCTCGTCGAATTGGTCGAAGAGGAAGATCAGATGGCGCGTGGCGTCGGCATTCATCACGGCCCGCACAGCCTTGGTGAAGGTGCGTTGCCAAGTCAGGGGATCGGTCGAGGGCAAGGCTTGCTCGTGAAGTTGCCCCACCCTGGCCACCAAATCATCACTTACGCCGCGCTCTGTGATTTCGGCAGTCAGGCGTTCCAAGAGCAAGTCATACATCGCACGTTCTGAAAGCTCGCCGAGGGCGTGGGAGTCCACAGGCAGGAACAGATGACTCTGCCAGGCGTCGCCCAGGTAGTGTTGCTGTACCTCAAGGTTCAGCAGGTGGCGGAACAGGTTGCTCTTGGCCGTGCCGCTCACGCCGACGATGGAGCAGGAGTCACCAGCGTGGAGAACAAAGAAGATACGCTGGGCATACTCGCGGCGGTAGATCAGTGGCAGAGAGGTTTGAATAGGTTGGCCATTTGTCATTGCTTTGTAGGTCTCCTTCAGTCAGATTCTCATTTTCGACATCTACGAGGGAATTGCCGTTTGAGTTCATCTACCAGCGCGATCTCACCCTCGCCCTTGCCTCTAAACTTGCGTGTCAGTGCCTTTACATCCGCCAAGGTCTTGCACCCTTCCTCTTGTAAGATGATGACTTTCTTCTGAATCCCACATGTCATACCCAGAGCCAACGCTAACTCAGCATTGGCATGTTGAGCTCCCAAGATGTCATCTGAAGCGAAGCAGCCAACTACGAGCTCATACTTCGCCATCTTAAGGTATAGTTCCTGTATATCCTTTTCGTCCTCAATGCGAAGAATCTCAACCTCCCAGTTGCAAGTTCTCCGAAGAACGCTCTCCAACATTGGCATTACATCTTGCCGTAGATGAGGCACATTGGCGACAGCCAGAAGCGCGGAGCGTTTTTGAGTTTTGACCTGTTGTACCCGCTCTTTAAAGTCTTCTTGTTCGAAGAAATGCCACGGCTCCGCGTGAGGCTGTTGAGACAGGATACGCTGTACTTTGTCCTGCAATTCTTGGTCTGAGTCATAGGTAACCCACCACTCGCCACCCAGGATATTTGGCACCCTCTGCACGTTTACGTAATCTGTATTTACTAGGGCGAAGAAAGGTTTCCTCGCACCCATTGCATAGCCGAGCTCAAAGCAAACATTGCCGTTTATTGTCGTTATCTCATAAAAACCCATGGATGATCCATCAATCATCTGCGCAATTCTCGCCCATAATATCCCTCCTGGAGCTTTATCTTTAGGGTGGACAACGCCATGGCCTTGCGTCGTGATGCAATCCTTGAGTTCCTTATAGATGCGCTCTATCCAAGGTTCCTTATATTCATGGGCAAGAAACACTGAGCCATTCTCCTGGGCTGGCCACCAGGGCAACATATCACAGATCATCGCGGCCGACAACAAGGCATGATACTGGCTAATGTTGCAGCACTTCATCCCCTCTGGCTTGGATGTAAAACCGATGATTTCCCTCAGGGCGTAGAAGAGAAGCGCAATGTAGTACTCACGTACGTCCTCGATGTCTGTTAGAGAGCGGGCCAGTTCTCGCAGCCGTTGGATGGTTGCCCGTGCTCTTTCCAACTCAGGAACACGGGAGCGATTTTCAAATGGGATGGACTCGCTGAAGGTGCGAGGCGCCAGCAAAGCCTTTTCCAATTCATATCGGGCCAGCAAGCTATCCGTCTGGAGCAATTCAAACTTGATGACGGTCTCAAGTTCGGCAAAGTCACGAAGAGCAGGACCCCATCCTGTCTTGAAAAAATCAATGAGCCAGGTCTTCCCGTCTTTGTCCACCAATATGTTTGTGCCATTGAGGTCACCATGAGTTATGGCGGCAAGAGAAGGAACAGGGAAAAGGGTGCTGCCTTTTCCACTGTTGTGTACTTCCAAGGTAAAATGGATAGGATCAGGAAGATCAAGAGTCTCTGCCCCCAGAGTGACTTGGACACCATGTTTGTCCTTCAGATGAAACATGTGTGCATAAAGCATCTCGCTTTCCATAAGTTGTTGCAGGACGTCCTTTAGCTCCCTAATATGTTTCGCATCGAGGGTCAACTGCTCCTTATACCATTCATCTAGCGGCTTCTTTTCATGTTCACGTGGCGCTCGCGTGCCTTTATACCAGTGCTCACATGTTTCTTCGAAGAGATAACGCAAAGTCTCGTTGATCGTATCTACGGAGATATCGGTTCGGTGGTAGTAGGCATTGAAATCAACAAGATCAGCGGGCATTCCGCCTACAAAGGAGTATTTGATGGCTCCGAGCTTTAGAATCTTGGCAGGTTCTCCTCTAAACTGAGTGGCACGTTGAGCGGCAAAAGGCTCTACCCACTGCTTATAGTTGTCGACCTCCGTGCTTATGGTTTTGCGTGGCCCAAACTTGATCACAACTCCTGAGCCGGGGACGCCATCGAAAGATGGTTGTGCCAGGACAACTCCACATCCACCTCTGCCAGGTGTTATCCGCAACATGCGAAGGGTTTGAGCTTTATCAAAGAGCTTGCGTACCAGTCTCTCCAGTACCATTGCGGCCTTCCTTCTGGCTTCATCAGATTTTTCTCTGTAGTTTTTGATCATCCCCACCAGCGTACTCCAGGACAATCCCTTCTCGAAGATGATCTTCAGCTCAGAGTTTAAACACACTTTGGTCTGAAAGGCAATCTCTACGGCTTCCAAGAGTTTATAGGGGCCATCTTTCTTGAAAACGAAATCAACCGCAAGGGCTATGCCTCGCTGGCTTAGAGCTCTGCGCACAAGTTCGGGACCCTCATAGGCCGTGAGGATGATCTTGGCAATGGCTGGATCAAGCTGAGCAGTAAGATCGAGTCCAGTGACATCTTCCTCGTCTCGGTGATCAACGAGTCTGATGTCAATGATCGCGAGATCGATTATCTCCTCCCTGGCGAGACGAAGCGCTTCTTCTGCAGTCTCAGCAGCGTAGACGCAATACCCGCGCCCCGCCAGGAAATTTTTCAGGGACGCAAGCACGCTAGGTTCATCATCCACGATCAAAATATTGCCTTTGGGTTCCATGACTTATCCCTCACTGTTTTGCTTGGCGATAGGCAACTTGATGGGGAAGACATTCCCCCGTTCGTCCAGGTGGGGCAAGTCTATGTCACCCCCATATCGATTGAAGATGGTCTTGACCAGTAGAAGCCCAATTCCCATACCTTCTGCATCAGCACCTGTCACGCGCTCCTTGTAGAGCTGACTGCGAACGTGCTCGGGGAACCCCTTCCCTGTATCTATTACCTCGATGAACACGTTATCACCGCCAAGTTCACCTGTGAAAGTTAGCGTGCCGCCACCAGGCATAGCCCTGATGGCATTCTTGGTTAGGCAATCAAAGGCCTCGACCAACCACTGATAATTGGCCCAAACAGGAGGCATCTCTGCGAGATTCGATTCTACCGAGATGCCATGATCCTGCAATTCTCTTGCTCTCCTCTCACGTACATCCGCTAAGACTTTGTCCAACTCGACGGCTTCCTCCATATCGCTGCTAGGTAGTCTAGGGATGACATCCCCAAGGGAGGCTACCTCGGCTTCGATGCGAGCGAGGATTTCCTGAGCTTTGCTGTCAGACATGTGGTCACGCAAACTGGCCGCGTCGGTCCAGATCGAGAAGGTCTTCTGCTGCACCTCGTGGGCCCATAGAGAGCTCGCCGTGCCTATCCAAGCCATAGCATTCGCCGTTTCCAGCCTCTCCGTCACTGACCTGTACAGGCGAGCATACTCTATTGCGACTGCCGCCTGGTTGGCGAAGACTTGAAACGTGTCTACTTCCGATGGTGTGAAATAGTGTGACTTTCTGTAGTTGACAAACATCACTCCCACAGGCTTGCCACTCACTCTGAGAGGAAACACGACACACGATTTTATCTTCTCTCTACGCGTGAATTCCCTGGTCACAAGCTCATCGTGCTCCACATCAATCACAATGTACGGCTCTTGTCTCTGCAACACCCTATAAACCACCGAGTCTTTGGTTGATGGAGACCTCATCTCTTCCTCATGATAAAGGGGGCCAGCAGTCACTGGCATTTCAAATTCTTCCTTCTCGGCATCATAGGCATAGAGAGTTGTTACCTCAACTCCCAATCCGTTGACGACATTCTCAACGATTTCTTGAAGTACTGTCTGGAGACCTTGCGGAGAGATAATCGTACGAGAGATCCTGAGCAAGCTATCGAGTTGTTGAGCCCTCTTTTCTGTCTCTTCAATGGCAAGAATGGCTTGCCCGCTCAAAGCCTCCAGCATATTCCGACGCTCCGGGGATAGCCGAATCTCAGAGACACTCCCCACAGTTATGACACCAAGCGGACGCTCTCTTCCAAGCAGGGGCATGATAAGAAACGATCGCAAATCCGGTCTGACAAGAACCTTTTGCAGGTCAGGTCTGTCGCCGAGATTCGGGATGACAATTGGTTCCGAGTTTGCACAAACATGAGACAGCAAGTCTGGTGGCAGAACCCGTGTGGAGTAATCAGGCAATTTCTCCAATCCTTGCCCCACCACGAACTTGAGGCGAGTCAATTCAGGGTTGAAAAGGCCGACAGTGCAAGTATCTGCACCAAATAGGTCCATAAGGGTGCTGGTAATCAGATTGAGATTATGGTCTCGATCAGGATTTGTGCGTAAGGCACTTAGTACTTCATAAAGTTTGGATAGGACGCGTAGACGACGTGTTGTTTGTTCATGCAATCGCATCCTATCAATAAGAATCGCGGCATGGGCACCTATAGACTGAGCCAACTCTATCTTTTCTTGTGAGAACGGGCTTCGTTCCCAATTGCGCATCTCACCAACAGTGCAGAAGCCAAGGACCTTCTCACCAGTTCGCAGAGGGATCACCAACGCAGACTCCAACGTTCCCTCTAACGCTACTCCCTTCCGAATGTGCTCTACGATATCTATGCCCTCAACAATGTCACCTTTGCGGAAAGAGCAAGGCTCCTTCATCCGTAACAAGCGCTCCATAGCGGGAACCTCAGAGATGCCTATCAGTTTACCCACCTGAGGATCCCATTGCAAGTCAGAGCTTTGCGGTCGTGGAATGGGATATGCAGCCTGGACCTCCATCTCCTGACAGCTATCGTCTACAAGCATAATGTGACAGAAAGCGGTTGTCAGGCCGGTGACCATTTTCGCAGCAAGAGCGTCCAGACCCTCTTTCAAGCTCTGAGCATGGGCTACCGTATTCGTCACATCTAACAAGAGCTTGATCGGTCGCAAGTCCTTGAAGAAACCTACACTGCCTATGGGATTCCCCTTACTATCACGCAGCAAGGTCACAGAAAGCATGATAGGGATTCTTTCGCCATCCTTACTCTTGACAGTCGTCTCATAGTTCTTCAGTCTCTCCTGATCGCATAGGAGTGAATTAATGTTTCGTGGTTCTTGCGGATTCCAGTACAGTGCATCTACCCGTTTCTTTCTGTCCAGCACCTCATCCCGCTTGTATCCCAGGATTTGTTCAGCTCCGTCATTGAAAACTATGACCCAGCCTTCTTTGTCAACGGCAATAATCCCATCCAGGGAAGTCCCGACGAGTCGTTCCTGATAATCCTTGACTTCTCTCAAGTCAGCATAGGCCTGGGCATTGTCAAGCGCCACAGATGCGTGGTTGCCGAACCTCAGCAACAATTCCTTCTCGGCTTCTCCAAATACCCTTCCCTCTCTGGTGTCGTGCACAGCAATAGCGCCGAGGAAGCGGTCTCCCGACATGATGGGTGCGCCTACAACGGCTGTCAGCTTGAACTTGTCAAGGTTCCGCAACCTACTTGGCCAGCGTTGGTAGTTTGCCACGTCGACAGGTTGTTTGGTTCGCAAGACTTGGCCAATCACACCTTTGTCCTTCTCTATCCGTATCCCCTCCAGTTCGGAAGGGAGCCCGTGCACCGCCTCTGACCTGAACGCTTCGTCTGCCTCGATGAATAGGTAGACACCCCCGCCGGTGCCCTGAACCAGCTCTGTAGCCCGCTCCACGATCGCTCGCAGGAGTTCCTTTGTTTCTAGGCGCCTGGCGATGTCCAATGCAATTTGATCAAGAGCTTCAAGCTGTTCGCCGCGTTGTTTGGTCTGTTGGTGGAGCTGAGCGATCTCAATAGCAATGGCCGCCTGATTGGCAAGGATTGTAGCCAACTCGATTTCGCCCGGAGTGAATTCACGAGGCTCCTTCTTGCTGTAAATATTCAAAATACCAATCAGCTTATCAGACACCAGAAGCGGCGTGCTCAGAACCGTACAGAGATGTTCCTTTTCATAAAGGTCTCGCTGTCCAAAGGGCTCAAGACGCACATCGGGCGTGACAAGGGGATGGAATCCACCATTCGAAGTGGCTGCAGCACAGACCCTCTCTTTGGAAATACATTGTTGCTGGACATACTCATCAGACAAGCCACAGCTAGCCTTTATAACCAAGTTCTCTTCCGCCTCATCCCAGAACATCAAGCTTGTGGCAGAGGCGTCAAAAACCTTCTGTGCTTTGCTGGTAATCAGTGGAAGTAGGTCGTCTAGGTCAAGTGTAGCTCTAATTGCATCCGAAGTCGCGAGGATGCCCTCTAGTTCTCGCCTACGCAACTGAGCGTTCTGAATGGCAATAGCCGTGTGGTTGGCAAAAGTGGCAAGGAGGTCAATCTCCTCCTTAGAGAAGTCGTGAGGCTCGGCGTAGTAAGCGGTTATAGTCCCGATTGTCTCTTCCTTGATCTTCATAGGAACATCTATGAAGGCCCTAAACCCTTCTTGACGACCCAACTCTTTGTAGACAGTGAATCTGCGCTCCGCTTCTGTATCCCTCACTGCGATGGGTGCCCCATAGAAGATGACCGCCGCCCTAGTCTTTGGGCCTACCTCCAATGACCTCGAGCCCAAAACATATTCCTTGCTTAGACCCCGGGCCATCTCCAAATTGAGCTCATTTCTATCTTTGTCCACAAGGAAGATAGCCGACTTCTGGCATCCCGTGACTTGGATAATCGAGTCCACGATCGTTCCTAGAACCTCTTGGACGTCAAGAGAGGAATTGATCGCCGCAGAGGTCTCCTGAATGATCTCCAATTCTCGTCTACGCCGCTCGCCTACCCGGGCGCCCATGGCCACCAGCTCTACGATGTTGTCAAGTGCCATTCTGTCAGCAGCCAAGTAGGGCCCCACATCGGGATCAGCCTTATTGCAGATACCTACAATGCGCACCTGGCCAGCAACTTGCGTTTGGACTAAGACCGCAGACGTGGCATCAAAGATTTCAAGCCCTGCAATGGGGTCTCGCGACTCTTCCCCAAGGGGATCAATGACTAGCGGTTTCCCATCCTCAATAAGCTGTTGCAGCAATCCCGACCATTCGAGGCAGTGGCTGAGCAGATCCTTTCTAGGGTATACTGCGGTCAACTCGAACCGTTTCTTTCCTCTGCCTTCATCTTCCCGTAGCGCAGCTACGAAGGCTTGTTTGGCGTTCAGTGCTGCAGCCAAGTCCGGCAGAAGCCTATCGAGCACCTGATCAATGTCCGGGTGGCCGTCTCGTTCCATGCGCCTAATTTCATCCGTGGCCCGCTCCAGGGCGAGTAGAATACGGTGATGCCTTGCTGCATCACGACGTGAATCACTGGTGCTCCGGATCTCATGGCTGTTGGGCATGGTGCTTACTCCTGCAACAACCTGCGTATGCGTTCGACCAAGTCCTCCAGCCTGAAGGGTTTCTCCACATATCCCTCGATCTGGATATCCTCCTCCAATTCGTTCTCCACTGAATAGTCGGCCACGGCTGAGAGAATAATGACAGGAACGTCAGGAGAAGTACCCATCCCCGGTTCCTTGCTGAACTGTCCCTTTCGTAGGCGCCGTAGGAACTCCAAACCGGTTTTCAGCCAAGACACGCCTTCAAACTGGACATTCTGGACCTCCTGGCCGTCGGCGCCCAGGCTTATGGGATGGATCATGAGATCTACAACAATCAGGTCAAACTGGTCACGGCTAAGACGCTTGAGCAAGCTCTTTGCCGCCGTGAGTTCCATATGCCATCCCAACTCTTCCTCGAGATGCTCTTTGAGATCGCGCATACTCTCAAAGTCTTCTTCAAATAACAAAATCCTCTTTTGTTTATTTTGCATAATTAACCCCTTTCCCTGACATCTTTCTGGCTGAGCGGGATCTTCACAGTAAAGATGACACGGTAGGCAAGGCCCTGGCGTCGCTGGATTTGGGTGGGCTCGCAAAATACACCGATTTCTCCGCCATGTGCCTCCACCACAGAACGAGTCTCCCACAAGCCCAGTCCAGACCCAGAAATACGCCCCATCTTAGCCCTAGTCAGCCCACGGGTACCTTCCTCGAAGATACGCTGTCGGTCTTCCTCCCGAATTGTGTCCCCAATGTCATCCACCTCTATCACCGCAGCCGGTAGATCGCAAGCCACCACAGAATCAAGATCAGCACGTATGCGAATTGTTGTACCAGGATAAGAGTATTTGATTGCATTCTCAATCAGATTGCTGAGGGCGATCGTGAGACGGGCAACATCTACCTCGGCCTCGGGCAGCAACTCTACACTCTTATCAACAACCAGTTTGCGGCGTCTCTTTTCAGCTTCGGGCACGAAGCCTTCTACACAGTTTGCTACCAGCGCAGAAAGTGGGTACCTTTCGAAATCCAGGTCTTGGTGCTCTAGCTGCACAACGTGACCCGCTAAGGTTTGTTTAGCCCTCTGTGCCAGCTGCAGAGCCATGTCTTCCGCTCTGCCTAGGAACTCAGTGACACGCTCAACGTCAGTGCCGCTTATGCCTTTCTGAGCCAGAACCTTTGCTCTGCCGATTTGGGCTGTGATTGGGGTGAGTGCAGTCCGCAACTGGTGGGTAAGTAGGGTCGCCGTGCTCCTCCATCGGTGACGTTCTCGCTCCAGATTGAATACGTCTAGCCCCGTTAGGGCGAGCAAACCGACGGCCTCGGTGATCTCTACCAGGAAACGTTGCTCTTCTTGTATATCAACCTGTTGTGCAAGTGGGCCGAGAACGAGGACCCCCCGAGATTTGTCACCTAGAGATGTCGGCATAATGCAACTAGCTCCGACGAAGTATTCGCTATTGCCACCTCGAATACCTCTTTTCCTTGCTGAATGATGCCACTGGGCCACGTCCCATGCCTTAGCCTCGAAGTTCCCCAGTGGCAACCCTGCTTTCCTCCAGTTGAAGTGGGGAAGACTCTCTGCCATCCCAGATGGGATTCCGGCCTCGGCCAAGGGGGCGAGCACAGTAGCACCCTCCTGGATGCTACAAAAGAACACCGCATACTCAGTGCGGCAGAAGGTCCGAATACGCTCCATCTGGCCGCGCACACTTCGGCGGAGTTCTTCTAAGCTGACCGCTTCATCGTACACAGGAGGAACCTGCAGGCTGTCTAAGAAGCCCTGTTCCCATTGGTATTTGGCCTGCCAATACTCGGCTTCAGTAATTCTTTGAATATGCTTCGCTTCACGTCTCAGGCGATCACGAAGGTCTGCAGGGGCAGGACGTAGATTCTCCGCCAGCGACAACAATTCCCGCCTGGTAACATCATCTAGGTAAACGCGTGCATAGCGTCCAGTTCCCAATGCCCGCACACTCTCCTGTGTCTCATCGATTCCCTCCGGCGGGCGATACTGACCGGAATAGATAAGTGCCACCGGCTGGTTGCGGACCCGGATAAAGTATGTCGCTTCCTGCAATCCCATGTAGCATGTGAAGGTGCGGAAAGGATCGCCTGTCTTGCAGAATTCTTGTAATGAAGCTTGCGCCTGCTCCGTATTGCACTTCTTGCAAGCCTCATCTCCGCCCTGAACCCGCTTTTCATCCCGCAGGAGGCTACAGAAATCCTCAAATCGTTGCCTCAAGTTGATGGATTCGATTCGATGGGTAAGGCCCCCCGTTTGGGGATCATGGTCAAGGAGAGTCAACGGTCTCCCTAATCGCTCACAACATCCCGATTCGATAACTGCCAGGGTGTCTTCGTCTATGATCTCGCCTAAGCAAACAGGAACGAATGGCCATTTATCCTTTTGGAACATCGCTCACCCTTCTCCCGGCCCACCAACACAAGCTACCACATTCTGGTCGGAGCTAATCCCTTCCCTATGCACTGTTTGTAATCGGTTGCGAACGGTAATGAGGGGACAATCCCCTGCAGAGCCTAATTGCCCATAAGAGTATTTGTTATTATTATAGCACATAACTGTCTCCAGTTCAAGGGCATTTTGTCAACAATCGCCTAGCATTTTCATGACAAAGATGTCATGCCCCCGACCGGTTTTCCCATGCCTGTTGGTCTGTCCCAACCTCTCCTACGGCAGGGAACCACTCCCCCATGAAGCAAAAATCACACCTCATTACGGAAGTGTGGTCTTGTTTTTCAAAGTACTTGACCCAAGCAGCTTCTGATCTTTGTCAAGTCAGTTCAACTACACTGTCTTTTCCCGCGTCTTGGTGCTGGCGTAGTCTAGAGCGGCCACCACGATGAGATCTCGAAAGTGTAGCTAAAACCCAATAGAAATCTCCTGAGGATCCACGTGGTCGTTGAAGGGGTCAATTCTCACGTCCTCGTGGATGAGGCCGGCGAAGAAGTAGATGGGGTTGCGAGGGGGCTCATTCACGATGTGGATGTGGCCGACCACGGTGGCCCGCTGGCCAGGCATCAGATAGCGGTATTCCTTGCCTCTGATAACCCTGATCTCCAGGTCATCATCGTCTCCGATGGCGAAGCGATAGGGATAGGGGCGGCCGCTGGAGTTGGTCTCGAAGTCAATGCCCAGGCGCCAGGCTCCCGGCTCCTCGTACCAGCCCAGGCTGTTGAAGTTCTGGTCGCTCTCGTAGGTGGTTCCCGGAGAGGGGCCTGTGGTGCGGATGGGCACCGCGCCGAAGTTCTCCACTGTGGCGGTGAAGGTCAGGGTGCCTCCCAGGGGCACGATCATGGGAGCGAAGTCCACGTCGGCGTTCACTATGTCGGCCCGGGGGACGCCACCGTCCATGAAAGTCAAGGTGCTGGTTATCACCGTCTTGTTGCCGACCAGATCCTCAGCCTCGGCCACCACGGTGTAGATGCCATCGGGTGGGGGAGTAGCCCCTAAGTCCACCCCGCCCTCGTAGTCGTATATGTGCATGCCGGGCTGGCCAGGTTTTACCTCCCTCTCCTTCTCGGCTATGGGATAGCGATTGCCCTCCTCATCCTCCAGGTAGACTCGGTAGCTCTCGGCCTCCTTGGTCAGGTAAAAGGTGATGGCCACCCGGTCGTCTATGCCGTCTTGATTGGGGGTGAAAACCTGGGGATAGACGCTGAAGTTCCGCATCTCAGGAACGGCCGTGTCGGCGTCAACGATGGTCAAGCTGCCCTCCGCCTTCTCGGTGTGGCCACTGTCGTCGGTGGCCTCGATGATCCAGGTGTACTGCCCATCGGGCATCATGCGCCTCTTGACTGGGCCGCCGTCGGACACATCCACGACCCCGCCGAAGAGGGTCCAGTAGGGCTCGTCCTGGGCCGAACGGCGCTCTTCATTTCGATGGTAGTGCCGCTCTCCGGCTTGGTCAACGAAGTAGATGGACAGGCTGGCGTTGCGGGAGAGTTTGTAGAGGATGTTGGCGGCATCGTCGTGCCCGTCGGCGTTCGGTGAGATCACCTCAGGATAGAACTCTACGTCGTAGAGCAGGGGGCGGGCTGAGCAGCCGGTCATACTTGGCCCCACGAGGGCCAACACGATCACTAGAGCTAAGAAGTATTTCAAATTAGCGGTACCTCCTCAGTGGTTCGCTTGTTATTGCTGTTTCATACTACTGATCTTGGCTTTTCTGCATTGTTGGCTTGGCTGTGCCAAAATATGACATCGAATTTCAGGATTTACCGAATTCGGCGTCGTGAATTCGGTGAATCCTTTTAATTCGCTGTCATATCCGCCAGCTCGGCGCTCAGCTTTGCCACCTGAAGTTTACCAGATTATGGGCGAATAGTCAAGAACATTTCCGCATTTTACTTTTTGGCTCAGTTGGTATACAATAAGCGCCGAACCACAAATCCAAAATCCAAAGTCCAAAACCCAATGGCTACCCGTTGGGTCGGCTGACAGGGTATGTTGACATACAAAGACGCGCTCGACTACATCTACAGCTTCACCGATTACGAGGAGAAAAGCTCTTACCTGTACGGGCCTGAGTACTTTGATCTGGCTCGCGTGGAAAAGCTGTTGGTCTTGCTCGACAACCCCCACCTGCGCTTTAAGTCCATTCATATTGCCGGAACCAAGGGCAAGGGTTCGGTGGCGGCGATGAGCGAATCTGTCCTGCGGGCGGCTGGCTACCGGACGGGTCTCTATACCTCGCCGCACCTGCATACCTTCCGGGAGAGGATTCAGGTTGACGGCCGGTTGATCCCCAAGGAAACGGTGGCTTCTCTCATCGAGCAATTGCAACCCCTGGTGAGCCAGGTCGAGGGTATCACCACCTTCGAGATCATCACCGCCCTGGGCTTTCTCTATTTCGTTGAGCAGGGGGTGGAGTTCGCTGTTCTGGAGGTGGGTATGGGTGGCCGGCTGGACGCCACCAACGTGGTCAACCCCCTGGTAGCTGTCATAACCTCCCTCAGCTACGATCACACTCATATCCTGGGCGAGACCCTGCCCCTGATCGCGCGGGAGAAGGCGGGCATTATCAAGGCCCAGGCTTGGGTTGTCAGTGCTCCCCAGGCGCGGGAGGCTATGGCCGTCATCGAGGAGGTTTGCAGGGAGAAGGAGGCCGAGCTAACGGTGATCGGCCGGGACTGGATGTGGGAGGCGGGGGAGGCGAATCTGGAGGGGCAGCGGTTTCGAGTCACGAGTCACGAATCACGAATCACGAATCACGGATTCTGGATACCTTTGCTGGGCAGGCATCAACTGGATAATGCCACGGTAGTCGTCGCCGCTATGGAGAAGCTGCGGCAGCGGGGCGTCAACGTTCCTGAGGCCAGCGTCAGGGAGGGGCTGCGGCGGGTGCGCTGGCCGGGGCGGCTGGAGATCCTGGGACAGAGGCCGTTTGTGGTGGTTGATTGCGCCCACAATGCTGACTCGGCCGCGAAGCTGAAAGCCGCCCTGGAAGAGCTGTTTGCTTATCGCCACCTGATCCTGATCTTCGGCGCCTCCGCTGATAAGGACATTGAGGGAATGATGCGAGAGCTTTTCCCTCTGGCTCAGCAGATTATTATCACCCAGGCCAGGCACCCTCGCGCTGCGGACGCTGGCGTGCTTCGGGAGAAGGCCCTGGCTCTGAGGCCGGGGGTCATGGTCAGCGATAGCGTGGCCGAGGCCCTGGGTTTGGCTTTGGGGGTGGTCAGCCCGCAGGATCTGATTTGCGCCACCGGCTCCGTCTTCGTAGTGGCCGAAGTTCGCGAAGCCTGGGCCGAGAAGCAGGGGGCGGAGATGCCGGAGCGCGATTAAGAAACCTGGTTTCTCCGCTAATAAGACAACAAGGAGGTACAAAAATGTTGGACAAATGGGGAAAACAATTGAGAGCTATTAGTTTTTTGGTGGCGTGTGTATTGATGGGGATCGTAGGCGCGCTGCTGTTGGTCGGTTGGGCGTCTGCTCTTCAAGGCCCAGGGGTGGAGATCGGGCCAGACCATACACAGCAAGCCTACGCCGGGGATACCATCTTCTACGATCACATCCTGACGAACACCGGCACGACGACGGACACGTTTCAGTTGGAGGTGCTGTCAACGCGGGATTGGCCGGTGGAGTTGGTGGGAGCAACTCAGCCGACGGGGACGCTGTCGCTGCAGGTCGCCGCGCAAATGACAGCGCCCTTCCAGATCCGCCTGACCGTCCCCTCGGACGCCGTTGGTCTGACGGACACCACCATCGTCACCGCCACATCGCAGCTCAGTCCCACTATCCGGGACTCTGCCACCGACACGACGATTGTGGTGTACCATCGCTACTTCTTCCCGTTCATAGCAAAGCGCTGGCCACCCATACCTTATCAAGCCGTGCTGAATCCTATTGACAACACGGATGGGGATGGGTATTACACAGTGAGCTGGATTCCGGCAGAGCTGGCAGACACTCACGTCCTGCAGGAGGACGACAACGCTGGCTTCTCCAGCCCGACCATAGTCTACGATGGTGCTGGCACTTCCTGGTCGGTGCCTGATCCCGGCAGAACGTCCGGAACCTACTACTACCGCGTGCGCGGTCGCAACCAGTGGGGGTACGGGGAGTACAGTAACATTGAGTCGGTCACCGTGCCGCCGTTCCTCATCGCAGATACCCAGCTCGAGGTCGGACAGTGCACCACACTGAGCTGGAATTTCACCGGCATCAAGAAGCTTCATATCAAGTATGGATTTGGCTACGCCAAGGTGGGAGCTGATGGCCAGGGTTCTCGCCAGGTTTGCCCTAGCATCACTACCACCTATGAGGCCGCAGTGACCAGGCAAGACGATAGCCAGGAGACCTATAAGCTGACGGTCTACGTCACCGGCAGCGGGTGTGCTGATCCCATAGTCTGGCTTTTCCGCCCGACTGCCGATGAAGTCGATCCTGGCGAAAGGTTCAGTGTCTATTGGAGCGTAGAGTGTGCCAGGGGCGTCTGGCTCAAAATCGGAAGTGGCGGGGAACAGCCGGTGGAGGGCCAGGGCTTTATAGCAGATGTGGCGATCTACGGCGACACGGAGTTCAAACTCAAGATCAAGAGGGAGCAGGGCGACTATGTCTATGCGGCGTTTACCGTCTATTTGGAGTAGTGGCATAACCCCCCATACACATCAAGTTAAGGATAATGTGGTGCTTGCCAGGGCCGCACGGCGATGAAGTCGCTGTGCAGCCTCGCCAGGCACGATGTCACTTTAAGTTGATGCATATGCCCTCCCTTCATCTTCCAACCTGGAGTCTGGCGAATTTCCGCTGGCCCTGGATATGAAGTTCGTAGTAGCGACTTTAGTCGCTTGGGCTCCATTGTAGACGACTTCAGTCGTCACTACGGTCGTCACTACGAAAAAACGCCAGTGTCCAGTTCCAACCCTGGCTTGGCTCAGGACAGGATTTGGGAGAGTGAGGGGGCGAGCGGGGCGGGGCAGGGCAGGGGAAGGTGAGGGCTAAAGGTAAAAAAGCCCCCTCGATTTCCAATCGAGGGGGCTTGAATTTAAGGTGGGAGTGCGAACGCTACTTTTTCACGATCCTCACAAACCTCCGCTTGCCCACCTGAAGGATCGCCTCCTCACCGGGTATCACCGTTTCCTCGATGCTCTTCACTTTTTCTCCATCCAGACGCACCCCGCCCTGGGCGACGAGGCGGCGGGCCTGGCTCTTGCTCGGCGCCAGACCGACCTCCGCCAGCAGGTCCACGATGTTCTGGGGGGCGGCCAGCTCGTGGGTGGGCATATCTTCGGGCAATTTCCCTTTTCGGAAGACCCGCTTGAAGTGAGCCTCGGCGCGGGCTGCGGCCTCGGCATCGTGGTAGATGGTGACGATGTCGCGGGCCAGCGTCATCTTGGCCTCCATGGGATGCAGGCTTCCGTCAGCCATTCTCTTCTCAAGGTCGGCGATCTGGGCCGGTTCGAAGCTGGAGAGGAGGTCGAAGTAGTTGCGCATGGCGTGATCGGGGATGCTCATCACCTTGCCGTACATTTCCTCCGGCGGCTCGTTCACGCCGATGTAGTTGCCCAGGCTCTGGCCCATGCGCTGGTGGCCGTCGGTTCCCACCAAGATGGGCAGCGTCAGGCAGATCTGAGGCCGCTGTCCGAGGGCCTCCTGGAGTTTGCGGCCAGCCATCAGGTTGAAGAGTTGCTCCGTCCCGCCGATCTGCACATCCGTCTCCAGGGTCACGGCGTCGTAGGCCTGCATCAGCGCGTAGAAGAACTCGTGCAGCCAGATGGGATCGCCCTTGACGTGGCGCTTGGCGAAGTTCTCGCGGGCCAGGAATTGCTGCACTGTGAAGTGGGAGGACAGCCTGATGAGATCGGCGAAGGTCAGCGGCGCCAGCCAGTCGGCGTTGTAGCGCACCTCGGTCTTGTCGGGGTCCAGGATTTTGAACGCCTGCTCTGCGTATCCCTTCGTTTTCTCGGTTACCTCTTCGAGCGTCTGTTGGGGGCGAGCGCTGTCCTTGTCGCTAGGGTCGCCGATGAGGGCAGTGAAGGTGCCGATGAGGAAGATAACCTGGTGGCCTAGCTCTTGGAACTGGCGCAGTTTCCGCATGGGCACGGTGTGGCCCAAAGTCAACTGAGACGTCGTGGGATCGAAGCCGCAATAGACGCGCAGCGGCCTCCCTTCGTGCAGCCGCTCTCGCAGCTCCCTTTCCATTACTTGCTTGATCTGCTCGTCGCCGAAATCCACCCCGCGCATGAGGATGGCCGTTTGTTCGTCTATTGGTTTCATGTTTGCACTCCTTGATAATTTTGCTTTTCTCTTTGGGAGAAACCAGTTTTTTTCCCTGTCTGAGCAAGCAGATTGTTCTTTTGAAGTCTCCTGGGACGCGAGAAGGTGTCTTACCAACCAAAAACCTGGTTTCTGGTCCCGGCGGCGTCATTATACCACAAAACGCTGGTATTTGCTAGCTAGCTGATAACGTGGTATAATGTACACAATTCATGATGGAGGTAATGCGAGTTGCTCACTTACCTGTACATTGTCCAAATCATCATCTCCGTGTCCCTCATTGCGGCTGTTTTGCTGCAAACCAAGGGATCGGGCTTGGGTGGTATCTTCGGGGGCCAGGGCGCGGTGTACACGAGCCGCCGTGGGGTGGAAAAAACCATCTTCAATGTCACCATTGGTCTAGCCGTCGCTTTCTTTGTCTTCGCTGCGATCACCGTCATCCTGTCAGGATGAGCGGACGGATGGTGTCATTGCGAGCGGTTTGTGCGAAGCAATCTCCTACCAGGTTGGGGATTGCTTCCCTTTGACAAGCTCAGGACAGGCGTCGCAAAAACCGCTCCTCGCAATGACGGTCGAGATAGAGAAGGGGTGTGAGGCTTGAGCAAGCATCTCCGCTGGCAGGTCGTCATCACCCTTCTGGGGATAGTCCTGCTGGGCTCTTTGCTGGCCTACCTGGCTTTTACCTTCGCTATGGTCATTGTCCCTGCTGTGGGCGGGACCTACGTGGAGGGCCTGGCTGGCAACCCACAATACATAAATCCCATCCTCTGCCAGTATAACCAGGTGGAGCGGGAGCTTTGTTCTCTCATCTTCAATGGCCTGACCAAGTTGAATGAGAGAGGCGAGGTTATCCCCGATCTGGCCGAAAGATGGGAGATCTCCGACGATTACCTCGTTTACACCTTCTGGCTGCGGCGCGACGTGCTCTGGCACGATGAAGTCCCCTTCAGTGCGGACGACGTGGTTTTCACCGTTCACGCAATGCAGGATCCCGGCTATCGGGGCGACTCCTATCTGGCCGAGCTTTGGCGGAGCGTGGAGGTCGCCAAGGTCAACTCCCACACCGTCAAGTTCACCCTCAAGCAACCCTTCGCTCCATTTCTCGACTACACCACCATTGGCATCCTGCCGGCCCACCTCCTGGCCGAGGTTCCCGCCGAGTCGCTGCCCAACGATCCGTTTAACCTGCATCCCATCGGCACGGGCCTCTTCCAGGTGGAGGAGGTCACCGCCGAGCACGCCCTTCTCCAGGCTAACCCCCTCTTCTACGGCCTCCAGCCCTATTTGAACAAAATCGAATTCAGATTCTATCCCAATCACGAGAGCGTCCTCGGCGCCTATGAGCGAGGCGAGGTTCAGGGCATCAGCCGCGTCCTTCCCCAAGACTTGCCCCAGGCGGTTGAAGCCAACTCAGGGTTGCAGCTTTTCTCGGCCCAGTTGACAGGCTACACCCTCATATTCCTGAATCTGCAAGACCCTGAGCTGCCCTTCTTTCAGGAAAAACTGGTCAGGCAGGCTTTACTTTACGCTATTGACCGACAGGAGCTCGTAGATCACGTGTTGGAGGGTCAGGGCCTGGTGGCTCACAGTCCCATCTTGCCGGAGACCTGGGCTTATGCTAATGGTGTTGCTGAGTACGAGCACAGCCGTGAGCGTGCTAAAGATTTGCTCAATGAGGCTGGTTGGCTTACCCCCACCCATTCTTCGATGATGGCAGACGATACCATCAGGGAGGGCAACGGGAGCGTCAGAGAGAAAGCGGAGGTGAAGTTGGCGTTCACTCTGCTAACCGACGACGATCCCCTGCACGTAGAGCTGGCCGAGGAGATCGCCCGCCAGTGGGAGGCAATTGGGGTGAAAGCCACACTTCGGGCGATAGGCTCAGGATTGGTGCGCGAGTTTCTCCATCCTCGGGAGTTCGAGGCTCTTCTGATTGACCTGGAGCTGCGCGGCGATCCCGACCCCTATCCCCTGTGGCACTCGACCCAGGCGGAGGGGGAGGGGCAAAACTATGCTGGCTTCGTCAGCTATGAGGTTGATAAACTCCTCGAGGAGGCGCGTTGTATAACTGACTCAGGGAGGCGGGCCGAGTTGTATCGTCGCTTCCAGGAGATCTTCGCGGACGAAGTGCCGTCGTTGCTTCTCTATTATCCGATCTACACCTATGCCGTGGACGAGAAAGTCAAGGGCGTCCAATTGGGGCCTATGGGCGATCCCAGCGATCGTTTTCGCAACGTCACCGAATGGTACATTGTGACCAAGCGAGTCATCAAGCTTGACAAATAGGGCAAATCATGGTAAATTATGGGGGAAGAATGCCGAAGTGGCGAAATAGGCAGACGCGCATGGTTCAGGGCCGTGTGGGCGCAAGCCCATGTGGGTTCAAGTCCCACCTTCGGCACTACTGATTACCTGCTTCCGCTGGACCCTAGTCCAGCGGCCTCAGCGGACTAGGGTCCGCTGTGAGCACAAGGTGAGCAGGCACTACCGAGATTCGTCCCCCCGGTTGGCCTCTAGTTGATGGGAGAGACAACGATGGCTATTGCAAAGAAGCGCTCTGGCGTATCGCTAACCCAATTTGTAGCTCTCATAATGGCCACCGTCGTGCTATCTTTGCTGGTGGACTTTGGACACAAGGTGGCCCTCTACCGCCAACTGCAACTCGAAGAGGCCCGATTGGATCGAGGGATAGCGTATGAGGAGAACAGAGGGGATTATCTGGAGTGGCTCAGGGGGTACGTCCAAACCGACGAGTTTGTGGGCGCCTGGGCTCGGAGGGAGTGGAAGCTGGTGAAGCACGGAGAGACCAGCGTTGTGCCCATGCTTCCGGAAGCTCCCAGCGCTCCCCAAATTCGTCCGCAGGAGGAGAGCCGCCCCAGCGAGGGAGCACGTTGGCAGGAGTGGTGGAGGCGCTTGTTTGACTAAAGGTTGGTCTTGTAGTATAATGTAGTTGCAACGCGGGGTAGAGCAGTGGTAGCTCGTCGGGCTCATAACCCGGAGGTCGTTGGTTCGAATCCAACCCCCGCTACCTAACCTGGACAAGCCAGAACCAAAAGGTTTCTTGCCACGAATTACACGAATTTTCACTAATTTTTTTCTTTTTCGTGTTAATTCGTGAAATTCGGGGCAGATAAAAAGTGCGTTCTGAAATTCTTGCTCGTTGTGCAAGAATTTGGTCGATAAGTACTAATTGACAAATGAGACCCGGCGGCGTAGCTCAGTGGGCAGAGCGGGGGACTCATAAGCCCTAGGTCACTGGTTCAAGTCCAGTCGCCGCCACTCAAAAAGCCCCTCCATCGGGAGGGGCTTTTTGCATTTAGTGCCTATTCGAAAACCTGCTCAAGGCGGACCCTAGTCCGCCGCTGGACCAGGGTCCAGCGGGAGCAAAAGGGATTTCCTCCCATCGGGAGGGGCTTTTTGCATTTAGTGCCTGTTCGAAAACCTGCTCAAGGCGGACCCTAGTCCGCCGCTGGACTAGGGTCCAGCGGGAGCAAAAGGGATTTCCGGATAGGCTCTTAGTACCAATAGAAACTGCGGGTCGCGCTCACGGGGCTAATAACAACGCCCTCCGGCGTCCCGTCTGGCCCGGTGTGTGTCTGGCGCATTACGGTCACATCCCAGCGTAGCAAGCGAGATTCAACGTCAGCCGAGGGATACAGATCGGCCGGCACTCGCCAGCTCGTGGTCTTGGTCCAGACCCCGGGCGGCTGGGCGGCTCCTTCGGCCTCGTATCGCAGCCTCAGAACGTACCACTCGTCCTCGGCCAGGATGCCCACCGAGACCCAGTTCAGGATGATGATTTCGTCAATCTCTCGAAAGACCTGGCCGTCGGCGGGGGCGAGCAAGGCCGGGGCAGGATAGGGATGCGCCGACGTGGGGACAGGCGTGGGCTGGGGCGTGGGCTGGGACGTGGGCTGAGGTGTGGCCGAGGGAGTGGAGGTCGGCGTCGGCGTCGTCGTGGGCGTGGATGTCGGCACCGGCGTGTCTGTTGGTTCTGGCGTAGGCGTAAGCGTCGCCTCTGGTGTGGACGTCGCCGTTGGGGTGGGCGATCCCCAAGATACAACCAGTTCTTGACCAATCTGGATTAGCACGGGGTCCGCTATGCCGTTGGCCATCATGAGAGCCTCGACCGTGGTTCCGTATAGAGTGGCGATGGAGTACAAGCTATCCCCGGCCTGGATCACGTAGGTGATCACTCCGCTCTCGGAGATGATGGGCATTTCGGGGAACATCCCCCCCCTAGGCCCGGCGGCGGGGATGATCAGTCGTTGCCCGATGCTCAGGATCGTTGACGCGCTCAGGCCGTTGGCTTCCAAAATGGCCTCTACCGTGACGCCGTGCATGGCTGCTATTGAGGAGAGGTTATCGCCACGTTTCACGGTGTAGATGATAGGGGTCGGCGTGGGGGTTTTGGTGGGGGGCGGGGTGGGGGTAGACGTGGGCGTAGGGGTGGACGTGGGCGTAGGCATAGGGGTGGATGTAGACGTAGACGTAGGTGTTGATGTGGGCGTAGGGGTGGCTGTAAGGGTGAACGTAGGTGTAGCAGTAGGAGTGGCTGTAGCCGTTGACGTGGCCGTGGCCGTGGCCGTTGCTGTAGCTGTCGGCGACGCGGTCGAGGTTGGGACTACGCTCGTCGCCTCTGGCTTTCGCGGAAACCCAAACACCAGCAGGGCTGCCAGGCTCGTCAGGATAATGGCAGCCAAAAATGCCGCTGGAACGAAGATCGGAATCGAGAACCGTCTTCCAGGCTTGGGTCTCTCAAGAGGGGCTCCGCACATCAGGCACACTTTGGCGCTCTGGGCAACCTGAGCCCCGCAGGTCGGGCAGTATCTTCTCTCCTCCGCCATTCTATCCCGCTTTCACCAGACCAAGCTCGTCGGCGATGCCTTGCATGGCCGAAAGGACTGTAGCGATGTGCTCGTTCAGATCCACACCCAGGTCCGCAGCGCCTCTCTCGATGTCTTCCCGATGCACCCCCCGGGCGAAAGCCTTGTCTTTCCACTTTTTCTTCACTGATTTGAGTTTCACGTCCATGATGCTCTTGGAAGGCCGCACCAAAGCCACGGCCACAATGAGTCCCGTTAGCTCGTCCACGGCGTAGAGGGCTTTGTCCATCAAGCTCTTGCGAAGCAGCCCCAGGTGGTCACCGTGGGATCGGACGGCGTACACGATGTCCTCGGGCCAGCCTAGCTCCTCCAGGAGTTGCGCTCCCCAGGCTGGGTGTTCCTCAGCGGTGGGGTGCTGCTCGTAGTCGAAGTCGTGGATGAGGCCGGTGACGCCCCACCTCTCCTCGTCCTCGCCGAACTTGCGAGCATAGGCCCGCATGGCCGCCTCTACTGCCAGGGCGTGTTTGATCAAGTTCTCGTTTTTGGTGTGCTCGGTCAGCAAAGTCCAAGCTTGTTCTCGGTCCATGTCCATCGGTGCCTCCTTGTCTACACCTGAGGGAAAGAATCAGATGACATGACGAGAGATAGTATAGTATAAAAAGCTACCTACGTCAAACTCGCAGGTTTGAGTTGGGTGTGTTTCAAATGAGCTAGACAAGACTGATGAAGAGACGAGATTTGCAGGCCTCCGCCCCTTTTCCCTTGCTACGAAGGGGCGTCTGCTACGAAGGGGCGTCCCCGCCCCGATTTTCAGGGTTAAACAGCCACCAGACGGGGCGAGGACGCCCCTTGATAGCAGTTTTGTTGCATGGAGGAAGTGCAAAGAACTTTTGGAGGTTACTTAACACCCGTCAGCCAACGTCGTGGAGCTCTGCGCCGCACCTGTGCTCCCCCGCTCGCCTTTCCCTCGCCCAAATCAGCCCCAGGGCGGCGATGATGCCCACCAAGTCGTGGCCGATGTCGGCCAGTTCGAAGCCCCGGCCGGGAGCGAGTTCCTGGTGAATTTCGTCGGAGAAGGCGTAGGCGAGGGCGATCAGTGCAGAGGTGGAGAGGTGGGGAGGTGCAGAGGAGAAATCTTCCTGGCTCTTCTGCTCCCTGGCTCCTTTGCTCCCTTGTCCCCTGAGGGCGCAGTGGAGCAGGGCGGTGAGGCCGGCGTACTCGCCGATGTGGGCCAGTCGCTCAACGTTAATACCGTGCCCAGATGAGGGGAGGAAACCCAATGGGTCACGCCGGGAAGAGAAGTAGAAGATGCCGGCCATCCAGATGAAGGCAGGGGCCCAGCGGGGAACGGAGAGTGGAAGATGGAAGGGGGACATTGGAAGATGGAGAACGGAAGATAGAGAATGGAAAATGGAAGATGGACGATCTTTTTGACCGCGCTTTCCTCTTTCCGGCCTCCGTTCTCGATTCTGCATCTCTTTCATCTTTCCCTTATCCCCTTATCCCCTTATCCACTTTCCCCTTTCCCCTTATCCCCTTATCCCCTTATCCACTTTCCCCTTTCCCCCTTCCCCCTTCCCCCTTCCATCTTCCCCTTTCCAATCTTCCACAAGGTGCTCAGGCCCTCGCGCAGGATGTCGAGCCAGCGGTAGGGGTAGCAGAGGGGCCAGAGCCAGGCGGGACGGGGCTTGTAGCGCCAGCGCACGTAGGCGGGGCTGGGGGCAACGTTGGCCAGCACGAGGCGCAGGCGGGCGCGCCAACTGAGGGAAGTGAGCACATCGCTGACTCTCTCCCCACGGGTTTGAAGCCGAGCCTTGCGCTGAACCAGTGCCTGATCTCTGGAATTGGCATCCTCAATCAGGGATTCCAGAGGACCCGCCGGCAGGGGAGTCGCGAATCGGGCGGCGGTTCCAGCCAGGGCAGCTTGTACTGCCGGTGCCCAGTGAAATTCATGAGCGCGTACGACGAGTTCATTCCAATCAATGCGCTGAGCCTCTAGCGTCACCAGCAGATGGATGTCGTAGAACCAGCGAAGTGGTGAACGGGCTTCGCCGTGCTGGAGCATCAGGTGGGCGCAGAGGTAGAGGAGGTGGGCAGTGGGGGTGAGAATTGCGAATTGGGAATTGGGAATTTGGAATTGGGAATTTCGAATTGTGAATTGTGAATTGTGAATTGTGAATTGGGAGTTGGGAAGAGGTTCGGTCTGCTGCCAGAACCAGGGGAGGGAGGGGGAGCGCCGGTCGTGCTCGCCGCCGATCAGGGTCCAGTGGAGCTCCACGGCCAGGTGGATGTCCTGGCCGCCCTGGAGGTTGACGTGGTGGCCAGCCAGGGCGTTGAGGCCGGGGGCCATCTCCGGATAAGGCTCGACGTAGCCCAGGGCTTTGAGGCGGGCCACGGCCTCGGCCAGACGCTCCTCGGGCACCAGGAGGTCCAGGTCGCCCATGGGGCGGAGGCCGATGCTGGGGTAGAGGGTGGCGGCCAGGGCGGCGCCTTTAAGAAGGATGACTGGGATTGGATATTGGGGACTGCGAATTGCGAATTGTGAATTGTGAATTGTGAATTGCGAATTGGTTATTGGAGATTGGAGCCTGGGGTCGGCGGTCGGCGATCGGTCGTCGGGGGGCGCGAGGGCGGTGAGGATGCGGGAGAGCTCGCGGTAGAGGAGGAGGTTGCGGGCGGTGGTGGCGTAGTAGGCCTGGCGCAGGTCGGCCTGGACGTCGGGGGGGACGCGGGGGAGATG
>DAOUDK010000053.1:0-6817 GCA_034431315.1 Anaerolineae bacterium
TCTTGCGTTTTTTTTCGTGGTTGTTTGTGTTTGTTGGCTCACTATTATCACCTCACGTTTTTCCAAATCTTACTCTGGTAGTGTGTAAATGTCAAAATGTCTGTAGATTTAACACTCAATAGAAATGGAAACTGCCTCAATATCAACCTCGGGGTGAATTCTTAGAACCTTGGATGCCCTAAGTTGCTCTTCAGTTGTGGAAACGCGCGCTGGGACTCACCGAGAGGGTTAGCGTACTGAAAGGAGGGATGCCTATCGCACAAAAATATCGGATTCTCGCGTTAGTTTCAAAACACAAATAAAAAGGAGGAAAAAGATGTTTGCTAACAAAAGATGGAGAACCTTATTAGCTTTGGTGGCCATCGCCGCCATAACTCTCTCGGCCTGTGCTGCGCCGACCCCAGAGGTGGTCGAGAAGCAGGTAGTGGTCGAGAAGCCAGTCGTGGAGACTGTGGTGATCGAGAAGGAGGTAGTGGTCGAGGTGGTAGTGACGGCCACGCCGGTCGTGGGGCCGCAGAAAGGCGGCACGCTGGTCATAGGCCTGTCCGCCGACATCGCGACGCTGGATCCGGCCGATTACCGCGAAACAACCACCGAGACTGTCCTCCGCAACATGTTCGACGGGTTGGTAACCCGCACCAGCGACGGCCGGGTGCTTCTGGAACTGGCCGAGTCGGCCACGCTGGTTGACGAAACCACCTGGGAATTCGCGCTCAAAAAGGGCGTCACCTTCCACAACGGCGAGGCCCTGACGGCCGAGGACGTGAAGTTCACCTTTGATCGTATCATCTCCGAGAACGGCATTGACTACCCCGAACCCCACACCTCCCCGCGCAAAGGCCTGATCTCGCCTCTGGAGAGCGTGGAGATCGTGGACGATTACACGGTGCGCCTCCACCTCTCGGCCCCCTTCCCGGTGGCCATGCAGATGCTTGTCCACCAGCAGATCATCCCCAAGGATTACTTCGAAGAGGTGGGCAACGAGGGCTTTGTCAAAGCCCCCGTAGGCTGCGGCCCCTTCAAGTTCGTGGAAGGCGATCTGAGCGCTCAGATCGTGATGGAGCGGTTTGACGATTACTATGGCGGCGCCGACGAACTGCCGCCGGTAAGCCCACCGCCACTGGATCGGATCATCTTCAAGATCCTGCCCGAGGCCTCGACGCGGGTGGCTGCCCTGCGTACCGGCGAGGTGAACATCATCCAGAAAGTGCCTGCGCACATGATCCCCATGTTGGCCACCGACCCCAACGTCCGCGTGGCCAGCGGCCCCAGCACGCGGCCCGCCTGGGTGGAAATGAACGTCAACAAGCCACCCTTTGACGACGTCCGCGTGCGGCTGGCCATGAACTATGCAGTGGACGCGGACCTCATCCTGGAAACAGTGCTGGGCGGCCTGGGCATCGTCATCCCTGGGGCTCTATCGCCTTACAACAACTTTGCCGATCATTCGCTGGAGCCCTACGGCTACGATCCGGACAAAGCACTGGAGCTGTTGGCCGAAGCTGGCTGGACAGACTCTGACGGCGACGGCTTCCTGGACAAGGGCGGGGAGAAATTCGCCTTCGTCATTGACGTGACGCCCGCGAGCAAGCCCACGGCCGAGGCCGTGGCCGGGCAGTTGCAGGAACTGGGCATTGACGCCACCGTGCGCGTGTGGGGCGACTATAGCGTGCTCAAGCCGTTGATGCTGGACGGCGAGCGCACGGCCTACGTGGGCGACTGGGGCGACTCGGCCTTTGACCCCGTGGGACACTTTGAGGCCAAATGGCACTCCATGGTCGAGGGCACGGGCAACGGGCGCGGCAACTTCTCTACCTACAGCAACCCTCGCGTGGATGAACTGATCGAGGCTGGCGAGGTGGAGCCGGATGTCGAGAAGCGCCACGAGCTCTACGACGAGGCACAGCAGATCGTGTACCAAGAGGTGCCAGCGGTCTTCCTGTTCCTCCCCGACATCGTCGAGGCCTGCACCGTCAACGTGCAGAACTGGACGGTCGCTGCCGACGGTCGCCTGAACATGCATGACGTCTGGCTGTCCCAATAGGACGTGCCTCGAGCAACTTGTGAAGCGTGAGGTGTTCCACCATACTCAGTAGATCCAAATTCTGAGCAGAGCGGGCTCCCACGCCCGCGAACCGGCGAGGCCTCCACCGCCACCGTGCAAAACTGGACGGTCAGCGCTGACGGCCGTCTGAACATGCACGACGTCTGGCTCTCCGAATAGGACGGGCCTCGAGCAACTCGTGAAGCGTGAGGTGTTCACCATACTCAGTAGATCCAAATTCTGAGCAGAGCGGGCTCCCACGCCCGCGAACCGGCGGCATGGGAGCCGCCTCTGCTGTAAATCTTGGATCCACTGATGCTGAATCCTCACGCTTCACGTTTCGCGTTTCACATCGGCTGCGGTGGCTGAGGTTCTGAAGGAGTGTACCCATGAGAGCGGTCAAGGTGTTGGAACGGGTGCTGGCAATTATCCCGATCATGTTTGGGGTGGCTATCATCGTCTTTCTCTTTATGCGCCTGACGCCGGGCGATCCGGTGGACATTATGATGGGCGAGGCCGGTTACGTCTCTGAGGGCGAAATAGAGAACTTGCGCCGGGAGTTCAACCTGGACAAGCCGCTGCACGAGCAGCTCTATCTCTTCCTGGCCGGCGCCCTGCGGGGTGACCTGGGCAATTCCTACGTCAAACGCGCGCCCGTAACCGAGCTCATCGCCGAGCGATTGCCGGCCACCATCGAACTGGCCCTGGGAGCGTTGATCTTTGGCCTGGCGGTGGCCGTACCCATCGGCATCGTCTCTGCGGTCAAGCAACACTCGGCGGTGGACCGGGTGAGCATGGCAGGGGCTTTCCTGGGCATTTCCATGCCCTCTTTCTGGTTAGGTATCATTCTTATGCTCATCTTTTCCGTGCGGCTTCGGTGGCTTCCGGTTGCGGGGCGCATTGACTACGTCGCCGAGCTGCAACCGGTCACCGGCTTGTACGTGCTGGATAGCCTTCTCACCGGCAACAAGGAAGCGTTGATCAGTAGCCTGCGCCACCTGGTGCTGCCTTCCATCAGCCTGGGGGCAGCGATGGCCGCCACGGTGGCCCGCATCCTGCGCTCCAGCATGTTGGAGGTGCTGCGCCAGGATTACGTGACCCTGGCCCGGGCCAAAGGTCTGACAGAGTTCCTGGTCGTCACCAAGCACGCGCTGCGCAACGCGCTGATCCCCACCGTGACCGTCGTCGGCTTGCAGGTGGGCGTGCTGCTGGGCGGCAACATGATCGTGGAGACGGTCTTTGGCTGGCCGGGCCTGGGCCGGCTGGTGGTGCGGGCCATCTTTTCGCGGGACTTTCCCCTGGTGCAGGGGGCGGTGATGGTCTACGCTTTTACCTTTGTCATGGCCAACCTGATCGTGGATGTGCTCTACACCTATCTCAATCCCAAGATCACGCTTTAGCGAAAGGGGGGCGCGGTCAGAGACCGGCCCCAACAGGGAAGGACCATGGAAGTCCAGACCACTACTCTGAATCAGGTACTATATCCGTTCAAACTCCGGTTTCAACTCTGGGGACGCAACAGCCTCAACTTCCTCCGCGAGCTGTGGGGGCAACCCTCGGCGCTGCTGGGGGCGGCGTTGGTCGTGCTGTTTGTGTTGATGGCGATCTTCGCGCCCCAGATCTCCCCCCACGATCCCACCAGAGGTAAACTGAGGGAGCAGTTGATCCCGCCGGTTTGGGAAAAAGGGGGCAATCCCGAGTTTCTGCTGGGCACCGATGTGCAGGGCCGCGATCTTTTGTCGCGCATCATTTACGGAGCCAGGATCTCGCTGTGGGTGGGGATACTGGCCGTGGGCATCTCTGCGGCCATCGGTACCACGCTGGGAGCGGTGAGTGGCTACTATCGCGGTTGGGTGGACGCCCTCATCTCTCGATTTGCTGACCTGCTCATGGCCTTTCCCTTTCTCATCTTTGCCATCGGCATGATGGCCTTTTTGGGGCCGGGTTTCGCCAACCTGCTGCTGGCCCTGACGCTCAAGAGTTGGGTCGTGTTCTTCCGCCTGACCCGGGGCGCGGTCATGGCCGAAAAGACAGCCGAATACGTCGAGGCGGCCAAGGTGGTGGGGCAATCCAATCCGGCCATTATCATCAGCGAGATTTTACCCAACATCTTTCACTCGATTCTGGTGCTGGGCACGCTGCGCATGGGTTCGCTGATCATCACCGAGGCCAGCCTGAGCTTTCTGGGCCTGGGCATCCAACCGCCCACGCCAGCCTGGGGTTCCATGGTCGCTGACGGGCGGGACTATCTGGTCACCTCCTGGTGGATCGCTACCCTGCCGGGGCTGGCCATTCTGGTTCTGGTGTTGAGCATCAATCTCTTTGGCGAGGGCCTGCGGGACATTCTGGACCCACGCCTGAAAGTGGAGTAAGGACATGGGAATGACCCCTCAACCCTTGCTGGAGCTGCGCGATCTGACCACAGTCTTTCCCACCCGCCGCGGCCTGGTGCGCGCCGTGGATGGCCTGAGTTTTCAGTTGCACGAGGGGGAAAAACTGGGCATTGTGGGCGAATCGGGATCGGGCAAGAGCGTCACCTTGCTCTCTATCCTGCGGCTGGTGCCTCATCCGGGTGAGACCGTCAGCGGGGAGGTGCGCTTTCGGGGCCAGAATCTTCTGACCAAATCTGCCAGAGAGATGCGGCAGATCCGGGGCAAAGACATGGCCATGATTTTCCAGGACCCCATGACCACCCTCAACCCGGCTTTTCTGGTGGGCGAGCAAATTCGCGAGTCGCTGCGGATTCACGGCATTGTTCCCCGTTCCAATGGGCTGTTCTCCCGCCTGTTCGACCGGAAGCGCAAAGCCGCTGAATACGAGTGCGTCTGGGAAGCGATGGCCGACGTGGGCATCCCTGTGCCCCGCCAGAGCGCGCGCCGCTATCCGCACCAGTTCAGCGGCGGGATGCAGCAGCGCGCCCTGACGGCCATCGCGCTGGCCTGCGAGCCTCACGTTCTGCTGGCCGACGAGCCGACCACCGCCCTCGATGTGACCATCCAGGCCCAGATCCTGACCCTGTTGGACAAGATCAATCAAGAGCACGGCACGGCCATTGTTTTAGTGACCCATAACCTGGGGGTGGTGGCCGAGTTTTGTCAGAGCATCATCGTTATGTATGCCGGTCAATTGATGGAAAAAGGGCAGATTGATCAGATCATTGAGGATCCAATGCATCCCTACACACGCGGCCTGTTGCGCTGCCTGCCCAGGATCGACGCTCGACGGGAGAAAATATCGCCCATACCCGGCCTCGTGCCCGACCTGGCCGACCTACCGCCAGGCTGCCCTTTCTCTCCGCGCTGCGACGTGGCCATGCCCGAATGTTCGCAACTCGAAGCCATCCCGCTGAGAGAACTGCCGGACGGTCGGCTGGTTCGCTGCCTGCTCCACTAGCGCCAACCATGCGCCATCCCCTGTACTGTCCGTACAGGACACGTGCGCAATCATCAGTGTCAACTCAAGAGAGCGATCCAGACTTCGGAGGTTTTCAGACGCGATTTCGCCAGCAAACCAACCAGATAAGCGAGGCAACTTTGCTAGCAGAGGCACTGCCGGAAACCTCCGAAGTCTTAAGTTGACACAAATGCATCCGCAATCCGCCACTCAGGAGGGCGAACTTGTCAGAACAACCATTGGTCGAGGCTCAGGGCATCAAGATGTACTTTCCCATCCGGCACAGCCTGTTGGTCAAACTCCTGGCCGGGCGGAGAGATCAGTGGGTGAAAGCGGTGGACGGGGTGGATCTCAAGATCTATCCTGGACGGACCGTAGGGCTGGTAGGGGAGTCGGGTTGTGGCAAGACCACCTTTGGCCGGGTGCTGACGCGCCTCTACGAGCCTACTGCCGGCCGGGTGCTGTTCCAGGGACATCCTATCAGCGCCGAGAATGCCAGTCGAGAGGTCATGGTCTTTGACGACGGGCGGAGGGTTCCGGGGCGCCAGCCGTTGAGTCGTCTGAGCTTTTACCAAACGACCCAGATGATTTTCCAGAACCCTTACTCTTCGCTGAACCCGCGCAAAACGGTGCGGCAGATCGTCTCCGTGCCGCTGAAGAACCGGGGGATCAAGGACTTCAAGGCCGCCGAGGAAGAGGTCGCCTACCTGCTGCGCCGGGTGGGCATCCCGGAGCGCCGCATGGACGCCTATCCGCACCAGTTCAGCGGCGGCCAGCGCCAGCGCATCGGCATTGCCCGCGCCCTGGCCATGCGCCCCAAGTTCATCGTCTGCGACGAGCCGGTCTCGGCCCTGGACGTGTCCATCCAGGCCCAGGTGATCAACTTGCTGGACGAGCTGCAAGAGGAATTCAACCTGACTTACCTGTTCATCGCCCACGACCTGAGCGTCGTCCATTACGTCAGCGATCGAGTGGCGATCATGTACCTGGGCAAGATCGTCGAAGAGGGGCCAACCGACGAGATTTTTGCGCGCCCGGTGCATCCGTACACCCAGGCATTGATGGCTGCCGTGCCGATAGTGGACAAGACTGCCCGCCGGAAGCGGATCATCCTGGAAGGAACCGTGCCTAGTCCCATTGATCCGCCTAGCGGCTGCCGCTTTCACACCCGCTGCTTTGCCAATAAGGGAAAGATGTGTCAAGAAGAAGAGCCAGCCTTGCAGGAGATAGCTTCCGGCCACTGGGTCGCCTGCCATCTATTATACTTGTATTCCGCACTTCTCTATCAGGGTTAGTTGTGGTAAAATAGGGGCACCAAATACGCGAGTGAGGTGCCACTATGACCGAGACGTTGGACGAAGTTGAATTTGAAACTCGAAC
>DAOUDK010000054.1:0-20232 GCA_034431315.1 Anaerolineae bacterium
ATACATCTGTTGACTGTCGCCCATCAACTCCTCCCCAAAGATGGCTTTCTCACAAGTATGCCACATAGGGGACTTATTGGCAAGTCGATGAAATGTTAAATTTGTCAGTCAATCAGGTCCACGCCTTCTAAAAGAGCTACTAGCAGCCTGTCGGAGAGAACGCTCTCCGACAAAACTGCCTACCATAAACCAGTTGAAACAATGGAAAACCATTTGTTTACAACACGTAGGTTGTCCATAATTCGATTACTCCGACAGACTGCTAGGAACTATAGTTCTTGAAGAGCAAAGGCAGGTAGTTTCTCCAGCACTGTGTATAGACAGCGGTTGCGGTGATCGTTTTCGGGTTGTTCACGTGATTGGTCATGGTGCTGGTGGCGGTGATGGGCGCGGTATAAAGGCCATAATCTGACAAGCCGCTTTTATCTATGGAAACCGTTACCCAAGATGGCGTGTAGCCCTCGCAGGAGCTGATAGAAAGCCAAGAAGCTATCGCTGTGACGCTCCACGTGGAACAGCTTGTATTCGGATTGGTGATCTTCCGCGACGGGGGAGCACAACCATCACAGACGAGGAAGTAAAAGGGATCATCATATTCTACTTCAAGGTAATGGGTCGTTGTCATCACAGCGGCGCTGGCATCAATACGTCCGTAGCCGAAGTAGTCGTCTCTGCCGGGTTCGCCCAGGTCAACAGCCGTGGACTCAATGATGTCCTCCACCTCGTCGGGCGTCAAATGGGGGTTAACCGACCAGATCAGCGCTGCCAGCCCCGAGACGTGGGGGACGGCCGCATGAGTGCTAGAGAGCCTCCCGTAGCCGCACTTCCATTCACCTAATACGGACCTACAATAGACACCCAAGATATCAACTCCAGGTGCGGCGACGTCCACCTTGTCATTGTGAGTTGAGAACTCAGGGTGCCCATCGTCAGGGTCAGTGGCAGCGACGGAAACAACGAGATCGAGAGCTGCGGGATATTTATAGGAGCCATCGAAAGTATCCCCGGCGGCAGCAACAACGAGAGCGCCCTTAGAGTGAGCATAGTCTACTGCGTCCTGCAGCGGCGGGGAGGGGATGGAGCCGGTAAGTGTCCAGCTCAGGTTTATGATCTTTGCCCCTTTATCAGCGGCATAGCGGATGCCGCCCGTTATGTGATGAATGTATCCACGACCCTGATCGTCCAGCACCTTGATAGGCATGATCTCAGCCCCCCAGGATACTCCTGCCATCCCCAGGCCGTTGTTTGTCTCAGCCGCAGCGATGCTGGCAACGAAGGTGCCGTGTCCGTAATCGTCTTGAGGTTCACCATGCCAATTGACAAAATCCCAACCATGCACATCGTCTATGTAGCCATTCCCATCGTCATCAAGGCCATTGCCCGCTATCTCGTCTGGGTTTGTCCATATTTTATCCTTTAACTCAGGGTGTTCAAGATCAACGCCCGAGTCAACAAAGGCGACAACCACCTTGTCATTGCCAGTGGTGATGGTGAAAGCGGCGGGGGCTTCAATCTTGGGAAGGTTCCACTGCGAAGAGAAATACGGATCATTAGGCTCGACATCCAGGACGCGAAAGCCGTAATCAGGCCCGGCCGCGATAGCGTCTGCAATCTGAACGACGTAATTAGGCTCGGCGTACTCCACCAGAGAGCTACGCTTTAGTTCCTCTGCCTTCTCTAGCTCGCGGCCCTGGGGCACGGACAGCAGCCTGAGGCCCAGGTTGTCCATCTCATCCAAGATGCTTATGTCCTCAGCGAGGAGCAAAGACTGCACACCAGCTTGCGGAATGCCCTCTTTGAATTTGACAATGATCTCGCCCGCCTTGAATTCCATCGCGCCACGCCCCCCCTCTTTCCCCCCCAAAGCGGCGTCCTGAGCTTGTCGAAGGGTTGGGGGGGATGAAGGGGAAGCTGGGTCGGTCGTCCTCGGTATTGGCTCTTCGGCAAAAGCAAGACAGGGGAGAAGGAGCACAAGAACAACCAATAGAAAATGCAAAATACTTTTAATCGTTGGTGCGCCCTTCATCGGCTCTCTCCCTCCACATAAGCCGTCTACTGGAAGTTTCTCTGCCAGCCCTCTCTTTGCCTGCACCTGAAATGATACCACAAGATACCATTTGTGTCAACAATTTGTTAGTCGTGTCCCCGTCCCGGTACTCATATCAAAAAGGCGACAGTTTGCTTCAGCAAGTTGATGTAACCAGATTGGACAAGGGGGGAGTAGGTTCCCTACTCCCCCCCATATAAGCTTTATCCACCTGAGCTGCCCCTTGCACTACAGGCTGCGTTTTCTAAGGGTGATTCTTCAATACCAGGGGCAAATAGACTCTATGCAAAACCGACCAATTTGTAACACCGTCAACGTACCCATCTTTCACGACGTGAGTTCTATACGGGCCTGGGGGAAAACCAGTCACATAATAATAGGTTACACTGATGGCCTTCGTCCCTGATCCGGTAAGAGGTATCCTTGGACTCTCATAGAAACCGGTATGACCTTCATAGGCATCTATCCCTACTTCTGCTTCCACATCGGCATAGTCGAAAACCGCCCAGACGGTCCGCGTGCCTTCTATGAATTCCTCTTTAGGTAGCCCATCAGGTGAAATGCTCATGCGAAGGTTCTTGATCTCGCCTGGCCCACCTGGACGCACGTGCCACAGTTTGGACTTGATGAGCAGGCTCCCTGAATATATATTGGCTGTATAGTTTCCGGCGGGAATGGCGGCCCCGCTATAACTAAGGGGGATACACTTGGTGCCCTCGTCCGTGTATGGTTGAGTAGCATCATACAAAATAACCTCATTCCAAAAGCGATCAATTCCAACGCAGCTTCCGTCGCAGGAATTCGTTTGACTGATCACTTTCACGGTTATGGTATGCAGCTCAGAACTCAAACCGCTAACTATTACCCTCTCCGCTTTCGTCGTAGTAGCAGCGCACATGTCCACAGTGATGGGCGTGCCGCTATCCACCTGCACCTCAGCAACGCCGCCATCGGCATCTTTAACATACGACATTGAAATCGCGTCCGCCTTGAAGGTCGAGGTTAACGTTGCGTTGGGGCTCACCGCGCCACACGCCTTGACGTATTGCTCTCCGGTTTCCTCAGACCAGGTCTCAGTGGTCCAACCGGATGACTTTATCACCGAAGAGTGTTCCGCCTCCACCCTGAACTTAGGGCCGTCGACCTTGATTTTCATCTCTTCCCCGTGCATATCGGAGTAGTCGAAGACCAAATATACAGTCTCCGTGCCAGCAGGGAAGAGGTCTATAGGATCGCCGTCGCACGAGTCACTCATGTGAAGGTTCGTGATCGTGCCTTGCTCGTTGGTTGCAAGGGGACTCACCACCTTCGCGCCTACCGCTCCTATCAGCACCACAGTCAACACCAGTGCTACAATAGCGGCTACCACTGCTTCTCTTTTCACTTTCATTTTTGAGACTCCTTTCGGTTTTGTTAGTCGAATTTCACTTCTCGACGGGGTATCCCGCCTCTTGCCAACGGTCGAACTCTACCCCCATGGCCTTGACATCACTGAACCCCTTGTCAAGTAGAAATTGTGCCGCACGGGCACTGTCATCCGGAGGTGGTCAACAGCGGCCACAATAGGTGATTACCTCTTTATCGCGAGGAAGCTCAGTATAACGGGCTTCCATCTCCCGCTGCCAGGGAATTGAGACCGCTCCTGATATGTGACCCTCATCGAAATCCTCTTTGCTGCGCACATCAACGATGACTATGTCCGCCCCAACGTCCAGCTTCTCCTTCAACTGCTCCAGGCTAATGCGAGGCACGGCAGATCCGCTATCTGGAACACCAGGTGGGGTAGAAGGCTGCCATAATTGTCGTATCTGGCGAACGACGGTAGATCTAAACTGCTGGAGGGTAACTGCTCCTGGGCCACCGGCTGCGGAGTACAGCCTGCCCAGCCATACCCCCACCACGAAGACGACCACAATCCCCAGAACGCCCAGTACTTTGTAAATGGCTTTCCTGGCCATCAAGTCTCCTCCTCCTTGGGAAGGATGGCTAACGGGCAGCCAGCACCCGGTAAATGGCCCAGGCAGCAA
Organism: Anaerolineae bacterium; assembly: GCA_034431315.1. Classification (GTDB taxonomy): domain Bacteria; phylum Chloroflexota; class Anaerolineae; order VGOG01; family VGOG01; genus JAUWOY01. The sequence goes on from DAOUDK010000054.1 coordinate 4,075, forward strand.
GTATGATCAGCAGTATTGCAGCGGCCGGGACAGCAAAGTCCTTCACCTGGTTGTAGATCTCGGCAACAGGCGACGTTGTTGTTGGCGTGGCGACGGGCTTCGCTACCGGTTCGCCAACTTCCCATATTATAGTCCTGCTTACGTATTCACCCAGGTAGAAATTGGTGACATACCGACCATCGGGGAAGTACCCATCACTGGTCGTAGTTGCCACGGACTCCGTCCCAGATCCAGTGTATTCTTGGGGCTGCTCGGAGAGAATGCTGCCGTAATTGTCATAGACCCTTACTTTTATTGACTCCCCCGTCATGTCGGCGTACTCGAAGATAGCATAGACGACGGTTGTACCTGAGGGAAACTGGGTCATGGCTGGCCCATCGGGAGTATCGCTCAGATGGGCGGTAGACACGCCCCCCTGGGCCATAGCGATACTGGCTAACAAGATGGTCAAGGATAGAGCTATAGCGATAGGAACAAGACGTTTCATTGGTTAACACTCCTTTTGTAAGATAGTTTGGGGGAAAATCAAGAAGACCGCCTCTGCCAAAGAAACAAGGCCACGGAGATCAATAGCACCGCTACACCGACATAGCCTACAACGCCCAGGAAGTTCTTTGCACCTTCTGTGGTGCCTGAAGTGGCTGTGGGGATGGGGGTAAACTTCGGCGTCAGCGCGGTTGTCGGGGTTGGCAATGCCGTTGTCGGGGTGGGAGATGGTGAGATCGTCTCAGCCGTAGCTGGCACTGGGGTGGTTGTGGACGTAACTGTGACCAAGGTTGGCGTTAGTGATACCTCTGTGGCCATTGGCAGCGTCGGCGTCGGCGTCAGCGTCGGCTGCCCTGGCTCTAGTGTTGGCGTCGGTGGCATCGGGGTTGGCGTCGCCTGTTCCGGCGTTGGTGTCGGCGTAGGCAGCGCTGATGTCGGAGTAGGCGTAGGCGTGGCCAGCACCGGATAGGGGGTTGCCGGCGCTGATGTAGGGGTGGGAGGCATCGGTGTCGCCGTAGCTGTCGCTGGAATAGGTGTGGGCGTGGGAGGCACAGGTGTCGCCGTAGCCGTTGCCGGTTCGGGCGTGGGAGTGGGAGTGGCCATCCCAGCGCCTGCAGTTACTTCCCAGATGATGGTGCTAATCGGAAACAAGCCGCTGTACAAATTGGTGACATACCGATCATCGGGAAAAGCCCCTCCCCCGGCGAGCGATACCTCGACGGACTCTGTCCCAGACTCTGTATAAGCCTTGGTCTGCTCAAATAGGACGTTGCCTACATTGTCATACACCCTTACCATGATCTCTTCGTTTTGCATCTCAGAGTAGTCGAAGACAACGTAAACCACGCTTATCCCAGAGGGGAACTGGGTCATCTCCTCCCCACCAGGGGTATCGGTCATACGAAGACTGCCGGGAACAACGGTCCCCGCGTAGATAATGCCGACCAGCAGAGCGCCTAGCAATATGGCTAATCCAACAACCCGAGCAGTTAATCGCTTCATGAAATAGAGTTTTATGCTCCCTCCAGATTTGATGCCAGACCTGACGTCAAGGCCCTGGAACTAAACAGCGCATATTATACCATTTTAACCAGGGGATGTCAATTTTTCGCCAGCTTCATCAACAGGGCCTCTAACCCCAGGACGTAGCTTTGCCAGCCGAAGCCCGCGATCTGGCCGAGGCAGACGGGGGCGACGACGGAGAGATGCCGAAAATCCTCGCGAGCCTGGACGTTGGAGAGGTGGACTTCGACGGCAGGCAAACCAACGGCCGCGATGGCGTCGCGGATGGCATAGCTGTAATGCGTATAAGCACCAGGGTTGATAACCAAACCATCGGCCCAGCCAACCGCCTGGTGGATGGCGTCAATGATGGCCCCTTCGTGATTCGACTGGAAGGTGCGCACTTCGACACCCTTGTCAGCAGCGTACGCCCGCAACCGCCTGTTGATTTCCTCCAGAGTGGCCGAGCCGTAGACCTCCGGCTCCCGCGTGCCCAACAAGTTCAGGTTAGGCCCGTGAATAATAAGAATCTTCACGATCATCTTTTCCTCATCTTTTCTAAAACCTCTAAGACCACTGCCTTTGGCACCTGGTCGCTGACCTCGACCTGCCCAATCGCTCTGGGCAACACAAAACGCAGCTTCTTCCCCCGCTTCTTCTTATCGGTGGCCATGGCTCTCCAAATCTCCACCGGCTCATAACCTTCGTAGCAGGTTGGTAAGCCGAATCGTTGGAGAAGGACAGCTAAACGCCCCTCGACGGTATCGTCGCACAGGCTCAGGGCGACGGCTGTCCTGGTCGCAGCCACCAGGCCGACGCTCACCGCCTCGCCGTGGCGGAGGGTGAAGCCACTGAGCACCTCCAAGGCGTGGCCAAAGGTGTGGCCCAGGTTGAGCACGGCCCGCCGACCCTTCTCGTAAGGATCCTCCTCCACGATAGCTACCTTGACGCGGACAGCCTCGATGATGAGGGGCAGCGAGGGTTCGTCTCCCTTCTCCTCCAGATGCTCAAAAAGGTTGGGCGAGCCGATCACTCCCGCCTTGATCACCTCGGCCCAACCGGATCGCATCTCTGCCTCGTCCAGGGTGGCCAGAGCGAGAGGGTCAATCACAATCAGCTCTGGCTGTTTGAACGCGCCGATGAGGTTCTTTCCCCTGGGGTGATCCACGGCCACCTTGCCCCCGACGCTGGCATCCACCATGGCCAGGAGGGTGGTGGGCAACTGTACCAGGGGCACTCCTCGCATGTAGGTGGCTGCCGCGAAGCCCGCCATATCGCCGATAACGCCGCCGCCCAAGGCCAGCACCGCACCGTAGCGGTCCAGTCCGCCGGCGATGAACTGATCGTACAGCGACCTGACGGTGTCCAGGGTTTTGTAAGCCTCCCCATCGGGCGCCTGGCAGATGACTGGCTCGAAGCCCACTTCTCGCAGGCTTTCGGCAACAGGGGAAGCGTACAGATCGCCGACCGTGGGGTTGGTGACCAGGGCCACCTTACCCCGCAGCCCCCGCTCCCACGCCAATTCGCCAACCCACGCCAGAAGCCCTTGGCCCAAATGCACCTCGTAACCTCCCGCCGTCGTCCGCACCGCTATCCTTTCCGCAACCGCCTCGCTTTTCAGCAACTCGATCACCATTCCTACCACCTCCTCCACCGTCAAGCCTGTGGTGTCAATTTGGTGAGGGATGCGGCTGTAGGATTCGCGCCGCTGGGCCAGCAGGTTTTCGATGCGCTCCCTCCGATCCGCCACGTCCAAGAGCGGCCTGTCTTCTGCCTGGGCCAGACGCCGCAGGATTTCTCCCCCATCGCAATTCAGGCACACCAGCAGCCCGCTGACGCCCAAGGCCTGGCGGTTCTCATCAGGAATCAGCGCGCCGCCGCCGGTGGCGATGACCAGTCCGCGCCTTTGGGCTAACTCCTGACAAAGTTCGCGCTCCTGTTGGCGAAAGAACCCTTCGCCCCGCCGAGCGAAGATCTCAGGGATGGTCACGCCCACCCGCTCCTCAATGAGGGCGTCCATGTCCACAAACTCCCAGCCCAGCCGACGGGCCACTTCCAGCCCCACTTTCGACTTGCCGGCGCCCATGAAACCGGTGATGACGACCCTGTGGTTAGTGCCCACAGGACTAACCGCGTTTGCCCCTTCGCTCACTTCCACCTCGACTTCATCTCCTCGATGCTGTCTCCCCCCAGCTTCTCCATCAGTGCGTCCGCGATTACCCAGGCCACCATTGCCTCGCCGACCACTGAAGCAGCGGGCACGGCGCAGACATCAGAGCGTTGATACTGAGTAGTCGCCGGCTCCCCTGTGCTCAGATCCACCGACCGCAAGGGCGTCACAGTAGTGGGGATCGGTTTCATGGCCGCCCGCACCACGATGGGCTGTCCGTTGCTCATGCCCCCCTCAATCCCACCCGCCCGGTTGGAATAGCGTTTGACGTTTGACGTTTGATATTTGAGATTTGAGATTTGAGATTTGAGATTTACAAAGATCTCATCATGCACCTCTGTCCCCCGTTTACGAGCATTCTCAAAAGCCGGCCCGATCTCCACCCCCTTGATGGCCGGGATGCTCATCACCGCGCCAGCCAGGCGAGAGTCCAGGCGGCGGTCCCAGTGGACGTGGCTACCCAGGCCGACGGGCACGCCGGTGGCAACCACGACGAAGACGCCGCCCAGGGAATCCCCCGCTGCCCTGGCCTCGTCAATGCGCTGGCGCATGGATTCTGCGGCGACGGGATCGGGGCAGCGAACGTCGGAAGCTTCCGCACGTTCCCACAGCTCGTGGGGAGGCAGGTCCGGTATTTCTGGCACCACCCCACCGATTTCGGTCACGTGGCTGCCCACGGCGATGCCGAACTCAGAGAGCAGCCGTTTAGCCACTGCCCCCACCGCCACCCGAGCTGCTGTCTCACGGGCGCTGGCCCGCTCAGCCACCTGCCGCAGGTCACCCAGGCCGTATTTGGTAGCCCCTGCCAGATCAGCGTGACCCGGCCGAGGCACGGTCCAGGACGGGACGTCCCTATCCTTCCAGTTGGCCCAGTCCTTGTTCTCGATGCGCAGGGCGATGGGCGCCCCGATGGTCAGTCCTTTGGCCACTCCGCTCAGGAGCTCGACCTTGTCACGCTCTATCTTCATGCGCTGGCCGCGTCCGTAGCCCCCCTGGCGGCGGCGCAGATCAACGTTGATCTCTTCCTCACTCAGATAAAGTCCAGCGGGCATTCCCTCAATGATAGCTATGAGGCAAGGCCCGTGAGATTCGCCAGCGGTCAAGAAACGCAATGCCATCGTTCACCTCCGATAGGGTAACGAGTAACGAGTTAATGAGGTAACAGGCGACTCGTCTCCAATCCCTAATTTCTAATTCCCAGGCTAGCAGCCTCATGCATGGTCTCGACAGGAGCCTTCTCCCCCGTCCACAGTTCGAAAGCCGCGGCTCCCTGGTGAACCAGCATCCCCAAACCGCCGATGACTTTGGATCCCGCTGCTCGAGCCTGCCGCAGAAGCTTTGTCTGGCAAGGATTATACACCAGGTCAAAGACTGCCAGATGGCCAGGGAAGGGCAGGCCCTCCGGCCAGGGGGACCTGTCCACTTCAGGCCATAAGCCAACAGGCGTGGTATTGACCAACAAGTGGGCTTCGACCGTCCGCTCTTCCAATGTTCGCAGGGTGAGAGGAAAGGAGAGGAGAGAAAGAGGGGGAAACAAGGGGGTGAAATCCTGGATCAGGGCCTGGGCGCGGGCTGGAGTACGGTTCAGGACGGTCACCTGTGCGCCGGCCTGGGCCAGGGCGTAGACCACGGCCCTGGCTGCGCCTCCAGCTCCCAGAACCACGGCCCGCTTGCCCTGGGGATCGAAGCCTCCCTCGCTCAAGGCGGTCAGGAAGCCACGCCAGTCGGTGTTGTAGCCAACGCTCCTCCCTTCGCGCACCACGATGGTATTTACCGCCCCGATAGCCTGTGCCTCCAGTGTGACGTGGTCGAGATAGGACATCACTGTCTCTTTGTGAGGCACAGTGACGTTGGCGCCCACGAAGCTCAGGGCTCGCAAGCCAGCAACTGCTTCCCCTAATTGCTCAGGCAACACGGGCAAGGGCACGTAGCACCAGTTCAGGCCCAGCGCGGCAAAGGCGCTGTTGTGCATAGCTGGCGAGAGGCTGTGCTTGACGGGATACCCGATCAATCCTACGAGCTTCGCTTGTCCGTTGATGCTCAGAGGCATGGCCTGCTCTCCTTCAATTCATGGGACACAGATTAACACAGATTTTCGCAGATTTTCCCCTTTTCATCTGTGTTCATCTGTGCAAATCTGCCTCGAAAATAACATCTGCGTCTCCGTCTCGCGCGGACGCGACCATTTTCGTCCTTGGTGGTATAGCGATGTTCACGTAAACTGTGTCCTAAATTCACGATGAACTTAGAGCTCTCAAGGTCTCCTCAAAGCCCGGGAACGAATCCACGATGCACTCCGCCCCCTTGATGGCTGTTTCCCCCTCGGCTACCAGGCCCGCTATGGCCAGGGCCATGGCCAGGCGGTGGTCGCCGTGGCCGTTGACCTGGGTTCCCACCAGCGGCGTCGGCCCTTCCACCACGAAGCCATCGGGCCGCTCCTCAATGCGTGCTCCAAGTTCGCGCAGTTCAACGGCAATATTCGCGATGCGATCCGTTTCTTTGACTCGCAACTCCGCTGCGTCGCGTACCACTGTCGTCCCCTGCGCTTGGGTGGCGACCACGGCCAGGATGGGGAACTCGTCAATCATCCTGGGTACTTGATCCCCTCTCACCTCTATGCCTCTTAGGTCCCCTGCTCGCACAACGATGTCGGCTATTGGCTCGCCGCTGACCTCCCGCTGATTCTCTACCACGATGTCCGCCCCTATCTCCCTGAGCGCATCCAAGAAGCCTGTGCGGGTGAAGTTGACGCCGACGCCGATGACAGCAACCTCCGACCCAGGCACAAGGCAAGCGGCAGCGATAAAGTAGGCTGCTGAGGAGATATCGCCTGGCACAACGATGTCCAGAGAGGACAACTTTGAACTTTGAACTTTGACTCCCCTGAAAAAAGCCTGCTCTGAGGCCTGTCCTCGGGCCGCTTTCCGCACCCGAGGACGGGTGCGGGAGCTTTTTTCAGTAGACTCAACTTTGAACTTCGAACTTTGAACTTCGATATTTGCGCCCATTGCGGCTAGCATCCGCTCGGTGTGGTCGCGGGCGGGGCCTGGCTCGTGGATCACCGTGGGGCCATCGGCGTAGAGGCCCGCCAGCAAAATGGCCGACTTCACCTGAGCGCTGGCTACGGGCAGCTTGTACTCGATGCCGCGCAAATCTCCGCCGAGGATAGTCAAGGGAGGCAGGCGGCCATCGTCGCGGCCTAGCACAGTCGCTCCCATCTGTCTCAGAGGCTCGGCGATGCGGCCCATGGGCCGGCGGCGGAGTTGTTCGTTTCCCGTCAGCACGCTGTAGAAGGGCTGGCCCGCCAGAATCCCGGCCAGCAGGCGCATGGTCGTACCCGAACCCGCGCAGTCCAGGACATCTTTCGGCTCCATCAAACCATGCAAGCCGCGCCCGTACACGATCAACTCCGTCTCGGATAGCCTCTCTACCTCGACACCCAGCGCCCGCACGCAGGCGAGGGTAGCCAGGCAATCGGCTGCGGGCAGGAAATTGCGTATCCTGGTCGTGCCTTCGGCTATCGCACCCAGCAACAGAGCGCGATGAGAAATGGACTTATCGCCGGGGACTTTGACCCGGCCCCTCAGCCCCTCAGCCTTTTCAACGATCATCCTCATTTAAACCCTGGCCTTTGAACTTTGAGCTTTGCAGTTTGAAGTTTGAGCTTTAAAGTTTGAACCTTGTCCGCCTCTAGCAAGTGGGCGAGGGCGTTGAGTTGATTAGTGAAACAGGACAGCGTCTCTCCCACCGCCTGGCGGTTGGTGAGCAGGATGTCCAGCATCATGGTAACGTCGCTGGCTGCCAGGCGCGAGGTATCTCGAAAGCCACTGGCGGCCAGTTCCCAGATCAACTCGTCCTCCGCTGCCATCTCCTCGGCGGTGGCCACCAGTCCCACCGACAGGAGATAGGGAAGGTGGCTGACCGCGGCCACCAGGCGGTCGTGGCGCTCGGCGTCCATCAACAAGGGCCGCGCGCCAACGGCCTCGGCCAGTTCCTGGGCCAGCGTCAGTGCTTCCGGACTGGTCCGCTGCAAGGGAGTGAGCACAAAGGTTGCCCCATCGTAGAGGTCGGCCTCCGCAGCCTTGAGCCCCGACACCTCTTTGCCGCATAGGGGGTGGCCGCCGATGACCAGAATGTGGGGTGGCAGCGCTTTCATGGCTTCGACGATCCTGGCCTTAGTGCTGCCCAAATCCATCAGCAAGCAGCCAGCAGGGGCAAGGGACCCCACCTGAGGTATAAGCTCCAGGATGGTCCGCACCGGAGTGGCCAGCACGATCAGGTCGGCTTGCTCCACCCCCTCGGCCAGGTCACAGGTGCCCACATGAATGAAACCGCGCCTCATAGCTTCCTCGATGGTCTCCGCTCGTCGAGCTACCCCCCGTACCTCTCGACAGGCACCCCGCTTCCTCAAGTCCCCAGCCAGAGACCCTCCCATCAGCCCCAGACCGACGATGACTACTCGTGCATCCTTCAAGCACACCATGTTAACCTCCAACTTCCAATGAAGGCTACAGTTTAAAGTTTGAAGTTTAAAGTTTGAAGTTTAAAGTTTGCGGTCCACCGCTTCCGCCACCCGCCGTAGCTCTTTCATCAACTGGGCAAACCTCTCTGGCCTCAATGATTGGGCTCCGTCGGAGAGGGCGCGCTGGGGATGGGGATGCACTTCGATGATCAATCCATCGGCGCCGGCGGCCACCGCAGCTTTGGCTACGGGTCCAACCAGCTCCCATTTGCCGGTGCCGTGGCTGGGGTCAACGATGACCGGCAAGTGGGTCAGCCCCTTGAGGACGGGCACGGCGTTGATGTCCAGGGTGTTGCGGGTGTACTTTTCGAAGGTGCGGATGCCCCGTTCGCAGAGCATGACCTGATAGTTGTCGTGAGAGAGGATGTACTCGGCCGCCATGAGGAGTTCCTCCAGAGTGGACATCATCCCCCGCTTGAGGAGGATGGGCATCTGGGACTCGCCCACGGCGTTCAGCAGGCTGAAGTTCTGCATGTTTCGAGCCCCAACCTGGAGGATGTCGGCATAGCGGGCTACCAGGGGCACATCCTCAGGGGCCATGACTTCCGTGACGACGGCCAGCCCCGTCTCCTCCTTGACCTCGCCCAGGATCTCTAACCCTTCCTTCCCCAGGCCCTGGAAGCTGTAGGGGGAGGTACGCGGTTTGAAAGCCCCGCCGCGCAGGATTCGGACCCCGGCCTCCTTGACCGCCCAAGCCGTCTCCAACATTTGCTCTCGGCTCTCCACGGCACAGGGGCCGGCCATGACTGTCACCTCCCGTGAGCCGATGCGCATCCCGTTAATGGGGATGACAGTATCCTCGGGCTTAAAGTCGCGGCTGGCCAGCTTAAAGGGCTGGAGGATGGGCACCGTCCTCTGCACTCCCTCCATTAGTTCAAAGACGTGGGGGCTGACAGGACGCTCATCGCCGATGACACCGATGATGGTCCGCTCCTCGCCACGGGAGAGGTGGGCTTGAAAACCCATCTCCTCTATCTGGGCCACCACTTCTTGTATTTCCTTCTCTTCAGCCCCCATTTTCATGATGATGATCATGGCGGATCCTCCCTTAACTCGATTATCTGACCTGTCCTGAGCAGAGCGCGCCGAAGTGTGAAGGGTCGTTCTCCCTGCTCCGCACCTCTCGTGTCGTGCCCTTCCTGTTGACGATCACCATAGTCTGCCTCCTTCTTTTTTTGATGGTTAAACATTCGCCTCCCCTACCGCGTCCTGTCTGGCCGCAGGGCCTGGGCTCCTTTGAGATAGACGTGCTGAATCTCGGCCGCGCTCTTCTCCGTGTTCCAGTGGATGAGAACCCGAATGCACCTCTCCAGGCTGCCCGGCACGGGTATCTCCTGGGCGTCGAGGAGGGCCACGTCTCGCCAGCCCATCTCCCGTGCTGCCCGGGCCGGGAAGGCGGCCGTCAGGTCGGGTGTGGTGGTGAAGATGGCACTGGTCACGTCTTCCACCCTCAAGTCGTTGGCCACGACGATGAGCGCCAAAAGCTCCCGGGTGGCAGCCAGAACGGCCTGGGCTGTGTTCTTCTCCACAGTGGTTGCTCCTCGAATGCCACGACAGTGCATCTTGACCTCCCAGATAAACAAAAAAGCGTGGGCTTGTCTGCTCCACGCTTTTGAGATTCCGATGAATTGCTATGACTTAAGGATGTCGTGTCCTCCGGGCGTGAAGCAGTTTGCCTGATGCCTGAGCATAGGCGTAATAGTAGGCAAAGTAGTCCTCGCGCCCCAAGAAACTTATTTTGATGGCCCCGTTTCGCAGCTCGCCAGTCATCTCCGGCCCTCTTTCAAATCTCGGTATATGATAGCATAAAGAGAGATAAAAGTCAAACCTGGCTACACAGTTTTCCGCTCCTACCACTGGACATTCCAGTTCCTCAGGACTAAGGGCAGGTAGATTCTATACCAGACTTCCGGGGTAGCCGTGGGCGTAGATGTAACCGTAGGGGTGGCCGTCGGCGTAGGTGTAATCGTAGGGGTGGCTGTCGGCGTGGTTGTGCCACACGGGCTTTCTAGCTCCCACTTTACCGCGTCAAACCCGATTTGCCGCAGGCTGTTGGGGTCCTCGCCTGTGGCGTCGGTGAGACGGACATGCTCCTCAGCGCTATCACCGAACCCGTAGGTGCCCAAGCTCACCCATTCATTACAGTAATCAAGCTGCTTTACCACTACAACTTCGATGCCGTCCCGATGGTAGACCTCATACCGGGCGCTCCAGGTTGTAGCGTTCTGGCAAGGCACGAAGACAGAGACTTGATAGAAGCCGCATTGCAAGAGGCCAGGACGCCACTCAGCCCAGTTGTCAATGGTGTCGCCATTAACGTAGGTCCAGAACATGTGGTCATTATAGCCAATTGAGGATTCCTGCCAATACTCCGGAGTGCCGTGGCGGATGAACCCATCGTCCAGGTCGTCAATGATGATCGTTGCAATGCCTGCCGCAGATACGATCTGCAGATCAGGTTCTGTAGCTTCGTTACCGCTTCGTGCACTCACAGCGAGCGGTGTATAGAGCGATACTGTTGTGACGATGACCAGCAACATGAATAATGCTCTTTTGACCATGTTCTTAATCCTCCTGATATGGATTCGCCACGGGACAGCCTGTAGAAAGATGATAACTTTCTATCCTCGCCCCTTTTGTTACAGTGTGTGCTCTTGGAGCTTCTTGTTCGGCATAGCGTTTTCGGAGTTGCCGAAGTGCCGCGACTGAAGGAAGCCGCATTTGGCCGAAGCCGGAGGCGGCAACCCCGTGTTAACCGATCCGAAGGGCAAGCGAGCCGCGTAGCGGCGAGCCAGAGTTCACCCACCCCTCTTAAGCTCTCGATCCCCTTGTTTTATCACCGTTACGGGACAGTGATCGAATCGGTGGTCTCGGTATTTGCTGAGCTATCGTAGGTCCATCCGCTGAGAACGACGTTGTCCACGGTGAAGGTGAAGGTTGTCCCACTTGGCGCATTCTTTACCTTATCCGATTCAAGCGAGACTTTCCCATCGGCACCAGTGACTCCGGTGTCGCTATCGCTGGTCGCTCCGCTCCAATGGCCAGAAACGGTTGCTCCTTCAACTGGAAGGCTATCGGCAGCGACGATAGTTACCGTGGCTATGGCATTTGTCCAGGGCCCCCTGGTCCGGAGGGACATGTCAATGCTGGCTACGTGCATGGTTGGCTCAGTGGGAGTCGTCACAACCTCAAATGCAGCAGTATCGCTGGCGGACAGGTCCCTCGTGTCCGTCGCAGTCACTTCCACCTGGTGTGTGCCCTCAGCCAGGCCGGAGATGTCCAGATCTCCGGTGTAGCTCCCTGGCGTGGCGGTCTCGATAAAAGCTACACTGACAGAGGCGCCATCGAGGGTGGTGACGAAAGCGGAGGAAGCCAGGCCGCTGATGGGGTTGTCACTCTCATCCTTCACCACGGCCAACAACACCGCCACGGTATCCGTGTCCTTCACGTATTGGCTCTTGTCGGTGCTGAGGTCGAGGTTCACTGCAGGTGCTGGCAACTGCTCTACCAGGAGGAATGGATCGCCTCCTACGATGTAATCATTCTGATCAACACCGTTGTTGCAGGTGGCGCCGGGCAGGCTGATCCGGTACTTGCCACCTTTAGGCTGGATCACGCTGGCATTGCCATATTTGTCCACCAGGGTGGCACTGCTGGCCGCGGCGTCCAATCGGACTGTCGCGTCGCGCCCGGCCGTGGTCCAGAGGGCCCGAACCTGTTCGCCAGGACGTCGGATCGTCACCATGTCCACGTCATCGCTGGGGCTGGACTTTGCGGCTGACTCAACACGGGAGAAGTAGAGAGCCGCTACCTGGTACGAGACGTAGGCAGGTCGCAGGCTGGCGTCAGCACGCGCCAATCCCCAGGCTTTGGGCTCCCCCACGTCGCTGGCGCGGTAGACGAAACCCTTCTGCACCTCTGCCGCAAAGGCATAGGCATAGGCCTGGATCATGTAAGAGGCCTGTTCCTCTTGCGTGCCATGCCACTGGATGGAGCCAGCGTGAGGGACCGCTGGATCGTCGTAGGCCGGGATGTTGGTTTCGTTGATCGAGATAGGTTGATCGAGGTTGTAGGCAGCCAGCTTGTCCCGATAGTACAGGGTGCCGTCGTAGAGCTGGGAGGAGCGGCTGTAGGCGTGCCAGACAAAGACGTCGAAGTAGAAGTTGTTGTCAGCGGCCGTGGGGTCGGCGCTGGCGGTGGCCAGCACCTCATCAAGGAAGGATAGATTGGTCAGGCCGGAGAGACCCCCGAAAAGGACTTGAGCTGTGGGATCGGCTGCTTTCGTCGCCTGGTAGCCGATCTTGAGGAGCTGGTAATAGTCCTGGGGGGTGCCCTGCCAGAAAAACTCCAGGTTGGGCTCATTCCATATAATCCAGAAGCCAATCTGCCCCAGGTAGTGGGACACGATGTTGTAGACGAATTGGCCCCAGTGGTTATCCGGGTCGTTCCAATCCAGATACAGGTTCGTCGGGACACCCGGGTTATCGGGCAGACTCGCCCAAGGGGGCGTGCCGATCAAGAGCCCTTGGATCTTTAGGCCGGCGCTGAGGTTGGCGGTTACCACAGGGTCATGGGCAGAATAGTCGTAGACATCCTGCGTAGCTTCGATCTCGCGCCAGTAGAAGACCCAGCGATTGAAGCGAGCTCCAGCGTCCATGGCTAGCTGGGTCCATGCGGCGTCAGCGATGCCAGGGATGGCCGTGTAATGATCGGGCAAGATATTGTCTTGCCCAAAGCGCTCATCGCTGTCTGTGACCGGGGGTAGGGGTGTTACCATTTTCCTCTCCTCCTTTTGGAGCCTTATCTAAGCTAAAAGAAACCGTCCCAATGTGCAAGTGATCATGGAGTTATAGGACTCCAGTTTCTCACCCGCCTGGATAGAAAATGATCCGGATATCGCCCGGATCCCAATGTCCCTCCTGGGTCAGGAGAATGACCGTTCGGTTGCCGTCCGACCAGAGTTGCCAGGCCCACACGTGATCGTTGATCACGGAACGGTGCTCGGTGCTCAGGGCAAAGGCGTGCGGTCCCAGCACCTGTTGCGCCTTTCGAGGAAAAGCGAGGTTCGGATCAAAGGGTACGCTGGCCTGAGACCAAATCTTCTGGCTGGCCCGCGTCCAGTCTGCTTCTGTTACCGGTCGCCAGGGCCGCAGCTCTTTCAGGATGGGCCACAGGTCCTCATTGGTAACCCCCGCCCGGTAGATGCTGTAAAAGGTGGGGCGATATTTGGCCAGCTCGTTGGCCCAGATCCGGAACTCCTCCGGGGTCATGCGGATATTGCCGTGGAAATCATAATAGGCGCCCAAGATGGGGTAGATGGCTGGCCGGTCGCCCCAACTCGCCGGCCAGTTCTCGTATTCCTGATAGGTCATGGCGCTCAGGACATGATGAGCGGGCCAGCGGAAGGTGCCATAACACTGGGGCATGAAGCCGCCCTGGCAAAAGGCCGTCATCTCCTTGTAGGGGATGGTAGAATGGGCTGAGATGTTGGGGAATGAGGTGAAGTACAGGTAGTTGGGATCCAGCCCTTCGTCTTCAATGAGCCGGCGTCCCATCTCGGCAGCATTGGCCGCCTTGCCTGCCGACTGATCCTCAATGTCGAAAACGATGCCCTCATAGCCCTCCTGCCAGGTGCGGACTGCGACTTCGGCTTCACCCGCCGGATCGTCGCAAAAGATAAAGGGCCAGGCGAAGGGAATGAACCCCGCAGCCTTAATCTTCCGAACCGCAGTTCTGGCCCGTGCCCCGTAGTACTCCGTCCCGCCCCCGGTCTTGAACAGAATGTGAGTGGCATCAATCGCTTGGGCCATGCGAATGGCCAAGTCTATCTCATTGCCAAAAAGGGCCCATACGCCCTTGCCGGTTAACATCATTACCCTCCTAACTTTGCGGTGAACTGCGTCAATCACGCGTGTGGCTCTCCAGAGGGCCCCTTGCCCCCGGAGTAGGGACCTCACAGGCATGAGCCCTGCGACAAGCGCCCGTCGGATAGCTAGGCAGCGTGCTTCTGGTAGGCCTCCCAGGGCGGCACTGAGCGGAGACCTGGATAGGTGCAACGCCTACTCCAGCGTGTGGTAGTCCGGGTTGTCGGCGTCCATTGTCGCGTCCTGACGACAGGTTTGGGCGGGGCGGCGGTAAAGCCGCCCCGCTGCAAAACTGATACTGTTGCTACTTGGAAACGGTGATGGTAGTCCCGTCGCTGTCCTCATCGGGGTCGTGGTTGGCTGTGTCATCGTAGGTGAGTGTGTCGTGCGTCACGCCGGTCACGATGAAAGTGACACTATCGCCGCCTGACATGTTGCCAGTGCTGAACGTTACGGTGCCGTCACTTCCCGTGGTGCTCGACACGGTGCCGGTCGTTGCACCGCTCCATTCTCCAGTGACTGCCGCGTTGGCGACAGGGTTGTGGTTTTCATCGTGGATGGTAACGGTGACGAAAACCTCCCACCGGCCGCTCTTGCCCTTGATATCCTTGCTCCCGTCCAGGTCACCCACGTGCATGGTTGCGCCCGGCTCTGTGACAGTGACCGTGGTGGACTTGGAGTCGTTAGTAGCATCACCGTCGGCGAAGTCGTGGCTGGCCGTGAGGGTGTGGTCACCAAGGGAGGCGCTGCTGGTGTCCCAGGAGAAGGTGAGAGTTGTGGAAGCACCTGCCGGCAGACCGCCGCTGATCGTCTGGGTGCCGATCGTAACACCATCTGTGTTATCAGTAAGGGTGACATTGATGTCCGTGGTGACATCCTGGTTGCCCACGTTCTCCACCGTGACGCTGACGTCCACCACGGCGCCCTGCACCACCGAGGTAGGAGCATCTACAGCGGTGATGGCGATGTCGGTGACGGCCAACTCGACTGTCACCACCGTGCTCTTGGAGTTGTTGGTGGCATCATCGTCGCTGAAGTCATGGCTGGCCGTGAGGGTGTGGTCACCAAGGGAGGCACTGCTGGTGTCCCAGGAGAAGGTGAGAGTTGTGGAAGCACCCGCAGCCAGACCACCAACGATGGTCTGGGGCGAGTCGGTGACGGTGCCCGCAGTCCCATCGGCCGGCGGCGTGTCGGTCAGGGTCACCGTGATGTCGGCGGTGACGTCCTGGTTGCCCACGTTCTTTACCGTCACGTCCACGCTTACGATGTCGCCCTGGACCACAGGGCTGGGTGCGCTGACCGCCGTGATGGCGACGTCAGTGAGGGGCTCCGTGGTGGCTACGTCACAGGTACCGTCGCCGCCAAAGGTCGTAGCGTTAACGAACAGGAGCGGCTCCAACGAACCCTCACCCGCATGCTCGTTGGTGTAGCCGCACGGGTCATCCTGGGATAGCGCGGCGCCTAGGATGGCCTGTTCGATATCGTCCACTCCTGCTCCGTCCGCGACAGGCGCAAGGCCTTTAGCATGCAAGTAAAGGGCCACCGCACCCGCTACGTGTGGAGCCGCCATGGAGGTGCCGCTGCCCAGGGCGTAGCCCCCGGTGCTCGAGGTGGACAGAATGCAGACGCCCGGCGCGGCGATGTCGACTTCGGGGCCGTAGTCGCTGAAGTTGGCCAATGTGTCGTCCTCGTCGTCGCGGCAGGTGGCCATGGCAACCCCGCCGGCCTTGCCGTCGAAGTCGGCGATGGCCGACACAGCCAGGGCCTCGGGATAGGCCTGCTTCACGTCGCTCGAATTGCCGGCCGCCAGAGCCAGGGGTACACCCGAGCTGACCAGCCCGCACACGGCTAGGTGGAGAGCGTCGGTAGTTTGCTCACAGGGCTCAAGATCGTCGCTGGTGCCCAGGCTCATGTTGGCGACGGCAAAGTCGATAGCACCTGACGTCTTCTGTTCGACCACCCAGTCAATGCCGGCGATCATGTTGCTGGTTAGTACTACAACCGCATTTGTGTCATTGGCGCTTTTGAGCTAAGATACTTCCGACTCTGAGGGAGAGGAGAAGGCCAATGACATCCGAAGAATTGGAAGGCTGGCCTGAAGATTTTGAGGCCTT
>DAOUDK010000055.1:0-57723 GCA_034431315.1 Anaerolineae bacterium
GATACTTCCGTCGTTCGTCGATATTCATTTTGTCTTCGTTGGACATTTTTCCCTCCGGTAACATTATCATTTGAGGGAATTATACCACTCCGGTAACATTTTACATGAATGAATGCGAACGCTTGACAAGCGTGGGGGTTTGCCCTATACTTAAAAGGGTGTGGCTAAAAACTTGAGTTGAGGCTTTAGCCTGCTTTTTCCGCCTAAAGGCTCCACTCCCCGAGCCATTTTAGCCAGACTCTACTGGAGATTTAAAGGGAGATTCGGCTTGAAGTGGGAGTTCATAGCTGAGGCGAAACGGATACTGGAGCGAGAGCAGGGGACAATCTACAAGGATTGGGGAGGCAGGCTGCCCATCGCGCTGGCCTACCCCAACACCTACCAAGTGGGTATGTCCAACCTGGGCCTGCAAACGGTGTACCGCCTGTTCAACCAGCGGGCCGACGTGGTCTGCGAGCGGGTTTTCTATAAGCCAGGGGGCCGGCCGCTGATTTCGTTGGAATCGCAGCGGGACGTCAAGGATTTCGCGGTCTTGGCCTTCTCCATCTCCTTCGAGATGGACTACTTCAATGTGGTGGAGATGTTGCGCCAGGCGGACATCCCCCCGCTGGCCGAGGAGCGAGACGAGGGCTATCCCTTGCTTCTGGCCGGTGGCCCCGCCGTAACCGCCAACCCCCAGCCCCTGTCCCCCATCTTCGACGCCTTCGCCATCGGCGAGGCAGAGGTCATCGTCCCCCCGCTGGTCGAAACCCTCCAAGCTGGCATCGCCGAAAGCCGAGACGAGCTTCTCTCAGCCTTGGCCCGCATCCCGGGCATCTACGTCCCAACCCAATATCCAATATCCAATACCCAATATCCAGTAAACCGCCAATGGGCGCCCGACCTCAACCCCCACCCTGCCACCTCCGTCGTTCTCACCCGCGACACGGAGTTCGGTGATATGTACTTGATAGAGATCGCTCGTGGCTGTGGGCGGGGCTGCCGCTTCTGCCTGGCGGGCTACATCTATCGTCCCGTGCGGGAACGAAGCCCGGCCGTCCTGCTGGAGCAGGCCGAGGAGGGGCTGCGCCATCGCGGCAGGATCGGCCTGGTGAGCACGGCCGTCTCCGATTACTCGCGCATTGGGGAGCTGGTCACGGGCCTGCGGGGGATGGGAGCCAGGCTCTCCGTCTCCTCCCTGCGGGTTGACCCACTGCCTGAGGCCCTGGTTCATGCCCTGGCTGAGAGCGGAGCCCAAACCTTGACTATCGCCCCCGAGGCCGGATCTCAACGCCTGCGCACCTTGATCAACAAGAACGTGTCCGAAGATGACCTGATGCGAGCTGCGGAGTTAGCTGCCCGTTACGACTTCGCCCAACTCAAGCTCTACTTCATGCTGGGCCTGCCTACCGAAACCGACGAAGACGTCCAGGCCCTCATTGACCTGGTGCTGGCGGTCCGGGAGCGTTTTCCGCGCCGCATCACGGCGAACATCACTCCTTTCGTGCCCAAGGCCCACACCCCATTCCAGTGGGCAGCCATGGCTCCGGTCGAGGGCTTGCAAAAAGGGTTGACCCGCATCGAGCAGGCTCTACGCCCCAGAGGAGTGGCGGTCAAAGCCGAGAGCCCGGCCTGGTCGGCGGTGCAGGGCGTCTTGTCCCGAGGCGACAGCCGGGTGGGCCAGGCTCTGGTCAGGGTGGAGAGGATGTCGTTGGCAGCCTGGCGGCGAGCGCTGCGGGATTGCCAGCTCGATGCCGGCGAATACCTGAGAGAGCGCTCGTGGGACGAACCCTTGCCCTGGGCCGTGGTGGACAGTGGCGTTCGCCGTGATTACCTGTGGCGGGAGATGAGGCGAGCGGTCGAAGTTCAAAGTTCAAAATCCAAAGTTCAAAGTGAAGGGTAGGGCGAGTCTTGTTGCGACACGAGATCAATGGCCTGGTCTACTACCGTTTCGCTAATTTGGCCTCATACGACGAGGTCTTGCATGGCGTGTTCACGCGGCTGGGTGGGGTGAACCCCTCGCCGTACGATTCCCTGAACGTGGGTCACTGTGTCGGCGACAATCATGAGTTGGTGGAGGCCAACCACGACCTCATCTGCCAGGCCCTGGGCATCTCTCGAAGCGACGTCGCCACCGCCCACCAGGTGCACGGGAGTCGGGTGGCGCTGGTCGGGCTGGGGGATCGCGGCCGAGTGATCCCAGCCACCGATGCTCTGATCACCGACACTCCCGGCGTAGCCCTCATGCTCCGCTTCGCCGATTGCCTGCCCGTTCTGCTTTACGACCCCGTCCGTCGAGCCATCGGCCTGGCCCACGCTGGCTGGAAGGGCACCGTCGAAGGGATTGCTGCGAAGACGGCTTCGGCTATGATTGACGCTTACGGCAGCCGCCCCGCCGACATCATAGCTGGCCTGGGTCCGTGCATCGGGCCCTGTTGCTACCAGGTCGGGACTGAGGTGATAGAGGCGGTGAAAGCGAGGTTCAATCATTGGCCGGGGCTCTTTCGGCCCCAGGGGGATGGCTCGGTTCACTTCGACCTCTGGGAGGCCAATCGGCGTCAGTTGGCTGAGCTGGGGGCCCCTCCTCTTTCCCCCCCAACCCTTCGACCTTGCTCAGGGCAGGCTTTGGGGGGGAGGAAGGGGGGGATCGAAGTGATTCAGCTTTGCACCGCCTGTCGCACTGACGAGTTTTTCTCCCACCGAGCGGAGGGAGGCCACACGGGGCGTTTCGCGGTGATACTGGGAATGCGTAACTGCTCACCTGCTCCCGCTGGACCCTAGTCCAGCGGCCTCAGCGGACTAGGGTCCGCTGAGAGCATAAGGCGAGCAGATACGGGAAAGCGAGGTTCAGCTATGGTTGATATCGAGGCCAATTTACGAGATCTGGAGCGGAGGATAGCCGAGGCCGCGGGTCGGGCCGGGCGCGATCCAGCGGAGATCACCCTGGTAGCGGTGACCAAAATGTTCGCCGTGGCCCACATTCAGGCCGCCTACGAGCTAGGAGTGCGCCACTTCGGCGAAAACCGGCTGGGCGAGGCGGCGGAGAAGGTGCCCATCGTCAATCAATGGGTTGAGGAGCAAGCTCTCCCGCCCATCACCTGGCACATGGTCGGCCACCTGCAAAGCCGCAAAGCCAGAGATGCCATCCAGTTGTTCGATGTAATCCATTCGGTGGACACCCTGAAGCTGGCCAAGCGACTGGATCGCCTCGGCGAGCGCGTGGGCAAAGTGATACCCATTTTGTTGGAGGCCAACGTCTCAGGAGAGGAGGGCAAATATGGGTTTGCCCTGGCCCGGTGGGCGGAGGATGAAGAGCAACGGGAGCGCTTTTTCGCCATCGTGGAGGAGATACTGGCCCTGCCCCAGGTGGAGGTACAGGGCCTGATGACCATGGCTCCCATCGTGGCCGATCCTGAGGAGGCGCGGCCCTACTTTCGACGCTTGCGGCGGCTGCGCGATGCTCTGGCCGAAAGGTTTCCGGGAGAACACTGGCGGCACCTCTCCATGGGCATGACCGATGATTTCAAGGTAGCCATCGAAGAGGGGGCTACCATAGTGCGCATCGGCCGGGCCATCTTTGGCGAGAGGCGGGCGTGCCGTATAACTTGATCGCCGAGGGTCTCTGACCAAACGTATTGCGTATTGCGTAGTGCGTGGGTCTCAACGGAATACGCAACACGCAATACGCACCACGTATCCACAGGAGGTTTAGCTCAAAATGGACTCACTGGTCTATTTCGTTGACGTTTTCTTCACCCTGCTCAATTTGGCCATCTTGGCCAGAGTGCTGCTGTCCTGGGTCAGGGTCAGTCCCTATCATCCCGCCGTAGAGCTCCTCTACCGGATCACCGAGCCTATCCTGGCTCCTTTGCGCAGGATCATCCCTCCCCTCGGCATGGTTGACATCAGTTCCGTCATTGCTCTGATCCTCCTGCAGATCATTCAGGAAGTCTTGGTGGCGATCATACGCGGTTTCTAAAACGTGAGGGGGAAAGATGGGCCAGCTCAAGATCACCGGGGCCAAGGATGGTGCGACCTTCGCCGTGCGGGTCGTTCCTCGGGCCAGCAGGAACGAGATTGTGGGGATTCACGGCGATGCCCTCAAGGTTCGCCTCACTGCTCCACCCGTTGAGGGGAGGGCCAACGAGGCTCTCGTCGCTTTCCTGGCCAAACGACTGGGCGTGCGCAAGGGCCAGGTGGAGATTGTGGCTGGGGCCGCCTCGCGTCGGAAGATGATCCGCGTCAGTGGGGTGTTAACTCAAGAGGTGGAGGAGCGCCTGTTGGGATAGTCAAGCCGCTATCGCTCCACGTATAGAATGCGCTCGCAGCTACCGCAGAGGGTCAGTGCTTTTCCTTGACGGGCCTGTTGCGCCTTGCTGCTGGGAAGAGTCACCCGGCAGGCCTGACAGAGATCACCTTCGAGGAGGGCTACCGCTCGCCCACCCCTGCGGCGCCGCAAATCCTCGTACAAAGCCAGGTCGCCCGCCTCAATCGTCTTCTGTAGTTTAGCCCGTTTCGCCCTCAGTTGCCTCAGCCGGTTTACTAGCTCATTTTGTTCGGCGGAAAGCCGGACCTGGGTTTCCTGCCACTCATCCTCCAGGCGGGCCAGCCTCTCCCGCTGCTCGGTCACGCTGGCTTCACTCTCCTCAACCTCGATCATGGCTTCCAATACCTGATCTTCGAGTCCGCCCTTCCTGCGCTTAAGGTACTGGACTTCGTCTTGGCGGTTGGCTAGTTCCTTGGGGTTCTTGATGCGGCCGCTGTAGAGCCGATCCTCTACCGAAGCGATCTTGTTGGCAAGGCTTCGCATCTCCAGTTCTTGGTCGCGTAGCTTCGTTCGCTGCCGGCTCAGCTTCTTCTCTCCGTCTTGCAGAGCCTGCCGCGCTCGTCCCAACTCCTCATTCCCTTCTAAGATAGCTTTCACCTCTTTCAGGCGGTGGCTCCTCTCGTCAATCTCCAGGTCAATGATCTGCAAGCGATAGAGCGTCTCGGCCTTACTCATGATAGCAACCTCCATGCTAACTAAACAAAAAGAGCCCAATGCCCAAAGGCATCAGGCTCCAAGCGTAATCAGCGCCCGCACACTCACCCGGTCCACCGAAAGCGCCGGGGTCAAAGTACACCAATCGTGTTTGGCAGTTGACATCTTCCGTATCAGGTACATCTCTCGCTTCCCAGGGGGAATTATAAGTCAGGACGCCCATCCTGTCAAATGGCGAGTTATTGCCCAAGCGATGGCTTTTTGCTTTTTACAAGCTAGTGGGGTATAATCGCCTAGCTGGACATCTCTACAAAAGCGAGGTAATTGCAGTTTGCATATCTTGGTCACTAACGATGACGGCGTTGATGCGCCCGGGCTGTTGGCCCTTCAGCAGGCCCTCCAGAAAGTCGGTGAGGTCACGGTTTTCGCCCCCGATCACAATTGGTCGGCGGCTGGCCACACCAAGACCATGCACAAACCCCTGCGAGTGAACCAAACGACCCTGCCCGATGGTACTTTGGTCTACACCACCACCGGGGCTCCATCGGACTGCGTGGCTCTGGTCATCCTGGGCATCCTGGATCATCAGCCTGATCTGGTCGTCTCAGGAATCAACCAGGGGGCTAACGTGGGCCACGACATCACCTACTCAGGCACGATAGCCGCAGCGATGGAGGCGGTCATCTTTGGCATCCCTGCCCTGGCGGTGTCCCTGGATTCCCACCAGAGTCACGATTTCGCCTACGCCGCCCGATTCGCTGCCCGGCTGGTCAAACTCGTCCTGGAGCGCAGTTTGCCCTCCAACACTTTCCTCAATGTCAACGTGCCCGCGGTGCCTCGTGATGAGATAGCGGGCGTCAGAATCACCCGGCTGGGCCAGCGCGTCTACCGCGACACGCTGGTGGAACGCCAGGACCCTCGGGGACGGAACTATTACTGGATCGGCGGCGAGCCGCCAACAGGTGTGCCTGAGGAGGGAACGGACATCTGGGCCCTGGCCAACAAATATGTTTCCATTACGCCCCTCCATCTCGACATGACTCAGTACCAGATGATGGAGGAGCTGGGGCGATGGGGATTGGAAGCGTGAGAGACCTGGATCAGGAAGGCTGAGCTGTGGATTTTTGGCAAGTGATCGAGGAAAGGCGCAGTATGCGGGACTTCGATCCGAGGTGCGATGTCCCGCCCGATATGGTGGAGAGGATCCTGAAGGCAGCCATTCGGGCTCCCTCGGCTGGCAATTGCCAGCCCTGGCACTTCGTGGTCGTCCGCAGCAAGCAGGCCAAGGATCTGCTGGCTGAGGCTGCTTACGGTCAGAGTTTTATCGCCGATGCGCCTGTGGTCATCGTCGTTTGCGCTGATCCCGGCCGTTCGGGCTGGCGCTACGGAAGCCGAGGGATGCAGTTGTACTGCTTGCAAGACACCGCTGCCGCCACCGAGCACATCCTGCTGGCTGTCACGGCCCTGGGCTTGGGCGCTTGTTGGGTGGGCGCATTTGACGAAAAAGCAGCATCCCAGGCCCTTGGCCTGCCAGCTAACCTCCGCCCTGTGGTTATGGTCCCCATTGGCTATCCCATCGCTCACCATCACCGGGCTTCACGCCGGAGACTGACAGAGGTTGTCACGTTTGGTGAATGAGCTCCTTGACAGGAAGGGGAAGCAAGGCTATAATTCCAATCGCCAGCGCCGAGGGGGGCGCGGCGTTAAAATACCGAAGGAGGTAATGAAATGACTAAGTATGCGTTTTTCGAAGGTGAGTTCGTGCCCATTGAGGAGGCCAAGGTCAGCATCATGACCAACGCCTTCAACTACGGCACCGGTTGCTTCGAGGGCATCCGCGCCTACTGGAACGAGGAGGAGGAACAGCTTTTCGTCTTCAGGATGAGGGAGCACTATGAGCGCTTCCACCGTTCCTGTGGTATCCTTCTCATCGAGCTGCCCTACAGTGTGGAGCAATTGGGAGAGATCACGATAGAGCTTTTGCGTAAGGAGGAGGCGCGCACAGATACCTACGTCCGTCCCCTGGCTTACAAAGCTACCGAGGGCATCGGCGTGCGGCTGCATGACCTGGAGGACGAGCTCGCCGTATTCAGCGTGCCCTTTGGGAGGTACATTGAGAAGGAGGAAGGGGCCAACGTCTGCGTCTCATCCTGGCACAGGATCAGCGACAACGCTGTGCCGGCCCGGGCCAAGATCACCGGCGCCTACATCAACTCCGCCCTCTCCAAGACCGAGGCCATGCTCAACGGTTTCGACGAGGCCATCGTCCTCAACCGGAACGGCCACGTTTCCGAGGGCAGCGCCGAGAACCTGTTCATCGTCCGCGAGGGCAGGCTCATCACCCCGCCGGTGACGGAGAACATCCTGGAGGGGATCACCCGGGACACCATCATGCAGATTGCCCGCGAGCAGTTTGGCCTGGAGACGGTGGAGCGGCCCATAGACCGCACCGAGCTTTACCTGGCCGAGGAGGCATTCTTCTGCGGCACCGGGGTACAGGTGGCAGCCATCGCCGCCATAGATCACCGACCTGTGGGCGCGGGCAAGCTAGGCCCCATCGTCAAGAAGATACGAGATCTCTACTTCGACATCGTGAAAGGCAAAGTCGAAGAGTACCGGCGCTGGTGCACGCCGGTGTACTGAAAGAGGATATGACAACGAATCAGAAGGATTGACCGAATTCGATTCGATAAATCCTGGAACGTGTCCTGAGCCTCGTCGAAGGGCGCGACTTTGCAAGACGCGCACCCTGTACTTGGCCGCCCTCTGTCCTTGGGCCAGAGGACCAAGGGTACAGGACAAGTGTCCTTCGACAGGCTCAGGATGCTTCACGTAAGCAGTAGGGTGACTGCTCACCTGCTCCCGCTGGACCCTAGTCCAGCGGCCTCAGCGGACTAGGGCCTGTCCTGAGCTTGCCGAAGGGTCCGCTGTGAGCATGGTGAGCAGATACGCAGCAGGCAGGGAATTTATGATATTCAAACCTCGACGGTCTACCGGCGTCCTGGTGGGCATCGCCATTATCATATCCCTATTGGCGCTCGATGCACTGCTGCTTTCTTACCTCAGGCAGGGCCAGATCAACCTTATCTTCTTTATCTTCGCCCTACTGGTCATCCTCAGCCTCCCCCTGCTGGCCCTGTTGGGCTATTTGGTCTACGGCTTATTCAACCTGCGCTACCAGTTGCATCGCAACGCCTTGACCATCGTCTGGGGGGCGACGCAGCACATCATCCCCCTGGGCAGCATCCGGGAAGTGGTGCGGGGTGAGGATTTGGGGGAGGAGATCAAGGTGAGGGGGATGAGGTGGCCGGGCTACGTGGTGGGGAGTGGTCAGATTGAGGGAATTGGGCGCACCCTTTTCTACGCCACCGAGCCTGTGGCCGGACAACTTCTGGTGGTCACTCCCACCCTGGCCTATAGTATCTCCCCAGCCGACGCCGATGGGTTCTTAGACGCCTTCGAGATCCGCCAGCAGATGGGGCCCATCCAGCTTTTATCCTATGAGCATCGCCAGCCCCGCTTCCTGAGGTGGCCCTTATGGAGGGATCGTCTGGCCTATCTGCTCCTCGCCCTTGGCTTAGCAACCAACCTCGTCCTGTTCGCCTATCACTGTTGGCGCTACCCTGCTTTGGGTCGGGCTGATGTGTTCAGATTGCCAGCCATCGGCCTGGTGGCGCTGATAGCCAATTCTAGCCTGGGTATTCTCATCCACAGCCGGCAGAGGGTGGCCGCCTACCTGCTTTGGGGGGGCTCCGTCGTCGTCCAGCTCCTCTCCTGGTTGGTCGCTTTCAACATCATCGGCTGATGTCATAGAGTCTCAGCGGATCCAAAATTGCTCTGAGGGGATTGCCAAATCCCCGCTTTTGGGCCTGGATCTGGCGATCCAGGCCGAGCAGAATTGGATCTACTGAGTTTAGGGTGTGTGTGCAGAAATGGATATTCTCAGAGATCTAAACCCCGCTCAGCGGGAAGCAGTACAGGCCATCGAGGGGCCGGTGTTGGTGTTGGCCGGGCCAGGCAGCGGCAAGACCCGGGTATTAACCCACCGGGTGGCCTATCTGGTCAGGGAGCGCGGCGTGGATCCCTACAACATCATGGCCGTGACCTTTACCAACAAGGCAGCCCAGGAGATGAAGGGGCGGCTACATGACCTCCTGGGCCAGCGGCTGCGAGGGCTGACCATCGGCACCTTCCACTCCATCTGCTCCCGCACCCTACGCCGTGAGGCGGAGCATCTGGATGTGAGCAGCGACTTCGTCATCTACGACCGCAGCGACCAACTGGGGCTCGTCCGCCAGGCTTTGAAAGATTTGAACCTGGACGATAAGATGTACCGACCGCAGGCCATACTGGGCACCATCTCCAGGGCCAAGAACGAGCTGATCGGCCCGGAGTCCTTCGCCCCCCAGACCTATTGGCAGGAGGTGGCCGGCCGGGTATACACTCGCTACCAGGAATTGCTCCTGGCAAACAATGCCCAGGACTTCGACGATCTGCTGATGAACGCGGTTTGGCTTTTCACTCAGCACTCGGAGGTCTTGGCCAAGTACCAGCGGCGCTACCTCCACATCCTGGTTGACGAATTCCAGGATACCAACACGGCCCAATACGCGCTGGTCAAACGGCTGGCGGAGAAAAATGGCAACCTCTTTGCCGTCGGCGATGAAGACCAGTCAATTTATGCGTTCAGAGGCGCTGACTTCCGCAACGTACACCGTTTTCGACGCGACTACCCTGACGCCAGGGTCGTCCTGCTGGAACAGAACTACCGCTCGACCCAGACCATCCTCAATGTGTCCAAGGCTGTCATCTCTCACAACATCCACCGCACGCCCAAAGCGCTGCACACCGAAAAGGGCCGGGGCCTGCCCATCGTCGTCCACGAGGCGTACAACGAGCAGGAGGAGGCCCAGTACGTGGTGGACCAGATCGCCCTGTCGGTGGCCGAGGGCACCTGCCAGCCAGGGGATTGCGCCATCATGTATCGCACCAATGCGCAGTCTCGCGTCCTGGAGGATGCCTTCGTCCGCGCGGGCCTGCCCTACAAGCTGGTGGGAGCCACGCGATTCTACGCCCGCCGCGAGATCAAAGATGTGTTGGCCTACCTGCGCCTGGTGCACAATCCCCACGACAGCGTCAGCCTGGATCGCATCATCAACGTGCCCCGGCGGGGCATCGGGGCGAAGACGTGGGGCGCCCTCGAAAGTTGGGCCGAGGATTTGAAGGTGCCGATTCATACGGCCTTGCAGATGTTAGGAGAGGGGGATGAAGAGGCTGTTGCCAGTCTGCCCACCTACGCTCGCAATGTCCTGACGGATTTCGCGGAGCTGCTGGCCGAGCTAATCGCGGCGCGGGAGCAGTTGAACGTGCTGGAGCTTTTGGACCTGATCCTGGAGAAGTCGGGGTATTCGGCCTACATTCGGGATGGCACGGAGGAGGGCGAGGATCGCTGGAACAACATCCTGGAGCTGCGCACCGTGGCCAGGGAGTACCTGGAATTGTCTCCAGAGACCGCCCTGACCACCTTCTTGGAAGAAGTGGCGCTGGTCTCCGATATTGATAACTTAGACGAGGCAGCGAACGCTCCCACGCTGCTCACGTTGCACATGGCCAAGGGCCTGGAATTTCCCGTGGTCTTCATCGTGGGTCTGGAGGATGGGCTCTTTCCCCACAGCCGTTCCTTCGACGAGCCTGAGGCCATGGAGGAGGAGCGTCGCCTCTGCTACGTGGGCATCACCCGGGCCAAGGAGCGCGTCTATCTACTTCACGCCTTCCGCCGCACCATGTACGGGGAAAGCCAGGTGTGCGAACCCTCCCGCTTCATCGCCGACATCCCCGACCACCTCATCGCGGGGCGTGGGGAAGCCCAGGCAGAGTTCGGTGAAGAAGAGCGGCCCTACCGTTGGCAGGCTCAGTGGCCCACCACCTCCGGGCCTGCGGTGACGGGCCAATTCGAGACCGGGGACAGGGTGCGACATCGCATATTCGGGGAGGGCATCGTGATCGAGAGCAAGGTCACGGGAGCCGACGAGGAAGTGACCGTGGCCTTCGAGGAGAAGGGGATCAAACACCTCCTGGCCAGCTTCGCCAAATTGGAGAAGCTGGGAGGTTAAGCTCTTGTTGGGCGAGGTCTCTGACCCTCGTTGGGCGAGGTCTCCGACCGAGCCCTCGTGTATACTCAACGCACTTGAAAAGTGTGAAATTGCGCGTGTGAGGGAAGAGTACCACGGATAAAGAAATACACGATAATCATACCTTCGGAGGTCAAAAGGGAACGTTTTGTCTCAGATTGTGGTTGAACATCGTGTATTTCCACATCCGTGGTACTCTTTCCGCCACCACCAAAATTCACAAAATCAAAGTGCGCTCAGTATATCATCTATCGCTCGCCGAAGGCACTGAGTCCTGGACATCAGTACAGGGTCTCTGACCGAGGTGAAAAGGGCTTCGGCCGGGAGACCTCGCCCATCAAAAGAATTGCTGTGAAATGACCATTGAAGCGATACTGTTGGGAACCGCTCAAGATGGAGGTGTGCCTCAGGCCGGGTGTTATTGTGCCAACTGTGGGCCGGCGCGAACCGATCCGTCCAGGCGCAGATTGGTGGCCTGTTTGGGATTGGTGGATCACGCCACCCGCCAGAGCTGGCTGATTGACGCCACTCCCGATTTTCGAGAGCAGTTGCACGCCCTGCACAACCTGGCTCCGGATTGCCCGCTGGCTGGAGTCGTGTTGACCCACGCTCACATTGGGCACTACGCCGGGCTGATCCATCTGGGGCGCGAGGCGTGGGGCACACGGGGTCTACCGGTTTATGCCTCGCCGCGGATGGCCAGCTTTTTGCGCCACAACGCCCCCTGGTCGCAATTGGTCGCGTTGGGAAACATCAAGCTGCGTTTGCTCACTCCCGCAAGCGAGACACAACTCAGCCCCAACCTCCATCTGACGCCCTTGCCAGTGCCCCACCGCGACGAGTTCAGCGACACGCTGGCTTTCGTGGTGCGTAGCCCAACCGGGCGGCTGTTCCACTGCCCCGACATTGACACGTGGGATCGGTGGGAGCACGACCTGCGGCGCTTTGTGGCCGACATGGACGTGGCCTTGCTGGACGCGACCTTTTTCAGCGCGGACGAGCTTCCGGGCCGCGACCTGAGTCAGATTCAGCACCCTCTGGCCACCGACACAGCCGAGCAGTTGGCGGGCGTGGATTGCGACGTGCGGCTGATCCATCTTAACCACAGCAACCCGCTGTACAGGTCTGGGCCGGAGCGGGATTGGCTAACAGCACAGGGGATTGGCGTGGGAGCTTTTGGCGAGCGATGGCGGCTAGGGAGCGAAGCATCATGACGAAGTTGGGTCATGATAACTCGTTTGGAACTTCAGTGTTTGCACAGGGAGCGGGGCTATGGTATAATACCATATGTGATTGAGTAGGTTGAAGTTTTCTGCATTTGGTTCCTCCAGGGGATATCTTACAGGGTGTTTCTGGTTTATGCAGACTCTGGCCGCTTATACAGAAAGCTTCTGCATTATCACCTCTGGGAGCTTTTTATACAGAAGAGTTCTGTATAAGTATATCTAGATCGTTGACAGATGCATGATATTTCTGAAAATACGAGACAGGAAAATGGCGATGATTAAATCTACATCCTTTGTTGTCCACACACAAGATTTGAGTAAGTCCTATGAAGATACACGAGCTCTTAAATCCCTTGACTTGAAGGTACCTGAGAACTCAATCTTTGGTTTTTTGGGGCCAAATGGTGCTGGTAAAACCACGACAATCAAACTCTTATTGGGGCTGATACGTCCGACAGAAGGGGGAGGTGCAGTGTTCGGAAAAGACATCGTCCGCGACAGCATAGAAATTCGCAAACGGATCGGTTATCTGGCACAAGAGCCGCGCTTCTACGAGTACATGACGGCTCGTGAGGCACTTCATTTTCGAGCTAAATTTTTTTACACTGGGCCGAAGTTTAAAATTGATATTCGTATTGCCGAAACGCTTGCGTTGTTTGGGTTGGAAGACAAAGCTGATCGTCCGATAAAGAGCTTTTCCGGCGGCGAGCGTCAACGGTTAGGCATTGCACAGGCGCAAATCAACCATCCTGACTTATTGATCCTAGATGAACCAACTGCCAATCTCGATCCAATAGGCCGTCGGGATGTACTCAATATTATGGATGATTTGCGCGGATATTCTACTGTTTTCTATTCAACGCATATTCTTGACGACGTACAACAGGTAAGTGACACTGTCGCCATTCTGAATCATGGGGAACTCGTCGCCCAGGCTCCCCTTGATGAGTTGCTGAATGGGAGTGAAAAAGTCTATTTTTTGAAACTTAGAGGTGATACTAGCAGTGTTTATAGTAAGGTTCTAGCCCAGACATGGGTGTCAGACATTACCACTGATTATAAAAATGGGCAAACCACATGGCGGGTTAGCGTTGTTGATGATAATGCGGCAGAAGCACAATTGCAGCGTCTGGTACTGGAGGACGGTCAAATTACTGTGGCTGAGTTCAGGCGCGCAAAGCATGAATTGGAAGATGTCTTTATGGATCTTGTAAAGGAATGAAACAATGAGCAGTGACGCACTTCAATTGATGAATGAGCCTGAATGGCGAAGCGGGCTTACAAATTTGCTAAACAAGGAATACGCTCTGTGGTGGAAAACCCGTACATGGTGGCTACAGTCTCTAATCTGGTTGTTAATCTTGAACGGTTTGGTTGCTCTAATTCTTTGGGGGCCTTTATTAAGCACCGAGTCTCCCCCATCACCAGTATTAGGCTATTCTGAAGGGCTTCCTTTCTACTTGAATTTCAAAGGTATTTTTCTTGCCATTGGCGTAATTATCATTTCGCAAGGAATAATCATAGGGGAAAAGCAGTCCGGTACGGCAGAGTGGGTTCTTTCAAACCCTGTTTCTCGTGCGGCCTTCATTCTTTCCAAACTCATAGCAAATGCAACAGGGATTCTGATCACGATGGTCTTGTTGCAGGATTCGATTGCCTACTTACAATTCTCTTTTCATGGAAGGAGATTTCTTCCATTCTTGCCCTATTTGAGTGCCATGAGCTTACAGAGTTTGCATTTATTCTATTACCTTGCTCTGACGTTGATGTTGGGTACGTTTTTTAATGGAAGAGGGGCTGTTATTGGAATATCAATTGCACACTTATTTGGTCTGCCTTTGTTGTGGAATAGCGCGCCCAGCCTTGTTCGTTTGTTGCCAACTTCACTGCCTGATCTCTCGCTTCTCCTGGCGTTCGAGCAGCCTCTCGCACCAGACTGGTATGTTCCAATTTGGGTTACGCTTGCTTTGTCTTTAGGATATGTTTTGGTCGCAATATGGCAATTTGAGCGCGAAGAATTTTAGGTATCTGGTTTGACACTGGTGTTTCAGGCGAATTGTCGTCAGGAGCATCAACCGTGCCTCCCGACCGGGACACTGGCTCAACAGTGTCAGATCGCCATTATCGCCAAAGATATAGATTGACTGCTTCACAAAATCTCTAATCTTCCTGCGCTCATCGGTGAGATAGAATCACAATAAAGCTGGATAAAATCTGCGGTGGCGTGATTTGAAAGAAAAAAGCCGCACAACCCCGTATCAACCGGACTTGGCTTCGCCAAGGTTGTACGCGGCGCGATTTGCCAATGTTGGTTCGGGTTGAGCAAAGCTTGGGGCTAAAACGCCAAGCCGGTTATACTCTCGTTGGGCCGCTTAACAACCCCGATCCTTTCAGGTCCAATCTTGGCCTCACAGAAAAGGGGTCTAATAACAAAGCGGGAGGTCTAAGACGCCTCCCGCTTTTGCTTTTAGAACTGGGCATCGTACCGGTGGTTGACTTGTAAGGGTTCATGCTGTACAATACCACCAATCTACCAGTGAGGGGAGGCAAACATGGAGTTCTCAGAGCTAATCGAAAAGCGCTACAGCGTGCGGGCCTACAAGCCCGACCCGGTGGAGGATGAGGTGCTGAACCAGGTGCTCGAAGCGGCGCGCCTGGCGCCCACCGCGGCCAATCAGCAGCCCTTTCAGCTCATCGTGATTCACACGGCGAGGCGAGAAGCAGAGCTGAAGCGAATCTACCCCAGGGACTGGTTCACGCAAGCGCCGCTGGTCATCTGCGCTTGCGGGATTCCGACCAAAGGCTGGACGCGCAGGGACGGCAAGAATTACACCGACGTGGACGTGGCCATCGTCATGGATCACCTGATCCTGGCCGCTACCAGCCTGGGTTTGGGCACGTGCTGGATCGCCGCCTTCGACCCCACGGCCGCCCGCGAGGCGCTGGGCCTGCCCGACGGCGTAGAGCCCATCGTCTTCACGCCATTGGGGTATCCGGCTGACCAGTCCAGGCCGAAAAAGCGCAAAGCGTTGTCTGAGCTAGTGCGGTACGAACGCTGGTGAAAGACTACAACAGATTTAGAATCAAACGGATTTGAACTTAGATCTTGCACAAAAATCCGTTGTATTCCGAATCCGCTGTAGTGTTTTCGTACAGAATTAAGGAGAAAGCCAGTGAACGGTCAATTCTCACTGAAACAGCTCTATCGGAAGCTCCGCATCCCCAAGGCTGAAAGGCCCCTCATTGAGGAGATGATGGCCAAGGGGCTGGAGAAGTACTACCACGACCTCTACGGCTACCACAAGTACGGCAAAGAGCCCGTCTTCCTGATCGGAGAACGCCTGGGCGAGCCGTACATCTTCGGCTACGCCGCGGTGCGGATTCTCCATCATCAGGACGTTTCGGCTCGAACGAAGCAATGGGTGGCCGACTACACTCTGGCTATCACCCGACCGAGCGAGGAGTACGGCGTGCCGCACGGGTTGCTGGCGGCGATCAGTTACCTGACGGCCGAGGGGCGCCTGCGCGGCCACCGTCTGGCTTCGGCCATCCGCAGCCTGACGGGGGAGCGGGATGTCTTCGTCGGCTCGACTAAAGAGGACACATCCACGCTCGCCGATAGCATCCTCGCTGACCAGGAGCTCCCGCTAGAGGAGCGGCTGGACCTGCTTTACTTCCTGCTCGCCCGGTGCGAGTACGCCTTCGCCTTGGGAAAAGAGATGCTGGAACAGGCCTTAGAAACGCCGGCCCTGCCGCAGGAGCAGAAGAAAACCCTCTGCACCTGGCTCATCCACGGGCGGGAAGATCTCCGACAGGAGGGCCTCAGCCTGATGGAGGCCATGATGCGAGGGAAGAGGCCGGCAGGTTTTACCGGGCTCACCACGGCGCTGTTCGGGCTCGTGCCCAACTACCTGAAGCGCACCGCCATCGTCGGCTTGGCTCGACTGGAGGGCGACTCGACGGCTGTGGCTCGCCGCTACCTGGGGGCAGGAGAAGGGCACGATGCCGTGCCCTTCGATCAGGCGGTCGCCGACATCATCGAGGCCTTTCACAAGGAGATGCCCCCCACAGAGGTGCGGGAGATG
Organism: Anaerolineae bacterium; assembly: GCA_034431315.1. Taxonomy (GTDB): domain Bacteria; phylum Chloroflexota; class Anaerolineae; order VGOG01; family VGOG01; genus JAUWOY01. The sequence goes on from DAOUDK010000055.1 coordinate 16,403, forward strand.
GTGGAGCAGGGTACCCACGCCAGCGCCTTCCAGACGCGGCTGCGCTTCTATCAGTTGGGGCTGAAGTTGTACGGGCCAGAATTCATCCGGCCGGCGTTGAAGGATCGAAGCTCGAAGGTTCGCAAGTGGGCCGGCAAGCAGTTGCAGAAGGAGTGATCCATGAAACAGTTGAAAGTGGACGAGGAATGGATCTACGAGTGCCAGCCCAGTGGTCGTTGCCACCGCTGCCAGCGCCAGGTGCCCGTTCTGGAAATGGGCGCGGAACTAGCCCTCTGTGCCAACTGCCTGCGCCAGGGAGCCAATCTGCTGGACCTGCGCGAAACCCACGACCGGGGTTTGCCCTGGACCTTCGAAGTCTGGACCGATTATCAAGCCGGCCCGGTGACCTGGGAAGACGTCTGCGACGGCAATGGTCACTTTCTCTTCACCCTCTACGCTCGAGGCACGCCCATTGATCCGATGGAGCCCGAGGCAGGAGCTTACGACCAGCCGGGCTACTATCCTCACGGCTATCCCGGCCCAGGGGAAGGCGATGGCTACCCGGAGATCGTGGCCGATGCGGAGACGCTGACCCTGGCCCAGGTCGCCGTGACCTGCCGGCAGTGGCTGAAGGCGCATGGGCTGCCAGTTGACGAGCCACTGGTCATCGTCAATGGCCCAGACGAGTTCGCCTTCGCCGCCCCCGGCGCTTTGCCCGTCGTCACCCACCACAAGCCCAGCTACTCAATCGAGGAGGTCTTCGAGGGACAGGTGGCCGAGTATCCCACTACCTGCCCGGCCTGCGGGGTGCAGATCATCAGCCACGCGCCGCACCTGGCCCGTTGTCCCTGGTGCGGAGCAGACATAGCGACAGACTGAACCTGAAGAGAGCAGAGTTCCTACGAGTTCCCCCGAGTTCCTATGAGGCAGTTGAGCAGTTATGCACCAAGAATATCTGAGGAGGATAAAGACAATGAATGACCACACGCTATGGAACCTGACCCACGAGGCCCTGGCCGCCATTCGCACTCACTATTGGCCGGTAGCAGAGCGTATCGCTGCCGAGAGCGGACTAGATGGGTGGACGTGGGGTCTGCTGCTGGCAGCCCTCACTTTCGAGCCGGAGACGACGAGCCCGGCCCGCTTGCAGGTGCGCGGCCCCTACACGGCTGCCGATGCCTATCTGACCCGATTGGCGGCTGCTGCCAAAAAGGGCTACCTGGCCGAGGCGAGGCCGGCAGAGTACCGACTAACTGACGCGGGCCGGGTCGAGACGCAGCGCTTCGTCGAGGAACTACGAGCTGCGATGGTCGAGCCTGACCCGCTGCCCGAGGCCGACTCAGAACGGCTCATCAATCTGCTGGATCGGCTGGTGCAGGCCAGCCTGAACACCCCCTCTCCACCGGACACCTGGTGCATCAGCCTCAGCCACAAGCTGATGCCAGCGGCTAGCCCACCGCTGCCCTACATCGAGCAGGCCATCTCTTGTCTGGCCGCCTACCGCGATGACGCCCACCTGGCCGCCTGGCAGCCCAGCGGCCTGAGTGCCACGGCGCTGGAGACGCTGACGTTCCTCTGGCGCGGGGAGGCCGATTCCCTCAATGCGCTGTGCGAACAGTTGGCTCATCGTGGCCACCCGCGTCAGGTGTATGCCCAGGCGCTGGCCGAACTGCGGGAGCGGGGGTTTATCGAGGGGCCGGACAGCATCCCACAAGTGACCGAGGCCGGCCGGGCCTTCCGCGACCAGGTCGAGGCCGACACCGACCGCTACTTCTTCTCTCCTTGGGCCTGCACTTCGACAAGGCTCAGTACAAGTCTGGACGACGCTGAGAAAGCCGAGTTGGCCGACTTGCTGACCCGACTGCGGGATGGGTTGAAAGAGAGCACTCCATGATCCCCTACCCCGTCTACCTGGAGATCGCTGACGATGGCCGGTGCATGGCCCACGTGCTCGGCCTGCCCGGCTGTATCGTCCGTGCGCCCAGCCGGGACGAGGCCCTGCGCCGACTGCCCGAGGCAATCCGCAACTACCATGCCTGGCTGCGCCGCCACGGTGAGCCGGCCCCGCCTGAAGAGGAACCAATCGAGATCGAAATCGTTGGCGAGAGCAGTGGTTTCGGCCCCTTCGACCCGGGGGATGCCGCCGCCCTTTTCCCCCCGGACCGGGAGCCCGTCACCCCTGAGGAGATGGAACACCGCTTCCGTCTCATGGCCTACACCCGTGCCGACCTGCTGGCCCTGGTCCAGGCTCTGCCCGATGACCTCCTGGACTGGCAGTCCGACCCCCAATCCTTCAGCATCCGCCGCTTGCTGCGCCACATCGGCAACGCCGAGGAGTGGTACGTCTCCCGTCTGGTTCCCCTGGATACCCTGCCCCCAGAGTGGGAGCACGACGAGGAGTTGCCCATCTTTGAGTTCCTGGAGATGGAACGGCGCACCGCCCTGGCCCGGCTGCGCCAACTCACCGAAGAGGAGCGATCAGGTGTCTTCTACCCCACCCATTGGACTCAGCATCCCGAGGAGCCGTGGACGGCACGCAAGGCGCTGCGGCGTTTTCTGGAGCACGAGCGGGAGCACACCGCGCAGGCGCGGCAGATCCTGGCCGCCCGGCGTCGCCACCTGCTGGCCCGCCTGGCCGCCGAACGTGCCGGCCTGCTGGAGCAGCTCATCGGCCTAGACGAGACTACGCTCACCGAGGTGCCAGTCCTTGACGGCTGGACAGTCAAGGACCTGCTGGCCCACATCGCTGCCTGGGACCGCTGGGAACTGCGGGAGATGAAGCGCATACTGGGCGGAGAGCCCCCCGATCTCTCGGCGATACGAGATATGGACAGCTACAACGCGGCGGTTGTGGCCGCGTGGCGGGATCGGCCCCTGACCGAAGTGTTGGCGGAACTGCGAGAGGCGCGGGCTGCCTGGGTAGCCTGGCTGCGAACCTTGCCCGAGGAGCAGTTCTTCCTGCAGCGTCTCTTCGGAGGGGAGGACTGGTCTTTCCCTGGCTGCGTGGAGGTCCAGTGGCGACACGACGCCGAACACGCTGCCCAGATCTCGGCCTGGCGAGAGGCTAAAGGCTTGAAACGGATAATTGGGCCCAAGGTGGTCTTGCTGGCCGCCCTGGCTGCTGCGCGCGATGCACTGCTGGCTGCCACTGCTCTGGTGCCCTCCGAGGAGCGGGCATCACGTCCAGTCTGCGGGGAATGGACACTCAAAGACGTGCTGGGACACGTAGCCGACTGGGAATGGCTGGGCGTGGAGGGTTTGCGCCAGATGGCGGCCGGTCACCCACTCCAGGTGGACTACGACGGGGACGAGGAGGCCTGGAACAAGGCGCACGCGGCAGCCCGTCGGGACCAGCCATGGCAAGCGGCGTGGGCCGACTTCCAGGCGGCCCGTAGGGTGCTGCTGGATGTCCTGGAAGGGATGTGCCAGGCCGACCTGGATCGCTCCTTCCCCAACCAGTGGGGCTCGGAGAGCACGCCCTACCACTGGGTCTGCTCCTGGCTGACCCACGACCGGGAACACGCCGAGGGCTTGAGCAGTTTTCTCGGAAAGTCTGAGTTGCCCCCACAACACTACAGCGAATTGGGAAAGTAACGAATTCTTGTTCTCTTCTGGTTCATTCGTTTTATTCTAAATTCGTTGTAGTGTTCAGCAGCAACCACTTTCCGAGAAAACCACTGAGGAATGTGGAGGGAGCACAATGACGCAACAGACAGTTGCTCTGCTGACCACTGAGATGGACGAGGCCTGGGAGACCGTGCGTGGCCGTTTGGAGGGCCTGACGGGTGAGGAATTCTTCTGGGAACCTGTTCCGGGCTGCTGGACCGTGCACCCCGGTGAGGACGGCCGCTGGGTGGTGGACTACGCCGACCCGGCGCCCGAGCCGCCGCCCTTCACCACTATCGCCTGGCGGCTGGTGCACGTAGCGTCCTGTAAGATCATGTACCACGAGTACGCCTTCGGCCCCGGCAAGCTGACCTGGAACGAGCTGGAGATCCCTCACACCGCCACTGACGCCATCGCCTGGCTGGAGGAGGGCCACGCCCGGCTGCGAACTGCACTGGACGGCCTCAGCGACACCGATCTGGAGGAGATGCGGCTCACCAACTGGGGGGAGCTGTGGCCCACCTGGCGCATCTTCTGGGCCATGATCTCCCATGACCTGCACCACGGGTGCCGAAATCGGCTGCCTGCGCGACTTTTTCCGCATCATGCGCAATACACAGCAAATACTAAAGCATAACTAATGGAGAACACACCATCTGTGAAAGAGGTACAACCAGTAAGACCAGCCTCGCCTCGGCGAGCCGCCCAGGTTCGCTTCCCCGATGGCCGGGTCTTCGAAGCGCCTATCGGCACGCCGCTGGAGGCTTTCGCGCGGATTGCCTTCCCTGATCCGCCGGTTCCAATGATGGCCGCCCTCGTGGACGGCAAACTGAAAGAGCTGACCTGGCCGGTTGCCTGTGACGTGGAGGCCACGCCAGTCACCCTGGCCGACAGCGATGGCGAGAGGATCTACCGCCGCTCTCTCTCCTTTCTCCTGGTGGCTGCGGCCCAGCAGCTCTTCCCCCAGGCCCAGGTTTACGTGGACTATCCCCTTCCCTTCGGCGGCTACTTCTGCCTGGTGCGGGGGCGGGGACCATTTACCCCCCAGGAACTCGACCGGCTGGAAGCGCGGATGCGGGAAATGGTCGCCGCTGACCTGCCCATCACCAAGGAAGAAGTGCCGCTGGAGCAGGCAGTGGCGCTCTTCCGCGGCTGGGGTGAAGAGGAGATGGTCCGCCTGCTCGCCTACCGTCGTAAGGATTATCTGACTCTCTACCAACTGGATGGGGTGCGCGACTGCTTCCACGGGTACATGGCGCCCTCTACCGGCTACTTGCGCCTCTTTGCCCTGCGTTCCTATCCGCCTGGCTTCGCCCTTCAGTTCGCTCGCCGCTACCGCCCCACCGAATTGCTCCCCTTCGAGGAGTTTCCCCAACTGGTGGCCGTCTTCCGCGAGTACGGCGAATGGGTGCGACGCCTGGCCGTCGAGGACGTGGGCGCGCTGAACGAGGCCATCGAAGCCGGACGGATGTCGGAGATCATCCTGGTGGCCGAGGCCCTGCACGAGCAGCGGGTCGCCCAGATCGCCGGGGATATCGCCCGGCGGCGGGGGGAGGTGCGGCTGGTGCTCATCGCCGGCCCATCCGCTTCGGGCAAGACCACCTTTGCCCGTCGGCTGGCCGTGCAACTGCTGGCCGCAGGCATCCGACCGGTGGCTATCAGCCTGGACGACTACTTTCTGGAGCGGGAGCTCACCCCGAGGGATGAGCACGGTGAATACAACTTCGAGGCGCTGGAAACCGTGGACCTGGCCCTCTTCAACGATCACCTGCTGCGCCTGATGGAAGAGGAGGCGGTGTCCATCCCCCATTATAACTTCCGCACCGGCCAGCGGGAGGCGGGCGAGGCCCTGTTCCTCGGCCCCGACCACGTCCTCCTGGTGGAGGGGATCCACGGCCTGAACCCGGCCCTGGTGCCCGCGCTACCCTCGCGGTGCATCTATCGGATCTACGTCTCGGCCCTGACCCAACTGAACATTGACCGCCACAACCGTGTCTCCACTACTGATACCCGGTTGATCCGCCGCATCGTGCGAGATGCCAGGACTCGTGGGTACTCAGCCCAGGAGACCATCGCCCGTTGGGAGAGCGTGCGCCGGGGGGAAAGGGACTACATCTTCCCCTATCAAGAAAACGCCGACGTGATGTTCAATTCGGCGCTGGTGTACGAGTTGGCGGTGCTGAAATCGTTGGCCGAGCCGTTGTTGTTCCAGGTCAAACCCTCCAGCCGCGCCAGGGTCGAGGGGCGGCGGTTGTTGGCCTTCCTGGACTGGTTCCTGCCCTATTCTTCGGACATCGTCCCCAGCAACTCCATTCTGAGGGAGTTCATCGGCGGTTCAATTCTGGAGGAGTTTCGGCCCTGGCGAGTTATGAAAGAAGGAGAAAGCAATGACGAAAAAACCGTTCAACTGGCGTGAATTCTTGATCCTATGGGCCGCCGGGGTCTGGGGGGTGATCGCCGTGTTGCCCTACACCCTGACCCTGCAGGCGCCCCTGATTGAGCAAATGCCCACCTTGCCCCCCCTGGCCGTGGTGATTGCCATACAGATCGTTCAGAACGCGGTGTTGGTAGCCATCGCTGTGGGACTGGGGTTGCTCCTGGCGACGCGGATCGGTCTGGGCGCACCGCTGCTGGAGGCGCGCCTGGCTGGGGAAGCGGTGAGCCAGCGACTGCGGGCGCTGCTGGTGCCGTCCGTGCTGGCCGGCGCTGCGGCAGGCGTAGCCATCATTGTGCTCGATCTGCTGGTCTTCGCCTCTGGGATGCCGGCCGCCGCGCCTGCCGGAGAACATCCCCCCGCCTGGCAGGGGTTCCTGGCCTCTTTCTACGGCGGCATCACCGAAGAGCTGCTCATGCGCCTCTTCTTGATGTCCCTTCTGGCCTGGCTGCTGGGCCTGGTATGGCGAGAGGCCCCTGGCCGGCCAGCAGCCGGCGCTTTTTGGACAGCCAACCTGGGTGCGGCCATTCTCTTCGGGCTGGGCCACCTGCCGGCGACGGCGGCCCTGGTTCCCCTGACAGGCATGGTGGTTCTTCGCGCCATTGTGCTGAACGGGATTGGCGGCGTCGTCTTCGGACATCTATACTGGAGGCGCGGGCTGGAAGCGGCCATGCTGGCTCACTTCAGCGCAGACATCGTGCTACACGTGCTGACACCGCTGGTCTTCGGTCTGGGAGGTACGAGATGAACCGGACTGAAGCATACGAGTGGGCCATCGGGTGACACGACTTGTTGATCACTAAACAGTCACATGCCTGCCAGGCAACATCCGGACAGAATTTCTTGTGAGACCGGGCTACTGAGAATACAAAGCCAGGCGCGGGCTCAACGTCACAAACACGCAGATTGGAAAGTGGAGGTGTTCATGAATAAGGTATGGATAATCGGACTGGTGGCTCTGTTTGCTCTGGCCAGTTGCGCTGGGGGTGCCAAAACCCTGCCGGCCGACGAAGCCACAACCTTTGCCAGCCAAGTGGATGCTCTGACGGAGAACTTGCTTGTATCGTTGAGCAATCACAACTACGCAGCCTACATACAGGACATGGATGCGAAGATGAAGGCCGCGAGCAGCGAGGCGCAGTTTGAGCAAGCCTATGCAATGGTGATCGGCAAGATTGGCAAGTACGTCTCGCGCCAAATGACCAAGGTCACCGAGCAGGAGCAGTTCCGCACGGTTGTGTATGATGCCCAATTTGAGCAAGAAGAGCATGTAACGGTGCGAGTCGTCTACAACGTAGCCGGGGACCGGCCGCTGGTCAGTGGGCTTTGGTTCGACTCGCCGAAGCTGCGCCAGCAATGAGTTCAGCGCAAGCGTTTGAGCTGGGAAATAGAGGGTGTGCCGCCGGCGGTCGTCAGGAGGGCAGCATGAAGGTAGACTTCGACCGTGAGAGAGCTTGGTGGGACGCCAAGGCCTCCAAGGAGGAGCAAGACTTAGCCGACGAGGCGGTCAATCGCGCCCTGCGCTGGCGGGAGATTGAGCGGCACCTGGCAGGCATCCGCACCGTCCTCGACGTCGGCGCTGGCACCGGAGCCTTCTCTATCCCCCTGGCCCGGCGGGGCTTCGCCGTCACCCACGTGGACTTCTCGCCGGCCATGCTGGCCCTGGCCCGCCGCAAGGCCGAGGTGTATAGCAGAGGCGGCTCCCATGCCGCCGGTCCGCAGGCGTGGGAGCCTGCTCTGCTGCAAAACCTGGGGTTTGTGGAAGCCAACGCGGTGGCGCTGCCCTTCCCCGACCGCTCCTTTGACCTGGTGCTGAACATGGACGGCGCGATCTCCTTTTGCGGTTCCCTGGCCGAGCAGACCCTTCAGGAGTCATGCCGTGTTACTCGCAAGACGCTGATCCTCACCGTCTCCCACCGGGCCTGGATGATCCCCGTCTGGGCCTCCGCCAGCGTCAAAGTGGCCGGACGCCTCGTGCCTGCCGTGGGGGCCATGTTCGACCGGGGAGAGTGGCACCAGGAGCAGTTCCCGGACAACCCTCTGTTGAGCAAGGGAGTAACCCAGGACTACTTTCCCGGCTTCAGGGCCTTCCTGCCCGGGGAACTACGAGGCCTTCTGGAGTGGGCCGGGATGCGAGTCCTGCGCTGCGGTGGGCTGGGCACCCTGGCGAACTTCTGCGGCCTAGAGGCGATGGAGCAGGTGTGCCAGGACGCGGCTCTGTTCCAGGATTTCGTGGACTTGTGCGAGCGGTTCGATCGGGAGGTGCTGCCGGAGGGCCCCGGCACTCGGCAGCGGGCGGGGCTGATCGCCGTGGCTGTGCCAGAGTGAGGGGGATGACCATGGATATCGGGGCCGAAAGGCAACAACTGCTGGAGCAGATCCGCCAGCGCGCAAATCCTGAGTACCAGGCGGGGTCAGTGAAGGTGATTCGCACCCAACTCAAGATCTACGGCGTGCGAGTACCTCAGCTCCGCGAAATCGCCCGCAACTGGCAGCGTGCTCACAAGGATGTTACACACGAGGACCTGCTGGACTTGGTGGAGATGCTGTGGGACGGGGAATCGCAGGAGGAACGCGCGCTAGGCATGGAATTGCTGGTACGCTACCGCCGCCACATTCCCGACTTGACTTGGGGCCACTTCGACCGCTGGCGTTGCAAGTTGGACAACTGGGGGCTGACCGATGGTTTGGGGAGCAGCATTTTGGCGCCCTGGCTGTTGGGTGATCCAGACACCAGGCTGGACTATCTGTGGGAGCTGATCGCCGACGAGGACGTGTGGAGCCGCCGCCTAGCGCTGGTGGCTACTACACCGATAAACCGAGGGCACACGGGCTTCACCATCCCCGACCTGACTCTGGAACTCGTTGATCGGGTCAAGGGAGAGCGACATCCCATGATCACCAAAGCCGTCTCCTGGGCGCTGCGGGAGATGACCAAGTCACACCCGGACCGGGTGGCCGCCTACCTGGAGGAGAATCGGGAGGTTCTAGCCGCTCATGTGGTGCGCGAGGTGACCAATAAGCTACGCACTGGGCTGAAGAGGGGGAAAGCTAAAAGTGGGGCGAAATGAACGAAGGCAATGTTAGGCGCGGTTACGTGGAACCCTCTAGCAACAACGCTCTAAAACCTGCCTGCTGAAAATGCTCATCTTTCCAACATCACCGCACGAGTCGTTACCAAGCGCGTTTTCGATGCTTCCAACTCATCGGCAAGTAAGACCGCTCGCTGGTGATAGCTGTCTTTCGGTACAGACAACGCAATAGCATAGGCAGCATCAAGGAATACCTCAGTCTTCATTGAGCCTTGTCCCCATACAGATAGTTTTCCAGATTTGCAGACCAATCCGATGGCCCATCCAAGTTAAGCGAACGCGCCGTCCGAAGGAAGGAAAGGGGCATCTCTGTAGTAGGCGGCACGATCTCAATAACAATCCATACACGGGTGTTTGGTTCGAGTGTAAGGGGTTCAACAGGCCGAAGCACTGAGCCATCATATAATGCCTCTATTGTCTCACTCATAACAGCCCTCCTAATCCTGTGTTTCCTAAAGTACGGCTATCTTTATCAACAATATAGCGCAGTTGCTCCCAAAAGTCAAATCGGAGGATTGGCAAAATAGAAACCCGCTCGTCACGGCGAACTTCCAGGAGGATGACCAATGCGTTTTGCCCTTTCCACAGGCTCTCTCTACACCTATGGTTTGGATCGCATCTTTGCCCTGGCTGCCGAGGCCGGCTTCGATGGCATCGAGGTGCTCGTTGATCCGAGATTCGACACCCGCCAGCCGGTCTACCTGCGGCGGCTGATGGAGCGGCACGGTCTGCCCATCGTGAGCGTCCACGCTCCCTTCCGCCCCAAGCGGTTGGCAGCCTGGCCCCGTACTCAACCAGAAAGCATCGCCGCGACAGCGGAGCTGGCCAGGGCCGTCGGCGCAGAGGTCATCGTCGTTCACCTGCCCTACGGGAGAGACAGGGCTTATGCTCGCTGGCTTCGCGATGACTTGATTACCTGGCAGCAGGCCCATCCCGTTCCGGTGGTCGCCGTGGAGAACATGCCGCTGGAGTGGGTCCGCTGGTGGCCCTTTGCGCCGCTGGATCCCTGGCGGATGAACCGGCTGGAGGAATGGGGGGCTTTCCCTCATCTGACCCTGGACACCACCCACCTGGGGACGAAGGGGTTGGATCCACTGATGGTCTACCAGCGCGTGCGGGAGCGGGTGGCGCACGTGCACCTGTCCAACGCCCGCCGAGGGGGGCGACGTGTCCGGGAGCACCGCCGTCTGGAGGACGGCTTCCTGCCCCTGGATGCCCTCATCAGCCGGCTGGCCCAGGATGGCTACGCTGGTATCGCCACAGTGGAACTGCACCCCGATGCCCTGGAGGCGGAGAACGAGAAGAAGGCGCGGTTCCACCTGGGGCAGCAGATTGCTTTCTGCCGCCAGCACGGCGGAGGATAGAATTCTGAGGAGGATGATCATGCACAAATCTGTCGAGTATGACACCTTTGCCGACATTTACGACATCTGGACGGAGACGGCATTGGCTACGAAGCGCAACCTGCCCTTCTACGTTGAGGAATACCTGCGCACGGCTGGGCCGGTGGTCGAGTTGGGCGTGGGCAATGGTCGCATCGCCATCGAAGCGGCCCGGCAGGGGAAGCCCATCATCGGCGTGGACTCTTCGGCCGAGATGCTCAAGCTCTGCCGGGAGCGAGCGGAAGCCGCCGGCGTGGCCCACCTGCTCACTCTCATCCAGGCTGATTTCCGCGATTTCGTGCTGCCCGAACCAGCCCAGCTCATCGCCATCCCCTTTCACACCATCGGTCACCTGGTAACACTGGACGACAAGCGGGCCGGACTGCGCCACATCTACGGCCAACTGGCCCCTGGCGGCCGACTCGTCTTCGATCACTTCATCTTTGACCCGGAAGCTGCCCGACGGCATCAGGGAGTCGGTCTGCGGGGCGAGTACACCGACGCCGTGACGGGCCACGATTTGCTCCTCTGGGAGATTGTCCGCTATGACTACGAAGCACAGACGATGCGGATCATCACCTGGACCGACGAACTGGACGACGATGGCGTTGTGCTCCGCCGCAAGTACCGCCGTCTCAGCTTCAGTTGGCTCGATCCCGAACAGACTCGCGCTCTGCTGGAGGAGACCGGCTTCCAGGTCGAGGCTCTCTACGGCGACTTCGACCGCCGTCCCTTCGGCGAGGATTCGCCGGAGCAGGTATGGGTGACTCGTCGGCCGGGGGAGTAACGAGGAACGGGTAACGAGTATGGGCGACCTGCGCCGGCGCGAGGGAGAACGCTGACCGAAGGTGATGATTTCTTCGTCTGTCGCAAGCATCGCGCCGAGGAACGGGTGCCACTCGGAGAAGAAGAGCTGATGGAAGGAGTAGCGTGAGGCTGGACATCATCGAATCGGGGGTACGTTGGGCTGGCGCGGTGGCGGCGCTTGTGTGCCTGATGATTGCACTGGTAGGGATGGCACGCGGCCTGCGCCGGCCCCGGGGGCGGACAACCGGCCTGGCGCGCAAGGTCCTGCGGCTGCCGGCATATCTCCTGATCAGTATTGTCTTCTTTGGCCCGTGCTTCCTCCTGTGGCGGTCACTTCCACTGACGCTCAGGGCACCGGTCCGAGTCGTGGCGCTGGCCCTGGGCGCGCTGCTCTATTTTCCTGGGCTGGCCCTGTATCTGTGGGCGCGGCTGACCATCGGCGAGATGTACAACGTCTCCAGCAGCATGGGAGCGCAATTGTACGCCGATCACCGGCTGGTCACCCACGGCCCCTTCGCCTTCGTGCGCCACCCGATGTACCTGGGCGTTATCTTGGCCTCGATGGGCGGGCTCCTCATTTACCGCACCTGGACCCTCGTGTTCACCACAGTGACTTTCCTGGGCCTTGCGCTGCGCGCCCGGCGGGAGGAGCAAGCGCTGGCAGCCGAGTTCGGTGAACAGTGGAAGGAGTACTGCCTGCGGGTTCCGGGCTGGATCCCGCGCATCCTGAGGAGGCGTTGAGACAAGAGGAGACACGACCATGAACCTTCTTCTAGCCCGGCATGGTGAATCTGAGTGGATGGTTCGCGGTGATGAGGCTGGCTTCAACAGCCCTCTGACCGACAAGGGTCGTCGGCAGGCACGTCTGCTGGGCCGCTGGCTGGCTGCCAACCAGGGGATTGACGTCATCTACGCCAGCCCCCTCATCCGCGCCAGGGAGACGGCCGAGATCGTCGCCGCTGAGCTGCACCTGCCAGTGAAGCTCGACGACGACCTTCGCGAGTTCGAGGTGAGCTACTGGGACGACAGCGATGACTACGCCCCACCGTACATCAACGACGGTGCCGCACTCCCAGCCTACCTCGCCGAGAGCTACCTGCCCTTCAAGGCCCGGGTCCAAGGGGCGGCCCGCCGCATCCTTGAGGCCCATCCGGAAGGCACTGTGTTGATCGTAGCTCACGGCGGCACCGTCGGGACCATCGTGCGGTGCTTATTGGGGGCTCACAGTTTCGGCGTCTACACGGAACCCACTGGGCTTCACGGCCTGCGCTGGAATGGCAGCCGATGGCTCGTCGAGTTCATGAACCGGCGGGAGCACCTGCTGGGGGAGATCGAATGAGGGAAGGGCGAGGCTGGCTGCGGGTGGTCGCTGCTGCGTTCGCCGCTGGAGCGGACACGTGGGCGGAGGGCAAGGTGACGGTGCACCGCGTGCGCGGCGGGTTCAACAATGCGCTGTACCGGGTAGACGCCGACGGGCAGCGCTACGCCTGTAAGCTGTGCGTGGCCGATGAGTGTCGCCGGGCCGCGCGGGAGTATGCCGCGCTCCGATTGCTACATGAGGCGGGGCTGGACATCGCGCCGCAGCCGCTTTGGCTGGACGAAAGCTGCACCATCGTCCCCTTCCCCGCCGTTGCCTACTGGTGGCTGCCCGGCGAACCTCTCAGCCCATCGCCCACGACGCAGCAATTGGCCTCGCTGCTCGATAGCTTCCAGCGCCTGCACACACTCCAACCAGGAGACTTTGAGGACTACGATATCCCCGATGCTTGGTTCCACTGGTTCGACTTTGCACCGTACCTGGCCGAACTGCATGGTTTTCTGGCCGAGCACGGGCCCTGGCTGGCAGCCACCGCTCCGGAGGGACGAGATTTGCGCGATCGGCTGGCCCGACTGGTAGACGGTTGCGGGGAAGTCGTCCTGACGGCAGCCGTGAACCCAGGCCGCGAGAGTGTGCCGTTGCGGCTGTGTCGCGTGGACCCGAACCTGGCGAACACGGTGTGGAGTGGGGATGGCAGGCTGCGTTGGGTGGACTGGGAATACAGCGGTTGGGGTGACCCCGCGCTGGAATTAGCCGATCTGCGCTGGCACGCGGCGTTGGCTGAGCTGAGCGAGGCTCAGCACGCCTGGCTGCGCGACAACTATCGCCAGCCAGCCGGGGATCACGCTTTTGAGGAGCGGCTCGTGGTGTGGGACCGTCTCCTGGCGACGCGCTGGCCCTTCTTGATCCTGCGATGGTTGTGGAGCGAACACCACGGCCCAGACCGCGTGCGCCTGACCCGACTCGTCGCCGATCCTGCTGAAATGCGCGCTCGCCTCGTCCGCTTCATCGAACGCGCTGAGTATCTCGCCAGCAGTGCCGGCCCTAGTACACGTGGGCGTAAGTCCTTTGTTACCTTGACCAAATTCTGAAACAGTAGTAAAATACCTTTGAGAACGACTCTGAGAAGGTGAACGGCTATGCCCCTTTATGAATACTATTGCGCCGATTGTGAGATCAAGTTCGAGGCCCTGCGGAGGATGAGCCGGGCTGACAACCCTATCGCTTGTGTGCGCTGCGAGGGAATGAATACCTCCCGCGCTATCTCCTTGTTCGCGGCCATCAGCAAGGGAAGCGGCGGAGAGAGCCGATCCCTGGGTGGCACCAGCGGTTGCGCCAGTTGTAGCGCCACCAGTTGCGCAACCTGTAGCGTGGGTTAAGCTGTGCCTAGCCTCTAGCCAAGATCAGGCGGCCGCCGATGATTCCGGTGGCCGTCTTTCTTATTCTGCCGGGGAAGCGTATACGAATTCGATAGCCCTTTTGTACACGGGCAGGACCATTCTCTCACGCTTGATCACGCTCACGGCCAGGCCCTCGTAGTTGCGCTCCAGAGTAGCGATGAGCCCCCCGCTCCTGAGCAAGGCCGTCTCCATGGTCCCAGGTTGGCCAATAGCCTGCAAGACATAGGGCCGCGAAAGTGTCACTCCATGGACAGTCATCCCTCCGTCTTCGGTGCTGGCAATTAGCGAGTACAGGGTCAGCCGCTCCCCGTTGATGGTCAGAGCTTCCTCTCCAGCGTTACGCAGCTCGTTGATCAGGTCCTGCACATCCAGGACGCCGATAGGCCCGTCAAGACTTACTTCGACACCCGACCCTGAGACCTCAACCAGCCCGTTGATAATCCTGACCTTGTTCAGTTCCTCCACCAGAGATTCCAGCACGGCCCGTCCGGTAGCCCGTTGATATTCGTCGAGCTGTCCTTCCAGGGCCTCCATCTCTTCGCGCAGATGGGCGTTGTTCTCCACCAAGCTGCTGATGATAACCAACTGATCGGCACTCGAAGCAGATAAAATGTACCCGCTCGCCATCCGCTGAGTGCGAAATTGGGCCACCAGCAACAGGCCCAAGATGAAACAGACTATGGTCAACAATAATTGTGCAGAACGACTCTTCATGACCCCAATCTTCTCGTCTCGTTCACTCTCCCAATCGGGCATAATGGATGGGGAAGCCCCCCTTGTAAGCGGGTATGGTGAGCATCCCTATTCTGTTCACCGTAAACTGCACACCGTAGAGTTCGGCCCTCTGCTTGATCTCCTTGAGATAGCCGGGATTGCGCAAAACATCTTCCTGCGTGATGGAGTTGCCGACAGCCTGGATCAGATAGGGAGGAGAGAGGCGGGTATCGTTGACCATGACCGTGCTGCCCACGCAGTAGATAGAAGTGGTAGCTACGATCCGCTCATCGTTGACGGCGATAGCCTCGGAGCCGGCCAGCCATAGGAGGTTAACCACGTCGCGCAGATCGTACTCGTGGATGAGGTACTCGTTGGAATCCGCCGCCCCCGTCCGGATGCTGCTATCGTCGAGGGTCACCTGGATGCCAGGCCCCTCGACAGCCAGCAGCCCGGCCATCATTTTCTGCCGCTCCAATTCCGCGCTTATCTCCTTCAACATCTCCGTGTTAGCGGCCAACTCCCGGCGATATTCGTCCAACTGCTCCCGCATCCGCCCGATGTTTTCCTTGAGCTCTCCCTGCTCTGCTTCCAGGCGATTGATAGCTAGAAACCCTGACTCGTGCTCAAAGCCTGGCACTGCCGTAGACCTCGCAGGAGGCGATTTCCATTGCAGGCCCAATAAGACACCGAAGATCAGGGCGATCATTAAGATGGGGATGTAGCGGGCGATACCGTCAAGCTTGAATTTCATAGCTAGTCCCTTTTCCCTTCCGACGGCAGGGCATACCAGTTATCCACGCTCACTCTCGCCGAAGATTTCTATCTCCACCTCAAGCGGCACCACGAGGTAATAGGTTTTGTTATTACTGCGGCATGTTTACAAAGAGATCGTAGCTCCTTTGATTATTTGCCATGCCAACTTCGCCAGGCGCCGGCAGCACCCACACCTGCAAGCGATAAGCAGGCCGATAAGGAACACGGGAGATGTCTTTGAAGCGAGCTATTTTTATCTGGCCGGGGGCGATGGTGCCTATGTGGCAAGTCTTCTCTAAGATCGGAGTATCATCGTCGTAGGCAGACAGCCGAGCCTTCACTTTAACGTCAGACTCGGTCTGAAGGCCTATGTTCTCCACCGCTACTAACAAAGTTGCCTGCTTGCCCCTGACGATGATCTGCTTATATTCCAGCGAGGGATCGAAGTCAATGGCCAGCACAGCCAAGTCGTGCTCATCCACGGGAGTTCTGACCTTACTGAGGGACGGTGTATCGAGGGAAGCAGGGGCCCGGTCAACGACTTCAACTCCAGCGCAACCGGCTAGTGAGAGGGAGGTCAGCATCATAATCACCGTGATAAGCCAGATGCATCGCGTCTTACCTCTTTGTGACATCATTAGTGCCTCCTTTTTGGAATTGCTTTGTTTAATCGTGCTTGGCTCACCTTTGGACCAGGATCCAGCGGGAGCAGGTGAGTAGGGTTAATCTTAAACCAGATAGGCACTTTTGTCAAGTTGGACGCTTTTCAGCCACTTACCTCCAATCTTCGTGTTCCCAGGACCAGTTTGCCTTATAATTGCAGATGTATTATAATGGGAGCAACACTTTGAGAGAGGGGTGAACAGTTTGTTCGAGGAATCACCTGAGATACAGGACAGTCAGGAAACAGTTGACGACCAAGACGTACAAGATCAACGACAGAGGAACAAGTCCATCTTGCGCGAAACCGTGGAGACAGTGCTCCTGACCCTGTTGATCTTCCTTGCGATCCGCACTCTGATCCAGAACTTCCGCATTGAGGGAGTCAGCATGGAGCCCAACCTACACGATGGGCAATATCTGATCATAAACAAGCTTGTGTACTATCTTCACCCTCCTGAGCGCGGTGATGTGGTGGTCTTCCACTACCCCAAGAACCCCAGGCGGGATTTCATCAAACGAATCATCGGACTGCCAGGAGAAAAAGTGGAGGTCAGAGGGGAACGCCTTTTTATTAATAGCGAAGAACTCGAGGAACCGTACGCGCTCCACACGGGCAAGTACGCCTGGGGGCCTCAACGCCTGGGAGAGGACGAGTACTTCGTCCTGGGTGACAATCGAAATAGTTCCAGCGACTCTCATAATTGGGGACCTCTCCCGGAAGATGATATTATAGGCAAGGCCTGGATCTCCTATTGGCCCCCTGAGCATCTGGGACTTGTGCCTCACTATTCCTACGCGGCCACGGAATGAGGTGGCGAGTTAGCGCATCGAGTCAGGGTAAAATGGCCATACAAGAAAACGAGGTAAGGGAAATAGTACGACGAGTCCTATTGCGGACCCTCGGCCTGGGCGAGACTAATGAGTCCCGCGCCCTGTCTGCGTCCGGCGTGACGAAGCGCCTCCTGGTAACCGAAAAGGACGTGGAGGCCGTCCCCACCGGGGGTGAATTATGCTTCCCTGCCGAAGCCATTGTTACCCCCAGAGCTCGGGAGGTGGCTATGGAAAGAAAAGTTTCCCTCTCCCCGGAGCCCGGCCCTTCACTTCGACCAGGCTCAGCGCAAGCGACCACGCTCAGGGCAGGCCCTGTCAACACTCCAAGCAGGGGCCCATCTTCCGGGAGCAAAGTGATCGCCCTCGGCGCTGATCACGGCGGCTTCGCCATGAAAGAGACGCTCAAGGCTTACCTCCAGGAGCTGGGCTATGCCATCAAGGATTGTGGCACCTTCGGCAGCGAATCCGTAGACTACCCCGATTTCGCCTACGCCGTGGCCAGGCTGGTCTCCGAGGGCCAGGCCTGGCGGGGGATCATGATTGACGGAGCAGGGATTGGCTCCTGCATGGCCGCCAACAAGGTGCCAGGAGTGCGAGCCAGCATGTGCTACGACCTCTCCACAGCCGTAAACGCCCGTGAGCACAACGACGCCAACGTGTTGACACTGGGTGGGCATCTCATCGCCGAGGGTCTGGCCAAGAAGATCGTGAAGACTTGGCTGGAAACAAAATTCGGCGGCGGCCGCCACCAGCGCCGCGTGAACAAGATCATGGAAATCGAGAAGCGATTTCTGCGGAAATGAGAAAATGGACCTGGATAGAGCAACTGTAGAACGACTCGTGGAACGAATCACCAAAGAGGTGCTGATATTGCTGCGGGAGGAAGAAGCCAGCGCCCAATCGGGATCGGAGTGCCTGGATTGCAACGGCCAGTGTACCGAGCAGTGTCCGGACAAGACCCAGGAAGTGATTGACGCTGGAGCGACCAGGATCGGCAACCCGCTGGGTTCCACTAACGTGGCGGCCAGCATCGCTCACATGCTTGATCACACCTTGCTCAAAGCGGACGCCAGCCAGGAACAGATCGCCCAGCTCTGCTACGAGGCCCGCAAACACGGCTTCGCCGCCGTCTGCGTCAACCCCGCCAACGTCAAACTGGCCGCTCAGCTCCTCAAAGGCTCTCCGGTGGCTATCTGCGCAGTGGTCGGCTTCCCCCTGGGAGCCACCTCGCCTGAGGTCAAGTCCTACGAAGCCCAGCAGGCCATCGAAGACGGGGCCACTGAAATTGACATGGTCATCAACGTGGGCGCCCTCAAATCCAAGGACTACGAGCTAGTAGAGCGAGACATCGCCACCGTGACGCGCACCTGTCACAACAACCGGGCTGTCTGCAAAGTGATTATCGAGGCTGCCCTGTTGACGGACGAGGAGAAGGTCAAGGCCTGCCAATTGGCCAAAGTGGCCGGGGCCGACTACGTCAAAACCTCGACCGGCTTCGGACCCGGGGGGGCTACAGTTGAGGACGTGGCTCTAATGCGGCGGGCGGTGGGGCCCGAGATGGGCATCAAGGCAGCGGGGGGCATCAGGACCCTCGAAGCTGTCAAGCAGATGGTCGAAGCCGGAGCCACGCGCATCGGCGCCAGCGCGGGGGTGAAGATTTTGCAGGAGGCCAGAGCAGCGGCCTAACACTTCATCATCATCGGCATTGCTTCCCCATTCTGCTCCGGCTAGGTCCCAACGAAAAAGCCCCTCCGGGTTGGAGGGGCTTTTCAGTTTTTGTCTAGTACTGAGGCATAGGCGGTGCGGGTGGTTCCTTTTCAGGAATCTCGGTGATCAGAGCCTCGGTGGTGAGAATCATGGCCGCGATGCTGGCTGCGTTCTCCACCGCACTTCGGGTTACCATGGCAGGATCAATGATCCCTTTCTCCACCATGTCCCCGTAGTCGTTGGCGATCACGTCGTAGCCTATCTTGTCGTTCTTCTGCTCTTCCTGAAATCTCCTCACGTTCTGCACTACCACAGCTCCATCCATGCCGGCGTTCTGAACGATCCCCCTCATGGGCTCCTCCAGGGCTCTCCTGAAGATGTTCACCCCTGTCTGCTCGTCGAGAAGCTCCATTTTGATCTCATCCAGGACTGGCACGGCGTTGAGGAGGGCTACCCCTCCTCCAGGGACGATCCCCTCCTCCACAGCAGCTCTGGTGGCTGAGAGGGCATCCTCGACCCGATGCTTCTTCTCCTTCAGTTCCACCTCGGTGGCGGCGCCGACCTTGATGACTGCTACTCCGCCGGTCAGCTTGGCCAGTCGCTCTTGCAGTTTCTCCTTGTCGTAATCGGAAGTGCTATTCTCGATCTCAACTTTGATCTGCTCCATGCGGCCCTTGATCTCGCTATCGGAGCCCTTGCCCTCGATGACGGTGGTGTCATCCTTGGTGGACACGACCTTGCGGGCCTGGCCGAGATCGCTGATCTGCGTGGTCTCCAGCTTGCGGCCCATCTCTTCAGTGATCACCTGGGCACCGGTGAGGATGGCGATGTCCTGGAGCATGGCCTTGCGCCGGTCGCCGAAGCCAGGTGCCTTCACGGCCAGCAAGCTGAAAGTGCCCCGCAGCTTGTTGAGCACCAATGTCGCCAACGCCTCTCCATCCACGTCCTCGGCGATGACCACCAGCTCGCGCTTTCCCACCTGAACCAGTTTCTCCAGGATGGGGATGATGTCGGTGGCGGTGGAGATCTTTTTGTCATGGATCAGGATGTAGGGATCCTCCAGCTCGGCCTGCATGGCCTCTGGATTGGTGATAAAGTAAGGGGACATGTAGCCCCTATCGAACTGCATTCCCTCCACGTACTCGGTCTCGAAGGCCAAACCCCTCGACTCCTCGACGGTGATCACCCCGTCCTTGCCGACCTTGTCCATCACCTCGGCGATGAGCTCCCCGATCTGCTTATCGTTGGCCGAGATGGCGGCCACGTTGGCGATCTCGTCCTTGGTGACCAGGTTCTTGGACTGCGCCTTGATGGCCTCCACAATGGCCCCAGTCGCCTTCTCGATGCCCCTCTTGATGAGCATGGGGTTGGCTCCAGCGGCCACGTTCTTCAGCCCTTCGGTGACGATCATGTGGGCCAGGACGGTGGCGGTGGTGGTGCCATCGCCGGCCACGTCGTTGGTCTTGGTGGCTGCCTCTTTGAGGAGCTGGGCGCCCATATTCTCGTAGGGATCCTCCAGCTCTATCTCCTTGGCCACGGTCACTCCGTCGTGAGTGATGGTGGGGGCTCCCCACTTCTTGTCCAGAGCCACGTTGCGTCCCTTCGGCCCCAGGGTTGTGCCCACGGCGAAGGCCATGACGTCAATTCCCTTCTTCAGGGACCTTCTAGCTTCTTCCGAGAAAATCAGTTGTTTTGCAGGCATAATCTAATCTCCTTTAGGTTAGTGTATTGGTAAGTTGGTGATTCGTACATTCGTAAATTCGTGGTTCGTAAATTCGTGGTTCGTACATTCGTAAATTCGTGATTGGTAGATACGAATCTACGAGTCTACGAATCTACGAATCTACGATTCCACGATAGCCAGGATATCGCTCTCCCTGAGCACCAGGACCTTGCGGTCGGCCTCCAGCTTGACCTCAGTGCCGGCGTACTTGGCAAAGAGGACGCGGTCCCCCTCCTTGACGTCCATGGGGATGCGCTTCCCCTCTTCGTCCCGGCGGCCTGGGCCAATGGCTAGCACCTCGCCCTCCTGTGGCTTCTCCTTGGCCGTCTCCGGAAGGATGATGCCACTGGCCGTCACTTCCTCCCCTTCGATGGGCTCCACGATCAGACGGTCGCCCAAAGGCTTCAGCTTTTTAATTGACATTTCCCTACCTCCATTTGCGATTTTTAGTTTTGCGTTTTAGCACTCTAACGTCGAGAGTGCTAAAAGCAGTACATATAATACCACAAAATCACCAAACGCGCAAATCGCACCTTGCCAGCCGGCAGGCTAAGTCAGCAGTTCTGCCTGGCGCAGGATGCCACGTATCTCCTCGACCTCTTCGGGGCGTGGATAAAAGAGTGGCGAACGTGGGCTCCCACCATAGTAGCCCAAAATGTCCAAAGCCGCTTTCAGGCCGCCAATGCCGAATTGGCCAGTCACAGCTCGGCCGACAGGCATGAGCTTGAAATGCAAGGCCCGTGCTTCATCGAGCTTGCCCTGGTCGAAAAGCTCCTTGATGGCCACGCACTCCCTCGGGGCGACGTTGGCCAGGGCCAGAACGGCCCCTACCGCCCCCACGCCCAGAGCGCTGAAATAAGTTGGGGCATTGCCCACCAAAACCTCGAACTCCAGTGGGGCCAGACGGATAATCTCAATGAGTTGACCGATGTTCCCCGCGCTGTCCTTGATCCCCACGATTTTGGGGTGCTCGGCCAGTCTGGCCACCAACGTCGGGGCGATGTTCAGCCCAGTGAATTTGGGCACGTTGTAGACCAGGATGGGAATGGGCGAGGCGTCGGCGAGGGAGACGTAGTGGCGATAGAGGGCCTCAGTCGTCATCTGCCCTTTGTAGTAGGACGGGGTCAAGACCAAAGCCCCGTCTGCTCCCAAGTCGGCCGCCGTCCGAGTGCTCTCGATGGTCAGCCTGGTTGACTCGCGGCCGGTGCCCACGATTAACAACCTGTCGCTGGGAATGGCCTCCCGTGCGGTGGCGATCACGGCCCGCTTCTCGGCCTCGCTCAGGTACACGTTCTCGCCGTTGGAGCCCAGGACGACGTAGCCCGCCAGCCCCGTCTGGTTCCACTGGGCGATGTTCTCGGACAATTTGTCGTGAGCTACCTCGCCCTCAGCGAGAGGGGTGGGAATGGGGGGAAACACGCCTTCAAACATCAGCTTTGCTCCTTTGTCCTCAGGTGGGGAAAGAGGATGACCTCGCGAATGGAAACTTGATCAGTCAACAACATGGTCAGGCGATCAATGCCCATGCCAAACCCTCCCGTGGGAGGCATGCCGTAGCTCAGAGCGGCCAGCCAATCCCTGTCCATCTGATGAGCCTCTTCGTCGCCAGCTTCGTAGGCGCGCCCGTGGGCCAGGAAACGCTCCTCCTGATCCAGCGGGTCGTTTAGCTCGGAGAAGGCGTTGCAGAGCTCCATGCCCCCCGCGAAACCCTCGAAACGCTCCACGGTCTCTGAGGATCCCGGCTTTCGCTTGGCCAGGGGCGAAAGCTCCAGGGGGTAATCAATCAGAAAAGTGGGCTGGATGAGCTTGGGCTCCACGTAGTTGGACAGAAGGACGTCAATGAGCTTGCCTCGGGTGGCCGTGGGCTCCACGTCGCCGCCGATGGCCTGAATCGCCTGGTACAAGCTCTGGGCATCGGCATGATCCTCGTAGTCAATACCCGATTCTTCTTTGATGGCCTGGCGCAGGCTGCGGCGCGGCCACAGTGGAGCAAGGTCAATCTCGTTTCCCTGATAGGTAACGCGAGTCGTGCCCAGCACCTCCTGGGCCGCATTGGAGATCATCTGTTCGGCCATCTCCATGACGTCGTTGTAATCGGCGTAGGCCTGGTAGAATTCCAACTGGGTGAATTCGGGATTGTGCTTGTGGGAGACACCCTCGTTGCGGAAGTCCTTGCCGATCTCGTAGACTCTTTCGTAGCCGCCGATGATCAGCCGCTTGAGATAGAGCTCGTCGGAGATGCGGAGGTAGAGGTCCTGGTCCAAGACGTTGTGATGGGTGACAAAGGGCCTGGCTGCTGCTCCGCCGTAAATGGGCTGCAGAACGGGGGTCTCCACCTCCAGAAACCCTCGCTCGTCCAGGAAACGGCGCAGCGCGCTTACGATGCGGGCCCGGATCACGAAAATCTCGCGTGCTTCCTCGTTGGCGATGAGGTCCAGGTAGCGCTGCCGATAGCGGGTCTCCACGTCCTTGAGGCCGTGCCATTTCTCAGGCAAGGGGCGCAGGGATTTGGCCAGCAGCTTGAAATCCTTCACCTGGAGGGTGACTTCGCCCGTGCGGGTGCGAAAGAGGCGCCCCGTCACCCCGATGAAATCGCCGATGTCGAAATCCTGCTTGAAGAATTCGTAGGCCTCCTCCCCCAGGGTATCCTGGCGCAGGTAGATCTGGATGCGCCCGCTGCCGTCTTCGATGTGGGCGAAAGTTGATTTGCCCATCACCCGGATGCTCCTCAGCCTGCCGACCAGGCTGATCTCGCTCTCAGGCTCGCCAGTTTCGAATTCCCGGAGGGCTTCAGCCGCCGTGTGGCTACGCTGGACTCGCGACGGGTAGGGGTCTACGCCTCTCTCCCTGATCTTCTCCAATTTGATACGTCGCTGCCTCTCCAAATCGCTGAGTTGCTCCATTTCCTGTCCTCGCCTGACTATCTGAAGTTTTGATATAAGGCTCTAGCACCCGTCCCCGGGTGCGTTTTTGGCGGCCCGAGGCCTGTCCTGAGCCTGTCGAAGGGACGGGCCTTGGAGCTTATATCAAAATTCCAGTGACTATTGGATAGCGGTTATCCGAAAACGCAGGATGCCGTCGGGGACGTTGACGATGACCTCATCGCCTACACGATGCCCCAGCAGGGCTCTGCCGAGGGGAGATTGATTGGAGACGCGGCCCCTCTTGGGATCTGCCTCGACGGAGCCGACGATGTGGTAAGTCTCCGGCTCCCCGTCCTCCTCTACCACCGTCACGCGGCTACCTATGCCCACCCTGTCAGTGGGGCCGCCCTCCTCAATGATAGCCACATTCTTCAGGATCTCCTCCAGGGTCAAGATGCGGCCTTCAACAAAGGCTTGCTCGTTCTTGGCATCCTCATACTCGGCGTTCTCCAGGATGTCCTGTTCTTCTAATACAGCACGCAGTCGCTGAGCGACTTCCTGACGACGCACGGTGCGAAAATATTCCAGCTCTTCCTCCAGCTTTTTGAGCCCTTCTGGAGTCAAGAAGGTCGTTTGTGCGGCCATGCTTTCCTCACTCGATAAAGATTAACCCTCACTGAGTTCGGTGAGGGAGCGACTGAATCACGATATGCGAAAACCAGCTTATATATGACAAAAACTGAGAGTGTCCCCTCTCAGTCGATAATCAACCGCAGCATATTATAAACCAAATTGGCTAATTTGTAAAGTCGGCACTTGACTAAATGGCGAAAATGGTATATCCTATTACCACTGCCGTTATCGTGGGAGTGGTTGAGTCCCGGTGGGCTCCGCGGTCTTCAAAACCGTTGATGGGTGCTGCAAAAGCGGCCAAGGTGGGTTCGACTCCCATCCACTCCCGCTATTCCCCTCTTTATTCCCCCTCGCAAAGCTCCAACCCATCCCAGGCCGGATCAGAGTTAGGGTTTATCTCCAGCGCCTTCTCCAACCACGGAATGGCCTTGTCGCACTCGCCCAGGTAGACATGCGAGAGGCCAAGCGCATAATAGTACTCCTCGGACCGGCCTCCCAACTCGATGGCCTGCTCAAAATTGGGGATGGCATCTTCGTAGTTTCGCTTCACGTAGTAGATAATGGCCAGGTGCGCGTAGGTACTGGCGTACTCAGGATCAACCTCGATAGCCCTCTCCAGCTCAATTATAGCCAACTCGTAATCCCCCAGGTGATAGTGGGTCCAGCCCAATTGGTCGTAGCCCTCAGGACTGTTGGGGTCAACTTCGGTGGCCCTCTGGAATTGGGCAATGGCCTGATCGTAATCGTCTAACACGCGGTAGTTGCGGCCCAGGCCAATGTAGAGATAGCTCAGCTGAGGCTGAAGGGACACCGCGATTTCGTATTCGGCGATGGCCCCTTCGTAATCCCCTTGTTTCTCCAGGACGTAGCCCAGGTTGCGATGGGCATCAACGCTGTTGTCGTCGAGCCAGACAGCCTCCTCAGCCGTTTCCAGCGCTCTATCCCAGCGCCCTGCGTCCACGTAGGCCTCAGCCAGATAGGCGTGGGCCTCGGCCGAATTGGGGTCGAGCTCAACAGCGCGCAGACAAGAGGTGATGGCTTCTTCGATTTGGCCGTCCCAATCCAGGGCCATGCCCAGAATGGCGTGGCTCTCCGCGCTCCTCGGATCGAGCTCGACGGCTCGCTGAGCCAGCTCCACTGCCTCGCTGGTGCGGCCGCGCAATGTCAACAGCTTGGCCAGGCGCACGTAGGCTGTAGCGTCCTCAGGGTCGAGCTCCGTCGCTGTCCGGTAGGCTTCAATGGCCTCGTTCAGCTTTCCCTCGCGGAAAAACGCCTGGCCTTCCACCAGGTAGGACTGAGCGGTTCTGGTGGGGACTGGGGTGGGCTTGAAAGGGCGCACCCAATCGGGCTGCTGAGTGATGATGTACAGACCCGCGGCGATGAGTATCAACAGGATGAGCACGCGCAGGGGGGAAGATCCTCTCTTCCTCTTCTTCCTTGTTCCGATGTACATCCCGACGCTCCTTTACTGGATATTGGATATTGGCTACTCCAGTTCGACCAGGTTGAGCTTGGCTAGTGTCTGGAAGTATTCAACCAGGAGCTCCACATCGCGCTGGCCAGTCTCTAGCTCTATCAAGTCGGCGATCTCCAGCAGGCTGCGCTTTCCATCGGCCCAATACACGGCCAGGGTAGGCAAGATACGAAATCCCTTCTTGTGCTCCTGGCGCATTTGCCACCACCGCTCCCGTTCTTCCTCGCTCAATTGGTGCAGATAGGGGCGCAAAGGGATGGGGCCGCGATATAGCCGCCTGGGCACCAACTCCGCTGCCTTCTCCTCCCATTCGTCCAGTTCCCGCTCCGACGCCGCCGGCAGTTCGGCCCGCTCCCCCGCGCAGACCCCGATGGCCTCCTCGCCTCTGGCCAGTTCCCTCTCGGCGAATTCGGCTACTTCCTCCTGCCACCCCTCAACAGCGATCTCAGGACTCAGGCGATTCAGCGAGGCCAGGGCCTGCTGCTCGCGCTCGACCAGGTAGGCAACCTTCTTGCTCAGGAGGGCGACGGTCTCCACCAGCTTATCAGCCCCCTCTTCGCTACTGTGTGTTGCCTCAGTGACCTTCTCCTGAACGAGCCGCACCACGTCTCGCTTGAAACGGGCCGCCATCTCGTAGCCCAACCAGGTGGCCTCCTGCGAGCCAGCGTTGGCCAGGAAGTAGGCGTAGGTCGCGGACAGGCTCCCCACGCGGCCCAGCATGGCTGGATCAACTTTGTCGGGGGTATCCTGGGAGGTGTGGTAGAATTTGTCGGGCCACTGGATGATCATCGGCGTGGGCACCCCCACCGAGGGATCGGAGAGGATGTAGTGGTCGCTGCCGCCACAGAAAGGGATCACGGCATGGCGAAAGAGCGCGTACTCTCCCGTCCCCCCCAAGGCTGAGGTCTCGCCCAACAACTCCTCCCGCAGACGCGCCAGGAGAACGGGGGCAAAGGAGGGCATAGCCTGGGGCGGGCACTCGATGAGAAAGGAACTTCCGCACAGCTCCTGGTTTTGGCCCACCATGTCCAGGTTGAGACCGGCCACCATGCGCTCGATCTCATCCTCATGGGTAGCAAGGTAGGCGTAAGTGCCCGTCATCTCAGGCACCCACAGAAATCTGATGCCTCGTTTGGGTTGGGCCAACTCCCCCTCGTTAACCAGCTTTTGTAGAGTGCGGGCGATCTCCAGGGCCGTGGCCGAGCCTGAGGCATTGTCGTTGGCCGAGGGCCGGGGGTGGCAGAGATGGGCCACGATCACTACTTCTTGATTCGTTTCCCCCGGTATCAGAGCGGAGACCACCTCGATCTCCCCATCGTAGAGGCGGCTGACCACTTTGGCCCGAACCTTGACTGGCGGCTCTCCATCCTGAGCCCGCTTCTTGATCAGCACCCGCAGCTTCTCACCCTCCCGAGGCGAGAGGACGAAGCCGAAGCACTTTTTCTCCTGACCTGTCCACCAGAAAGAAGTGTACTGGATGGCGTCGGGCACGTCCATTCGGGCGCGGACGGGCGGGGTCTCCCTCATGCCGTCGGAGATGATGCCCACAGCGCCGCGTTTCTCCACCGCTAACTCGCGCACCCGGTTCAGATCGCCTTTGGTGAATACCATCTTGCCCTTCAGGTGCAACCCTTCATAGTCCGCTCCCTCTTCGCCGTCCTCCAGGAGAACCACCTCCGCTTCTCCCTCGAAAGGCGCGCTGCGCTGGATGAGGGAGATGGGGCAAGCACGGAAATCGGCCAGCTTGCGCCGCTCATCCTCTGGCTCGACGAGATGCAGGGTGGCTTCCGTGGCCTCCCACTCCTGGAACATGCGAGCCGACCAGTACTGGGTCGTATCATCTGCAGGGAAGGATATGATCTCGGTCTGGACGCTCGCCTCGCGCAGTCGCTCCAGGCAATAATGGGCCGCCCGGCGGAAACCAGGGCTGGCTTGCATGCGGTGATAGCGAGCGATGTCTATCACGTAGCCCGTGGCCGCCTGCCCTGAGAACTCTTCTCGGATAGCTTCGAAAGCTTTCTCGAACATAATCGTCTTCTCCTACGCTTCACGTTTCACGCCCATATAATATCACTATACTGAACACAAGTCAAGGCCAACTGGACAAGATAGCCGAAAAGGATTATAATTCACCCATTGACAGAGGGGGAGGTATCGCCACGCAGACACAACATCGCCGAACAGCCCCAACCTGGCTTAAGGGCTTAGCCCTTTTCGTCATTCTCTTGCTCGTGGTCATCCTGGTCATCGGGGCGCTGGGAGTCTACCACGGGCTGCAAAAGCGCGACCGTCTGGCCCAAGAGACGGCGGAGGAGCATTACGCTGCCGGCCTGGCTCGTCTGCAGGACGGGGAATACGAGTTGGCCGTAGCCGAGCTGGAGCTGACCCTGCGCCTGGTGCCCGATTACCAGGATGCCGAGGAGAAGTTGAGCGAAGCTAAAGCCAAGCTCGAATCCCAGGAAACGCCCACGGTCGAGATGCACAAACAGGTCGCGGCCGACTTGTTCAGTCAAGCCCAAGCCTTTTACAATGAGGGCAAATGGGACGACGCAGTCCTCACGCTGGAGCGGTTGCGCACCCTGGATCCTGACTATGAGCCGGAGGCTGTGGAGGAGCTACTCTTTGCGACCTTCCATGACCAGGGCTTAGAATTAATCAACGAGGGGCGGCTGGAGGAGGCCCTGCGCTACCTGGACAAAGCTCTAGAGCTGAAGCCAGATCACGAAGATGTCCTAAAGCAGAGGAAACTGGCCGCGCTCTACCTGACGGCGATAAGCTATTGGGGCGCCGATTGGGACAAGGCTATCACCAACTTTTATGAGTTGTACAGCATCGAGCCGGATTACATGGACGTCATACAGCGGCTGCATGAGGCCTACATGAGTAAAGGAGACCTGTACGCCGATCAACACGAATGGTGTTCGGCAGAGGATCAATACTCGCTGGCACTCGAAATCAAGCTCGATGAAGCTGGGGAGGAAAAAAGAGTTGAAGCCAACCGGCTGTGTTTGGGGGTAGCGCCTACTCCCGCTATCGCCAGCACCGTTGTCCCTGAATATACCGCTGGTTTACCACTGGGCAAAATCGCCCTACCCGTCTACGATCAAGAGAGAGAGGTCTACGAAATCTTCGTCGTGTACGCAGAGGACATGCATTGGATGAGAGTGGCCAGTTCTGCTGACCAACCACGCCTCAGCCCCGACGGGAAACGAATCGCCTTTCGCTCGCGACAGAGCCAGAAGCCCGGTTTATACGTCGTGGACATCGGCGGGGACAACGAGACAAGCATCACCGCCTCGGATGAGGCTGTCTCTCCCACCTGGTCGCCCGATGGGAAGCGCTTCGCTTTCGTCATCTACAACTTGGTACAGAATACGTGGCGGATTTATATCACCTCTGCTGATGGGCAGGGGGAGGCCAGGGAGCTGGTCTCTGGCTGGTCGCCGTCCTGGGGGCCCGAAGGTAACCTGGCCTACACAGGCTGCGACGAGGGCGGCGGACACTGCGGCATCCGCTTTACCACCGATGGCAACCTATCCAGTCCCATCTTGATCACCGCTGACGCCCGCGACATCGGGCTTGCCTGGTCCCCCGACGGGACGCAGATCGCCTACATGTCCGATCACGACGGCAACTGGGAGATCTACACAGTTGGAGTGCCCTTTCCAGACGTCAGGCGGCTGACCATCAACGGCGCCAATGATGGCCTGCCCGCCTGGTCTCCCGACGGGCAACACCTCGCTTTCCTCTCCGACCGCGACGGCGTCTGGGCCCTCTACCTCATGAGACCCGATGGCAGCGACCAAACCAAAGTCTTCGACCTCGGCCCTGAGCTCCCCGATTGGCTGGATCAGAGCATCTCTTGGGCGCGGTGAGTAACGAGTCGCTCGTTTAAGCTCAAAACCCCGTCCCCGGGCCGCCCCGGGGCCGGGCCTTTGAGCCTTAAGTTGACACTGATGCATAAGCGAGTTTCAAGTAAAGGAGCAAAGATCATGACTCAAGAGACCGTGAGACTATGGATTCCCTTTGAAGCATTGGTTGACACCGTGAGAGAGTTAAGTATGAAAGATAAGCGCCGGCTTTGGGAACTGCTTGATGAGCAAATGGCCCAGGGTGAGGACGAAGTGTGGGAGCGAGACCAAACTGTTCAAGCTGAGATTCAAGAAGCCCGCGCTGCTTACCAGGCAGGAGACTATGTGACCATTGATGAATATATGGCTCAGCGGCATGAGAAAGTCCGATGAGTTACCAGGTCATTGTTCCCAAGCCTGTGAAAAGGCAGTTGGTGTTGAGGAGTCCGTCGTCTTACTGCTCCACTGCAAGCATCGGAAAGATGTGTACCGCTGATCCTCGTGACATCGGCCTCGCCTGCTCCCCCGGCGGGATGCACATTGCCTACATGTCCGATCACGATGGCAAAAAGTCCTCGACCTTGGGTCTGAGCTCCCCGATTGGTTGGATCAGAGTACATCCTGGGTGAGGTGAGTAACGAGTCAACGAATAACGGGGTAACGAGTCAACGGGCGACTCGTTACTCCGTTTCCTCATGGCCTCATTTTCTCACTCGACTTCCAACACAGGCACTGACGGCGTCGGCTGTGCCGTGCGCCGACGGTAGGGACGCGACGCCCCCGGTCGTACCGAAGAGGCAATCAGCGACTTCGAGGCTTTTCTAACCTGGCTGGACACGCAGCCTGAGTATCCTCAGGTGCTCTACGGTGCTCACCGTAGAGCATGGATCGAGGCATTGCGAAGCGGACACAACCCGTTCAGTAAGGAAACCTTGCGAGCCCTTCGGACCGAATAGCCAGCCATAACATTGGCGTGCTTGCGCAGCGATTGTGCATACTCCACTATCACAACATGCAAGAGTATTGTCTGCGATGAGCACAACATATTGTAGGGTTGGAACTCAAACTAAGGTGTCAACCCCACCTCTGCTTGGGATGGCTACAAATAGTAAGGTTAACCGACTTGTCCCATATACCCATAGGGCTTTGTGAAACTCTTCGGCTACGCACGCTCTTGGTTTCTTGAGATTTGACGTAGGGTTCGTTATGTGATACAATTTGCATAAGTTAAGGTGGAGGTTGAGCTTCAACATTGTTCATGATCAATCTTATGGAGAGATCAAATGGATCGCCAATGGTTGGAAGGACGGGTCGAGTGGTTCGATACTAAGAGCGGATATGGCTTTGTGCACCATGAGAAACATGGCAAGGTGTTGGTCCACTCGCGCTCATTGGGGCATGGTGTGGACCCGACAATGATCAAGCCAGGGATTCTCGTTCGCTTTCGGCTTGATCAGGTGCGCCCCGGACCTGTTGGACGTTTGGTGACCCCTGTTGTTGAGGAAATCAGTGAGCAACCGCCTGTGGAAGCCAAGGCGGAACTCGAAGCGCAGGAGGTGTTGTCGCAGCCTGTTGAGAAAGGAATCAGCACTGCCGTATCGCCTGAGGATACCCTCTCGAGGTTGAAGACCCCCAGCGAATATCTCGCTGCGGCTCTCCTTTACAGGGAACAGAAGCGATCGAAAGATGCTCGTCGAATTTACCAGGAGGGTCTTGAACGCGCTCCTGGTGTTCAACTCGTGCTCAGCTTTGCCGCATTCGAGAGGGGCGCAAACCGACCGGAGGCAGCGCGCAAAGTCTACCGGAAGGGAGTGGCGCTTTTCCCGAACCACCAGAAGCTCCATGAAGATGCCGGTGTCTTGGAACTCAAGACGGGTCATCCCGGACAGGCCACTAAATACTTTGAGCGCGCCTTGGCCCTTGACCCGCCAAAAGGCAGTCGCGCTAACCTCAACCGATGGCTTGGGGCTGCGTACTTCCAGTTGGCCACTCAGCGAGCTGCGCGGATCAACTGGGATCTATTGGCGAAAGCCAAGAACAATTTGGAAAAGGCCAACCGGCTCAGGGGACTTAGTCTCAAGGAGGTCAACCTCCTGCATCGAATCAATGCTATCCGGATCAACGCTCGGGCATTTCGGAGCTTTGAGCTGTTCGAGCGGGCCGGATTCGCCATTGTGCAGATCTTCCGACCAGACACTCACAACATAGACTTTATAGTTGAGCCCACGAGTGAGGAATTGCGCACGACGTACGGGCTGGAGGAGGCAATCCTGGTCCGGCATCTATTAACGGAACCGAAAATGATGGAGCTTCGGAATCTAGATGCGAAGCTAGAAGTTCTAACCAAGGAGGAGCGAGCGGATCCGAGTTTAGCGTTTCTAATCGTGAGGACGTCCAGGGCGCTGATGAGCGCCCTCCGACGACGTCTTGAGAGCGGGGGACAGCACACGACCATCATTCCCATTGAGCTTCAGGCATTCGATGGTGATGCTGATACATCAAACCAATTCCGCAATGTCCTAGACCAGTGGTTATTCCGGCGGGACCTCTATCGAGATAATTTTCCGGTTAGTGGTAGCCATTTCTTCGGGCGGGAACGTCAGCTCAAGAGTCTATTTGCATGTGTTAGTGAGGGCCGGCATGTAGGGATTTTCGGGCTTAGAAAGGTAGGCAAGACATCATTCCTGTGGCGGGTGAGAGACAAGAGCGACTCTGATCTTGTTGCCTACGTGGATCTACTTGCCGTTCCATCTGCGGCGAAGAGTTGCAACTATGTGTTCTGGCTACTTGGGAATGAACTTGCGAAAGACTTCAGAAGGAAGTATCCAAATTTAGCAAAAAAGGTGGGCTTTAGAATGTTCGGCGTCTACGAGAACTTTGGGCCCCTTTTGGATACGCCAATCTCTCTTCTTTTTGACAATGATCTTAATAGACTTCGGAAAGCTTTGCTCCATGCGAAACTCGATTCCCCTCCAAAGATTGTCATCCTCATCGATGAGGTCGAGCGTCTTCTCGCTGCTGGCAGTGTATCCAAAGGGTTCGAAGGATACCTCGACTTCTTTAGCTATTGGCGAGGGCAGGCACAGCAACATCGAGACGTGGTCACCGTTATTACCGGTGCCAACCCGGCTATTACAGAGCAGGCCCAGTGGGAGAAGATTGCCAATCCGGTTTACAAGTTTTATGAGGAGGAGTTCTTGCCACCATTTGATTTCGGTGAGTGCACTAGCATGGTGCGCGAGCTTGGCGTCGGGATGGGCGTCCGCTACACAGGAGGAGCGCTGAATAGAATCTACGGACTAACTGGAGGCCACCCGTTCATCGCGCGCCGACTTTGCAGCCGGATCTGCCAGCGCAGGCCAGCACGTCCCCTGAAAGTTGATGAGCGCATGGTCCAAGATGCTATCCCCGACTTTATGCAAGAGGATTCCAGTTTATTCGACGAGATTCTAGAGCGACTTGAAAGGGACTTTACCCAGGAGTTGCAGGTTCTGGAGCTTATCGCTAAACGCAGGAAGGTCTCAAGAGAAGAAATACGAAAACTGGTGGGGCGACGCGCTGGGACCATTATTCACCATCTGATTGGCTACCAATTGATCAGCCAAAGACACGGATGGTACCAGATTGGCATTGAGCTTCTTCGAGAATATATGCTAGACCGCTAAAGAAGAGAAAGCTGGGAGAGAAAGAGTTCAAGCCTATGCCATTTACAAAGAGAACAATCCACTGGCGGAACGCGGCGGACCAGACTTTTTGTGGCCGCGATGAGGTGATCAAGGACATCGACCATGGTTTGGACCGGAGTGATTCCTTCGCTGTCATAGGCCAGCGCGGAATGGGTAAGTCTATGCTGTTGCGCAAGATTCGCGATCAACGTGAGACCAGACCTGGTTTCGATCCTATTTGCTTGATAGTGCAATTCTCAGGCCTAGAGACAAGCGCATTCGTGTTGGTGGAAATGGTCAGAGATTGGCTTGCCGCTGCGCTTGCTCACGGCAGCGAGAAAGATGAGCAAGGGGTCAGGAATGCCATAGGCGCGGGAGTTGGGCCGACCACAGACAAGCCGATATTACGGATGATTCAGGCTGCTGAATCGCTAATGGATCAGCCTGTTTCCCTCGAACTATTTCTCGATGATGTTCATCGCTTATGTGAGCAGCCGTGGGCCGAGGATTTACTGGCCAATTTGGAGCATGAACTGTTCAGCCATCGCCTACACGCACGGCACCTACGTACTATCTTCTGTGGTGACATTCGGATGAAGAATCTCCTCGAGAGACTCCCTGTTTCCGATCTCTGGCAGCAGCTAAGAAATGTATGGTTACAGCCACTGGGTGATGACGAAGTTGCGGAACTGCTAGGAAATATCGAACTTCCGCCATCACTTGGCGCCTCAAAGGCCATAGCTGCCTTGCTTGGAAGTTGGGCTGGCGGCCATCCAAGCCTCACCCAGTACCTGCTGAGGGACCTGCTCGAGAACCCTACGCGGGACCCTACCAAGGTGCTTGAGAATTCAGCATCCCGCTTTCTTGCAGAACTAGCTAAAATGCTGGAAGCATCCTGGAGTAGCCTTAACGAGGATGCTCAGTCTGTAATTCGGAAGGCCACTGTGGCTGGAACGCCAACCCCCATTCGTGAGCTGGCAGCTAGCCTGTCCATGGGGGCATCGCAATGCTCAAAGGCCCTCCAAGGAGCGTTGGCAAGCGGGTTTGTTCGCCTCGATGGTAATAGCATTTTACCGCCTGGGAAAGTGATGGCTCGTTGGCTTGACTTGTACTCATCCCAGCCAGCTGTCCTGCCCCACGTTCATATCAGGGAACCGCATCCTGCCTTTCCTACAATCATGCATCTCACTGACCTCCACTTTGGCGGAGAGGGACATGCTTGGGACCATCCTAGCGAGATTCCGGGAGTTGGCCGCCCACCTCATGATCGGGTCACACTCTTGGGCACCCTTGTTCAGGATCTAAAATCGCTGCGAATTGAGAATGAATGTTTGTGGCCAAGAGTTGTCGTAGTGAGCGGGGATCTACTGTTTCAGTGCGATAAAGAGGGCATTGAACAAGCTGTAGACTTCTTAGGTAATCTGTCAGCCGAATTAGGCATAGAACGTTCCTGCGTTGTGCTTTGCCCAGGTAACCATGAGCAAAATCAGATTATATTCACTGAGGAGCCAAAGGCACAGCTAGCCAGCTACACAGAGATCTGGAACAAATTCTACCCGTCAGGATTCCGACGTCTGCCGCTAGAATGGTCGCCTGGCGGTTACACTCACGTCTTCCGGGTAGAGAACTTGGAGATTCTGAGTTTGAACTCTTGCGAGGATCTAGATCCAGTACCTAACTCAAATGGTAGTCACCCCAGGGAGCAAGGCTACATCGGCCTCCAACAGCTTCAGGTGGCAGGGGAGTTATTGGGCCGAGAGGAGCCTCCCACGGGGTGTATCCGAGTGGCAGTTTTGCATCACCATCTCTCCCAACATCGGTGGACAAGTGGAGTAGACTATAGCATTCTTAGGGAGGTGGGACGTGTGATCGAGTGGTTGCGGCGGTTCCACTTCGATCTAGTGTTTCACGGGCATCAACATTGTGTAGGTTTTCAGACACGGGTGGAGGATGAACGATACCTGACAGTGTTGGCAGGCGGTAGCGCTGGGGTTGCGTCCGCATATCGCTGGCGCGGTGGCATGCCGCTATTGTATCAACTCATCTATAGTGGTGGGCCGAATCAAGCTGTGCGAGTCTGCCAGAGTCTTGACTTATATACAGAGACCTGGGTTTCCAGCCAGCATGAGAAACCTAAAAGTATCCCAATAGGATTCCTAAAGCAAGATCGGTAATTCAGTGTTTTGGGGAGGTTGCCTCGAACCATGAAGGGCAATCGACTAAGCTTGTAAGTGTGCCTGGTCGAGTTCTCCGAATCCGAGTTCGATTTCCGTAAACTCTAAGGAAGAAGCCCTGGCAGATTGCCAGGGCTTCTCTCATTCGCAGAGTATTGCATTCTTGTTTGCTCATGTCTGCTCTCACATGCATTTGCCCCTATCAGCTTGACCTTTTGGGGCAAATAGTTTATACTATTAGCAGACGGGGCGTAGCGCAGTCCGGTTAGCGCGCTTGGTTTGGGACCAAGAGGTCGGCGGTTCAAATCCGCCCGCCCCGACTGATGCGGGAGTAGCTCAGTGGTAGAGCTCCTGCCTTCCAAGCAGGCTGTCGCGAGTTCAAGTCTCGTCTCCCGCTCTGTTGGGCCCATAGCTCAATGGCAGAGCAACCGGCTCATAACCGGTCGGTTCTTGGTTCGAGTCCAAGTGGGCCCACTAGGTGAGTTCAACAAACCAGGATTTGGCCTTCTGGCAATGGACGACGTGAGTGAGAAAGAGGTTTTGCGGTGGGAAGAGTTCGCCAAATGATCAAAGTCAATGGCAGGGAGTGCTGGACACTGTTTGATACAGGCGCCCGCAATACCTACGTCACTGCGGATGTCGCTTCAGTGTTGACAACCACAAAAACTCGGCGACCATTCCGAAGTGCCCTCGGCGGGACAGTCAAGGAAGCAACTGAAACAGCACTCCTCGAAGCTGAAGTGGAAGGGCGACAGATATCAACTCACACGATGGTCATTGACGAGATTGGAAAGGATGAAGAGGGGACTTCGATTGATGTCCTTTTTGGTGCGCTGGCCATGCAACAGTGGGGCATACGACCGATACCCGACGAAGAAAGACTGGACTTGACGCACTATCCAGAAGAATTCCTTGAATTCTGATCCTCTGGTTCTTCTCTTCATTACCGGTTTCATAGCATCCAACCGCAAAAGCCACCTGCGTTTGAAACAGGCGGCTCTTGCTGTCTACCTCACCAGGAGTCACATCCGCGTTCAGCCCTCCAGCTTCTCCAATTTGGCGAAGCTGGCCAGCAGGCGCTTGATCCCCTCCTCCTCGAAAGCCACGGTCACTTCCTCGTCGGCCCCCGTGACTTTGCTCTCGATCACGATGCCCTCCCCGAATATGCGATGTCGCACCCTGTCCCCGGTCTCGAATTGGCCCGTCACCGCGGACTCGGATGCGGCAGGCCACTGGGTCTGCCAACGGTAGCGCGGCTCTTCTTCATCAAGAGGCGCTTCCGCACGCCCCGCGATGAGCTGATCGATCTGCTCCTCGAGATCAAGAAAGCTGTCGACCAAGCTCGCCCGACCCAAGATCACTTGCTCCCTGATCTCTTGGCCGACTTCGAACGCCGCTACGCGGAAATCTTGGAACGCGGCTTTGCGGCCAATCCTCCCCCAGACCCTCCGCCCGAGAAGAAACGGGGGAGACAAAAGCAATCCCCACCCAAGAACTTCCTCGATCGCCTGAGGGACTACCCGAAGGAAGTCTTGGCCTTCATGTACGACTTCCGTGTCCCCTTCGACAACAATCAGGGCGAGCGAGACCTACGGATGATCAAAGTCAAGCAAAAGATCTCGGGCGCATTCCGCACTGTTGCAGGAGCCGAGCAGTTCTGTGACATCCGCGGCTACATCTCCACGGCACGGAAGCAGGGGCAACCTATGCTCAATGCCCTCGAAGCTGCCTATCGCGGAGAGCCCTGGATGCCAACTCCACCCTCCAATGCTCCTCCGTGAGCGGGTGACCGTCTGAGTAGTTACGAATATTGTATTGAAAGGTTGCGGCCTAACGCCGGCGTAACCCGCTTGCGAGAAAAACCGACTGCTTTGCGGGTGGCTGGTCTTCAACAACCCTAACCGTGGCGGGCGAATAACGCCGATCTCGCAAGTCGGGTTGACGCATTGTTAGCCCGCCGCCTGCCTTGAGCAGATTGGCTGATATTGCTAGCATATCGCGCCGCGCACCACCTTGGCGAAGCCAAGTCCGGTTGTTGCATGGTTCGGCACCTCTGTTCTCTGTTTATGGTTTTATTTCTTTTCTCATTCCTATTCGACTATCGCCGCTTGAATACCAATTTTCCATTTCCGCAAAGACTTCGTAGCCTTGCCTTTCATAGAATTCCGGCCCCTCGTATGCCGCAGTCCAAGTCCATATCTTGTTGATACCATATTGCAGCAACTTTTCTTCAAGCACTTTGAGTAGCTTTGAACCAATCCCTTGTAAACGATACTCTCTTTCAACAAATAAATCCGTCAAATAAAACCAACCACTATATTCAATTCCATTCTTGTAAGCCAGCCCAGATGCACATCCGATAAATTTTTCGCCATCCTGAGCAATATACCCAATTCTTTCAGAACTTTGAATTTCGACTTTATTTTCTATCGCATGTTCGTCAAATCTGGCATTCATACGTTCCAATTCGACGGATGTCATATCTCGCTCTATGATTATAATTTCGCTCATTCAACTTCAGCCCATTGCCAGATTTATTTATTGCCCAGTAGAGAATATTCAGCGATCTATGCCTTTTTAGGCACCTAACGGCGAAGCTGATCTGCCGGGCGGCTTTGCAAAACCAACCTCAACTGAAAATCAACTACACAAACGAAACCAACCTCAAATTCGGTGCGCGATAGCCCGGTCAGCTCCAGCGGGGGTTAGCCCACACTCTGCTGCCAAGCTTGGCCCTACTTGAGGAGGCAGAACGTGGCACGGAGTTTACGGGAGCGCCAATGAACTTCATAGTTTGATTATCTCTGCCTTTGCTTCGCTAGTATCTAGTTCAAGTATACCAAAACTACGATGACCTTTGTAGGGAGCAACGGAACCTGGATTGATCAACAGACGATTGTCCTTGCGTCTCACCAGCGGCACATGGAAATGGCCGAAAACGATGATCTCGGCTTCTGGAAACTCACCCATCAGATACTCGTAGAATGCATTCACAGGTGGGGAGTCGTAGTCGTAACCAGGTTTTAAGTATTCGCGCTCAATCTCGGGTGCCTGATTGCCGTGGATCAGGCCGATGTTTCTTCCAGCCAGGGTAAGAAGTTGCTTGCGCGGAAGCTGACGGACAACGGCAGGTTCATCCATGTTGCCGCGCACCGCCATTGTGTTGGCTACTACTGCCCGTAAGGACTCCAAAACATCCAGGCATACAAGATCACCAGCGTGCAGGATCAAGTCGACTGTGTGAAGATGCTCAACGAGTTCAGACGGTAGCTGAGGAATTGCGGTCGGGATATGCGTGTCTGAAAGCAACGCTATCTTCATAGCCAAATTCTCTGCGTCGCCCTCAAAGCTATTCAAGTGCGGGCTAACATATACTTATACAGAACTCTTCTGTATAAAAAGCTCCCAGAGGTGATAATGCAGAAGCTTTCTGTATAAGCAGCCAGAATTTGCATAAACCACAAACACTCTGTACAATATCCCCTGGAGGAACCAAATGCAGAAAACTTCAACCTACTCAATCACGTATGGTATTATACCATAGCCCCGCTCTCTGTACAAATACTAAAGCTCCAAACGAGTTATCATGACTCAACGACCTAAGCGACTGCTTGACCAGGTACGCGATGCCATCCGCCTTAAGCACTATGCCTACAGTACTGAGAAAGCCTACGTTTACTGGGCCAAGCGTTTCATCCTCTATCACACCAGCGACACTTACACCCACGTTCTCAACCGAGGTGCCCTGGCGGTTCGCAGTCCGCTGGATTAACCAGGTGCCCAGCCCGAAAAGCAAGCGTGGGAGGCGATTCAGACCTCCCTTTTTGGATACGTTTTCAGAACTGGTATGGGCGTCAGATGCAGGTTGGGGCTGAGTTGCGCCTCGCCGGCGGGCGCAAGCAACCGCAGCTTGATATTTCTCATCGCAACCAATTGCGACCAGGGGGCATTATCGCGCAAAAAGCTGGCCATCCGCAGCGAGGCATACACCGGCAAATCTCGCGTGCCCCACGCCTCGCGCCCCAGATGGATCAGCCCGGCGTAATGTCCAGTGTGAGCGTGGGTCAACACGACTCCAGCCAGCGGGCAATCCGGAGCCAGGTTGTGCAGGGCGTGCAATTGCTCTCGAAAATCGGGGGTGGCATCAATCAGCCAGCTCTGGCGGGCGGCGTAATCCACCAATCCCAAACAGACCACCAATTTGCGCCTGGACGGGTCGGCTCGCGCCGGCGCACAATTGGAACAATAACATCCGGCCTGAGGCACACCTCCGTCCTGAGCAGTCCCCAACAGCATCGCTTCAACAGTCATCTCTCGTCAATTCATTCGGCTTCGTTGTTCATTTGACGCGGCTCCTCCAGGCGGAAGGTCAGGACCAACCCCAGGGCGACACCTCCCGCTGTGACGGCGAAAAGGACGGGGTAGGATGTCGCCTGGAGCAGCCAGCCCCCCAGGAAGGGCGCCACCATAAGCACGCCGCACAAGGTGTTGGTCAGGGCGATGTAGGTGGCACGCTCTTCGGGCGGGGCCAGCTCCAGGACGAAATTGATGAATCCCGGCATCATAGAACTGTTCAGGGCTCCGATGGCCAGGAAGATCAGGGAGTAGACGTAGATTGTTGAAGCCCCCGCCAGGCGGGCTATCGGCCCCATGAGCAAGGCCAGGAGGGGCGAAGCGAGGGCCATCACCGTGGAACACTGGATCACGATCCTGCTACCGGATCGCTCATTCAGGTACCCCCACACGAATCCGGCCAGAATGCTGCCAATTACCTGGGCCGAGAGGAAAAGCCCGATGGCCCCAACGCCAAGGCGCAGTTCTTCAGTGGCATAGACAACGTAAAAGGGTAGAGCCATCCCGCCTAAGCCCATCAGGAGCCGCAGAGCCGTGGCTAGTCTAAACGTACGATTCTCTCTCAAGACCATCAATAGTTTGGGTAAGAAGGCGTTCCAGGGTAATCGCTCGTTTTGCGTTGGCTCGACTGGCTCGCGCAGAAAGATCATGGTCGCCAAGGAGACGAAGAAAGACAGCCCGGCCAGGAAGAATAGCAGGGCGTAATTGCGGGGAAATGGTGGCCCCTGTGGACCTAAGAGGGCATTCACCACCGCTCCCGCTCCCACTGTTAGCAGTCCTGAAAAAAACTGACCGATCCCAAACAGCCGGCCCCGCCGGGTTGGGGGGATGGCTTTGCTCATGATGTCGAACCAGGCCACGGCAGCCAGGGCATCGGTGCTCATGAAAACGGCCAGGCCGATGAAGAACAACCCTAAGATCAACGTGGGGGAAAGATCTCCGGCCAGGAACAACACCGCGGCGAGCAGCCAAAAGACAGGCCGGCCAATGGCCGCGGGCAGCATCAGGTATGGCTTCTTGCGGTCCTTATCAGCCAGGTAGCTGGCGGCGATCAGTTGGGGCAGAAGCCAGGCACCGGTCTGGATGGTTGAGGCCAGGCCGATCAAGGGAGCCGAATCGGTCAGTTGGCTGACGAAGGATGGCAAAACCGTCGTCTGGCTAATGAAAGCCAGGCCGACGCCGAAGAACACGTAGTCCAGGACGAAGCAGATGAAGTTTCGCCGGTAGTGGGAATTGGAGGTTGGATGTTGGAGGTTGGAGGTTGGAGATTGGAGGTCGGAGGTTGGAGATTGGATGTTGGACATCTTTCACCTTCTAATTTCTAATTTCTAATTCACCCGATAGACACGGGCGTATTCGTGGTGACCCAGGGTGACGACCAAGGTTCCGGAGCCGGAGAGGCCGCTCACGTAGCGACCGTGGCGGTCGTATTTCGCGCCCTCGTAGGTGAAAGGGATGTCCACGTCGAACGAGATCGGGCTGGGATCTATGCTGTAGAGCAAGGCGTGTCCGTCCCCTTGCACGAAGTACCCCCGGTTGAGCTTCCCGATTTTCAGCACGTCCCTCCAAAAAGCCGCCAGTTCGCCCTGGTAATCATCCATGAACAGGGTCTCCACGTCCGGCGAGCTGGAGTAGACCGCACCGTCGCTGACCTCGGAGGTGATCTTGATCAAATAGGAAGTCACGGCTGTCGTCTGAGGGTCTTTCATTTGCTTCTCCAGATCCTCGGCGATGTCCTCCTTGACCACGATATCCCCACCTTGCCTGTAGAAATCGTACAGAAGGTCGAGCTCGTCTGAAGAGACGTAGGCTGACGATGGAGCCAGCACCAGTACCGTCTCCATCCCCTCCCCCCCTTTCATCCCCCCCAACTTTGGGGGGGAAAGAGGGGGGGC
>DAOUDK010000056.1:0-40163 GCA_034431315.1 Anaerolineae bacterium
TGGCCACTATATGCAGGTGCATTCCAATCAATTGCTACTATATGTGGTAGGAGGAAGCGAGCTTGTCCAGACTCCAGTGAACAAAGTTTACCCATCAAATCACGGTTGACAGAGTACTAGAGTAGACCTCCATGGAATGGTCTGTCGTAATGTCTACAATCGCGGTGGCGACCTGAGAGTTTATGGAATGATTGTGGGGTCATTGCGCAAGGAGTCAGGAACCACCATCGTTGATCCA
Organism: Anaerolineae bacterium; assembly: GCA_034431315.1. Taxonomy (GTDB): domain Bacteria; phylum Chloroflexota; class Anaerolineae; order VGOG01; family VGOG01; genus JAUWOY01. Next base: position 239 of record DAOUDK010000056.1, read on the forward strand.
AAAGCGGTTGTCCAAGGTGGTGTCATGTGACATCGCTATGAAATCGGAAAAACCATCAATGGTTGACCTCAAAGTGGAGCTTTCCCCCAACGCCCTCACGGTGTTGAAAAAGCGATACCTCAAAAAGGACAAGAACGGGCGGGTTGTCGAGACACCGGAGGAGATGTTCTGGCGGGTGGCGCGGGCCATCGCCGAAGCGGAGAGGGTTTATGACCCCGACACGGACGTGGAAGGGACAGCGGAGGAGTTCTACCGCCTGATGGCCGGCCTGGACTTCCTGCCGAACTCGCCCACGCTCATGAACGCAGGAACTGAGGTCGGCCAGCTCTCTGCTTGTTTCGTCCTGCCCGTGGATGATGACATGACCAGCATCTTCGATGCGGTGAAGGCCACGGCATTGATCCACCAGTCAGGGGGAGGAACTGGCTTTGGCTTCTCGCGCCTCCGCCCACAAGGCGACATCGTAGGCTCCACGGGGGGCGTCGCCTCCGGCCCTGTCTCTTTCATGCGTGTCTTTGACACGGCTACCGATGTCATAAAGCAAGGCGGACGCCGCCGTGGCGCCAACATGGCTGTCCTGCGCGTTGATCATCCCGACGTTCTCAGCTTCATCACCTGCAAGGAAGGGGAAGGCGCTTTCAGCAACTTTAACGTCTCCGTGGCCCTCACCGAAGAGTTCATGCAAGCTCTGGAGAAGGATGGTGAGTACGAGCTCGTCAATCCCCACACAGGCAAGGTGGCTGGTCGTTGCAGGGCGGGGGAGGTATTCGACAAGATCGTGGAGGGGGCCTGGAGAAACGGCGAGCCGGGCATCATCTTCCTCGACCGCATGAACGACTTCAACCCTACGCCGGCCCTGGGATTATACGAATCCACCAATCCATGTGGTGAGCAGATCCTGCTCCCAAATGAATCCTGCAACCTTGGCTCCGTCAATCTCTCCAGAATGTTCACCCCTGAGGGCGGCATCAATTGGGAAAAGCTGGAGCGCACGGTGAAGGTGGCCGTCCACTTTTTGGACAACGTCATCACCGCCAACAAGTTCCCGCTGCCGGAGATTGAGGAGGCCACCCTCAGAACCCGCAAGATCGGCCTGGGAGTGATGGGCTTCGCCGACATGCTCATTCAACTGGGCATCCCCTACGATTCGGAAGAAGCGGAGGCGGTGGCTGCAAAAGTGATGGAGGCCATCAACTACTGGAGCAAGGAGGCGTCTTGCGATTTGGCCGCCCTGCGGGGAAGTTTCCCGGCCTTCGGTGAATCCATCTATGCTCAAGGCCAGCTTCCCTTGCCGGAGCCGCTGGAGGTGGAAAGCCGCAACCTATCTCCATGCCTGGCTGACGCCCCTGCCTTCGATTGGGAAGGATTGAAGGACCGCATCAAAGGGCGGGGCATCCGCAATGCCACCACGACCACTATTGCCCCCACTGGGTCCATCAGCATCATCGCCGGCGCATCCAGCGGCATCGAGCCTCTCTTTGCCCTGGTCTACACCCGTCGCCATGTCTTGGACGAAGACGAATTGACCCAGGTCAATCCCTTCTTTGAGAGATTAGCCCAGGAACGAGGCTTCTACAGCGCCGAACTGATGCGGGAGGTGGCTCAGCGAGGCGGCATCCAGGATTTGGAGGAGGTCCCGGCCGATGTGCGCCGGCCCTTCGTCACCGCTCACGACATCGCGCCAGAGTGGCATATCCGCATGCAGGCCGCCTACCAACGCCACGTGGACAATGCAGTGTCCAAAACGGCCAACTTTCCCCACAGCGCCACCAGAGAAGACATCGCCACGGCTTACCTTTTGGCCTATCAGTTGGGTTGCAAGGGGTTGACCGTCTATCGGGATGGCAGCCGCCAGGAGCAGGTGTTGAACAGGGGCGTGACAAAACCCAAGCCTGACAAGGGAGTGTTAGCGCCTCGGCCACGGCCGGTGGTGACCAAAGGAGCGACCGAGAAGATAGCTCTGGGCTGCAATCGCACTTTGTACGTGACCATCAATGAGGACGATGAGGGGCTGTGCGAGGTTTTCCTGCACATGGGGAAGAGCGGCGGCTGTACGGCTTCTCAATCTGAGGCCATTGGTCGGCTCATCTCTCTGGCCCTGAGAAGCGGCATTGAGACCGAGGCCATCATTAGGCAGCTCAAGGGCATTCGCTGTCCTTCGCCCTCCTGGCACAACGGTGGGTCTGCCCTGTCCTGCTCCGATGCCATAGCCAAGTCCATTGAGCGCTACATGGGAGGCCACACTGGTAATCCAAAGGAAAATGCCATAGCGAGGACTTCCGCCGTCAGGAGCATGCCAGACATCTCGCCTGAGTGCCCCGAATGTGGTGCGATCCTGGAGCCCAGCGAGGGGTGTGTTGTCTGCCGCTCGTGCGGCTACTCGGAGTGTTCGTAGCGCTTACTTTTAAGTGCTGGTCAAGCGAGGAGCGAAAAACATGATTCGGAGAACCTCGATTTTGAGCCTGCTGGGGCTGCTTATGGCTTTAGTGCTGTCCTGCAAAGCTGCGCCGACGGTTGCAACCCCGATGCCTACCCCGACGGCGTCAGCAGGCGTTCAAGCCTACACCGACGAGGAGGCGAAGCTGTCCATCCAATATCCTGAAGGGTGGATAGTGGAGAGGACGATCTTAGAAGACCTCAACGCCACGATCTTCAGAGAGACGGTGGAGGAGGACGCACCTGAGTTAATCGTTCTCTCTGGATCGGCCGAAGGGCAGGACGCCGACCAGGTCTTGGATGAAGCACTGGCCCTCATTCAGACGTTGAGCGGTGAGGCTGACAAGGATTGGCAGGTCGGTGAGGCCGAGTCTGTAACCCTGGGTGAGTGGCAAGGGAGGCGCATCTTCGCGGAGTACACAAGTGCTACCTCTGGCGTCAGGCACAAGGTCTACCTGCTTGGGATAGTGGGCGACGGCCTGAACGTAGCGAGGGTTTCCGCCGCCTTCGTCGCCGATGCCCCGCTTGATGAGTGGGATAAGAACTGGCCGATCTTCGAAGACATGCTCGAAAGCCTACGTTTTGGTGCCAAATGAAGTGACTCTTCCCAATGACATGCTTCCCGTCAAATAGCTGGCAAGCTCGTTCAACGTAATGAGCCACCGGAATATCAATCTGGTGGCTCTTGTACTTTCCCCACGGCATACTCTTTGGAGGATCGTGTTTGCCAGCAATTTGTTCTATTCCTCGGCATTCTATAATGATCTGCTTGTGTAGATTGGGAAGTTGTAGTATAATATGGCTGCTTTTCAAGGGCAGGGCATCGAGTGTACCACCGAGGGTGCGGAGGGCAGGATGGGCGAAGAAGAGACGTTGCTCGCGGTCAAGGAGGCATTGGCATATCTCAGGCGCATCGAGAGATTGCTGGAGACAATGGCCGAAAATCTGCAAGAATACCTGGAAACCAGTCGTCAATTGCTGGCTTCTCCTGCTCTTATGGCAGACGTGGCTGAGGTTGCCGAGTCTCGGATCACGTACTCTACTGCCCAGGTATTGACAATCAGGGAGTTGACCATTAATCCAGTCGAGCACGTAGTCACCGTTAGCGACCGGCCCATCGAGCTGACCCCCACGGAGTTTGACATCCTGTTTTGCTTGATGCGCAACGGTGGCCGGGTGATTAGCTGCCAGGAACTGGTGCGCCAGGCCCAGGGCTACGAACTGGACGAGAGGGATGCTCGCTACCTCATCCGCCCCCACATCACACGTCTCCGGCAAAAGCTGGCGGCGGAGCCTGGGGATCCAGAATATATCCACAACGTGCGGGGCATAGGTTATCTCTTCGAGAGGCGCGCCAGGCAAAGAGACTAGCGAGCCATAGACGTTCTCGCAATTCGTTCCACCCTTTCGCAATCCTTTTGTACTCAGTTTAGGTGATTTTATAGTTTATTCATACTTTCCCTCGCGATTCGTTCTACCTTTTTACAATCCTGTTGTAAGGTTCCCGTAACCCACAAAAGGGCTGTTTTGTGGTATAATTATAGTTGGTTACAAAAGTCTGTTTGGAGTTTGGCAAAGAGCGTGTAACGCGCTCATAGACAAGGGAGGTCAATCATGAAAAAGATGTCAGTCACAACCACCTTAGCTCTGCTGTTGGTCTTGATCCTGGGCAGCACCGTAGCTTACGCATCCTTCAATTGGTGCCCGGACGACCCCATCCTCTCCATAGGCGGGACCGAGGTTAATGTGATTATCTGGATCCCTGAGGGGACGCAGGACCTGGTCACGGGCCCCCTGCACGTGAAGGTGTATGTCCCCAGCAATGTTGAGACCTATGTCATCGAGACCGGTGACGGTTTCAACGGCAAGGGTGAACGGGTGACCATCGTCCCGAACAAGAAACCGGTCGGGCCTGGAGATGCGATCCCGGTCGAGGTGGAAGTAAAGGTCTCCACCGACGATCCGGAAGGGTTCCCCGTGAAGGTGACTATCGAGGTCGCCGCTACCGAGCTCAATGGCGCTGAGGGTTGGAGCAACGCCTGGGTGAAGTGCGAGGTAGAGCTGTAAGATTGGCCGATGGCCCGTCTTCCAGCTAGATCTTCATCTTCACTAAGGAGGCACTCCTTGCGAGACTTTTCGCTCATCGTACGCGCCTACATCCTGGGCATTGCTCTAGCAGCCCTGGCCCTCTTCGCCTCGCTGGCTAACCTTTGGGGGTTGAACGTAGTCATCGAGCAACCTATCCTGGCTGGCCTGCTCGTGGCTGCCATCGCTGCCTCCGCCAGCTTCCCGGTGCATATGCCACCCAAGAACAAGGTAGCGGTGGATACCACGGCCATCTTCGCCGTCATCTTGCTGTTCCCGCCCCCTGCTGCCATGGTCATATGCGCCCTGGGGAAGTTCATCTCTTATCAGGTCTTCCTGCGGAAGAAATGGGGCCACACTCTGTTCGATGTGGCTCAGACCGCGCTTTACACTGGGCTGGCTGGTTTCTCCTATCATAACCTGATCTCAGAACCCCTCGCCGTGGTTATCAATTCGCCCAGTGGCCTGTTGACGCTGGTGGGGGTAGCCTTCATCCTGCACGCGGTCAATGCCTTTCTGGTGGCCGGGGTGGTGGCCCTGCAAACCCAGCGCAGCCTCATGCGGGTGTGGGTGACCTATAACAGCTACGATCTCCCTCAGCATGCGGCCCTTTACGTTATGGGGCCGCTCACTGCATTGGTGGCTCAGATAAGCTCTTGGGCCTTGTGCCTGATGATCATCCCCGTGGCCCTCATCTACATCTCCTTCAAGAACAACTCGTTGTTGCGTTTTCAAACCAAGGAGGCAGTCGAGGCCCTGGCTGACACCATTGACATGCGTGACCCCTACACCTTCCAACATTCCCAAAGGGTGGCCAGATATGCCCGCGAGCTGGCCGTCAAAATGGGGCTATCCGAGGACGTGGTGGACACCATTGAGTCAGCCGCTCGCGTTCACGACCTGGGCAAAATCGTGGTTGACACCTCTGTCCTGACCAAACCCACTGCGCTGAGCGAGGCCGAGTGGGAGATGATGAGGAAGCATCCAGAGATAGGGGCCAGCATCGTGAGCCGCTTCCCCTATTACCGCTCCAGGCAGGAGCTTATCCTTCACCATCACGAGCGCTATGATGGCCGGGGATACCCGAAGGGGATAGAGGGCGACGCGATACCTATTGGGGCCAGGGTCATCGCCGTGGCCGACGCTTTCGACGCCATGACCAGCGACCGCCCATATCGTCGGGCTTTGCCCCTCAGGACTGTCCTGCGGGAGTTGGAACAGCACAAGGGCACTCAGTGGGATCCCCAGGTAACCGAGGCCTTGGCCGGGATACTCCGCCAGGAGCTAGAGGGCCAGAGGACTTCGGTTCTGCTGTCTTCGTTGGCAACTGCCTAATAAGATTCGCCCGTTGGCCTGCGTGATTGTTCCAAAATTGGTGAAAGGAGCCTTTAGGTGCTACATCTAGTAGTGGATAAAGACCGTCAATATCACTACACGCCGTGGCTGGCGACTTATCTCACCAAAAATGGAACAGGCACGGTCTACCCACCAGTTGCCAGGGGAAAAGGCGTGAACGTCAACCTTGCCCTTAAGCCAGATGGGGGATTTCCATCGCACTTTTCTCCGAGGGGCGAGGAGTTGCTCTCTTCGTGTTTCGCGTCTATGATCCACTGTCTGGGAGCCCGCCGCTGTTACGTGATGCTGTTGGACAAGGAGCGCGGGGAACTGGTGGTGATCAAGACCAGCTCTAAAGGGACTCCCGCTCTGGGGGACAGAATCGCCCTGGGCCAAAGTATCGTGGGTTGGGTGGCTGAGCACAAACAGTCACTAATCTCAGCCAATCATAAGAAGGGACTGGGAGCAGCGATGTGGAAAGAGGAATATGCTAACGACCCCTTTCTCGCTGTCCCCATCGTGGGCGAAGAAGAACTTCACGGCGTGCTGATGGCCTGTAACAAGCTGAACGGCGGAACTTTCTCGGAGCACGACTTGGTGACGGCCGAGATGCTGGCCAATCACCTGGCCCTATGCATTGAGGGAGGCTTCCTGTTCCAGAAAGACACTGAGAAGCTCTTTTCCACTACCCTACCTTCTTCGATGGGAAAACCTTTGTAGTATCGCTCTATAGCTCATCAGCAAAGAACACGGGGCAACCAGGTATTCTGGTTGCCCCGTGTTTGCGTTCTGGGAAACTGGGAACCAGTTTACCAACTACCAATCTACCGATCTACCAACCTGTCCGATGATCTGGGGCAGCACCTTGGCCACGTCCTCGGGGATCACCACGTCCGCTTGGCTGTCCAAAGGCGTGGGTTGGTAGTTGACGACGATTGCCTTGGCCCCACGTCGCCCGGCCACAAAGGGTATCTCCGCGGCCGGCACTATCTCCAGCGAGGAACCTACCACCAGCATCAGGTCGCACCTCTCGGCCTCGCCCCAGGCCTCCAGGAGCACCCACCTGGGCAACTGCTCGCCGACGAGGACGACGTTCGGCTTCAGCAGGCCGCCACACGAGCAGTAGGGCATTTCGCCTGCCTCGAGGAATTGCTCGATCATATCCTGGATGGGAACGACCTTGCGGCACTTGAGGCAGGTGGCCTGCTGCATATTCCCGTGGAGCTCAAGAACACGCTTCGAGCCTGCCTTCTGGTGGAGGTCGTCAATGTTCTGGGTGATGATCGCCTTGAGCAAGCCCATCTCCTCCAGTTCCGCCAATGCGTGGTGCGCGGGATTGGGCTCCGCTTCCAGCAATTTCCTGACCAGAGGCCGAGCCCACTCGTAGAAGACCTGGGGTTGCACGCGAAAGGAGAAGGACGAGGCCACGAGCATCGGGTTGACCTTCTCCCACAGGCCGGAGCCGGGGCTGCGAAAATCGGGGACACCTGAGGGGGTGCTGATCCCCGCGCCGGTCAGGGCGATGATGTACTTAGAGTTGGCGATGAGGGCGGCAGCTTGTTCAATTTTTCGTTGAGTATCCATTTGTTCTCCCCTCCAATTTCCAATTTCTCTCCTCCCGCTACCCGATGGGCGTATCTCGTCGTTTCGGGCAGGCGGTATTTGGTGCAGCAGCCGAGAACGTACTCGATGGCCGCAGGCAGGTCTACCTGGTGGCCGATGGAGACGTAGAGAGGGTTGACGCCGGTTTTGGTGCGCACCACCGCGCCGATGATCTCGTCGCCATCGTAGAGATGAGTGTAGGAGCCCCTTTCGGAGCCTGGCTCGTGGTGGCTGCCGCAGAGGCGCGATTTGGCGCAGCCGATGGCGGGCCTGTCTATGATCACCCCCAGGTGGGTCGCCAGACCCAGGCGACGAGGATGGGCCTGGCCCTGAGCGTCGAAAATGAACAGGTCGGGCTCCGTTTTCAACTTCTCCAGGGCGGCCAAGACAGACGGCGCTTCGCGGAAAGCCAGAAGGCCAGGGATGTACGGAAACTCCGCCGGTAGTTCCGCCAGGCTGTAATCAAGAGGAGTCAAGCCTGGATAACTGAGCACCACTATCGCGGCCCGAGCCACCTCGCCCTTGATGGAAACGTCAACTCCGGCCACGGTATTGACCTGACTGAAAGTCCTCTCCGTGGATACCCTGCTCCGTAGCCCCTGCTGTATCTCCTTGGCCTTCGAGGGGGAGACATCCCACCGGTGGGGGGAAACGATTTTCATGGTTGCTTCCTCTCTCTCTCCAGTGACGATCTCGGGAAATGGTTATTACCGCAGGCTCTACTACTTTAGCACAAAAGTGGATTGTTGGCAAGGGCGGTTTTTTGACAAAGGCCGACTTTTGGTGTAATATATAAACGTTTCTTTATCAATAGATGAATGGTTGGCTGGATATGCCCGATGATCTGTTGAGCAAATCGAAAGAGCTCACAAAATGCTTCAAAGCTTTGGGTGACAGCGCTCGCCTGCGCATCGTTGCCCAGTTGGCTGCCCATGCTGAGCTGAGCGTTTCGGAGCTGGTTGAGGCTCTGGAGGTCAGCCAGCCCCTCATCTCCTGGCATCTGCGGCGGTTGGAGAAGGTGGGCCTGGTCAAGGTCAGGCGGGAGGGGCGTCAGGCATATTGTTCGTTGAATTGGGGGAGGCTCCATCGGTATTTGCAGGAGTTCGCCGAGGTGCTTGGCGAGACCGGTCAACAGATGGGAAACGGATGAGCAGAGCATGCGAGATCAGACGAGGCTCGGTTATTGCCTCTATCGTCTGTTGGGCCTGGTCGTGCCCCTCATACCGCCAGGCTTGGCCTATCCCCTGGCAACCAGATTGGGTGACCTCTTCTACCGCCTGGAAAAGGGCACACGAGCCAACATCTACGACAATGTAACCCACATTCTAGAAGGCAGCCAAAAGGCGGCAGGCGATAGTGAGGCTATAGTACGAGGCGTGTTTCGCAACATGGCCAAGAATTACTATGACCTCTTTCGGGTGCCAACTCTCAGCCCGGCTGAAATCGCCCGTTTGGTGAAAGTGGAAGGCTGGGAACACGTCGAGAGGGCGTTGTCCAGGGGCAAGGGTTTGATCGTTATCACAGCCCACTTTGGCAATACAGACATTGTGGCTCAAGTGCTGGCCCTGCGGGAGATTCCAGTCGTTGTCCCCGCTGAGCACCTCAAGCCAGAGGTACTGTTTCAGTACGTCTGCAGCCTGCGGGCCAGCAAGGGCCTTCGACTGATCCCCGTTGATGGCCCGCTCTTGGAGCTCTTCCGGGCGCTGCGGCGCAATGAGGTCGTGGGCCTGGCCGCCGACAGGGACATCACCGAGAGCGGCATCGTGGTGGACTTTTTTGGCGCGCCCGCCCGCCTGCCCGATGGCTATGCCCAGCTCTCCTTACGCACCGGCGCGCCAATCATCGCGGGATTCGGCCAGTGGCTGCCCAATAACACCTTTGTCGCCCACTTTGAGCCACCCCTGGAGTTAGAGGCCACCGGCGACCGGAACCGTGACGTTAGAGCTGGCGTGGAGAAGGTGGTGGCCATTATGGAGCGCTACATTGGAGAGCATCCCGAACAGTGGGTGATGTCGGTACCCTTATGGCAAACGACGGATAACTTATGAAGATAGCTCTAGTCTCGCCCTATGACTATCCCTACCCCGGAGGGGTGGTCAAACATATTTTCAATCTGGACAAGGAATTCCGGCGACTGGGTCACGATGTCCGCATCATCGCTGCCTGCTCTGAGGATGTGGGGGACGTGCCCCCGCAAGTGATCAAGGTCTCTGGCTCCATCGTTCACATTCCCGCCGCTGGCTCCGTGGCCCGCATCACCCTCTCGCCGCGCGTCTATCGGCGGGTGAAGAAGATACTGAAACGGGAGCAGTTTGACGTCATTCACCTCCACGAGCCTATGACACCGGCTTTGCCCCTGGCTGTTCTGCGACACACCCCCTTGTCTCCACAGTCCGTGGTGGTGGGCACTTTCCATGCCTACCGTGAATCCAACCACCCAGGCTACGAATACGCCAAACCCATCTTCGAGCGCTTCTTCGACCGCCTCGATGGCCGGATCGCCGTCTCTGAGGCGGTTCGAGAGTATCTGACTCCTTACTTCCCAGGCGATTACCGCATTATCCCCAATGGCATTGACCTGGAGCGCTTCGGTGACCCGGCTTTGCGCCCGTTTGAGCGGTTTGATGATGGCAAGTTAAACATCCTTTTCGTCGGACGTCTGGAGAAGCGCAAGGGGTTCAAATACCTTCTCCGAGCCTTTGCCCAGGTCAAGCAAGCTGTTCCCGAAGCCCGACTCATGGTGGTGGGAGCTTACGATAAGGAGGACAAGGAGCCATTTGTGCTCTATGCCCGCGAAAATCGCCTTCGCGATGTCAGATTCATCGGTCAGGTGTCGGAAGATGACTTACCTCGCTATTATCGAACCTGCCACGTTTTCTGCGCGCCCTCGACCGGCTTCGAGAGCTTCGGGATTATCTTGCTGGAAGCAATGGCAGCAGGAAAGCCTATCGTGGCCTCCAACATTGATGGCTATCGCGGTGTCCTGGAGGATGGTGGGGAGGGCCTTCTAGTCCAGCCGGAAGATGAGCGGCGTCTGGCCGAGGCCTTGATTCGTTTGCTCAAAGATCCGGCCCTGCGCGAGAAAATGGGCCGCCAGGGGCAAGCCACGGCCACCGATTACGCTTGGCATAAAGTAGCCCAGCAGGTCTTGGATTATTATCGAGAGCTATCGGAGAAGAAAAGACATTGAGAAGCAAGGAGAAGTGGTTAGAATTTCTCAGGGGCCGAATACGAGGGGCGGGTGCGGCGAAGAGTGGCCAGACGGTGACCCTGACCGATATGCTCAGGAAGCGGTTTGGGGGCATCCTGGAGCCCATCGCCCGTCTCGTCGGCAGGACGGGCGTATCCCCCAACGTGGTGACGTTGACGGGCGTTGTTCTCAACCTGGGGGTCGCTTGGATCCTGGCCCAGGGCTACATGAGGATTGGCGGCCTCTTGCTCCCCCTGGTGTCGCTGTTTGATGCCTTGGATGGGACCTTGGCCCGACTGACAGGTAAGAGGAGCCGCTTCGGAGCTTTCCTGGATTCGACTATGGATCGCTTCTCGGAGGCGATCGTCTACTTGGGGCTTCTCGTCTTCTATACCCGATCCGGCGCTGGTCGGGAGATCCTTCTTATCTATGTCACCATAGTTGGCTCTCTGATGGTCAGCTACGCCAGGGCCCGCGCCGAGGGGCTGGGCCTCGATTGCAAGGTTGGGCTCCTCACCCGCTTAGAGAGGACCGTTGTCTTGACTGTCGCCTTAGTCCTGGATCAGGTGCCCACTGCGTTGTGGGTACTGGCCATCCTGACCAACTTTACCGCATTTCAACGGATGTACCACGTTTGGAGAGCTACTGATGGGGAGGATGAGTAGCAGAGGAGCAAATTCATGGCCAGATTGATCATACTTGGTTCGGGGGCAGCGCTGGCGGATGCTTCCCGCGACAATACCTACATGGTTCTCCAGGGGCGGGAGAGCTCGATCCTGATTGATTGTGGGGGCAGCCCGTTGCACAAGCTCCAGGCGCTCGGCGTTGACCTCAATACCCTCGATTCCCTCATCGTCACCCACCACCACCCCGATCACATCTACGGCGTGCCCGTCCTCTTGCTGGGCCTGTGGCTCTATGGCCGCCAGGAGCCGTTTCACATCTTCGCCCCCCAAAGGAGCGTGGCTGCCATTACCTCGATCATGGATGCGCTGGAATGGCAGGACTGGCCCCGTGGGATGCCCGTTGCCTTCCACGAAGTGGAGATGAAGGTGGGGCACAGGGTCATCGAGTCACCCGAGTTTGAGATCACCACCGCGCCCGTGGAGCACTTTGTTCCCACCATTGCTGTGAAGGTGATGTCCAGGGAGAGCAGCAGGACCGTCGTTTACTCCAGCGACACTGAACCCTGTGGAGCGTTGGCCAGGCTGGCCCAGGGAGCGGATATCCTCATTCACGAGAGCACCGGCGACTATGCGGGACATTCGACCCCCACTCAGGCGGGAGCGATGGCCAGGCGGTGCGGGGCGGGCAAGCTGGTGCTCATCCACTTCACCGCGCTGGATAGTGAGCTTGAGGGTTTGCGGCGGGCAGCCGAGGCCGAGTTCGACGGCCCTGTGGAGTTGGCAGAGGACTTCGCTGTTTATCCCCTTTGAGGTGGAACAACGGACTGGCAGGATTAACGGATCAGGTGGAACAAAAGCCGTCTGGGCTCTTGCTCAGGTGGCTTCTCGCTTCATCGTCATTCAACACCCCTCTTCCGGCGCATGAACTCCAGCACTACTTGGTCAATGTAGTCCCCTTCTTGCCAGCGTTCCTCCAGGTTCTCGATGCCGGAGAAATCGAAGAGGGCCTGCCTGGTGGCCTCGTCGTAGACGCCGTTGATCTGGCCGTTGTAGTAGCCCAGTTCGGAGAGAATCTGCTGGACCTCGCGGGCCACCTCCTCCTCCAGGGGCAGCAGGTGCTCCGGTTTGCTCTTGAAGAAATACAGTTTGTGGAGCTCCAGCAGCCGTTTCAACTCCAGGATGGGCGTGGGGTGGTCGTCAACTCGCAGGTCTATCCAGCGGTCATTGAAGCCGCCGTAGCCGCCCTTCTCCCGCACCACCAAAAGGGCCGCTGACTGTCGCCCCCGGCTGTCCCCGCCGGCCTCTTGTCCGGCCGCCAGGGCAGCCACCAGCCGATCGGATAACTCACCCTCACTCTCCTCGAACGTCCGGGCCATGGCCTGCACAGTCTCCTCGCTCACCAGTATGTTGCCCTGGCAGGCGAAGGGACAGTGTTCGTCCCCGCCCTCCCCTACGATGTGGCCGGCCCACTCGAAGCAATCCTGGCCGGTGTAAGCGGCAGCGTGTCCGCGGGCATCCACCATGCCGACCTGGCGCAGGGCACGCTCCTCGTCGGCCTTGACCAGCTTGTCCAGCGTCTCTTGCGCCGACAACTCCTTGGCCATCAGTCTCAGCCCCTCAGGGCCGTAGGTGGTATTGGCCCAGGACTGGGTGGCGACGGCTCCTATCCCGGCCCTGGCCCAGGGCACCACCGCCCCCACCGCCAGGAACTTGGACTGCACCGCCACTCCCAGGTCGCCGTTTTCAGGATCATGGGCGACGATGGAGAAGGTGGCTACTAGTTTCGGTAGATTGCAAAAGCTCGCGGCGGATCGCCAGATTCGCTGCCTAACGGTCTGGAGCTCAGCGGCGTGGCGGCTGAAACGACGTGCCCAACAATCACCGAAACGATAGCTAACCAAACCTACCTCAATGCAGGCTCTCGACAGCCACGTCCGCTGCAGCGACTGGTTAGCCCGCCCGATGTTCGGAATGTGGCTCTGATGCAAGCGCGAGCGAAGCTTGGACGACAGGCGATTGTTTGCGAATCATGTTTCTGCACCCCACGATTGTGAAGTCGCCCTTCCGCTGGATAGTGTTTCCAAACACGCCCTTGTTCTTGGCAGCAACGCAAAGCACTAGGTGGGTGGCGCACAAGCTCCAGTGCCAAAAACGCCAACGCCATGTGCCAAATCTAATGCCAACCAGAACGGCCAGGTAAGCAAATCCACCGCAGCGAAAGCTGGTTGGAGTGGACTCCCAAATAAATATTCCCAGATGCTCATTTGCCAACAGTACAAGTTAATCCCTCTGTACACCACGCCCATAAGCAGATAGATGGCAAATCCCAATAGCACAAACGAGGTCACGCGGTTCTTCATTACCACTATCATTTTCTGTGCAAGCATTGAACAGTTCTCCTTTCCTAGCATTTCCGGACTGGGCAGTCGTCTGCATTCTTCACCCTATACCTGCAGGCGAGTAGTTCTTCAGAGGCCGCGCCCACAATACTTGCCTTCACGCGGTAGTTGGACCGTGACGGCATGACTGCGAACTTGCTGGCCAGCGCGACGGTGAGGGCGGGCTAACTGCTGGATCTGGCGATCCAGCAGGAGCGAATTGGGATCTACTGAATCTCTCTCGCTTGCAGACTGTCACGGGAATCCTCCTTAATCTATGACGTGTAGGTTGTCCCTATTTTACGCCAAGAGGAGAAAAGAGGCAAGTCAGCAAAACACAAACTGACGACCATCAGCTTGCTGTGCCAGCATTCTCGAAGTGCATCAGCCACATGTACCCATCCTCCAGACTTGGTTCAACGGGCCGCGCCTCATAGCCGCCCACATCCTCGCCCACCACCCGGTATTGGGTTCCGTCTTCCAGGCGCAGGGTGGAGACAATGGCTAGCCCATCGTCAGGCTTCTCGCCCTTCGTCTTGATCTGCCACACCCGTCCCCGGGCGCGATCAATGAGCTCTCCGGGCGCGCCCCAGAACAGCACCCGCCCCTCGTGCAACACGGCCATGTCGCCGCAGGTCTGGCTGATGTCCTCGACGATGTGGGTGGAGAGGAGCACGACGCGGTCGCGTGCCAGATCGGCCAGGAGGTTGCGCAAGCGCACTCGCTCCTGGGGGTCCAGCCCCGAGGTGGGCTCATCCACGATGATTAGCCTGGGGTCGTTGAGCAGGGCCTGAGCAATGCCCACCCGTCGCTTCATGCCGCCTGAGAAGGTCTTTAGCTTGCGATCCGCGGCCTCTCCCAGCCCCACGGTGGCCAATAACTGCGCTACCTGCTCGCGCCGCCGCTGGCCGTCGTGCATGTGTTTGAGGATGGCGATATAGTCCACGAACTCCCGGGCGGTGAGGTCGGGATACAGGCCCAACTCCTGGGGGAGGTAGCCCAGCATGGCCTTGACGGCCCACTTCTCGCGGCTGTCGGCGACGTTGTATCCAGCCACCCGTGCCGTGCCTGTCGTCGGCTTGAGCAGGGTAGCCAGGATGCGCATCAGCGTCGTCTTGCCCGCGCCGTTGGGTCCCAGCAGACCGAACATCCCGGTCTCAATGGTGAGATTGACGTCCTGCAACGCCTGCACGCCGCCCTTGTAGGTCTTGCCCAGGTTCTCGATCTCGATCTTCATGGATTCGCCTCCTGTAGTCTGGTGGGCTCGGGGAAACCCTGCTCGGGTTGTGGCCGACTCGCCTCCCAGCGGTCTACGAAGTCCTCGCCCGTACGCTGGCCCGCCATCTCGAACAGCGCTTCCGGCGTGGCGATGGCCTGGCCCCCGGCCGGGAAACGGGCGATGAAGGCGCGCAGCAGGTCGGCGAAGCCCTCGTCGCCCAACGCCTGGTGAGCTTCCGCCAGGGTGACCACCAGGGCCGCGAGTTGGCCCCTCTGCGGGCCGGTGGGCAGACCACGATTCGAGAACTGCCGCCACACTTCAGCATTTGCTTTGGCCTGGGCCATGAACTCTTCCCGCGATCCCCGCGTCTTTTGTGGCTGCGCAGCCACCAACCCACGTTGCCACAGCACCAGATCCGCCTCCACTGACGCCGTGTCGCCCGTCAGCATCCCGGTCAGCCAGAGGGCGGTGTAGTGGCCCAGGGCGCGCTGGAGAGGTTCAACCGGGTTTGGAACCCTGATCGCTGGCTGATCCTTCCCACCAGGTATAGCCGGCACAAAGCGGCCGTAGGGGACCTGCAGGTTGTTGGTCTTTGCCCAGGTCACCGTGGCTGGGTCGGTGGTGAGGTTCAGCCCGAAACTGCCTCCTCGGCTGAGGATCAACGGCGGAAAGGCGGCCTTTTCACCCCACCAGGCCTGGGTCAGCCGGTCGGCATGGTAGCGGAACATCACTGTCGGCGTGCGTCCTTCACGCCAGGGTTGTTCACGATATGAAGCCGGAGCGCCGCTGCCCTCTGGGAAGAAGATCAAGCCCTGGGCGACGGCTGGCTGGGTCAGATATGGCAGGGCAACGGCCAGTAGCTCATCAGTTGGCCGGCCCAGTCGCTTCTCCAATTCTCGGCTGATATCCAGATACGCTCTTGCTTCATCACCCAGCTCGTCAGCCACGGCCGGTGGGACGAGGATGTGATCCTCGCTGTGCTCTAACAATCCGGGGGTGTAGGCCACCAGTAGCGCCTGCGGTAGTGTGTCTTCCCAGATGTGCACCTGTCCATCCGTCTCCAGCACCGTGTCGGCTGAGGAGACGGTGAGTACGCCGGCGGGTACTGACAGCCGGAGCTTGTACTGAGCATGGCCGAAGTGACGGGCCTGGGCCGCTCGTCGAGGGTTGGCGGTGAAGGGCCAGGGGTACCAGTCCCCCTCGCGCAACAGGTAGATGATGTTATCACCGAAATATCCGCGCACTGGCAGAGGAAGTGTTTCCCAGTAAGCACTGATCAGGCTGCCAAAGAAGTCGCCGTAGTCCTCACGAGCGAGACGTGGATGGCCGCCATAGCCGACGGCCAGCGTGACCTTCTCTCCAGAGCTCAGGGATGTCTCCAGATGCACAGTTATTGCTTCCCCTTGCTGCGTGAAGACCAGGGGAGCATCGTCGGGGCCCGCGACGCTATCGGCGTGGAGGGTCGGATTGAGCTGCAGCACAACCTGGTTGGTGGGATCTTTGCTCTCGTACCGGAGCGTCAAGGTTATCACCCCCCTGATCGTCCCCGTAGCCGGCGCCAGATCTGCCATCAGTTGGTAATCATCAACCTGCCATGCCTCGGCCTGGGGGGCGATGGGTGGCTGCGGGACGACGGCTCGAGCTGCCGCAGTTCGAAACAGCAGGAAAGTGATGGCAAATAGCCCGACCCCGGCCAATGTCAGCCCCAGGGCCACCCGGCGCTGCGTCATGGGCCAGTCACTGCGCCTCTCAACCCGTAGCAAGGTCCACGCTGTGAGGACGGCCAACGTGATGCCTAAGGTGAGATGCACAGCTACGATGCCGCGCACCAGCGGCGATTCTGGACCCAGGCCGACCGTGGGGGAGAGTTCCAGCATCGCGAAGCTGAAGTTCCACGGTGACACCATGGTTCCACTGGATACCAGGAGGCCAAGATCAACGGCAAGCCACCACGCGGCTACCACGACGTATACCACGATGGCGCGGCGGAAGAGCGTGCCCAGAAACAGCGGCAGGGCCACGACCAACACCATCATCGGCAGTGTCAACGGCAGGGCGTAGCGCCAGAAGGCCGTCGGCAGGGCGCCGAAGCCTGGCTGGATGTCCAATTGCCAGCTCGACCAACGGACGGTCAGTTGGGCGATGATGGCCAGGGCGATGACCACGAAGATCCCCAGGAACTTGCCCAGCGTGTGCTCCAGGATGCCCAGGGGCGTGGCCCACAGCACATCTCCCAGCGGGCCACGGTCGCGAGAGGCGGCCGGGGCCACCAGAAAGGCCAGGAGCAAGGGGCCATACAGCAGGAGCCCTTGGATGACCGATCCGATGGCGTCGTATCCGCTGTCGGACCAGGACCCGGGGACCACCAGGTGCAGGGCGGCCAGCAACGCAATCTGGACCACCCAAAAGGCCCGCCGGCGCACCAACAGCTTAGCTTCGTACCAGGCAGTGCCGAACATCGTGTGCCAGGCCATGATTCTCACCTCAAACGACGTAGCGCTCCTCGTCCCGCAGCAGCCTTAGGCTCAGGGCGAGGAAGACGACGGCCAAGGCCAGCCAGAAGGCACGGTTGAGGGGCCACTGCGGGGACCCGGGCGCGATGAAGGACAGAAAGAGAAAGACGGTGCGCCTTGCTGGCGTGGCCATAAACCACCCTCTGGAGACCAACTGGGCGCTCCAGAGCAGGGTGGCAGCCATGGCGCCGACGGTTGGGCTGCGGCTGGTCAGAGCGGCCCAGCCGGCCAGGGCGCTCAATCCCGCTGTCGGAGCGGCCCAGATCAGGGCCCAGCGGAGCCAGCCGGCCGGCGGAGCGATGGGGATCTTCCAGGCTCGCGTCCAGACCAGCATGGCCAGGGTCCAGGCGGCGGCCGCGCCCAGCAACAGGGCGTACCGCTCCAGCAGCGTGCGTCCGGGCCGGCGGGGCGCTGTCAGGTGCAGCTCCAGGGTGGGATCGCCGACCAGGAGCGACGAGGCAGCCCAGGCTGTCAGGGCCGGCAGCAGCACCTCCAGGTAGACCATCACCACCGTGCGGGCGCTCTCCGGCTCGGCACGGTTCAGCAGGGCCAGGGTGGCGCACAGCAGCGTCAGGAGTCCCGGCAGCCAGAGGGTCTCGCCCCGCATAGTCCTGAGATCGTAGCGCCACGGGCCGACCATTTGGGGCCACTGCCCAATCCCGGGCCACACGGCCATCTTCTTCACACGTAGGCCTCCTCTCGTCCGGCCAGTTGGAAAGCAGCGACGAACAGCGCGGCGGCCAGGGCCATCAGGAGTGTCCGCTGACCCACGGGCGCGCCTCCGTTGGACCAGAAGAGATAGGCCCAGCGGGCCCATACCTCGCCCGCCCGCAGCGGCGCTTGCAGCAGCAGTTGGCTGCCCCACAGGGCCAGGCTGGCACCGCTGCCGACGACAGGAACTTGGACTGCACAGCCACTCCCAGATCGCCGCTCTCAGGGTCATAGGCGACGATGGAGAAGGTAGCTACCAGTCTATCTCGTTTGGAAAACTGTCTAGTTTTGACGTTTTCTGTGGTCACTGGCGATAGTCTCCTAAATGTCCAGATAAGGTGTAAGTGTCGTGTAGCAGGCATCGTTAACAGGCGAAATGTAGCAGTGAATCGTTAACACTACACAATGAGTAGTATGTTTCAACAAAGTAGTACACAATATGCAGTGGTTGTTGCGTTATGGTAAGTGTAAACCTTTGACTGCTACATGACATGTAAGTGATTGAAATGAGGCTACTCCCCAACCCTCAGGGATCAGCCCCATTCACTTTTGGTGCAAGTAGCTTCTAGCCTTTCTGGACAAAAACTGGTATAATTATAGCAGGTGCCGAAGGTGGGACTTGAACCCACATGAGGTTAAAGCCTCAACGGTGTTTGAGACCGTCGCGTCTGCCTGTTCCGCCACTTCGGCCCAATGTCTCTCACTACTGATGTAAAGTATAAACTAATAAACGAATTTAGTCAAGTCAAGTTCGTTAGGCGTACAGCAGATGGACGAAAAGGCCCTCATTGACGCCGCACGCCAGGGCGACGTCGGTTCCTTCAATCAATTGGTACTGAGCTATCAAAGCATGGTCTACAACTTTGCCTATCGCATCCTGGGTGACCGCCACGCTGCGGCCGATGCAACTCAGGATGCCTTCATTTCCGCCTTCAAGGCTATAGGCAAGTTCAGGGGTGGGTCTTTCAAAGCCTGGCTGCTGCGCATCGTCACTAACGCCTGCTACGATCAATTGCGTCGCAAACAGCGGCAGCCAAGCACGTCTCTCGATGCCCTCCTGGTGCTCGAACCAGCCCCCACTCAATCCCTCACCGACTCTAGGGAGTCGCCTGAGGAGTACACTGTGCGCCAGGAGTTGAGCAAGGTCATCCAGATTGGCATCGGGAGCCTGCCGCCAGAGCAGCGCATCACCCTGGTACTTGCCGATGTCCAAGGGTTTAGCTACCAAGAAATCGCCGGGGTAACCGGAGTCGCTTTGGGCACGGTCAAATCACGCCTGAGCCGTGCCCGGAACAAATTGCGAGATTTTCTTCTAGGACAGAGGGAACTTTTGCCCTCTCGATACCGTCTTAAGAACGAGTGAGTATCTGGCTGGTCTGGAATTCTGATATGGGGTTAGAAGGCCAATCGTATTTACCGTTCTTGTACGCCCAACGCAGTTGGGTTGCTACCCTTTTATCAAAACTTCTGTCCGATCAAGTGAACGCCCGGTTATTGAAGTGGAGCAAGTGAATGTTCGACCGTTTATTCAAATCTGAGCATCAACGTGTCGAGGAGATGCTCTCCGCCTATCTAGATGGAGAGCTCTCGCCCAAAAAGCAAGCCCTGGTGGAAAAGCATCTGGCCCAATGCGCCGACTGCACTCAGAATCTGCGCACCCTGCGCCAGACAGTGGCCCTCCTGGGACAGTTGCCCCCTGTGGCCGTGCCTCGTTCCTTTGTCATCCGCCCTGCCCCAGCCGCCCGGCGCCCCAGCCTCTTCCAGACGAGGCAAGCCTATGTCTACCTCAGAGCTGCCACCGCTTTGGCGACCATTCTCTTCGCTGTGGTGCTGGCTGGCGACGCCTTTCTCACCGGCCTGGCCCCGGCCAGGGCGCCTGAGGTGATTATGCGAGAGGTGCCAGTGGAGAAGGTGGTGGTTGAGACCGTAGTGGTGGAGAAGGAAGTTGCAGTCGAGGCGGTAGAAGCTCCGGAAGAGGTACTGGTCACTGTGGGGGTGGAGAAGGAAATGGTGGTCGAGAAGCCGGTGGTCACGACCGTCGTCGTCGAGAAAGAGGTGGCGGTCGAGAAGGTTGTTGAGAGCCAGACTGCCTACGGAGCTACCCCCCTGCCCGCCCCCGCCGAGAGACAGGGTGAGTTGGCGCTCACGCCGAAACCGCTGCCTACCCCGGCCCTGGCGGCCCAGGGAATAGAGACGGCTCCAGTCGCCGTCACCCCATCCACGCCCGAAGGGGAAACGCTGGCCGAGGCTCCACCACGTCCTGGAGAGGAACGTGTTGAAGCTACGATAATTCCAACGACATTGCCAGCAGATGCGGTTGCCACGGCGGAGCCTGCCTTCACACCCACCGCCATTGCCGAAGCTCTGCCCCAAGAGCCAACCGCCCCAGCCGCTGCCCGTTCCGGCAGATTAGGGTTGGGGCTGTGGCGCATTGTCGAAACCGGCTTGTTATCGCTGGTGCTCGTTTTAGCCATAGCCACGCTAGTTGCCAAACGCCGTCAAAGCATCGGCTGAAGGTAAACCTCCAGCCCCAGTAGATACGAGATTCCCAGCAGAGGTGGCCCTGTACTTGACCGTCCCCCTGGTCCTTGGGCCCAGGGACCAAGGGCAGGACAAGTGCTCCCATGCCTATCCTGATCTTGCTGAAGGGCCGCTGGTTCGCGGGCATGAGAGCCTGCTCTGCTT
The DNA here is from genome assembly GCA_034431315.1 of Anaerolineae bacterium. Taxonomy (GTDB): domain Bacteria; phylum Chloroflexota; class Anaerolineae; order VGOG01; family VGOG01; genus JAUWOY01. The sequence continues at coordinate 21,019 of DAOUDK010000056.1, forward strand.
AGAATTTGGATCTGCTGAGTCTGAAAGAACGAAGCCCTGCGAGCTGACTTCTAGTCCGCAGGGCTTCGTTCTTTCAGAATGCTGAGCACTTACTTAGCGTGTTCCACAGCTCTTGTCTCGCGGATGACAGTGACTGTGATCTGCCCTGGATACTCCAGGGTCTCCTCCACCTTTTTGGCGATGTTCTTGGAGAGATGTATGGCGGCCAAGTCATCAATCTCTTCGGGCTTGACCATGATCCTTATCTCGCGGCCGGCCTGAATGGCATAAGACTGGTCCACACCCTCGAAAGAATTGGCTACCTCCTCCAGGGCCTTAACGCGTTTGAGGTAGTGCTCCAGGCTTTCGCGGCGAGCACCGGGCCGGGCGCCAGAGATGGCGTCGGCAGCCTCGATCAGGATGGCCTCCAGGCACTGGGGCTCTTCCTCTCTGTGATGGGCAGCGATACAGTTGATGACTTTCTTGGACACGCCTAATCCCTTGGCTATGTCGGCACCGATGAGGGCATGGGGACCGTTCACTTCGTGGTCAACGGCCTTGCCGATGTCGTGCAAAAGCCCCGCCTTCTTAGCCAGGTTAACGTCAGCCCCCAACTCGGCAGCCATCATGGCCGCCAGACCAGCCGTCTCCAACGAATGAATCAACACGTTCTGGCCGTAGCTGGTGCGGAACTTGAGCCGGCCCAGCAACTCGATCAGCCTGGGGTGCAGACCGGGCACACCAATCTCATAAGTTGCTTGCTCCCCCGTCTCGCGGATGACGGCTGCTACTTCCTCCTGAGACTTGTTCACTAGCTGCTCGATGCGGCCGGGGTGGATGCGTCCGTCCAGGATCAGCTTGTTCATGGCCACGCGGGCTACCTCGCGCCGCACAGGGTCAAAGCCAGAGAGGAGCACCGCTCCGGGCGTGTCGTCAACTACCACGTCCACCCCAGTGGCCTTTTCGAAGGCTCGGATGTTGCGCCCGCCACGGCCAATGATGCGCCCTTTCATATCGTCACTCGGCAGAGGTACCATAGAGACGGTCGTTTCCGCCACCTGATCGGAGGCGAACCGCTGAATCGCCAACGTGATGATCTCCCGAGCCCGACGCTCAGCTTCCTCTTTGGTCTTGGCCTCTACTTCCCTGATTACGCGAGCCATATCCTGGCGAGCTTCCGCTGCGATGTTCTGCAACAACAGCTCTTTGGCTTCCTCCGTGGTCAAGTTCGACACCCTCTCCAGTTCCTGGATGATCTTTTGGTGCGATCTATCCAACTCGTTCCGCAGGCGGTCTATCTTGCTCTGGCGCTTATTGAGCTGGCGTTCCTTGCTATCAATGCGTGCCATCTTGTGGTCGGTAGATTCTCGCTGCTTTTGCAGCCTTTCCTCCTCCTTTTGGAGTTCGAAGCGCTTTTTCTTGGCCTCGACCTCGGCCTGGTCGCGAAACTTTAGGGCCTCGTCCTTCGCCGCAAGCACCAATTCCTTAGACTCGGTATGAGCCTCGGCCAGTAAGCGTTTGGTTTTTGCCTCTGCCGATTCTATACGCGCTTGGCTCAGATAGCGGTTGAGTAGATAGCCCAGGATCAGGCCAAATGAGAGAGCAATCACAGATCCTGCAATAGCCAAAGGTAATCCATTCATCTCACATCCTCACTTTCATCTATATTTTTTCATCCTCCGCTCTAAGCTCCTGCCAGGTGCGTTCCACGGTCGGGTTCACTACCCCATATGGAAAGCCCCGTCGCAGCAAGTACGCACTCAGCTTCTGGCGGAAGGATGCTTGGTCCAGGTGGGCCAGCCTGCGGCCTCGTTGAGTGGCGACTCGATAGGCGCTCTCTTCCTCGTCGAGGTCCGCCAGCGATTGGGCGATTATCTTCGCGTCCACGCCCTTTTGGTGAAGTTCATAGCGCAGCATGCGCAAACCGCGCGGCTTGAATCTCTCCCTGTTCTCCACCCAATAATGAGCGAAGGCCAGGTCATCCAGTAGCTTGGCTCTCGTCAGGCGCTCGACCACCTCTTCTTCGACGGCAGGAGATACGGCTTTGCCCTGCAAGTAGCGGCGCACCTCGGCTTCGCTGCGGGGGCGATAGGATAGAAAGTGCAAAGCGCGGTCGTGGGCCTTCTCGAAGGAATCCCTCTTCTTTAACCTCTTGATATCCTCATCGGAGAGCACCTGGTCGCGTCTCAGTTTAGCCGCCTCAATGGCTGCCAAGCCGAAGGCATAGTGACCGTCCAAGTAGACGTTGACCCGCTTGGGGTTCCTCTTTTGAACCTTCAGAGCCGTTATCGTTCCAGCCATACTTACCCCAAAACAAAAATAGCCGTGGCAATCGGTTGCCACAGCTATCGCTGAACTTGCACGTAGGAGCGACTATTGCTTCAGCCCGCCCTAAACAACGAGCGAAGAGAACCTCTCCAGTGACAGGTATATTTTGTCTAGCAGCATTCGCCGCTGGAATGAACTAAGGACAAGGAACACTACATTTTAATCTTGCGATTGCTGCCTTTTGTCACACATCCGATTCGCCCTTTCGTGGCATTCGCCTCGACTCGGATGAGGGAGGTCGCCTGGGCGAGCTCAATACCAGATGCCCAATGACACATGCTATAAACACAAATTCCAACCCTTCCGAAAGCTGGGGAAGGTGAATTCAGAGCTAACCGAGATAAAGTAAGTCTCTATGCCCTTGCTCAGGGCGGAATAGCGAAGCTAAGACTTGGTATGCTGTGCCAATGGGACTATACTGACATTTCGCAATTGATAGCTGTGGCTCAGGAGCCATTGGTAGGTGGAGCGTAGGCTCCTCTGTTTTCAAGTGATTCGTAAGTAGGGGCCGTTGGATTTCCCCGCTGGCCCCCTCAGAACGCTCTCAGCAGCGCGGTCAGTCTTCGTTCGACTCCTCGTCCGCTGAGCTGGGAAGGGCTTCTTCGGCTGGAGGCACGTAACTTCTCTGAGGCAGGCCGACCGCCTCGCGAACCTTGTTCTCTATTTCGAGAGTCAACTCAGGGTTGTTTCTAAAGAATTCCTTGGCGTTCTCTCGGCCCTGGCCCAGGCGAGTTTCGCCATAAGAGTAGTAAGAACCCCTCTTCGTGACCAACTCCATCTCGGTGGCCAAATCGAGAACGTCCCCTACCCAAGAAATGCCCTCGTTGTACATGATGTCGAACTCAGCCTTCTTGAATGGAGGGGCGACCTTGTTTTTCACCACCCGAACCCTGGTGCGACTGCCAATGATCTCTCCCCCCTGCTTGATAGACTGTATCCGCCGCATGTCCAGGCGTACCGAGGAATAGAACTTCAAGGCCCTGCCGCCTGATGTGGTCTCTGGGTTGCCAAAGAGCACCCCGATCTTCATCCTGAGCTGATTGGTGAAGATCATGGCCGTGTTGGACTGCTTTATGGCGCCTGAGAGCTTTCTGAGGGCCTGGCTCATCAAGCGGGCCTGCAGGCCCATGTGAGCGTCGCCCATGTCCCCCTCGATCTCGGCCCGGGGTACGAGCGCGGCCACCGAGTCAATAACCACCACGGCCACCGCCCCCGATCTTATCAGGGCCTCGGCGATCTCCAGCGCTTGTTCTCCAGTATCGGGCTGGGAGATGTACAGGTTGTCTACGTCCACTCCGCACATGCGAGCATAGGTCGGATCCAGTGCGTGTTCCATGTCAATGAAAGCAGCCACGCCGCCCATCTTTTGGGCCTCAGCCATGATGTGGTAGGAGAGGGTGGTCTTGCCTGCCATCTCAGGGCCGTAGATCTCGATCACCCTTCCCCTGGGGATGCCGCCTATCCCCAAGGCGATGTCCAGGGAAATAGACCCGGTCGGTATCGCCTCCACATCGAGGTGGGTGGCCTCACCTAGCCTGATGATGGCCCCATCGCCAAAACGCTTCTTGATGCTGAGCAAAGTTGTCTCCAATGCCTTCCCACGTCCCTTGTCTGCCATATCCTTATCTCCTGTGTCTGACTTGCATTCCGTTAGCTTTCTATTGGGCAGACTGGTTGGCTACTGATGCTGCTCGGTTAAGCCTCTTCATCAGCCGCGACTTGGAGCGGGCAGCTTTGTTTCTGTGGATGATGCCCTTCGCGGCCGCTTTGTCCAGGGCAACGATAGCGAGTTGGGCCTCTTCCCTGGCCTCCTCAATCTTCCCCTCAGCGATAAGCTTTCTGGTCTTATTGACATAGGTGCGAGCCCGGGACCGAAACACCTGGTTGCGCTCTCGCTTCCTGGCCGAGCTCCTGATTCGTTTTATAGCTGATCTAATGTTAGCCAAAATCTCGCCTCCCTTTTCAAACTGCGGTAAGTATACACTATCTTGGTGAATTTGTCCAATTTGTTTCCCTCACTGCCCGGCCTCACCACGAATATTCGTTAATCAGCTTGCCATCGGCGTCGTACAGGTACACTGTATCGTGGACGTTTCTCCAAATGGCTTGGGAGTTACCCCAATAAAGATCGGTGGCCGTATCCACCTCGCTGCCGCTGTGCAATCTGACGCTTGCTCCAGGGCTCAGAATGAATTCGGGGAGGGTGTACCATTTGTCGGGCTTCTTATTTACGCTCCAGCCCGTCATGTCCACGGGGTTATCGCTTTGACTAGTGAAACAGATGTATTCTTCGTTACGGTTCTGGTGATCATCTCCAGGCGCATCATACTGGGAGCAGTCTGGGTCAATGACTACTTCGCCCGGCGAGGCCGGGGTCAGAATAGGTCCCCATAGTCCCCGTCCAGCTTCCCTGGCCTCTCGCTGCAACTCCAGGAAATGCTCCTGGTATTTGACGTCCGGCGGATAGGTTGATACCTGGGCATAGCCCTGCTGCACCAAGTAGGCATTTACGAAAACGTCTCCCACGTAGATATAGCGCAACAGGCGTCCGTAGCGATCCGTCTCCGAGACGTCTTTCTCCAGGAAGACCGTCTTGCCTTCTACCAGCTCTCTGTTCTTCTCATAGGCTTCCTGGGCATAATACCCCACCGGCTTGGTGGGATGGTGTAGCTCAGGGGTGTCTATGCCTATGTAGCGCACCTTGTAGCTCTCTCCCTCGATTTCTACCTCGATGGTATCCCCATCAACAGCTCTGATGGCCAAAGCCTCGATAGAGTCGGGGGGCACGGCTGGCGGTTGCTCACAGGCAACCAGTGAAAGAGCTAATACTATGCAGATGATGGACAATCGAAAGGACTTTTTCATAGCTTTATCTCCTCTGCTTGGTTGTTCAGCGCGCTATCTTGCTGGCCAGTTGGGTACAGCAGCCCATCAATTCTGCGCAATACCTCATTCAAGTCGGGTGGCTCGGCGGCCTCCACACGCCCTTCGATGTGAATGTGGTCGGGGAAAGTGAACACTTCTGGGTGATGTGGCGCGTTGTCGTAACGGAAGACCAGCGTTCCATCAGCGCGTTGGTAGTGATAAGCGTAATCCGTCTTGACCAAAACAATGCCCCGTTCGATCACTGTCTCAGCGAATTCCAATAGCGAATCATCGTAGAAGCGAAGACGTCCTTCAATGGCACCTAAGCGGTCGGCTAGGACTTCCTCGACACGAAGATACTCCACCTCAATCTCTCGACGCGAGCAAATGGTATCGCGTAACCTCTCCAGATACCGCCCTAATCTCATGCCGGTACCGCCACTCGTTCAGCCAGAATCATTGCCAGACTCTTCTCGATCTCCTCTTTGAGTTCACAATATAGGCGATATCGCCCAGCCCATCGAACGAAATCCATACCGTCTCCCATCTCGCCGCATTTGTACCTGCTGTAAAACTCGGCCGACGTCATATCGTATCGCTGCTCAAAAGAGAGCAATTGTCGGCCCAAAGCCAAAAGATCGTCCAGGGGATTGGCATTGCGTCGTGCCTCTTCTAACAGCAGCGAGAACTCCTCACGAGTTTCAGGCATCGTCTCCTGCGTAAACTCTATCACTGGCATCCTGCACCTCCTGCTTTCTTTGCCCACCGCGGCTTTACACTGGGACAAGTTCGACTCTCAGCGCCCGGTCTCAAGATACTCTATAGCTCGCTCGAGCTGGGGATCCATGCCCTGCAAAAAATCTTCCTCGGTGAAGGGCACTACGATGTCGGGAGTGAGGCCCTCCCCGTGGAAGGGGTAGCGGTCGGGGGTCAGCAGCCGGGACATGGTCACGTGCAGACTGGATCCGTCGCTCAGCTCGTGGACGTGCTGCACTGAGCCTTTGCCAAAGGTTTGCTCGCCGATGAGCGCCCCGCGGCCATGATCCTGGAGGGCCCCCACCACGACCTCCGAGTTGCTGGCGGTGCCCTGGTTGACCAGAATCGCCAGGGGGATGTCCGTAGCCAGTCCTCCCCGTTTGACGCTGTACGTTTGCTCTCGGCCATCGCTGAACTGCTGGTAGACGATAACGCCCTCGTCCAGGAATTGGCTGGCCACCTCGATGGCCGCGGAGGGAAAGACGCCGCCGGGATTATTGCGCAAGTCGAGTATCAAGCCCGATAGGTTTTCCCCCATCAGCTCCCGCAAGGTTTCCCTCAATTCCTGGCCTGTCCGCTCGCTGAAAAGGGAAATGCGCACATAGCCAATATCATCTTCCAGGACCATCCCGCCCACGGTTGGCGGCAGCTCAACCTCGTCCCTGATCACCTCGATGACCAGAGGCGCGGCCTCCTCCCTCCGCATGATGGTGAGGCGTACGGTCGAGCCCTTAGGGCCGCGGATGAGGCGCACGGCCTCCCCCAGCGGCATGCCCGTAACCGCCACGTCATCAACCTTGAGAACTACGTCCCCGGCCTTGACTCCTGCCTGCATGGCGGGAGAGCCATCAAAAGGCGAGACAATGACCACCTGGTCGTTCTCGTCTAGTGCCACAATTGCTCCGATCCCTTCGTAGCTCCCTCTCAGATCAATCATCTGATCTTCCGAGGGCATAGGCTCCACCAGCATGGTGGCTGGGTCGTCGAGGATCCTCAATGCACCCTGGATGGCACCGTAGGTCAATTCCTTGGGATCGGGCAATTCGCCGAAGAACTCCTGCTCCACGATCCGCCACGCTTCCCAGAAGAGCTCGAACTGCTCTGGCTCGCCGGCTCTGGTCTGGACTTGGGTGGGACTGATGAGCTGATTGACTCCGAAGCCTGCCAGGAAGGATGCCCCGGCAATTATCGCCACCACCACAATCGCCACCAACGCCTTGAGAAATGTTCGCATATGCTTTACCCCTCTCTAATTCATCACTGCCCTAGATTATAGCAGATTTCGCTCTACTTGGCAACAGAGGGCAAATCACCGCCCTGCTCTGGCAGGACCGTTTGACAATGGAGACTGAATCGCTATAATAGTGGTCACGCTATCCGGGGCTGTGCCAACGCTCGTAAGCAGGGTGCCAGCCTTTCGCCGACTGCACCAGGGGCTCACCCTGGCTCTGCCCCTGCCGGCCGTCCTGGGCGCCTGGTGGACGAACAGTAGACGATGAAGGAGGAGAAAGTGCAACATTGCTCGACAAAGCATACGAGGAGGCAAAAACCATGAAGGGAACGCCAAGCTTCGTTCAGGCAGCTTTGAGCATATTGAGAAAAATCCCTCTCAGGATTGACGCCGCGCTGCGTTCGTTGAGGTTGTTGGACCGCAGCAGGTGGGTCCGAAAGATGACAGATGTGGCGATAAGGGGAATCGAGGTGGAACCCCTTCCCGCCTGTCTGGGCGAGGGTAAGCGCGTGATTTTGGTGAGCAACTATCCTTCGGTTTCACAGACGATGAGGGCGGCCATAAAGGTTGGCTGTCGTCTGCCCGGACAAAGGTTCCGAGTGAAAGCGATTGGTAGAAAAACAGTCGTGACGGGAGCAAACGTGCTGCTAAGAGCCCTGGGAGTGGATCAGCATATCTTCCCGGCCCTGAAGGACCAGTCTGGGAAATATGTGCTGGAGCCCGACACTCTCAAGAAGGTTCTGGCCCACCTCGATGGCCAGGGGAACGTCTTGTGGCTTTCGGTCACGGGCAATACACGAGGCAGCGGCCTATTGGAGCGCGATTTGAGAACTGGGGCGGCGCTGTTCTCCCTCAAGAAGAAAATCCCCATCGTGCCGATGGGATTGGTGACCAAAGAGAAGGAGGGAAAGCCGGAAATAGTGAGGATCAGATTCGGTGAGCCGATAAACCCGCCTGAGGTGGGGAAGATGGGCGAGTTCGAAAGGAGCGATCTTTTGGTGGATATCTCGCGGCTGGCAATGTGTCAGATAGCTGCCTTGCTCCCTCCTGGACAGAGAGGAGACTTCGAGGATGTCGAGGAGAAGCTGATAGAGGTGAAAGAAAGGCTAAACCTGCTGTAGGCACCTTTTCGCCTGGGAGAGTCGAAGAGCCGAATGATAGCTAACGGAGCCGGCAAGGGGTTTCTCTCTCTGCCGGCCTCTTATTTCAAGACCTGACAGGTTTTCGGGAAACCTGCCAGGTCTATGTTTGACAACGGGGACTGAAGCTATATAATACCAATGACGTTGGCCGAAGGTCTCCCGACCGAGCCCGCCTCGGTCAGAGACTTTCGGCAAACGAAAATGCGCGACATCGGGAGGGAAGCTTGATAGTAAAGATGCTGCACGTCGGCCCGCTCCAAACCAACTGCTACATCGTGGGCTGCGAGGAGACGAAAGAGGGAGCCATCATTGACCCCGGCGGAGACGCAAAGGCCATCCTGGCCGAGGTGGAACGGCTGGGCCTGAAGATAAAATACGTCATCAACACCCACGGCCACTTCGACCACACCCTGGCCAACAAGGAGGTGGTGAAAGCCACGGGAGCATCCCTGGCCATCCACTCCGCCGACGCACCCATGTTGACCAAGGGCGGCGGCGCATTCTTCTTCGGAATCATAGGCAAGGCCAGCCCGCCGGCCGACGTGATCCTGGGCGAAGGCCAGGTGCTGACCCTGGGCCGGATCGAGTTGCAGGTTCTACACACGCCGGGCCACTCGCCGGGCAGCATCTGCCTCTACAGCGAAGAGGAAGGCGTGCTGTTCGATGGCGACGTTCTGTTCAACATGGGTATGGGGCGCTACGACCTGCCTGGTGGCAGCTACCGCGTCCTGATGGAATCCATCCAGAGGCTACTGGCCCTGCCCGATGAAACGACGGTCTATCCCGGCCACGGCCCGGCTACCACCATCGGCCGCGAGCGGCGCAGCAACCCCTTCCTCTCGTAGCAGTGGGTCAGTAAAGTCAAGCGGGCGCTCCTATTGGAGGCGCCCGCTTTTTTGTTTGATCAGAACCCCGTTGGATAGGGCCAAGTCCTGCTTGCAGTCTCCTCACCACGGCCAGTCAACAGTTTGAGCAACCGCTACCGGCCCTCCTTTCCTATGCCCACTGTGAGCGCAGTCAGCGCACCTGCTCCAACAACTGGAAGTATTCATCTCTGGATATCCCCGCCGTTTTCAAGTTATTCCGAAAGTCACGACCGGACTCTCACCCGTTGGCAGACGACAGCTTGGCAGGGCACACCCACCGAGTCTTAGCCAGCATGCTCTGATGACGGAAAGGGACTTCCAGATTGATTGTCATAATTGCGTTTCATCATTCCTCTGGCCTCAAGCATTCCACGCTTCGCATAGAACGCTTGAAGCTCTTGATCACAAAGAAGATCAATCATGTATAGATTGCTCAGTCGCTCAAGCATGAAAGCTACAAGCTCTTTCCCAATTCCCCTTCCCCTGTACTCAGGTAAGACCTCCAGAAATGGAATGTATGCCGAAAGCACGTGATCCGTGATCGCCGTAATGAACCCCACGACTCTTTTCGTTTCTTGAGCGATGGCCAGGACGATTTCATCACTGTTTTTCAACAGTCTCAAGTGCGTTTCGGGAGATGGTGGATTTGGCCATCCATCGAAAAAGCCTTTGAGTTGCTCAGTCAAAATCCCTTCTGTTGTGAATATGTAATTGATCATAGGAGCACTCTCATGCTGGCTAACTTCAGTTGTGCCAAATGGCATGTATCCGCTCACCGAGCCGCCCAGTGCCGTCGAAGCCGCTTCGCTCCTGGCAGTTGCCGTTCGACTGAGTCTGTTGAAGTCACGACCGGACTTCCACCGCCTAGTAGACGACAGCTTCAGGACACACCAACGACTGGTTGGGCCGCCCACTGACGCAAGCCTTCCTTACACGTCTTGGTTCACTCGAAGGTGGATACGTTGGCAGTCCGCACCCATTGCCCATCTTGCTTCTCGTACGTCATTATGCCTGCATAGACGAATTCTTGTCCTCGCTGAACGCCGGCCTCATCGGTTTGTGTGCGGCGCACTTTCGTCCGCGTGATCATCCAAGCCATGCTGGCGTCCTGTGACACCCGCACGATGGGCGGCTCAAGGTCATCCCATTCGTAGTAGGTGGCGTTCTTGAAATACTGTTCGAAGTCTTGCCGTATGGCCTCACGTGAGATGTGCCGGATGGCTCCGTTGCCTACGCGGATGAAGGACTCGGCGTGATTGGCGAAGAGTGCATTGGCATCAGTGGCGAAGTGCGCCCTGCGGGCGTTGGCGTGGATGGCTAACAGTTCCTCTTTGGCTTTCTCGATTTCGCTGATGTTCATCTTGGGATTGACGCTCATGAGAACCTCCTTGAGAGTGAATTGGCGGCAAGGTAGTGAGCCGCTTGATACCTTGATACGTTGAGCATTTTGCTTCTGGGTCTGTGCGAGAAGGTGGCCTAACTATAGTTGTGCCAACTGGCATGTATCCACTCACCGAACCGCCCAATGCTGTCGAAGCTGCTACGCTCTTGGCAGTTGCCGTTCGGCTGAACCTGTCGGAGTCACGGCCAGACTTCCACCGGCTAGTAGGCGACAGCTTTCAGGACACACCAGGGAGTTGTTAGGCCGCTCTCAAAGCTCTTATGTGATCTGCCCGCCCGCCACCATCTCTCTGGCGTGTCTGACCCAGCCCAACAATGGATGACGCCTTTCTCTATAGCTGTTTGACCATTGCGTAGCCAACTCGTCAAACGCGACACTGCTCTGTTCTACTATCCCAAGAATCCCTGAAGCCGTGTAAGGTTGCTGAGTAGCCCCCAACTGCACCACCACCTGATTGCCGATTCCCCCTTCTCTGTGGTGCGTGGTACCCTCAGCTCGGTCTTGCAACATCATCCCCAACACACAACAGTCTCGAACCATATCCAATGCTAGATGGAGGGCTATCAGCAAGTCATTGCGTGCCACCTTGTACACCGCTATCACACCCTTGAACCAGAAACGGCTCACCATTTTCTGAAACTGTTCAGATGAGACCAAAGACAGGTTAGGTTGCTCAAAGGTCTTGGACAAGGTTTCATCAACCTGGGTTGACTGAGAGAAAATGACCTTGATGCCTTGCCTGAAAGGGAGCGGAGACCATTCTTCAATCCGCCCCAACTTTGACTCAGTCGTAATCACCAGATCAATTCGACGCAAGTCTTCAAAGCAGACTCGGGTGGTGCTCCGAAGCGCATTGGATGATTGCTCATAAGCGTACAGGGTACCCAAGGGCCTGAGCCAGTCTGTCGTTGGATAGAAACGCTTCATCGCTCCATCCTTGACGACCAACAACACATCAACATCACTCCAAATGTCCCACTGAACCTGAGATTGGGAAGCTGATCCGAACAAGGCCAGCGCCAAAACATCTGGATCAGGCTGGAGAAGCGTCACCAGGTCTTGAACGGCAGCTTCTTGCCACAGACTTGTCTCAATCATCGGTCAACCTTTGGCTCTGGGAGAACACCGAAAACTGGCGATTATACATTCCCTTCACGCGGTGACACAGAGCGGCCTAACTTGTTATTAGCACGCGCTTCTATGTCCTAAGATAGCTTCTGGTAATGCCCTGATTCTGGAAACCAAACCGTTCATAAAACCGCTGAGCGGTGTGGTTGCTGTTTGCAGTATCGGTGTGCAAATAGCGATAACCTTTGCACTGCAAGTACCTGGCTAGCAACTGTAGGGACTTTGTGCCCAATCCTAAACCTCTGTAGGGCTTGTTTACACCTATCCAGGTCAGGTACACTGTATCATCTGTGCAGCCTCCGGTTAGCTCTTCCAAAAACCTTACCTGGGCAGTACATACTGTTCTGTCCTCCAGTTGCACTCCGAAATCTTGCACGTTGGTGTGCTGTATCCTCTTGGCTATGAGCTTCAGTTCTACGTTATCTGGTAGCTGCGCATCTTCCATATCCAAGCTATAGTACACATTCTCTTGCTCAATCTGAAAACTGTGCGTTTGCACAAGTTCATCGATATGCCGCAAGCTGCTATGTAGTTTCCCATGATGAGCATTACAACTCATACCAAGAATGTGATAAAACGCGTGCCCCTTCTTGAAGCGCTTCAGATAAGCGTTGGCTTTCGCCAACAAGACTTCGCCCACATCTGCTCGTCCCTCTTCAAAGTAGAAATGGCGAATCACGCCAATACGCGGGTTATAGAATTTCTCACCGCTGGCATCCCAGGCGAAACTCGGTTGTCCATATTGAACAAAGCCAAGTGTCTGATCATTCTCCGTCACGAAGAACGTTTCCAGATCCTTGAAGAGTGTTTCGCCGTTCAGTTTGTCTTCAAGGAGACAGGCCCGCCACCGCTCAGTTGATACAGGGAAGAAGTACGGTATATTTGCACCGATTCTTCTCCAGTATTCAAGTAACTTGTGCAAGTCGCTTTCTTGGTATTCCCTGATATCCACGGCGTCTCTCTTGGCGCGTGCTAACTCGTTATTATACGGAAACCTTTCCACCTCATCCTCCATGGGGGTCTTATACGGAAAGCTGCTATGCCGCATACGGCGCTCTTCACGAACGGTGGCAACGCCAATACGTCATGGCCTACCGCGCACCGTCCCCTCACCTACCTGCCTATCGCCCTCCCGCAGGCCCAATACAACCCGCGGGACGGCGAACGGCTACTCACCGCGAAGGTGCGCGTGGAAGACCTCGTTGAACTCTGCCGGTTTCTCGATGAACGGCACGTGGCCAGCATCCTCAATGACGACTTCCTTGTAGCTGCCACCAGCGGCGGCGTATTTCTCCAGCACGGCGCGGGTCTGGCCTAGCATGGGCTGCGATTGCCTTGGCGATTATGCCTTCCATTGTTGAAACGCTCATGTCTTCCTCCCTCGGAACAATTGTAAATTGTGAATTGTGGATTATTTCCTGTGGGCCCGCGTTGTCTTAATGCTGGCGTTGATGATCCGGCACAGTTGATCGTTCTCGTCGGTGATGTCGCGCAGTCGTGACTCTGGTAGCATTTCGCTTCGGGTAACGATTTTGAGCCAAACTCTTGATTCATTCAGCTCTTTGAGGCAAATCTTGAGTTTGTGGATAAAATCGTTTGTACTTTCAGCCTCGCGCGCTTCGGCGTAATGCGCCGCAGGTGCAGTGCCACTGCGCAATAGTTGCCCACCGATATGCCGACCAGCCTGCGTTTTGGGCAAATGGCTACAAAGCTTGATAACCCTCACCGCAAAGTCAATCAGTCGCTTTTCAATATCGTCACCCTTAGCCACGCCACCCCCTCATTCACAATTCACAATTCACAATTCACAGTTCACAATTAACTACGTCCCGACGACGATCGCTCCATCCACGCGCAACACCGCGCCAGAGACAAAGCTGGCCTCGTCCGACGCCAGGAACAGGTAGGCGTCGGCGACGTCGCGCGGCTGGCCCATGCGACCCAGCGGTATGCGGGCCTTCATGCGCTCTATGATCTTTTCGGGCATGGAACTCAGTATCTCGGTGGCGATAAAGCCGGGGGCCACGACGTTGACGCGGATGTTGTAGCGGCCCAACTCGCGGGCCCACACCTTGGTCATGCCGATCACGCCGGCCTTGGTGGCCACGTAGTTGGTCTGGCCAAAGTTGCCGTCCAGGCCGACGACGGACGAGGCGTTGAGGATCACGCCGCTTCCCTGCTCGATCATGTAGGGAGCGATGGCCTGGGTGCAGTTGAACACACCCTTGAGGTTGACGGCTATCACCAGGTCAAAGTCTGCTTCCGGCATCTGCTTGACCAGCTTGCCATCTTTGACTTTGACCAACTGGTTATCGCGCAGGATGCCGGCGTTGTTGACCAGCACGTCCACCCGGCCATACTTGTCCACCACGTCATCCACCCACGCCTGCACCGCCTGCCGGTCGGTGACGTCCACCTTGTAAAAGTGAACATTGGGGCCAAGCTCCCGAACCGTAGCCTCGCCGGCCTCCTGGTTCACGTCGCAGATGACCACCGTGGCCCCCGCTTCGACGAATCGCTGCGCCGTCGCTTTGCCAATGCCGGCCGCCCCGCCGGTGATGAGGGTGACCTTGCCTTTCAAACGCATGATTGTGTCTCCTTTCTCCTTTCTCATTCTTCGTTCCTCGTCAACCCCCTTGCACTCGCCCGTATTTCCTCCCCACGATGGACTGCCCAGTTGGGCTGAGGACGAAATCAACAAAGCCCTTGACCTCGCCCGTGGGCTCCTGGCGCGTTACCAGGAAGAGGGGGCGAAGCAAGTGGTAGCTCCCCTGGCGGACGCTATCCGGGGTTGGTGCCGCCTCCTCAATTTCCAGGACTTTGACCTCCGGTGAGAGGTAGCCCATGGACACGTAGCCGATGGCCTGCGGATGCTCGGCTACGTACTCCACCACCGCTCGGCTGCTGGGCATGACCACCGCCGTCAGGGTGACTCGCTTGCCGTTCATCACCAGTTTCTCGAAAACCGCCCGCGTCCCCGAACCGTCCTCGCGGCTGATGGCCACGATCTCCCCCGCTTGCCCTCGCACATCCCGCCAGTCCAAAATCCGGCCGAAGAAGACGTCCTTGAGCTGGAGCATCGTCAGGCCTTCCACGCGATTCTGGGGGTGGACGACGATGGCGATGCCGTCCAGGGCGATGGGCGTTGACCACAGCAACGTGTCCTCCGGCTCCTTCCAAGAAGTCATCCCGATGTCCACCTCTCCCTGGCGAACCAACTCGATTCCCAGCAGCGAGCCTCGGTCCTCCACGGCGATGGTCACGTACTTGTGGCGTTCGGCATAAGCCTGGGCCAATTCCTCCACCAGAGGCTGCATCGAGGTAGAGCCAGTCACCTTGAGATGAACAGGCTCCTGTGGCTCCACCGCACTTGTGCTACAGCCAACAAAGAGCAACAGGCCCACCAAGCAGATAGCTGTGCCAATGCTTTTCCAGAATAAATCAGCTTTCCCTGCTACAGATTTCTCTGCTATAGAGGGGCGTCCTCGCCCCGATTTCGTGGCCAAACTGCTCTTAGGCGGGGCGGGGACGCCCCTTGGTAGCAATCTTGGCGGAAGAAAGTGCAAAGAACTTTTGCCCAGTTGCATAGCCAATGTCAACCTAACCTCTCATCAAGAATATGATCAGAGACACGCTCCCCGCCAGCCAGCAGTAAGCGGCGAAAACGTAGAGCCTGCCTCGTTGAAGATACGCCAGCAGGAACTTGATACACAGGTAGCCGCTGATCGCCGCTGCCAGGAAGCCGACGATGAGGGGCGCTAACTGGGCTCCGCCGGCTCCGGCCCGGAACAGTTCAACCAGTTGCAGGAGCCCGGCCCCGAAGATGATCGGCGTGGCCAGGAGGAAGCTGTAGCGAGCCGCTGCCTCCCGTTCGACGCCGCGCAGCAATCCCATGGCCATAGTCGCCCCCGAGCGGGAGATGCCTGGCGCGATGGCCAGGCCCTGAGCCAGGCCGATGAGCACCGAGTCGAGCCAGCCTAGATCGCCCAGCGAGCGCTGTCGCTTGCCTAGCCATTCGCTGAGGGTCAGGATGCCCCCCGTGACCAGCAGGAGAGCAGCCACCCAGCCAGGGGAACTGAACAGGCTTTCGAAGAAGTCCTGGCAAAGGAAGCCCATCAAGGCGGCGGGCAGAGTGCCCACGATGATCAGCCAGGCCAGCCGGGCCTCTGTCTGCTCCAGGTTGCGCTCCACGAGGCTCCCCGCCCAGGCCCTCGTCAGGGCAACAAGGTCGCGCCAGAAGACGGCCAAGATAGCCACCAGTGTGCCCCAATGGACGATGGTGTCAAAGACCAGTCCCGGCTCTGGCCAGTTGAGAAGCCAAGGCACCAGCACCAGGTGTCCCGAACTGGAGATGGGTATGAATTCTGTGGCACCTTGTATGATGCCAAGTACGATAGCTTGAAGTAAACTCATAACTCTTGCGCGACTAAAAGTATAACCGAGTTAGACCAGACTTGTAAGGTAACTTTCCCTCTGCGTCTTATATCTTCCCCGCAAGGAGCGCTTCCACGAACCTGGGGATTGGATCGCTAGCTACAAACTGATCCCGAACATCATAATTCGGCAGTGATGCACGGAAGTGGCTTGCGATTTCACTGGGGGGAAGGTTCACAATGAAAAACGGCACTTTCCCTTGGGGAGCATTAGCCTGTAGAAAAAACCGCAAGCTGATGTCTGTCCGGGTAAGAGAGCAACCCAGGCAGAAAACACATGTGGCCTCTCTAAGAGCTGCCGCTGCTTGTGCCCACAAGGTGCGGATGGTCTCATGCTGAAAGTAGACGCTCTTCTCCGTCAAAGGCGGCACAATGAGTGGTACTTTGTCTTTAACTGTTTCCCGATAGTGGTTCGTATCAACCGGATGAAGAGGGATAGGCACGTAGTAGAGTGTCTCCCCATAAAATGTCGTGCTCCCCGAGTAAAACCAATTGACGGAGCCGTGAAGCTTGAACAGCCGAAAGGAAGGCTCGCGCTCGCTTGCTGAGACAGCAGCTTCTCTATGTGCGGCGGGTGTTAGCGTGATTGGGTAAAGTTGACTGCAGTGCAAATGATGACTGGTTGTGGCGGCAGCCCGTTCTATCAAGGTGTCGTAGTTCAACGTGATGATCGCAGTCTTTCTTTCATGCCACCAACAGATCAAATTGGATAGCCAATCTGGTGGAGAACTCTGGATTGCAAGATGCTCGCATTCCTCTAGTTCGTCGGCAATGCTGCGAGATAGATCCAGAAATAAGGCGCGATTGCGAAGGTTTTCAGATTCTGAAAGCCATGGGTGGGATTGTGACAAGTAGGTCAGCCACATTTCCAGGTCGTCCTCGAACATGTCCCATATAGGTGCGTCAGCACTTGGGGAAGTTCTTGACCGCACCTTCCTGCTTAATTCGGTTAGGATAGGCATGTGCTTTGAAATCGCGTTCGAGAAACCAGCACCCAGTAGAAAAACTTCCGTCATTGTAGTCACCTCCTTGGCTGTCCTTCCCGGAATACTTGCTTGGTTACCCTCTCTGGGACAAAGGCTTGAACGATGCTCATTCCTCTTGCCTCCTGCTTCTTGCCTCCCTGTTCCGCTGTCGCGCTTCGTGGGGGATGATGTCGTAGTTGGCCAGAAATTCCTTCTTGAGAGCAGAAAAGGCACCGGCCAGGATCGCTTCCCTGATCTCCCGCATCAGATTCAGCATGAAGTGCAGATTGTGCAGGGTGGCCAGGCGTAGGCCCAGGATCTCCTTGGCCATGATCAGGTGGCGCAGGTAGGCGCGGGAGAAATGGCGGCAGGCGTAGCAGTCGCACCCTTCCTCGATGGGGGCGGCGTCGTCAGCGTATTGAGCGTTTCTGATGTTGAGGCGGCCAGTGCGGATGAAGAGCGCGCCGTTCCGGGCGATGCGAGTGGGCAGCACACAATCGAAGATGTCAATGCCGCGAGCCACGCCCTCGAAGAAGTCCTCCGGCGAGCCGATGCCAAGCAGGTGGCGGGGCTTGTCCTCGGGTAGGAGGGGCACGGTCACCTCCAGCATCTCGTGCATCAACTCCTTTGGCTCTCCCACCGAGAGGCCGCCGATGGAGTAGCCGGGAAAATCCAGCGCGGTGATGAACTCCGCGCTTTGGCGGCGCAGATCGGCGAAAACGCCCCCCTGCACGATGCCGAACAGGGCCTGGTCGCGGTGAGCGTGAGCGGCCCGGCAGCGCTCGGCCCAGTGGTGGGTGCGCTCCAGAGCCTGGACGTTGTAATCGTAGTCCAGCGGTTCCGGACACTCATCGAGACACAAGATGATGTCCGCCCCCAGTTTCTCCTGGATCTCGACGACCTTCTCCGGGGTGAAGAGGTGCTCGGAGCCATCCAGGTGGGCGCGGAAGGTCACGCCCGTCATGTCCACCGCCCGCAGATGGGCCAGGCTGAAGACCTGGAAGCCGCCTGAGTCGGTCATGATAGGCCCGTCCCAGCCCATGAAACCATGCAGCCTCCCCAGGTCGGCTATCGTGTCGGGACCAGGGCGCAGGTAGAGGTGGTAGGTGTTGGCCAGGATGAGCGAGGCGCCCAGCTCCCGGAGCTCCCGCGGCGAGACAGCCTTGACCGTAGCCTGAGTGCCCACCGGGGCAAAGACCGGCGTGGGTATCTGGCCGTGCGGGGTATGAATCACGCCCACGCGAGCCCGGCTGTGGGGGTCTTCTTTGAGCAGCTCGAAACTAAGTGACATGCCTTCTACCCTTCTCCCATGAATAAGCCCCCGTCAACAACCGTAGCGACGGGGGCTTCCCGGCGGATAAGCTTGGGTATCAATCAAGGTTCTCCATAAACTCGCCAGGTGTTACCCTGGCCTGCCGCAGAACGCTCCGCAATGTGCCAATCGCCAGTTCGCGGTGCAGAGGAACCACGCATCCGACAGTGCCCTCGGCTGTTTGCTTCTTGAGCACAACATGGCTGCCGCGCTGCCGGATCTTCTCAAAGCCCAGACGTTCCAGTACACGGATGGCTTCTTGTCCTGATACCCTGTGCAACCTAGGCATACGCTGCTGCCTCAAAGGTAGTCATCAGTGGTCGGGTAACCGTTAGCACAGGAAACTCTTCCAGATAAAGTTCTGTCGCTTCCTTCAGGTTAGCGACAGCTTCCTCAATCGTGTACCCCTGGCTAACCGTTCCGACCTCAGGACATTCTGCAACGTAGATATCTTCTTCCTTGTGAATAACGGCAGTGAAAGTTTGCGTAACCATTTGAATACCTCCCGAACCCAATTATACCTCAGTTGACCATTCATGGCAAGAGAGGGCTTCTGAGCTTTGAGCTCCGGGCGCCGCTATTTGCCAACTCGCTCCAGATTTGCTATACTTCAACGTGAGCCCCTGATTGACTGACATTTTTAACATATTCAGGGTAGGCCGAAGCAGGACACAATCCACTTGCGTTTGGGTTTGGCAGCTTGACGGCGGGAGGCAATGGCAGGCTCTGGATCAGGGG
>DAOUDK010000057.1:0-22467 GCA_034431315.1 Anaerolineae bacterium
CCCCTGATCCAGAGCCTGCCATTGCCTCCCGCCGTCAAGCTGCCAAACCCAAACGCAAGTGGATTGTGTCCTGCTTCGGCCTACCCTGAATATGTTAAAAATGTCAGTCAATCAGGGCGTGGACTCTGAGCGATTCGGGCGGTCGTTGACGTTTTGCAAGGGAGCTAGTATGCAAACAGGTCATCCAATGTGTCATGCTGATAGCTGCCTAAGTGCAAAAGAGCTGGAGGCGGATATCGTATCCATAGTTTATCAGTGCACGCCAACCCTGGCGCCGCTTATGGGCGCCTGGCGTTGGCGTCTTGTTTTAAGTGAGCTGGCTTGAGAGTTACGCTGAAGGAGGGAATGGTCCGATGACAGCAAAACTGGCGAAAATCGTGCTGAGTATAATCGTTGGTATGCTTGGCTTGGTGCTGGTGATGGTGGTCCTTGCTGGCGCAGGGCCTGAGGCTGCCCGGGACGATGCAGGGCAAAGTGGTGGCAGCACCCTGCTGGCCGGCGTCCCCCATGTAGTAGAGGTGGATGCCTCTCCGACCGAGATCCGGGCCGATGGCGACTCCACTTCAACTAGCACAGGCACGGTGAAGGATTCGGATGGCTCTACAGTGCCCGGGGCTTTTGTCGCTTTCACTACTACTCTGGGCACGATTGATCAATACTGCTACGTTGAGGCGGAAGACGATTCGGTGATAAAGTCATCCGGTTGGTACACTGAGAGCTTCTCTGGGGCTAGTGGAGGGCAGTATGTCAGAACGTGTGGCACGGTGCATCCTAATGCCAGTTTGAACTGGACTTTCACGGCAAGTGCAATTTCCATGTTGTACGTTAAGGACCATAATGGCGGTGTCGCCGAGGTCCAGGTGGATGGTAGTACAGCCATCACTGTGGACATGTACGCTGCCACCGCAACGGCAGTAGAGAGGGTGATAACTGCTGGTTTGGACTCTGGGGCACATGTAATAACCGTGAAATATCTAGATCAGTCCCCAGTTGGAGGGGGCACCTGCATTCGGATTGATGCCTTCCGCTGCGGGACTACGACCGATGCAAGTGGAGAAGGCACGGCTACCTTGACCTCGACAACTTTGTCGTGCGGATCGGAAGACGCTACAGTGACCGCTCTTACCGGCGATCCCTCCATCCTGCACATGATAACCGGTACGGGGTCGGTTAAATTTACGGCGAGTGTGCCTGACAGCGTGACGGTCACGGCCACTCCCAATCGGATTGTGGCAGATGGGACTTCTACCTCCACCCTTGAAGCCGCGGTGAAAGATCAGTTTGGTGAGTATGTGCCCGACTGCACCATGGTTGGCTTCGTGGCGACCGACGAGAACGGTGCTCCTGGTGGGGCCTGGGTCACTCTCCCATATGAGTTGGTGGAGGGGGAAGACTCAGCCAAGGTGATAACATCGGCCTCATGGACCACTAGTACCCATCCCTCCCATCATGGTACGGAAGTCATCTCCAGCACCACTCCAAACGACACTGCGGTTTGGGCCTTCACGGGGACAGCAGTTTCCCTGATTTATCCCAAGTTGTCTAATGCTGGTGTAGCCACAGTCACTGTTGATAGCGGCTCGCCCATCACTATTGACATGTATGCCTCGCCAGATCAATTTCAAGTTGAGCACGTTATCACCCACTGCTTAAGCTCTGGGTCCCACGTCATAACGGTGACAGTAGCTGGGTATACCGTGACCGGAGGCACGGACAAACGCGTCTACGTAGATGCCTTTCGCTCTGGTTCAAGTACCTCAGGTGGCACGGCTACGGCTATCGCGACCTCCGGGACGCAGGCGGGGATGGTGTGGGCTGAGGCCACGGTTGCGGGGAGGCAGTGCTGTGAAACCGACAGCGGCAGCGTGAAGACAGATACAGTGTCCATCACCCTCAAGGCTGGCAATCCGTACACTTTGACTATCATGCCTACCGACGTCTCCATCACCTGCTGTATCACCAGCACCCTACAGTTCACAGTAACCGATCAGTACAGCAACGTGGTGGGGGCGGTGGTTCCCAGGACGTTGACAGTAGATTTCACCAGCACGCCATACGGAGATTTCACACCCCCCAGTGTCGTGATCACCGATGGCGTTGGGAGCGTGATATTCCATGGCTGGACGGAGGGAACGGGGACCATCACGGGCACAGTTGGTGGTGATGTTACTGGCACGTCGAACCTCACTGTCACGGCGGCCTCTTGCTATACCCTGACAATTAGACCCGATCATCTAGAATGGATCTACGTCACCGACACGAACGCTTCTCTCTTGACCGGCTTCATCTACACCACGACCTTGACCGCTGACCTGAGCGACAATTGCAGTAACCCTGTCCAGGAGGGCACAGTGGTGACCTTCACCACCAGTCTGGGCAAGTTGGGTAGCGATACGATCACCAAGACCACCAGCAGTGGCCTGGCTACGGCGGTGCTGACATCGGAGCAGTTGGCGGTAGGGGTGCCGACACGGACGGCTTACATCACCGTGACTGGTGCTGGCTGTCCTGTATCGGAGGCGACGAGTGTTGACTTCGTGCGGCACGTCTATACCCTGACGGTTGCAGCCGTTCCCGATGAGATTAGGGTTGGCGGAAATCTCTCCACCCTCACCGCCGATGTGGACGATGGCTTCGGTGATCCTACGCCCGATGGCGTCGAGGTGGGCTTCACCATTATCCCCACCCCCACAGCCATGGCCTCGGTGTCACTTGGGTATGTGGCAACAATATACGGCACGGCTACGGCTATCGTGACCTCTGGGATTGAGGCTGGGGTAGCGATGGTAGAGGCTGCGGCCATAGGAACTACGGTCACGAATACACGGCTCATCACCATTACGGCTGGCGAGCCATACACCTTGACCATCACGCCCACTGATGTTTCCATCACCTGTTGTGTTACCGAGACTCTCCAGTTCACGGTGACCGATGAGTACAGCAACGTAGTGGGGGCGGTAGTGCCCAGGTCGGTGACGGTGAACTTCTTCAGCACGCCGAGCGGCGTTTTCACACCCACTAGCTCCGTTGTTGTCACCGATGGTGTGGGGAGTGTGATATTCCATGGCTGGACGGCGGGAGTTGGTGGGGTCATCGAGGGCCGTGTCGAGGACGCTTATCCTCGAGGCACTGACACCTCAAACCTCACGGTCTCCGTAGGCTCTCCCGCCGCTCTAATTGTCACCCGCTACCCGACTGCCATTTTAGCTGATGGCCTCGACACCAGTATCATCACGGCTACGGTGAGGGACTCTTGCGACAACCTTGTAGCTGGCAGCGTAGTGACGTTTACCACGGATTTGGGCAGCTTCGAACCTGCCCCCGCTACGACGCTCAGCATCACCAGGACCACAAACTCTAGCGGTGTAGCTACGGCGACGATGAGATCTGAATGCACAGCACGTACGGTGAACATCACGGTGACGGTAGACTCTCTGACAGAAACCACCTACGTGGACATGGTAGGCGTTGCCTGGGATGTGCAACTGGCAGTCAACCCCATCAGTATCCAGGTGGGTGGATACACATCCCACCTGACTGCCACAGTTAGTGATCAGTTTGGACACTCTGTACTCGATGGGACGGTGGTGACCTTCACTACAAGTTCAGGCAGCGTCGGGAGCGATACCATCGCTAAGACCACCACTGGTGGGATTGCTACGGCCGCTTTGACCTCACCGAACACCGCGGGTACGGCCACCATCACGGCCACTGCCGGTTTCGGGGTTGACGCGGCTACCGATACGGTCACTGTGACCTTCGAAGCCGGCCCACCTTATACTGTGACGTTAGAAGCTTATCCGATGACCCTCATGGTAGGGAGTAGTTCGGCGCTTACAGCCATAGTGGTGGATCAATACAACAACAATGTGGCCGATGGGACGGTAGTGACCTTTACCACCAGCCTGGGCGAGGTGGGGAGCACCGAGGTTACCAAGACCACCACTAGCGGGGTGGCCACAGCCGAACTGACCTCCCAGGTGGCTGGCACAGCCACGGTTATAGCTACGGCGGACTCGAAGTATGACACGACTAATGTGACATTCCAGCCTGACCTGCCCTACACGCTGACCCTGGCGGCCTATCCGACGATTCTAACCGTAGATGATAGTTCAACACTCACCGCCACAATAACGGATCAGTATAGCAACACAGTGGCGGACGGGACGGTAGTGACCTTTACCACTAGCCTGGGCGAGGTGGGGAGTGAGTCAGTCACCAAGACGACCACCAGTGGCGTAACCACGGCGACACTGACTTCCCTGCTGCCTGGGACCGCGGCTATCACAGCCACAGCCGGTTCAGCGTCCGATAACGCAACTGTGGTCTTCAACGCTGGCTTGCCTTACACGGTGACCCTGGAAGCTTATCCGACGAGCATCCCCGTTGCTGGCTACACCTCAGCTCTTACGGCTACGGTGGTGGATCAGTACAACAACAATGTGTCCGATGGGACACCAGTAACCTTTACCACCAGCCTGGGCATTCTTGGGAGCGACATGGTTACCAAGACCACCACTGGTGGAGTGGCCACGGCTGTTTTGACCTCGCCGGACACCGTGGGCACGGCCTTCATCACGGCCACTGCCGATTCCAAGGTTGGCACGGCCACGGTCGAGTTCACGCCTCTCTCACCCTACACGCTGACCCTGGTGGCCTACCCGACTGATCTGACCGTGGTGGATACCTCGACGCTTTCGGCTACGGTGAAGGATCAGTACGATAACAATGTGGCCGACGGGACGGTGGTAACCTTCACCACCAGCCTGGGCGAGGTGGGGAGTGAGTCAGTCACCAAAACGACCACCAGCGGGGTGGCCATAGCCGAGCTGAGTTCTCAGGTTCCAGGTACCGCAACCATTACCGCCACGGCCGATCCCGTGTCCGATACTGTGGACGTGACTTTCGAAGTCGGCCCACCTTATACGGTGACCCTGGTGGCTTATCCGATCAGTCTGACCGTTGGGGCGACCTTGACCCTGACGGTCACCGTGAGCGATCAGTTCAATAACAACGTGGCCGATGGGACGGTGGTGAACTTCGAGACCAATTTGGGGAGCCTGGGCAGCACCACAGTTTCCAAGACCACGGTCAGTGGGGTCGCTACAGTCACCCTGACCTCCCAGGTAGCGGGTACCGCAGTGGTGACAGCTACCTCCGACTCCAAATACGGCACGGCGAACGTAACCTTCAACCCTGATTTGCCCTACACGATGACAGTAGAGGCTTACCCGACCAGCATTCCCATCGGTGGATTCACCTCGGAGATCACGGCCACGGTCAAAGATCAATATGACAATCCGGTGGCTGATGGAACGGAGGTAACCCTTATCACGGACCTAGGTAGCATAGGTTCAAGCAGCGTGGTCAAAACCACTGTCAACGGGGTGGCCAATGCCACTTTGACCTCCGACCTAATCATTGGCACAGCGAACATAACCGCCACTTCGGGTTCGGCAGAGGGGCAAACGCAGGTGATCTTCACTATCGGGGCGCCGGAAACCGTCACTGTGGAATCGTGGCCGCCCACTATTGAAGTGGGTGGCAGCACAGCCACCATTACAGCCACGGTGACGGACATCGGCGGCTACCCGGTGGCCGACGGCACGCCTGTGGTCTTCACCACTGACTTCGCCAGCCTGGGCAGCAGCACGGCCACCAAATACACGACCGACGGAGTTGCTGTCGCGACCCTGACTTCGGATACGACGCCTGGTGTGGCCCACATTACAGCTACATCCAACTCCAAGTCCGACACGGCAACTGTGAAAGTCGCTGCTGGGCCACCCTTCGACATACAAGTTACGGCCGATCCAACCGACATTCCTATTGGTGGAGCCACTTCGCTCATAATGGCTACGGTGAAAGATCGTTATGGCAACAATGTGACCAATGGAACCAACGTAGACTTTATTACCACCCTGGGAAGCGTATCGCCTTCCTCCGATGCTACGGACGAGGGGACGGCTGTGACCACACTGACCTCCGAAAAAATCAAGGGCCCGGCTACTGTCACTGCTATTGCTGGCCCAGAAGATGAGTCGGTTGAGGTGATCTTCACCGTTGGTCCCCCATTTTACATTAGCGTGGTGGCAGACCCACTGAATATCGCCCTTAATGGGCATACCTCAAATATCCAGGCCGCGGTAAAGGACATCGGCGGCAATAACGTGGCCGATGGGACGGAGGTGACCTTCGTCACGAGCTTGGGACTTTTGGGCAGCGACACGGTTATCAAGACCACCACCAGCGGCGTGGCTGAGGCCGTTCTGACCTCAGAAACCACTGCGGGCACAGCGGTCATCACCGCCACGGCGGATTCGCATTACCACACAACCAAAGTTGTCTTCAGCCCGGATCCGCCCTACAACGTGACAGTGACAGCAGACCCGATGGCTATTCCTGCCAATGGGGTATCTACGTCAACGGTTCGGGCTACGGTGACCGATCAGTACGGCAATATGGTGGCTGATGGTATAACTTGTTACTTCCACACCACCCTGGGAGGAGTATGGCCCCCCTTCGACACCACACTCAATGGTGTGGCTGAGACCACTCTGACCTCCAGCGAGACCACTGGCCTGGCCGCTGTGACAGCTACCTGTGAGGGTATACCGGACACGATCTATGTATCCTTCTACGTGCCCGCGTTCAAGGTCTATCTACCTACAATCTTCAAGGCTTACTGATTCTCTGTTGCAAGAAACATGCGTTACCATAGCCATAGAAGGTGACGAGACCGCTCAAGCTGGTCTCGTCACCCACTCTAACAAAAAGCCATCGGGAAGATTCACCGGTGGCTTTTTGTTGGAGTGGGTGAGATTGTGGTATAATAAAGGTGACTTCTCCCAATCCCATGGAAAGGACGAGGTATGAAGACCATAGCGATAGCCGTCATCATCCCTACCTATAACGAAAGCGACAACATCGAGGCCCTGGCAAAGGAGATTTTGGCTCTGGGTGACGCCACCGAGATCATCATCGTTGATGACAACTCGCCTGATGGCACGGGGGAGATCGCCGATGAACTGGCAAAGGCGTATCGAGGTGTCAAAGTCATACATCGCCCTGCCAAGCTGGGTTTGGGCACCGCCTATATCGCGGGCTTCAAAGCGGCACTAGCCTGGGGAGCTGACTGCATTGTGACTATGGACGCCGATTTCTCCCACCACCCTGGCTACATACCCGACCTAGTAGCCAGAAGCCAGGATGCTCAACTGGTTATCGGTTCCCGCTACGTTGATGGAGGGGGTACAGTTAATTGGGGTTTACAGCGACGAATCCTGAGCAGAGGAGCCAATACCTTTGCTCGCCTGGTGCTGGGTCTCAAAGTTCATGACTGCACCGCTGGCTTCCGCTGCTATCGTCGCGAGGTGCTGGAGTCCATCGAGTTGGACGAGATTTTCTCCGACGGCTACTCCTTTTTGATCGAAATGCTCTATAAGTGCCAGCGAAGGGGATGGGAGATCGGCGAAGTGCCCATCATCTTCGAGGACAGGCGCCGCGGAGCTTCCAAGATCTCCCAGCGTGAGATCTTCAAAGCCCTGTACACCGTGTTGTGCTTGGGCTGGGAACGTGTCTTTTCCCGGGGTTAGAGGAGGCCGTTGATAAGTTGTACGTGGAGGAGCGAGAGGGGAGAATATTGACCTTCTATGTGCTCGGAGGGGGTCGCCAGATCCCCGAAGGCCAGGATCTGGCGATCCTTGGCGAGCACGCAACCACTCAGCGGCGTTTCTTATCCTTGTCGTCATCCCCGATGATCATGGTCAGGACGAAGCTGACCACGCTTATCACCAGCGCACCCAAGATGGCTGCCCAGAAATTCTTAACATAGAAGCCTAGATCAAGCTGCCTCCCCAGCCAGGAAGCCAGTTGAAGCATCAGGGCGTTGATCACCAGGGTGAAGAGGCCCAGGGTGAGCATAATCAAAGGGCAGGTCAGGAACTTGAGGATGGGGCGGACCAGGGCATTCACCAGGCCGAAGATGAGGGCCATGAACAACAATACCTGCCAGTCTCCATCAGCTCCTATGCCGTCTATTAGCCTATCGGCCACGTATAGAGCCACCCCGTTGATCAACCAGCGCACTAGTAACTTTTGTCGCATGACACACCTCCTATGTGTTTTCGTTAGCGAAGGCACGTGAGCACCTTCAATCTCCCCTTAGTGCCAGCCGCATCTGGGCCAGTGTCCTCTTTTCGATGAAGCCACGTAGCCTGAGAGCCTCGATAGCCTCCTGATGTTCGGCAGGGTGGCTAACGGCAACACCCCGTTTTGGATAGCTCCCCAATATACTGAGTGCTTTCGTGATCAGCATTTCCTCCAGTTGGCCGCGATGGTCAGGGTGAACCATTAACTCCAGGCTGTGCTCGCCTCGCCAGTGTGAGACCTGCACGGTGAGGGTGGCGATGAAGCGCCCCCCTTCCTCTACCGCTAACCGATGTTCTCTGCGCCCCGCGATCAGATTGCTCAGCCACCTGGACAACCGCTGGTCTAGCCCCACCATAAAATGAGCGGCGCGCACTGGATTGAGCCACTGGGCCTCCTTCGAGGTGACGGCCGAGGCCAGATCGTATTCCTTTTGCCACTCGCTGTAGCTCCTTCTACGCAGCACATAAGCTTGTCCTGAGCGGCTCGACTGAGCTCGCCGAAGTCCTGTCGAAGAGCTTTTGGCGGGGGCGAAGGCTGCTGGCCTCACCCTTTCCAAACGCAGCTCTGTCACGGCAGTGATCTGTTCGAAGCCCAAGTGCTGGTAAAGCTTGCGGGCGGGGGCGTTGTCGGTGTACATCTGGAGGATGGCCCACTTCCCACCATGCTCCTTGGCCAGGTCAATGGCCGCCTGCACCAGATGGTGGGCGATGCCCTGGCCCTGATAATCGGGCCGAACGGCAACGTTGCTGATGAGCCAGCGGGGAGAGTAGGGGCCGATTCTGCCCACGTTGACGTTGCCAACGATGCGCCCTTCTTCTACCCAGGCGAAACCTCGGAAGGACTCGTGGAATCCAGGGCTGATGCGATTCAGCAGCCAGAGGAAGGGTCCAAAGCGGCTCATCATTTTCATCTCGCGCAGGGCCTCTCTGCTCTGCCTGGTCAAATCTTCGCCAAACGCTTTCTCCATCAGCGCTGCTATCTGCGCCATGTCGCGGCTGGGGTCTACGGGCCGCAGGCCGCTGAACGCCTTTCTTTGCCGAACGGCTTGAGCTACCATTCACTCCCACCCGATGATCCACGCGCAGAGGCCGGCCAGGAGGATAGTGCTTACCACCAAGGCCGCCAGTTGCCCCGCCAGAAGCCCCACGTCCTTGGCCGCCCAGAGAAGCATGGGCACCATAAACACTGCCAGGATAAACCAGGCCACTAATTGCGGATGTTGATTGAGAAACTTTAGTACAAACATCAAGAACTCCTTCCTCACTGGATAACCTTTCACGGAATGAGAAACTCGAAACCCGAAACTCAAAAACCCGAAACTCGAATCTTATCCCACTCCCTTTTCACCTGTCGCCCGGTCTCGTCCAGACTACCGCTGTTGTCAATGATCACGTCGGCCAGGGCCAGCTTGGCCTCCTGGGGCGGCTGGGCCTCGATGCGCTGACGTGCCTCCTCCTCGGTCAGACCCCGCTGCTTCACCAGGCGGGCCAGTTGCTGCTCCTGGCGACAGGTGACCACCCAGAGGGCATCGCAGGTTCTATCCATGCCGGCCTCAATGAGCTTGATGGCCTCCACTACGACCACGGGTTTTTGGCTGCTCTCGATCAATTTCTCGGTGCGGGCGATGACGGCTGGATGCACGAGGGCTTCCAGGCGGCGCAGCGCGGCTTCGTCGGCGAAGACGATACTTCCCAGCTTTTTGCGGTTGATGCTCCCATCGCTGTGCAAGATACCCTCGCCGAATTCCCGCACCACCGCCTGCCAGACGGACGTGCCTTTCTCCATCAATTCGTGAGCCAGAGCATCAGCGTCAATAGCCTCGGCTCCCAGGCGTTCCAGCATCTCCGATACCACACTCTTGCCGGTGGCGATGTTGCCAGTCAGGCCGATGATGTACTTCACGCCGCACCTGCCTCCGCCCACTGAGCCAGTAGCCGCTGCAGCTCTTCGTCAACCCGCTGGTATTCCAACCCTAGCTCTCGCAGGCTCTCGACATCCTGGGCTGCGCTGGCGGCAACCAACTCCTCGCCCAGAGATGCCAACTGCGCCTCCAGGATAGCGATGTCTTCCTCTAGCTCCGCCGTCCGACCGACGACAGTCTCCTCTTTCCTCTTCTTTCTCCTTTGCCCCTGCTCTTTTTTTCTCTCCTCTTTTTTCCCTTCCGTCTTTTTCCTCTGTTCCTCGTAGTCGGAATAGTTGCCGTCATAGACTCGCAGTTCCCCATCTTCGATAGCCCAGACCTGGGTGGCCAGGGCGTTTATCAAATAGCGGTCGTGGGAGACGAAGAGGATAGTGCCATTGAAGTCGGCCAGCACTTCCTCCAGTATCTCCTGGGAAGCGATGTCCAGGTAGTTGGTAGGCTCGTCCAGGAGCAGGAAGTTGGCTCCCTCCAGAGTCAACTTGGCCAGGGCCACCCTGCTTCGCTCGCCGCCCGAAAGGTCGCCTATCAGCTTGAAGACGTCGTCGCCCGAAAACAGGAATCGCCCCAGGAAGCCGCGAGCTTTCTCCAGCGGCAGGTTGCGGACATCAAGGATCTCGTCCAGGATCGTCTTCGCGTTGTCCAGGCCCTCGTGGGCTTGGGCAAGATAGCCGAGCTTGACGTTGTGGCCGATCTGCACCAGCCCGTCCAAGGGGGGTATCTGGCCAATGACGGTCTTCAGAAAAGTGGTCTTACCCGAGCCGTTGGGGCCGAGGAGGGCTGCCCGTTCGCCACGGCGGAGGCAGAGGTCTGGACAGGTGAAGAGAGTGGTTCGACTGAGCTCACCACTAGCTGGGTCGGGCTGATAGCCGAGGGCCAGATTCTCTGAGACCAGGACGAGGTCGCCGCCGCGCAGGTCGGTCTCAATAGAGAGGCTTATCTTCTTGGCCTCGCGGGGGTGCTCCAGGCGTGGCAAGCGGTCCAGCCTCTTCTGGCGTCCCTGCGCTTCCTTGGTCCGTTGGCCGGCCATGTAACGGCGGATGAAGTCCTCGGTCTTCTCGATGTGCTTCCGTTGGGCCTCGTACTCGGCCAGGCGTCGCTCCATGCGCTCGACTCGCAAGGTCGAATAACGGCTGTAGTTGCCGGGGTAATCCTCCAGGCGGCCAAAGGCTAGCTCCCAGACCCTTCCTGCTACCTTGTCCAGGAAGTAACGATCATGGGCTACTACCACCAGGCTGCCTCTCCAGTTGGCTAAGTACTCTTCCAGCCATTGGGTGGCCGCCAGGTCCAGGTGATTGGTAGGCTCATCCAGGAGGAGCAAATCTGGCTCGGAGAGGAGCAGCTTGGCCAGCAGGGCTCTCGTCTTCTGACCGCCGCTGAGGATGCTCAGGGGCTGGTGCTGTTCCTCCTGCGGGAAGCCCAGACCAGCCAGAACCATCTTTATCTTGCTTTCGTATCGGTAGCCGCCGGCCAGCTCAAACGCTTGCAGCGCCTCCCCGTAGCGCTGCATGGCCTCTTCGCGCTGGGCAGGGTCGGCCATCTGCTGTTCCAGGCGGCGCAGCTCAGCCTGTTGAGCCCGCAGGTCAGCGAAGACGGTCAGCATTTCATCGTAGAGAGTGCGCTGGCTCGGCAGCTCGGCTTCTTGGGGCAGGTAGGCAATACGCAGGTTCCGAGCCCTGTACACCCGGCCCGCCGTTGGGGTATCCAAGCTGGCTATGATGCGCAACAGCGTCGTCTTGCCCGTGCCGTTGCGGCCTACCAGAGCGATCTTGTCGCCCCTGGCGATCCGGAGGGAAACGCCCCAGAAGACGTCCTGAGCGCCGTAGGATTTAGCTAGCTCATTGGCCGTTACGATAGACATCTCTCGATCAACCTCTTGACTCCAGTGGGGATGGGATGCTAGAATTATACCACATTCTTCCCGCATGACCAACTTTACGCCAAACGAGAAAAGACCTCAGAGATCTGTGGAGACCTCCGAAGTCTTGTGTCCTTGGGGGCAGGCCCTATCTTTCTGCGGTATCATCTTTCGGCGAGTGAACGGGCATTTGACTTTTTGTGGTCTGATCAGTATAATATAAACAATTTGAGCGCGGGTGTGACGCAGTGGTAGCGTATCTGCTTCCCAAGCAGACTGTCGAGGGTTCGAATCCCTTCACCCGCTCTGTAGTAGTATGCTCCTTTCCCTGTCACCACATCTTGTGGTTGACCTCTCGGAAGGGAGTTTTTGTATGCCGATAAACAGGCAGCTTCTGCTACTTTCCGCTAAACCCACCACACCCACGAGAGGTTAGTTTCAATAGATCCCAGTCGGGCTGTTTCGCTGCTCTCTTCCTGCCGTTCTCGCCCAACCTTCGTGCCAGCTCCTCATCCTTCAGAACTTTCACGATAGCCTGGGCGATTTCATTCACATCCAACGGGTCAACCAATAATCCCGTCACCCCGTCCTCGACAGCCTCCTCGACCCCGCCACCCCGCCCGGCCACCACTGGCTTACCGGCAGCCCCAGCTTCGAGATAGCTGATCCCGAAGCTCTCTACCTCGCCATGGCCGGGCAGTGACCGGCTCGGCATCACGTACACGTCACATGCAGAATAGTAGCGGGGCAGGTCGGAGCTATTGTGCTCAACCGTACCCACGAACAACACCTGCCCTGCAACGCCCAGTTCCCTGGCCAGTGCTTGTAGTTGTAGCCGCAATGGCCCATCCCCAACGATCAGATACCGCACCCCTGGCACGGCGCGGAGGATGGAGGGGAGCGCGCGCAACACCATGTCAACGCCCTTCTTCTCAACCAATCGAGCCACCGTCAAGATAACCGGCGCATCACCCACCGCATGCCGCATCCGAATTGGTGTCGGGTCAACATTGGGATGAAAACGTTCGTACTCCACCGGCGGATGGATCACCCGAATACGTGCGGGGTCTTGACCCAATCGCTCCATCTGTACCTGGGTTGCCATACTATTGGCAATCAGCCAATCAGCCTGAGAGAGCGTCCAGCGCAATACCGCCCTGCCCCCTGGGATTCGCTGCACACGCAGCAAGTCGCTGCCGTGGGACCAGATGATCACGGGCAGACGGTAGATGCGTTTGAACAACCACGCCGTCAGCCCAAGAGGGAGGGGCTGCCAGCATTCAACGGCGTCGAAATCATAGCGGATTATCAGCCGTCGGGCACTCAGCAATGACATGAGGATTTGCCCAATCCTCTTGATTCCCGGTGTGCGGTCCGCGATCGGCATCCAACGAACAATTCTGAACGGTTGCGCGCTATCAAAGATCTCACAACTGGCAGACCACGGCGCCAGCACGACCGGCTCGTCCCCAGCATGTAGGCAGCGGGCGTGGGCAAAAATCTGCATCCCGCCTATATCCGGTGGGAAAGTCAAGGTGATAAACAACCGAGTCATCGATCCGAACGTGTCAGGCGCCACAAAGTGCTGGGAGCGTAGTAAGGTATAGCACTCGTGCTGACCACCTCCTCCAGATGGTAGCCATCCAGGAATTCTTGCACCACTAGACCGTCCAAGTAGGTCCTAAGACCGCTCAGGAATCCTCCGGTTGAGATAATCTTCTGATCCGTCGCTAGGTATACCGGCCGACCGGCAGCCAGTGCGTGGTCAACCTTCTTCTCAACACGGGCTGGATCGGGTAAAGCCTGGCGAAGAGGGAAGGTTTCGCGATCCCACCAGTAGCGCAATAGTATCCCGTCATTGAGGCCAGCGGGATTGCCGGGCAGGATGATAAGGCCAGCAGGATCTGTATGGTCGGCAATCCAGTTAGCATATGCGTAGTTTTCATTGCTACTGAGCTGGCTGCGCGGTGCGATCGTGCCGAAGCCATTGATGACCAGCAGATCAAGGACAAGGATAGCAGTCAGGACACCGCCCCAACGTGGCCAATTCCGCATCCCCAAAAGCACAGCGATCCACACGGGGACTAGCTGCTGAACCCAGAAGCCGTATTCGCCAACGGCCCAGAAGGTGAAAAACACGGAATAAACGATGAACATCATCGCCAGCACTGCAGCGAACCCAAACTCTGAACGACTCATGACACTAGCAGCATTTATCCCACGAAGTATCAGAAGGGCTACTAAGCAAAGAGCTAACAGTGAACCTAGGACAAACGCCATGTCCCTCGGTGTCCACACGCCGATCATGAGTCGCCTGAGGGGCTCGTCGCCAACTAGGCTCCGCACTAGCGCCCAGACGTCACCAACCAAGTTTACCAGGCGAGCGGTTATGAACTGACCCCTACTGGCTCCAAGACCCTGCACCCAGAAAAAGAGGGCAGTGGGGGTTCGTATACCAATACTCCAGGCAACAGCAGCATACCCGATAGCGACTACACTACCTGTTGATCCGAGAACTAGGAAAAGCCGGCGCATACGGTCTTCCGAAGCCCATATCGCTGCCAGAGCCAATGCCGGCAGGAATAGCACGTGCATCTGATGTGTCAGGATCGCCATCGCTGTCAAGAGCCCTGACCAGAACCAGAGCCTCAGGTCTCGAACTCCCATCGCCCTAAAGATCGTCCAGAGTGCTACAACGAGGAAGAAGAGGGCTGGAACATAGACCTCCGCATTGCTACTGTGGATCCAGTAGCCGAAGGAAGTGCCCAGGCCAACAGAGGCGAGAATTGCTTCACATCGGCTAGCATTTGCATCTCGAGCCAAGCGGTAGAAGATCACTAACCCAGCAGCCCCAAACAGCCCGTCCATGGCTGACAGGCTGTAGAAAGCGCGCTCGCCTGGCCTCACGATATTCAGCAGCCGATGGGCTGCCAAGCCCCAAAAGTTATACAGCAAGTGATTGGGATTGGGCAACACTTGCAGGTCGCCGGCTTCTATTAACAACGCGTATCGCATGCCATCGGGGAAGAAGCGCCTACATGGCATGATCAAATAGAGCGCGCCAAAGATTGCCATCAATGCTGCCATAATGACCAACTCGGTACGGTCTAGCTGACGGGTCATCGCACCACCACCTTCTAAACTTCGGCCCATTGCGCGGCTGAGACGGCGCAAAATCAGCAGTGATCAGGAAACGCTTCTTCACTGCATTCCCCTCCCCAAGGGTGACGAGACCAGCTCGTTGTACAGACTCGCCAAGCCATCAGCCGATCGCTCGACGCTGAAGCAATTGGCGGGCCAAGAGCCACGGCTGCAACAATTGCCCAATGCGCTTCAGGCCAGGAACATTTCCCAGGAACGGACGCCAGTGGAGAACGGGAAACGGCTGAATCGCGTCGAACTCAGTGCTATCAGTGTGCCTGGGTGCGAGCACCACTGGTTCATCACCGGCACGCAGACAGCGCTGGTAGGCAAAGCTTTGCATGTCACCCATGTCTGGTGGTAAGGCCAGGGTGATGAACAGGCGCCGCATCATCCGCTCCAATTGCCCAGAACTTGGGCATATACTTCAGCCGTCTGGCGAGCCATCACCTCGACAGAGAACCGATGACGTACATCGGCCTGGCCTGCGGCCGCCACACGCGCTGCTCGGTCGCGATCATCTAGGACTTCGATGATGGCTCGCGCCAGTGCCTGCGGTTGAGCCGGAGGAACCAGCCAGCCTGTTTCACCATCCCGGATGACCTCCGGCACGCCACCCACAGCCGTCGCCACCACCGGCTTCGACAGCGCCAATGCCTCCAGCAGCACGAGGCCGAACCCTTCCCGCCGCGAGGGCAGTACCACGATGTCGCTGGTCCCCACTAGCAAGGGCACGTCATCCCGGTAGCCTAGGAAGCGCACCGCCGGGGCAACCCCCAGCCGGACTGCCTGAGCTTCCAGCTCTGGCCGCAAGAAGCCCTCGCCGATCATCCAGAAACACGCCGATGGCCAACGGGCAAGCACGGCGGGCGCCGCAGCCAGCAGGTCGGCGTGGCCCTTTTGAGGCGTCAGCCGGGCGATACAGGTAATGATCGGCCCATCCTGATCGTCGCTCATGTCCAGGAGCAAGGGAGCCCTGGCTCGGGCGACGAAGGCATCCAGGTCAATGGCGTTGTGGACCGCCACCACGCGCGCGGGGCCCAAGCCGGCCTCAATCAGCTCCCCGCGCAGGTAGTGTGACACGGCGATCACACGGGGCAATCGGCGCAGGACCCACAAGTCAAGCCGTTGGTAGAGCCGTAACCAGGCTGTGTCGCGGGTGTGCAGGTGTACTGTCGCCACATAGGGTACGCCAGCGAGCCACGCTGCAACAGTGCCCAGAATATTGGCCTTGTAGCCATGGGTGTGTACCAGATCGTAGCTGGTGGACGCCAGTCGCGAAAGCAGGGTGAGGAACATTCGGGGCGATAGCCGGCTGGGATCGGGTTGCTGGTCGGTCTGGAACCCGGCTCGGCGGGCAACGTCGACCATGGGGTGTGCTGATGGCAGGCCCCTTTGCTGCCGGTAGAAAACCAACAACTCGACCGTGTACCCCAATGGCCGGAGACCCCTGGCCAACTCAAGCATCTGATGTTCACCACCAGCGAAGATGGTGCTGCTTATGATGTGCAGAACCCGCAGCATAAGCTAATCACTCCAGATAGCCTAGGCTACGCAGCCGCTCCTCGATCAGGCTGGCTTCTTCAGAGGTAATATCCAGCGAGGGCTGAAGCGTAGACATGTCCGTCGCCGGGCCAGTGCGGATGGGATGGGCAGCGGCGAACTCAGGTTCAAAGAGATCAACCAACACCCAGCCGTCCATGTCGCTTGGAATTGGCAGGCCAAGGGCATACAAGACGGTTGGAGTCAGGTCAATGAGGCGTGCACCATCCAGAACTGCCCCCTGGCGAATTCCTGGGCCGGCTGCCAGGAAGACCCCCGCTGGATGGTGTCGCCCTCCGGATGACTCTGGCGGCAGAAGCTCGATGATGGCCTGGGCAGCCATGCGCTCGCTGGGCAGGTATGGCCGGTCACGAAGGGAGAATACTACGTCCGGCAACTGAGCCAGGCGGGGGCCGGTGTAGATTTCCTCCCGGCGGTAGGCGGCGCTGACCACCGGATCGCTGCTGTCCGGGTCACGCAGGTCCACTAAAGCCGCGATCAGACTATCGCGCACTTCCTCATACGGGCTACCGTGCGGCACGATGCCCGTCGCTTCCCGTCCCGCCAGGTTGACGTAGAGCCCCTGGCCAGTCAGGCCGGTGTAGTACGCACGAGTCCTCGACCAGTCAACGCCAGGCGCCGCTGACTGGTCCAACCGTCGGCGAAGCGCCTCTCGCTGGCGATTGTCCAGCAGCCTGCCACGCAGGTTAAGCACATCCAGCATGCGACCTACGGTTCTTATTCCCTCGACGACCTGGCTACGGAGGGGATGGGGCATGGCATCCCCTTCCAGGGCTAGAAACCCGCGTTCCAGCAAGAAGCGATTGACGTTGAAGCGACGGTGGACAGGCCCAAAACCATGGTCAGACACAACAAACAGGGTTGTCCGCCCATCCAGCATCCCCAGCCTGTGACCCACCACCTCGTCCACGGCCTGGTAGCATCGCAGGAGCAATGGGCGCAACCGGTGAGCCTCGTCGTCATCGTGCTTAGGATGGGACTCGTCGAGAACGCGCCAGAAATGATGCTGAATGGGATCGAGAGCCTGGATGACGTTGATGAAGAAATCAAAGGGGCGACTAGCCAGAAGACGCAGATGAGCCGCCTCACGCCGCTCCACCCAGTAGAGGGCTCGCCTCAGAAAAGCGGATGTCCGATCCACCGAAGTGTAGGGATCGGCTACGTAGTCCCCAGCCACTTCCTTGAGCCAATTCTTCAGTTCAGGAGGGTGGGTGTACGGTGTGTCCTCGCCGGGCGTCATCATCCCGGAGACCATGACGCCATTGACAGGTCGTGGAGGATAGGTGAGAGGGACATTGACTATCCCGACAAGCCGGCTGTGCTCTCCCAATATGTCCCAAATGGCAGCCGTGCCGATGTTGCTGGCATCTACCGGGCGTCGCTCGTCTGTGGACGGGTCATAGCGCCAGAAATCCACGATGCCGTGCTTGCCGGGACCTTTGCCGGTGACCAGGGAAACCCAGGCAGGGGCACTGTACGGTGGCACCACCGACTCGAGTTGGCCGTGAACACCCTCGTGGGCCAGTCGCGCCAGATTCGGTAAGTACCCGGCTTCCATCCATGGGCGGAGGATGGTGAAAGTGGCTCCATCCAACCCCAGCACAACCACGCGGGGTCGAGTTCGGGGATCCTCAATGTTGGTCATCAATCGCCTCCCAACACCCAGCGAAACACCTGGCGGTGCAACACCAGCTTGTGCGCGAATCGGACACGCTGGCTGGCATTTCGGGCGGCCAGCCAGCCCGCAGCGAAGGCGACCAGCTTCCCCGTGGTCACGGCCGCCACCATCAGACGATGAGCCATCGCTGAGCCAGTGCCGTAGCATTTGCGGAACAGGAGGTTTGTACTGCGCAACGCTTCCACGCCCATGGCATCGCGCACCTGAGAGGTGCTGTAGCCACCCCAATGCCGAACCCGCGCTTCCGGCCAATAGACGACCCGCCAGCCAGCCCGCTTCAGGCGAAAGCACAACTCAGTATCCTCAGAGTACATGAAAAAGCTCTCATCCAGAAGACCAACCTGATCCAGAGCCTCTCGCCGGATGACCATGCAGGCACCGGATAAAGCATCCACATCTCGTGAATCCCTGTGATCCCAGTGACCCATGGGAGCGCCGCTGAAGAGGCGATGCCGCGGGAACCGCCTGGTGAGCCCACTCACCTCACAGAACTCCGTCCAGAGGGTGGGGAAGCGCCGGGCGCATCGAAAATCTACCTCTCCGGACGGTGTGAGGGTCATGGGGCCAGCGGCAGCAGCGGCAGGCATCCGGTCTAGGTAGCGCACCAGACCTGTCAGTGCACGGGCCAGAATCTCCGCATCGGGGTTGAGCAATGCCACGTAGCGGCCTCGCCCCTGGGTCAAGGCCTGATTGCTCGCGGCGGCGAAGCCCCGGTTGTCACGGTTTTCGATAACCTGGGCCCAAGGAGCGATTTGGCGAGCCACGTCGGCGCTGCCATCGGTCGAAGCGTTGTCAACCACAAAAAGCTCCAGGGGAAGCACTTCCCGCTCCGCTTCCAGTGCTCGCAAGCAGCTCGCCAAGGGGCCGGACGAGTTCCAGGTCACCACGACCACGGTCAGAACTGGCTGCGCTTTGCCGCAGTCACAGGCCATAGCTGTTGGTTCAACCATATCGGCGAGCGTGCTGCTGAAGGATTTCCTCAAACAAATTCTCCATCTGGCGGGCAGAACGTTCCCAGGTGAATTGGCGGATGTGTTCATAGCCAGCCCTGGCGATGCGTTTCAACTCGTCCTCATCAGCCAGCAGGCGGATTAGATTGCGGGTCAGAGCTTCTGGATTATAAGGCGGAGAGACCAGCGCGGTTATGCCGGGGATGGTGTATTCCGGGACAGCGCCCACACTGGTGGCGACGACGGCGCACTGACCAGCCATTGCCTCCATCGGTACCAACGCAAAGCCTTCGACCCGACTGGGCGAGAGCCAGATGTCACACGAGCCATAGATCTCGCGCAGCTTGTGCTGGGGTGGGTTTTCGTGAAACTCCACATCATCGGGCAGTCCCGGCTTGGGCTTTCTGGTGCCAAACATCACCAACTGGATATCAGGATAAGCAACTCGTGCCATCTCGAAGGCGGCCAGGCCATCCTGCACACCTTTGATCGGGTTCTGATGGTAGAGTATTCCGATGCGCTTATGGCGATTGAAGCGCTTGTGCTCGATGTAGAACTGGCCGAAGTTCACGCCGTTTAGGATAGGCTCGTGAACTGGGTGGCCTGACTTTTCCGTGACCAATTCCTTCAACCACGAGCTGACGACGATTTTGTGAAGCGGCATGCACCAGGTGGCCTCTACACGATCGGAGGGCGCAAACCAGACGTCATGCCCCTGAATCAAATAAAACTTCAAACCCTTCTCCGGCCCGCAGCGGTTAACCCACTCGGCCGTTGTCCAGTCCACGGCCAGGATAATATCGGCAGTGGGGATGAACTGTGGCCGTAGATCCGGCACACGACGCAGTGGTACTTCGAGAGGAAACCAGGTTGGAGTTTGACGCCTCAGAACCCTGGTGATTAAGTAGCGCAGATCATATCTCACACGGCGCACCATGCCTCTCCATCCCCGCCAGCGGGGTCTGACGTCAGCATAGTATGGGGGGCGACGTGGATAAACGACGGTCACTTGGTGGCCCAGTCGCTGGAGATGATTAGCGTATTCCAGGGGTGCCCGGATGCCTCCTCCAATATAAATGTGAGGTATGACGATGGTGATTATCATGGTGATGACAACCTCAGGATAGCACGATACAGCGCTCGATCCTGGGCATCCCAGTAACCACTGCGCCAGATGAATAGGACATAGAGACTCGCAAAAACAAAGCCACCACCGAGCCCGGCTGCAGCGTGCGCCAGACGTCCAGCGGGCAGGTAAACTAGAAGGCCCCGTCCGGCTAGGTAAGACGGTACAGTCGCCAGTAGGCAGCCCCACAAAGGTGGGGCATACAGCTTGTGCCACAGTGTCCGCCATGTCTGGTGCAGGAAACGATGCCACTGAACCAGGAAATACAACGAGCCCAGCACAACAGCAACTAGAGTCGCGACCAGCAGGCCGTCCAGGCCCAGTAAGCGCATCAGGACGATCCCCAGAGAAAGGTTCACGACAATGACCAATATGGCGTACCGGGCCTCGAATTCCGGATGGCCCACGCCTCGCGCCATGGCGGTACCCATCGCGGTGAGGAGGTTGAAACCGTAGGCGAACATGAGGAACTGGATGACGCGGGCCACCTCTGGGGGAGGCGTTCCCAGCCAAACAGTGG
This sequence comes from Anaerolineae bacterium, assembly GCA_034431315.1. Lineage (GTDB taxonomy): Bacteria > Chloroflexota > Anaerolineae > VGOG01 > VGOG01 > JAUWOY01. The sequence goes on from DAOUDK010000057.1 coordinate 20,906, forward strand.
TGATAGAATTAGCGTGTAAGATTGTAATGAACCCCAGCGGGGCAATGGCTAACACCAGATATTTGGCCCCTTGCCGGTACAGCCGCTGCAAGCGGCCATGGTCGTACTGGGCGTGTAATTCAGCAGCGGCCGGCATCACCGCTGAACTCAGCAGCCTGAGAAGCGAGATCAGGCTGTAGACAAGCTTGAACCCCAGCTCGTAGGCGGCCAGCAGTTCCAGATTGAGAAAATAGCCGATCAAGAGTTTGTTCATCTGCAGGTTGATCAGGGCGCCCAGGCCAGTGATTTGCACTTTCAGGCCGTATCTCAGCAGTATCTTCAAAGTGTCCCGTCGCACCAGGAGAGGATTCAGGCGCAGCATTGGGAAGACGCGGAAGGCAAGCACAGCCGACAAACCAGTCGTGAGGATCATGATAATGATTTCGTTCAGGGCCAGGCCCTTTAACCCGTATCCTAATTGCAGGAAGGCAACGACTCCCAGAGCGTTAAGAGTCGCGCGGAGAGTGGTGATCAGATTGGTCAGGTGCATTTGCTGCAGTCCGGTGACGAGGCCTCGAAACACTCCCCACACATTGCCCAGGGCGAATGCGATCACCGCTGTGACCAAAACCCAGCCTACCTCTTCCCATTGCTCCGGCGGAACCCGGAAGGCGGACAACACCACGGGGCGCAGTACCACAGTCAACGTGATGGCCACCGTTGCCAAAGCTGCGTAGAGGAGTAAGGCGGTGCTCATCACGGAGTTGAGGCCATCGTAATCTTGCCGGGTATAATAATGCGCAACATGTCGAACCAGGGCGTTGCCCAGTCCCAGGTCCCATGTGAGCAGGTAGTTGGTGATGATCAGCACCAGAGACCACAGGGCGTAGCCTGCCATCCCCAGTTTGGTCACGAGAAAGGGGGTCAGCAGCAGGCCCAGGAACATCGCCCAGAAGCGGCCGGTAAAGTTGAACAACGTGTTGCGGACTATCCGTTTGGTCAGCGACGTAAGCACCACAATTGCCTTGCTCCATTCTTGGCCAGTTTGAGGCAGGCTAATTATACCACAGAACTACCCTGCCTGCCAATCACTATAAAAAGCAAAGGTGTCAGAGCTTCCACCCTGACACCTTTGATTGATCAAGAGAAGTACAGGAATATCGGCTTACTGTACTGCTTCAACGTAGATCGGATCGGACGAGAAGGTCAGGCTGACTGAAGAAACGCCGTTGTAAATAGTGGGGTTGCCCAGCTTATCCGTGACTCTCACCTGTCCGGTCCACGTCCCTAGCTCATTGCCAGCCGCGCTGACGGTCATTGTTTCCGTGACGCTGTTATTCTGCAGCTTGATCGGTTTCCCATCGTCGCGCCACAACACCAACTTCTTGACCCCGTCCCGATCAAACCGATAAGCCTGTATCCTGGGATTGCCAGGAACCAACTGCCGATCGAAGACGTAGCCATCGAGTTGCTGCGTCAGAACCTGATAGGCATCGTACGCTGGCCGAAGTGTCCCGTCCGCACGTATCAAACCATAAGCTGAATCCTTCAGCATGAACCAGATGATGATCTTCAAGTCCGCG
>DAOUDK010000058.1:0-10975 GCA_034431315.1 Anaerolineae bacterium
CATTGGAAAAGGTCTTGCCGGTCAAGACATCCCCTGCTGCGGCATCTCCGGTCGCGGCAATCGCGCTGCCGGTGACCTCGAAGATGACCACGTCGCTTACGATCTTGCTGGCCACCAGATCCGCGTCCCCTTCCACATAGCCCGAACCGTCGTGGTAGCCTGCCACTATCGCCTGATTGGTCGTCGTGGGAGTGATCGTCACCGCCCCGTTGTTCGGCATCGCGCCCGTTTGCGGCCCCCACTGTCCACCAGTCAGCCCCCAGAAGGTCTTGCCGTCCAGTACGTTCGTTTCGGTGGCGCCACTGGTGTTGTCTATCGCCGGGGCCTCGTCCATGATCTCGTTCAGGTCATGCATCGTCCCCGTCCCCGGCCCGGCGGCCGGTTCCGTGAAGGTGCTTTGCGCGCCAGCCGTACCATCGTTCAGGCGGTTGTAGATGTCCTCCAGGGTGAACGACTGGGTATTCGCGGGCACATCGGGGGAATCCAGCGTCCCAACTGCGGCTGATAGCCGCCCCACACCGAATGCCAGGGCGACCAATACGAGAGCGATTAGTACGTATCTACTACGCATGATGTAACCTCCTTTGAATTGCGTAAAGTTCCACGTAAGGTGACTGGCAATTCTATTATACTACACCCCCCGGCGTTGTCAAGCATGGTTCATCATTCGCTGTCACGTTTTCTTGTCAAATCCCGCTTTTGCTGGTACAATCGGGGCTCAGGGAGTGACACTTATGAAGAACATAGCTAGCAGCTTGATAATTGTAGTTATCCTGCTCATGGCCCTCATCGCAGGAGCCACCGACCTTTCCATTGCTCAGGAGGCGACAACTCGCGGCGACGACTGGGTGCAGACCACGGCGGCGGACTTCGAGGCTGGGGTTGGCCAGGGCATCCGGGTGACGCGAGAGGGCGATGGCGAGTTGCGCCTGGCGGCGGGAGAGACGACGGGCGTGTTTACCTCTACCGTAGGCTCAACTGATTTTTTCTTCAACGCTGTGGGGGCTCACTGGTCAGCCGACGCGCCTCCCAACACGCAATTGACTGTTGCGGTTCGCATCAGCTTGGATGGAGCGGCCTGGTCGCCCTGGCAGAACATTGTCGAGGTCGAGCGGGGTCGGGACGGGCGATTCTACGGCGGGAACCTTATCATGACTGAAGGAGGGCGTTATCTTCAGTATCGTTTGGCCTTGCAAACAACTACCTCTTTCCTTTCCCCTAAGCTGTCGGAGATCACCCTGACTTACATAGATTCCACCGCCGGCCCCGATTTGGCCGAGGCGAAGACAGCGGCGCAAAGCGAGATTCCAGCCCAGGGCGCGCCCCAGCCGTCCATCATACCCCGCTCTGGCTGGGGGGCCAACGAGAGCTACATGACCTGGCCTCCTGAGCATCATCCCGCGCACAAGATCATCGTCCATCACACCGTCACCCAGAATTACGACCCCGACCCGCCGTCCACCATTCGGGCCATCTATTACTACCATGCCGTGACCAAAGACTGGGGCGACATCGGCTATAACTATTTGGTGGACTGGCAGGGCAACATCTACGAAGGGCGCTACGGAGGCCCCGACGTAATAGGTGCTCATGCTGGTGGATACAACTGCGGCAGCGTAGGCATTAGCGCCATAGGCAGCTATGGCAACACTGTACCTCCAGACGAGCCTCCCAGCGTCGAGCCGCCCCCGGCCCTGTTAGATGCTATCACCGATCTGGCAGCCTGGGAGTGCAACCGCAGCCTGTTTAATCCCAACGAGAGTTCTTACTTCGTGGATATGACCACCCAGAACATCGCCGGCCACCGCGATTACAACCAGACGGCCTGCCCTGGCGATTACCTTTACGCTGAGCTGCCCTATCTGCGCGACCAGGTTTGGCAGAGAATCCAGGCCCACACACCTCAGTATCTGGCTCAATTCCTCGATCACGACACGCCGACAGTCATGCTGGCTAACAGCACCTACGAGGTGAACTTGTCAGTACAGAACGCCGGCACCCTGACCTGGCCGGCGGATGGGGAGAACCCTGTGCACCTGGGCTATCATTGGTGTGATGAGATTGGGGAGCCGGTGGTACAGCCGCCGGAGCACGACCACCGTGCCCCCTTGGACGAGGACGTGCCCTTCGCCCACACAGCGGTTTTCAGTACGGCCCTGGTGACAGCGCCCGGAGAACTGGGTCAGTACACCCTGAAATGGGACCTCGTCCACGAGGATGTCACCTGGTTCGCCGATCAAGGCAGCGCCACCCTGGATGTAGCCGTCTCTGTCGTCTCTGGCGACCTTTACTTACCTCTGATTGTCAAAGACTATCTACCATCGACCCTAACGCCTACGGTCACAGCAACCGCGACCTACACCTCCACTTCGACATCAACTGCAACCCCTACAGTCACCACGACGCTGACCAGTACGCCCACAGCAACCGCGACCTACACCTCCACTCCGACATCAACTGCAACCCCTACAGTCACCACGACGCCGACCGGCACCCCCACTGCCACGCCGACAAGCACACCTACAGAAACGCCAACCAGCACCTCCACGCCGACATCAACTCCCACACCTACGGCCACTTCCACACCGACTCCCACAGATACGCCCACGCCAACCAGCACCCCAACGCAGATTCCTTGCGATGAGCTGATTTGCAACGGTGATTTTGAAACGACGGAGTGCTGGATCATCGGGGATACACCACGCCCAGCGGGCTACTCCACGGCTGTGGCTAGGTCGGGTTCCTGGGCCATGCGCCTGGGGATCACCCACCAGAGCGATATCGAAAGTTGGTCCTCCGTCTATCAGAAAGTGACTATTCCTGGGGACGCAGTGAGCGCTACCCTGTCGTTCTGGTACCACCCTCTCTGTCAAGATGACGCCGACGATTGGCAAGCGGCGATCATATATGACCAGAATTGGGGGCTTCTAGACTGGGCGATGCCGAAGGTCTGCTCCGACGGCCAAACCTGGACGCACCATGCCTTTGACCTGACGACCTACAAGGGACAGACCATCATAATCTACTTCAACGTCTACAACAACGGGGTGGGCAATCGCAAAACGGCTATGTATCTGGACGATGTGTCGGTACAAATCTGTAGGTAGGCAGTTTTCTCTTTTACCCAGCCTGTAGTATAATATGCAGCAGAGAGGAGGTAGCCATGAGCATCGAGACCGTCACCCACGGGAAAGTCACCTGGACCAACATCGAGAAGCCAACGCTGGAAGATATTGAGGTGCTGCGGCGCAACTACAACTTCCACCCTCTGGATTTGGAGGACTGCCTGAGTAAGATTGAGCGGCCCAAGATTGACGAGTATGAGGACTACTTATTCATCGTTATGCATTTTCCGGTTTACGACGCCGACAAACACGTAAGCCGCCCCAGCGAAGTTGACTTTTTTATCGGCTCTGGCTACCTCGTCACCGTCCACGATGGCATTCTTGGACCGATCTACCAGTTGTTCGACGACTGCCAGCGCTATGAACGGACCAGGGTCAAGCACATGGGGCGCGAGGCAGGCCGCCTGCTCTACAGCGTCATAGATGCTTTGGTGGACTACTGCTTTCCCGTCCTGGACAAAGTGGATTCCAACATCCACGTTATCGAGGAGGAGGTCTTCACCGCAGATATGCGGCGCGTCGTCCAGGACATCTCCATCGTGCGCCGCGATATAATTGCCCTGCGGCGGATCATCAGACCTCAGATAGCCATTGTCGCCAACCTGGAGCAAAAGGACAGGCCGTTCATCCGAGAGGATTTGGACGTCTATTTCGGCGACATCGTGGACCACCTGAACAAAGCCAGGGATATACTGGAAGACCACCGCGAGGTCATCGAAGGATTGAGCGAGACCAGCGATTCTGTGATCTCCTATCGCATCAACGAGGTGATGCGCATCTTGGCCATTATTTCCGTCGTCATGCTCCCCTTGACCCTGCTCTCAGGCATCTATGGCATGAACATCTACCTGCCTTTGGCCAGGCATCCCTACTCCTTTATCTTTGTCATCGGATTGATGATACTCCTGGCTGGGGGTATGGGGTTTTACTTCAAGCGTCGGGGCTGGCTGTAGTGAAGCTGTTATCTGAGGGCGCCCGCCTTATGGGCTTGGAGCTGAACGAGGAACACCTCGGGGCGTTTGAAATCTACTACAGGGAACTGGTGGCCTGGAACGAGAAATTCAACCTGACCGCCATCACCGACTACGATCAGGTTCAGATCAAGCACTTCCTCGATTCACTTACCTGTCTGTTGGCTGACGAGGACTTCACGAGGACCATCTGTCAACAACGGGGGGTGAGGGCCATTGACGTCGGCGCGGGGGCGGGGTTTCCAGGACTTCCACTCAAGATCGTTTGCCCTGGCTTGCGACTGACGCTGTTAGAGGCTACCGGCAAGAAGGTCGGCTTTTTGGAGCACATCGTTAGCCGCCTGGGGCTGGTGGGGGTCGAGGTCATCAAGGGGCGAGCGGAGGAGCTGGGTCGGGACGCGGCCCACCGCGAACGCTACGACCTGGCCCTGGCCAGAGCAGTGGCCGAACTGCCCGTCCTGGTGGAATACGCCCTGCCCTTCTGCCGACTGGGCGGCCTTTTCGTGGCCCAGAAGGGAGCCGAGGGCGATGCCGAGGCCAAGGCGGCCGAAGGGGCCATCGCTACGCTAGGAGGCGCTTTGCGTCGTATCGTACACCTGGAGTTGCCGCATCTGGCCGAGGCTCGGTCTCTGGTAGTCATCGAAAAGATAGCCCCCACGCCCGAGAAATACCCCCGCCGCCCAGGCATCCCCAGCAAACGTCCCCTCTAATCTCTAATCTCCAATCTCCAATCCCAGTTGGTCATTGGCGATTTCCTCGATTCTCCCCTCTTGTACCCTCAGTAGAGTGGCTTGAGCCAGGAAGTCGGGGCTGTAGGCATCCCAATGGGTGGTGGTGAGGATGGCCTGCTGGCTATTCTCTATCGCCTTCATCAAATAGCGGCGTCGAGCCTCATCTAACTCCGACATGACTTCGTCCAGGAGCATGATGGGCTGTTCGCCCGTCTCCCTGGCCAGAAGCTTCGCCTCAGCCAGTTTCATGGCCAGGACCACGGTGCGCTGTTGGCCGCGGGAGCCGTAGATTCGCATATCCACGCCGCCGGCCAGAAAGCGCAAGTCGTCTCGGTGGGGGCCGATCAGCGACATGCCCCGCTGAATCTCCTCGCGAGTGATCTCCCGCAACTGCTCTAAGAAAGACTCCCTGATATCAGATTCCGAATATCTAATACCCAATACCCCCTCCGAGCCAAGCCCCAAAGGTATCTGGTAGGATTTTTCGGGCATCCTGATGCTCGGCTCGTAGCGCAGAGACAGATGCCCATCCTGGCTCGTTAGTTCCAGGTGGATGGCTCTGGCCAATTCTTCTAGCTCGGCGATCACCGCTTGTCGGCGGGCGACCACGTGGGCTCCGTCTTCGGCCAGCTTCTCATCCCAGAAACGGAGTTGCTCGGGGCTGTTCCTGCGCTCCTGCAACTGGCGCAGGAGGTGGTTGCGCTGGGTCAGGACGCGATTATACCGTCGGAGGGTGCGACAGTAAACAGGATTGAACTGGCAGATGGTGGTGTCGAGATAACGTCGCCGCCCGCTGGGCGAGCCGGCAACCAGGTCAATATCCTGCGGCATAAAGAGGACCACGTTGAGCTGGCCGATGAGGTCCAGGACACGCTTGGGCACGCCGTTGATACGGATCTGCTTCTTGAGGCTATGGGCGTTCGCTTCTGGAGACGGCTCCTTGAGCAGCGTGATCTCCAGACGCTGCAGAACTCTGTCCTTCTGCATCTGGCCTACCAGGCGGGCAAAGGTCAGCTCCTCTTCCTCGGCCAGCCAGTTGATCAGCTCGCGGTCGGCCGTCGCGTAAGGCGAGCGCGCCGTGGCCAGGTAGTAGATGGCCTCGAGGAGGTTGGTCTTACCCTGGGCGTTCTCCCCCTGGATGAGAATGATGCCAGGGGGGAGCTCTAGCTCCAGGCGGGCGTAGTTTCTGAAGTTAGCGAGGGAGAGGTGCTTGAGATACACTTCGTGCTCCACCGCGAAGGCGACTAAACGCCCTCGGAGCTCGATAATCGCGAGGGCGTTTGACTTCGCTAATTCAAAGATCGCTATCCACTATATATTGTGGTCAATCGCAAGTCAATATCCAATATCTAGTATTTAGTATTGGGTATTAGATATTGGGTATTAGTCCGACCGCACGTGCATGGGCATGATCACGTGAACGAAATCCACGTCCCCAACGGGTTTGAGGACGCCGGGGCTAGAGGAGGTGGTCGTCTCCAGAACTACCTGGGCAGAATCCATCACCGAGAGAACGTCAATGAGGTACTTGACGTTGAAGGCGATTTCAACTGCATCCCCCTCAATTGAGGCGTCAATCTCGCCCACGTTATCGCCCAACTCAGCACTGGTGGCGGCGATGGTCAAATGACCCGGCGCCAGCTCCCCGCCAGGGGCGATTTGGATGCGCGCGATATTGGCCGCGTCACGGGCAAAGATGTTGGCCGTCTTGCAGGCCCTCACGAAGCTGTTGGTGTTCAACACCGTGCGAGTGGCGTAGCTCTTGGGGATGATCTGCTGGTAGTCGGGGAAATTGCCCTCAATGAGTTGCGAGACCAGGTCCACATTTGGCGCATGGAAAAGCACCTGATTGCGGGTAGGGGTGATGACCAGGGTGATCTCTTCCTCGTCGGTGCTTATGCGCGCCACCTCTGCCAGGGCCCGGGCGGGGATGATGACACTTACTGACTCCGTTTCCGCGGGGAGCTCCGCCGTGCGCACCGAGAGGCGGAAGCCATCAGCAGCGGCCATGGTGAGCTGGTTCCCCTCGAACTTAGCCAGCACTCCGGTCAGGATGGGCCTGCTTTCATCCGTGGCAGCGGCCAGGACGACCTGCTCGATCATCCGTCTGAAGGCAGCAGCCTCCAGAGTGATCTGGCCGTCCCCCTCTTCGAGCGCAGGAATGAGCGGGAACTCCTGGGCGTCTATGCCCTTGAGATTGGCCTCGTAGCGGGCGCACTTGAGATTGAGGGTTTGGGTGCGCACGACGAGCTCCATGTCTATCCGCTCAGACGGCAGGGAGTTGACCAGGTCAATAAAAGAGCGGGCTGGCACCGTCGTAGCCCCCTCTTCCTCCACTTTGGCCCCGATCCAGCAGTTGATGCCGATCTCCAGGTCCGTGGCCGACAGCTTCAGGCGGCCGTTGTCGGTGGAAAGCATCACATTTGCCAGCACCGGCAAAGTACTGCGGGTGGCCACCGCTCGCCCCACCACGCTTAAGCCCTTAGACAAATTCTCTTGTAAGCAAGAAACTCTCATGAACGTGACCTCCTTTGATAGAAATAAGCCATTCCTTTGGGTCTGGTGAATTCTAATCTGCCTGTCGTCGGATTCCAATCCTCACTCCTCCAACAGCGAGGAGATCAAAGGGCAAAGCTCACCGAGAAACTGGGTGCAACGGGTCAGTTGGGCCTCGACGTATTCTCGGTCGAACGCGATCAAAGCCACATAGTCTCCTTCCTGGCGATCCTCGAAGAGTTGGTCATATAGCTTCCCCCACTTCACATCCAGCAAGCCGGTCTTGATGAATTTGCGATGGAAAGTGGCGCGAACCCCCGTATGCTTCTTTAAAGACAATTTACGCTCCAGAAGTGCCGCACTTACCGCGTAGAATGCAGCATAGTAGAGACGGTTGACGGCAAAATCGTAGGCCTGAGCTTCCAGTTCACGTCTTGCAGAGGCCAGACTATCCTCTGCCTTGGACCACCAATAGCGAACCACTTCTATGCGTCGTTCCTCAGTGCTCATAGCAGTACTCATAACCTGATACCGTCCTTGAGGATTTCTTCTCGCAGGGGCAGAACTGAAAAAACACCTATCTCCCAGGAGTTGCGATCAACGACGAGGGTGCTGAAATTCGTGTCATGGAGTAGATTCACTTCAAAGACCAAGTCGGTGATCTCGTGGCGTGCAGGACGCGTGAGGGGCTGCGCCGTCACAATGAGCAAGTCAAGATCGGATTCTTCATCCGCCTCGCCCCGCGCGACAGAACCGTACAGGATCACAGCCTCGATGTCGAACTCATCGAACAACCTGTGACGTAGTTCACCTAGAGCTTGATACTGATTCGGTGCGAGAGTAACGTTGTCCAATCTCTTCACAGATTGATAACCTCTTCTGGAACTACGACCAGCACCGCTATGTCTTTGGGAAGGTCAATGTCTTCGAACAATTCGACAACTCTCTCGCCTTTGCATATTGCGGAGAGCGTTTTCATCAGAAGTTTCCTTCTTCCGTCTTGCTATTTCGGCTAACGTGTTCACGGTTGCCGAAGCGCGCTGAACCCCGACGAGGTCAGGTGCATTTGGCGAAGCCCATAGCGGCAGCCCGCTATCAGCGGACCCTAGTACTACTGGCCCTCTATTGACTTCCCACCGCAACCATATCTTTCACGAACAAGGCCAAGGCTTCCATGAATTGCCTGCGTGCTTGTATCTTCTCACGGCCTGTTATTGATGCTCTTGCTCTCGCAACGGGATCTGATGCAAAAGCCGCCATTAGTGCGTCGAACCAACCAACCTTCCCCAGCCGCAGGGAAACCTCGATTTGGTCTCCCCTACGAGTAGAGAGCGAAATCCTACCGCCGTAGTCTATCTCACAGTTGCTGAACTCTGAATATGAAAATACCCAAAGACGTTCTTCTTTCCTCCATTCGGGAACTATCACAAATAGTCGGCAATTGGTAGCCCACAGCATATTGTGCTTGCCTGCCCTAGCCTTTCTCCGATTGATACGAAGTTCTTTCGGAAACCAAGGGCGATTGATCAGATAGACACCGAACAGTGTCGGTTCTTGACGCTCTATGTAGGGCTCAACGCCGAAGCTGCGTAGCATAGGGTTGAGTTGCTGCTCATCGCTCTCCCATTTCTGTACTAACCAGTTCATTTTCCTGAATGTTTCTTGCCAGAGAGCAACTCTTTCAAATGGGATGCCCGGGGTCGCGGTTGCCAGTTCGATGCTGCAATTGCCGCAAAACTGGGCCGCCAAGGGATTTTCAGTTCCACACCTGCGGCACCTCGCGGTAAGGCTACCCCCGCACTTCAAGCAGAATTTGTTCTGAGCAGGGTTTTCTTGACCGCAGTTAGGGCAAATCATGCCAGCCATTGATAACTCCTCCTTTCCGCTGACACCTTACAAGTGCAGTTACTGCAATACAGTTTTGTCTCACCTGCTTCTGCTTATTTCTTTCAAAGGGGAAACTGGCGGATTTAAGCTAACGCTCCGTCCATTTGCGGTGCCAGAGTGCAGCGGAGACATTGTCGTAAATGCGCTGTTATCTGAAGTTCGCCCACCTCAGGGATTAGGCCAAGCAACATCGTCACACCAAAGGTAGAACGTAAAAGGGCCGCGTATATAGACATCTGTTGCTATCCATCCATTCGGCTGCACCTGTATTATTCTCGCATTTGTTGCTCGATACTGTACTTGAGGGTTTGTCGGATCAAAAGACACGCAGTGAAGGTAGTTGACTTTGACTTCGGTATCTGCCTGAAGCACGAACCCGATAATGTCTGCTCCCTTCCGCACAACAAACCCATCAACCTCAACTCCTCCCTCTGATTGCTGACCATAACGGGGCTGGGGGCATTCCCCTGATACACCCCCTTCTGCGACAAGGGTGTTCCAAAGATAGCACCATCCCTCTTGGCCGTAGAGGTCGGCGTATCGCTGAAGGACTGTTGCTCTGGATGCCACTTGTTGTCCAGGTGAAGCACTAACTGTCGTAGGTGGTGGCGCTGTGATTGGTGGAAAGGAAGGTGTTGAATCAGAAGGCGCAAACCTTCCTTCTCCGACTATGGAGGCAACTACTATGCCACCTATGATTGTCACAACTAATCCAGCGATTATTGCTTTTGAAGACAGCGGGTTTTGGCTTTGTTCCATTGCAATCACCTACAGGCGAATTTCAGATAACGTTCCGTGCATTTGCACAGTGCCGAAGCACAGCGAAGGCATTGTTGTAAATGTGCCGTTATGTGACGTTGCGCCCTCTCTTGATTCTTTACCAAGCAACTTTTATCGCTCAGGACGGGCACGAAAACCACCTTGAGGTCCGGAGGATATCACGCGATGTATACCTGGTGCAATTTTGATTACTTGGGGTGTGCATTGTGTACCAATTACACGACCATCGACTTCACCGACACAAATCTCCATTTGCATAGGTATGCTTGTAACGAAAATGGCTGTGTAGCCAGCCCGGATAGAGTCTAATGACGTACCTTCTGCTTGCCAAATGTCTTCGGAACCATCCGTTGGTCCTGTCCAAGTCATAGTGCGTGCTACGTGATCATATTCCCAGCAATTTCCATAGCACAATTGGCTGACTGGTGGCTGTACCAGTGGTGTGGTGATGGCTTCTGTGGGGGGTGGCTGCTGGACAATCACCGTAGGCCGCGATGTAGCTGTAACCACTACCGCCTCACGAGTCGGAGTCGCTAAAGTAGTGTAAGATGCTAGGCCAGATACGCTAATGAAGTATCCTACAATGCTCAAGAGAATCAGACAAAGCCCAAACCCACCAAGGAGCACAGCCCTCGCTGGTGGAAGCTCAATGACTGTTTTGATGCTACCGATAATGGCGAGAACAATGCATATGGCTCCTATAGTGAAGGCAGCAGTTAATAAGCCGGACTCTTGAAGCAACTTGAAAAACTCAACCACGTTACGCTTTCTCCTTGTCTAAATACTTGGCTGGAAAGAGTAGATGAAATCTCAGATAACGCCCCATATCCGAACCGAGTTTCGGATATTCTTACAAGGAGTTCCTGAATCATGACTTCTGCACACCATAGTACATTAACAAATCTAAAAGTTGCTATCTGGTGGGTTTGAGACACGCATGCGCAACGAGCGGCCATCGGGCATGATGACTCGGCGCTCGTTGACG
>DAOUDK010000059.1:0-26222 GCA_034431315.1 Anaerolineae bacterium
TGGTTGCGCTCCTGCTATTTTATGAGAGTGCTGAGAGCGCAAATTATAGCAGAATTCAAGTCTAATGTCTACAAGCCGCTACATTGTAAATGTTCTTTTATGACCGTGCTGAGTATAACATCAATACCGATTACCTGCCGACAGATACGAGCAGCAGCGATAGCCATATCACCAGTGCCTGTTCCAACATCGAGTAACACATCTTCACCAGTCAGCTCCAATTGCTCAAAAGCCACCCGACTAGCTACTCGCGGGATATCCTCATCCGATCCTGCAGTTTGCTCACCTTTGGTGCTCTTTGTATCAGTCATATTGTCAAACAATCGGGCAATACGCTTTCTATCATATTTTGACATTCACCTGTCTCTTTTTTAGAATAATCATTGGTAGCGGATTTCGTACAACGAATCGTTCCTGAATCTGGCCATATATCTCTTCATCGCTTTGCGAAGTGCGAAGCAGTTGGGCGGAACCGGCAACGCAGCGTTAGGCGTTCGTTTGCGGTGAGTTAGCTAACTATGCTCAACGCGCCTCTCGGCTTGTGCTTGCTTGAGGTTATAGTATCGCTGAACCCACTCCTCAGACAGCGCGTCAGCTTGTTTCTTCAGTCGTCGCTCTGCAAACACCAGATCCTCAGGAATTGGGATATTCAGGTACTGGAGAACCTGGAGCGCCGTCGCCTCGTAAGCCAGTACCAGGTCCTCGTATATTGTTGTGAATGGCGTGACACCACATTCAGAAAAGTACTGCTGCCAGGCTGCCTCGTGCGTCACAATCTCTTGCACCAGGTAGTCAATCGCCTCGAAGTCAAATGCTGGCTCTTTGGCCGAAACTGGCGGCTCGTCCGTAGTCCAGGCCCACACATTCGTCTGGATCGCCTTCCAAAAGGAGACGGCCTGCCGCACCTTGTCGCGACGAGTTACCCAGATGTAGTGCAGATTGAGAAAGACAGTCTGCATCAGGTTTGGCACCGCCAACCCTCGATAGTCAGGAATCTGGCGTAACTTGCTGACAAAGTCATCGAAATACCCCCACATGACCTTGGCGCCAAACACACCATTGGGCGTCGTGCCTTCCTCGATGGCCTTGTCGAGGTAGTCAGCGTAGGTCGAGACGCCCCAACGTTTTGACCAAAATGGCTCGTCGCCTTGCCAAAAATACTCTTCCGGTCGCCCGGCGATGCCTGTGTTTTTCAGTGCTTCACAGAGCAGTGAGCTCCCGCAGCGGGGGGTTCCACAGACGAGATACAAGGTATGGGGTCGCATCGTAACCTCTTTCCGGGAGTCATCTGCGCCACGCCCAAGCCATTTTAGCTACACCCTTTGGGCGAACGAAGTGAGCCGCAAAGCCCGGTTAAGCGCTGTCGCCGCCTTTACTTTGAGTAAAGCTTGAACAAGGCGCACCCTGCGTCGTGCTTGCGACTCTCCTGCACTGCCTCAATTAGCGAACGCTTTTCAGCAAGGAAGTAGAAGAGATGAATCGCAAACATCATCGCTGCCTTTCCCTCAACGTAGTCGGTGGGGGCAATGTAGGCGTCACATCCGCCGCCGAGGAAAGCTGCGGCTAAGGTATCTGTGCCAGTCCGACATCCTAAGTTGACGACTAAACGCCCAGGCATTTGCACTATGCTAGTTAGCTCCGCTGCTGACACAGGGCGCTCGTGCGGCACGAGAATGCTGTCCCCTTCTCCGTGACACGACAGGACGACATAGCGAAATGTCGGCACGTTGCCACGAAGAATCTCCAGGAACTGTCTACGCGAGCCGACCCAGTGAGCCTCTACACGGTAATTGAAACACTCAAACACACTTCGTAATGCCACCGCCTCTAAGCTTGAATAGCTTACCACGATGAGTGATACCGGTTCCTGGAGAACTAGTGGGAATTCACCCTCTGGACTCATGTTCGTGACCTTTCAACTCCTTGCGAAAGAATATCTCCCCGACTCCTCCCTCGTTTATGCCCGCGATAAAGCCACACTCCTCGAAGCCAACGTGCCGATGCCACGCCTGCGGCTCTGGTTCGTTGGCCTGCGAAGAGCTATACAATGCCGTGTGCCCCTGTTGGCGCAAGACGTTTTCCAGATAGCGCAGCATGGCCCTGCCAATGCCCCGTTGGCGTTGGTCTTCCACTACCCAGATGAGGGCGATGTAGGGCACAACGGACCACAGGTATTCGAGGCGCAGATAGCCGACCAACTGCCCTGCCTTTTCTGCTACAATAATCTCGCGCTGTTCTATTTTGCGTTTGATGACTTCCGCTGGTATAGTGGGGTGATCTAGGGCGATGCACCCATCCAGGTCCGTCGGATCGGCGAATCTGACTTTGACGTGATCAGCCATGCTGTGACGCTCCTTTGCGTGCCCGGATGATCAGCGTGTGGGGCAGCAGACCTCTTGATGGGTAGCAGGCCAATCGCATTGGCCGTCTTTGGCTGAACAACGCCCAAGGTGGTTGGGCTGCTACCTTTTTCTGAGAGAACTCTCATGGTGGTGCCTGGATCTGAGCCATTTCTTAGCACCCCAAAGCAGGGGGATAGAAGATGCAGAACACTGTCAACGGATTTTCGGAACGGATTGAACGGAAGATGCCGCGCACGGAGCCCTAATCCGTTCAATCCGCTCCCCGAATCCGTTGACAGTTCCACTCATCCCCCCGCTTTGACGTGCTATGAGCCATTTTGCGTGCCCGGATGATCAGCGTGTGGGGCAGCTTGCGCATGATCTGGTATTCCTGGGAGGCGGGATCGAACTCGGACACGTAGGGGAGGCAGGCTAGCTCTTGCGGCGATGCTTTCGCCACGTCCTCAATGTTCTGCTCCACCAACTGCTCCAGCACGAAGCCGGCCTCGAGCAACTCGTTGATGATCTGATCCAGGGTGCGCAGGTGACCCCGCATCCGGGCGGTGGTGCCGTCGTCGTAGGTCCAGTCCCACTCCTCCACGGCGGGCCAGGCGGCGTAGTCCCCGACTTCAGTCGCGTCCGGGTCGCCAGCCAGATGCCAGCCCACGGCCTGGAACCAGGGATGGCTGAGGCAGAAGACGAACAGGCCGCCCGGCACCAGCACGCGCCACGCCTCGCGGTATGCCCGCTGTAAGTCGGTCACGTAGTCGAAGGCGTAGGACGAGAGGACGACGTCGAAGTGGCCGTTGGGGAAGGTTCTCAGGTCTTCGGCCACGCCAACGATGAATTGTACATCAACGCCGTTCTCGAGCGCCAGTCGCCGGGCGTGGACGATCTGGGCTGGCGAGGGGTCCACGCCGACGCAGGTGGCTCCCCACTTGGCCAGGGCGATGCTGTTCTGGCCGCCGCCGCAGCCGATCTCGATAACCCGTTTGCCAGCCACATCTCCCAGCAGGTCCAACTCGCGTTCGCCGGGGGCCAATGAACCGTAATGCACGTCGTTGGTTGAGATGCGCGTGCTGGCCTGGTAGCGGGCCGCGATGGTATCCCAACTGCGGCGGTTCAGTTCGATGGTCTTGTGATCGTACATCTTTCGCCACCTCTCATCAACGTGACAAAGCAAGCCACGACGGTCAGCCAGAAGATGAGCCCGATCCAGCCCAGAATCCTGGGGAAGAGGCGAGATCCTTCGTACCACCAGGCCGGCGGCGGTACGAATTGATGAAAGAAGTGAGGGCCAGCGTTTAACGAGATGAAAGCGAGATCAATCAAACAGAGGGCGTAGAAGAAGGGCTTCGCCCTCCGGTCGTAGAGCCAGGCGTAGAGGGCCAACAGGGCCAGCCCCCAGACGAGGAACTGCTCGTTGACCACCTTGGAGGTGGCGTAATAGGCCAGGCAGAGTAGGGCCGCGCCCTTGATCAGGAAAGCCAGGCGGTCCGACCACCCATCAACCGTCCATCGTCGTGCTCTGAACAGCACGGCCAGGTACAGGAGCGGAAACAGGATGGCAAAGGCGTAAGTGGTAGGCAGGCCCAGACTGTCTCTCAGATCTGGATTGATCACTCGCCACAGCCAGTACCCGACGTTCAGGTTTTGCGGCGGGCGCGTGGTGTGGGTGGCGAAAACGGCCAGGTAGGGGCGGGCGTCGGTCAGCAGGAAGGGGAGCGAGATGGCCAGGGGCACCAGGCAGAAGCAGAGGGCATAGCGCAGTGGCGCCGTCAGGTTTCGTTCTCTTTTCCACACGTAGAAGACGAAGAAGGGCAGATAGAAAGCGGTGTAGAAGCCCTTGAAGCCGACCGATACCCCCAGCACCAGGGCGCTCCAGACGTCTCGCTCGTCGGCCAGAAGAAGGATGGAGACCAGGGCGAGGAGAGCCGGCAAGGCGTCGAACGTGCCCCATAGGCTGGAAACAGCGATGGCGATGGGGTTGAGGAAATAGGCCGCCGTCACCGTCAGCGCCGTCCGCCGGCTGGTGGTCACCCGCTGTACCAGCCTCCACAACAGCAAGGCGCAAGCCAGGTCGGCCAGGATGAGGGGCAGCTTCAGGGCCAGATTGAAGACCCACTGGCTCCCGGAGAGCTTGAAGGCCCCGTAGCCCAGCCAGCAGAAGATGCTCCACAGCGGGGGATAGGCGAAGGGCAGTTCCGATTCGATGGCGTAGGGGCTCTGCCCGGCGTCCATGGCCTCCCCCACCAGCTTCCAGACCTTGAGGTCCCAGGGGTCTTCGGTGACCGGGGCCAGGGCCAGCCGTAGCAGCGTGCCGAACAGCAGAATCCAGAAGATTGGCGAACGCAAAGCTCGTTTCACTACGTCAGACATGAGGATTTCCTCCTGAGCTAATCAAAAAAGAAGCGGTGCAGCGGTGATCAGGACACCGCACCGCCCTTTACCCTCCTGCCATGCCTACGGAGTTAAGACACGATGGCCGTTCAGTGAACCACAAATCCCAGCAGAGGCGGCTCCCACGCCGCCGGTTTTGCGAAATTTCGCGAGAGGTTACGGGCGTGGGAGCCCGCTCTGCTGAGAGATTGTGATCTGCAAAAGATAGGTCGCTTCGGTTAAGCTCCCTTCAATCTTCCTCCCCTTCCTCCATATCCGGAGGTTTTGCCTCGGGCTTCCCGCTGGGAAGGCGAACCTGCCGACGCACGTCCCATATCACGAGCGCCAGGAAGATGGAGCTGAGCACGAAGGCGATCACGCTAACCACGAACTCCGCTGAGCCCACAGGCAAAAAGGGCAGCGGGATGAGGGAAAGAATGACGAGGAAGACGCCTATGGTGAAAGCGATCCTGCCTACAATAGGTGCCATTCTGGGATTTTCTCCGCCAGGTGACAGGCGATGAGGCGGCCATCCAGTGGCCTGAGAGCGGGTATTTCTTGGGCGCAGATGTCCTCGGCGTAGGGGCAGCGCGGATGGAATCGGCAGCCGCTGGGGGGCTTGGTGGGATCGGGGAATTCGAGACTCCTGAGCGGGAGCGGCCGCTTCTCCCTGGCCTTCTTCGGATCGGGCACCGGCACGGCTGAGAGTAGCGCCTGGAGGTAGGGGTGACACGGCTTCTGTAAGACCTCGCTCAGGCTTCCCGTCTCCACCATCTGCCCCAGATACATCACCGTGATCTGGCCACCCTTCACGAAATACCTGGCCGTCGCCAGGTCGTGGGTGATGTAGAGGAAGGCGATGCCGAACTCCTCGTTCAGTCTGTGCATCAGATCGAGGATGGAGAGCCTGAGCGAGACGTCTATCATGGAGACCGGTTCGTCGGCCACGATGAGCTTCGGCCTGAGGGATACTGCCCTGGCGACCACCACCCGCTGCCTCTGCCCGCCGCTGAGTTGATGGGGGTATTTGTCGAGGAACTCCTCCGGCGGGGTGAGGCCCATGAACTGAAGGAGTTCGGCCACCTTTTCCCTGGCTTCCTTTCCATTCCTGGCTATGTGATAGCGGAGGAAGGGGGCGCTCAGGCTGTGGTAGATGGTCCGCACGGGGTTCAGTGCGGCGTAGGAATCTTGGTGGACGATCTGGGCGTTGCGGCGATATTCCCGGAACTCCTCCCTGCTCATCCTCCAGATGTCCTTGCCCTTATAGAGCACCTCCCCCGCGGTTGGCCTGAGCAGGCCGGCCATGATCTTACCCACTGTCGTCTTCCCGCAGCCCGATTCCCCGACCAGGGCCAGTATCTCGCCTTCTTTGATGTCCAGGGAGGTTTTCACCACGGCCTGAAGCTGGACCCGGCTCATGAGCCAGCCCCTCTGGAAGGTCACGTTCACGTCTTTGAGCTCGATTATGGATTCGGCCATTTCACGCTCCTCCCGATATCAGCCACCAATTATGACAGGCGACGAGCCTCCCGTCGCCGATGTCCTTCAGCTCCGGCACCTCCTCCTGGCAGCGGGGGGTTGCGTGCGCGCATCGGGGGTGGAAGGGACAGCCTGGCGGGGGATTGAGAAGGTTGGGTGGCGAGCCGGGGATGGGCTTCTTGTCGGCGATGTCGCCGATGAGGGAGGGGGCGGCGTTGATCAGCCCGATGGTGTAGGGGTGCTTGGCATCGTAGAAGATCTCTTCGATCTTACCTACCTCCATGCTCCTTCCGGCGTACATCACCGCCACCCTGTCGGCCAGCTTGGCCACGATGGACATATCGTGGGTGAGGAGCAGCATCGTCAGCCCCAGCTTTTCGCGTACATCGGCCAGGATGTCCAGGATGTAAGCCTGGGTCACCACGTCCAGCGCGGTGGTCGGCTCGTCCAGGATGAGCATCTTGGGCTCTAAAAGCAAGCTTAAGACGATGATGACCCTCTGCCTCATCCCCCCGGAGAGCTCGTGAGGGTAGGAGCGCAGGATCTGGGAGGGCTCCAGGCGCATCATGCCCAGCAGCTCCGAGGCTTTCTCGAGCACCTCCCCTTTGGATGCTTTTCCGTGGGCCTGGGCCGTGTCTATCATCTGGTCGGCGATGCGCATCACCGGGTTCATGGCGTTCTGGGCAGCCTGGAAGACCATGGACACTTCCTTCCAACGGTACTTCCTCAACTCCTCCGGGCCGAGGAAGAGGACATCCTTATCCTCGAAGAGAATCTCCCCGTCGGCTATCCTTCCCGGCGGGGGGACGAGGTTAAGGATGGAGAAGGCAAGGGTCGTCTTCCCGCTCCCCGACTCTCCCACCACGGCCATGACCTCGCCCGGTTGGACGTCTAAGGAGGCCCTGTTGACGGCCCTCAGGGCCCCTTTGCCCAGGTCGAATTCCACCACCAAGTCTCTGATGCTCAGAATAGGTATCATGTTCTCAACCTCGGATTCACCACCTCGTCCAGGCCGTTGGCGAAGAAGAACGCCCCCAGTTGGAACAGGATGATGCACGCCATGGGTGAGCCGAAGTAGAAGAGGGCCTTGGGCACGTAGATGGCCCCCGTTTGCCATGCCGCCAGGCTCAGCATCATCCCCCAGTTGGTGGCCTTAAAGGGGATCAATCCCAGAAACATTAAGCCGACGCTGGCGGTAATGGCCCCGCGCATGAGGGTGAAGAAGTTGATGGCCACGTAAGGCATGACGTTGGGCAGAAGCTCCCGGAAGACGACGTGGAATGTTGAAAGCCCCAGGGCCCTCGCCGCCTCGATGAACTCTCTCTCCTTGAGGGAGAGTATCTGCGACCTGATGGCCCTCGCCAGCCCTCCCCACGCCCAGATGCTCAAGAGTAACCCCAGCCTCACCGGGTCCTTCACCTTCCACACGGAAGCTATGATCATCAGCACCGGGAGGCTGGGGACGGTCAGGATGGCGTTCGTCATGAGCATCAGGACCGCATCCATCATTCCCCCCTGCAGCCCAGCGAGCATCCCTATCAAGATTGCAACCCCTGTAGCGAAGATAGCTGCAAGAAAGGCGGTGATAAGCACATCTCTTGAGCCATGGACGATCTGTTGGAAGGTATCCCTCCCGACGTGGTCTGTCCCCAGCGGGTGCTCCAACGATGGCCGCTGGAACCTGTTCTCGAAACTCTGGGTCGTATCCAGAGGCACCACCTCCGGCCCCACAGTGGCCATCAGCGCAAAGATGATCAGGATGATCAGGCCTACGAAGGCCCTCTTGTTTCGCCTGATGATGACGAAGGGCTCGTAGATCGAACGGTATAGCCTGCTGGGTATCGCCGTCACGCTCATCGCTCACTCCTCCAATTTGATGCGCGGGTCCAGCCTGGAGTAGAGGATGTCCGCCACCAGGTTGGAGAAAATCGTGACCACCGCCGTCACGAGGAAGAGGCCCTGCATCAAGCCGAAATCCATCCTCGTCGTGGCTTGGGCGAAGAACCAGCCGATGCCGGGATAAGAGAAGATGGTCTCGATGAAGATGGCGCCGCCCAGCATGGTTCCCAGGGCGATGGCCAGACCTGTAACAAGGGGTAAGATGGCATTCCTTCCCATATATGAGATCATGATCCTTCGCTCCTTCAGCCCTCGCGCCCTGGCGGCCATGATGTAATCCTCACCCAGCACGCTGACCGCGCTTCCCTTCATGGCCATCGCCCAGGCCGCTGTGCTCTCGAAGACGTAAGCTGTAATGGGCAAGACAGCATGGCGAAGCACGCTCTTTATGAAAGGCCAGTTGAAGCCGGGCGTGAGCGCGCTGTCGTAGGCCCCCTTCATGGGGAAGAGCCTGAGGTTGGCGGCGAAGACGATGAGCAGGATGAGGGCCGTGATGTAGTCCGGGGTTGCGCCCGTGAAGGCGGCGTAGGCAGTCACGATGGGCTCGAGGGCCGTCTTCCTCTTCCAGGCGATGACCATTCCCATAAGCGACCCCAAACCGAAGCTGATGAGCAAGGAAATGGAGAGCAGGAAAACCGTCCAGGGAAGGGCTTTGAAGATGATCCTGTTCGTAGAAATCTTATAGACCATAGAAGTGCCCAGGTTACCCTTCATGAGGCCCTTGATGTACCTGATGTATTGCTGGCCCAGGGGCTCGTGGGGGTCGTAGTCGTACATCTGTTTCACTTGTTCGTAGGCGCTCTCAAAGTCCAATCCATGGGTTTGCACGAGCTCCATAGCCCACATGTATAAGGGATCTCCCGGCATTCTGCGGAGTAGGAAGAAGGTGAGGGTGATGACGATGAGGAGTGTGAGGAAGGCGATTCCTGCCCTCCTGACGATAATCAACATTTTTCTCCTCCTGGAGGCTACCTCCCCGAGAGCTTCGAGCTCTCGGGGAGGTGAACATCTTCGGTGTTAAAAGAGGTGTGCCCCCTCTTCCATGTCCGGGGGCACACCTCTCCCAAGGGCTACTTGCTCAGGTTGCAACTCGTCCAGGCGATCCAGCCTACTTGACGGCGTGGATGATGCCCTCGCCCATGAGCATGACGTAGAGACGCTCGATTCCACCTGGGCCGAGCAGCCAGAGGGGATCGTCTGCATCGGGCCAACCCGTGACGTGCGCCCCATCGAGGTGGTAGATGAACAGCTTCTTCTCGATGAAGGGGAGCACGGGCAGGTTCTCGTTGTGGATCCAGGCCAGTGTATGCGTCAGCTCCTTCTGCTTAGCGAGGTCGAACTCCGCACCCAGCTCGTCCACCAGGGCCTCCGCATCCACCACTTCGCCATCGGGCCCGAACAGGTCTATGGCCTTAATGTCGACCGTCATGCCGGTGTCGCCAAGTGGGTGAAGGGTACGACGCATCTCTGCCCAGGGGTGAGCATACCTCGCCGAACTCATCGTCCACTCCATGGCGAGCTCGAACTCCCCAGCCCGGATGGACGTCCAGTAGACCGAGCCGGGCCTGGTCACGGGCTCGATGATGATGCCGAACTCCTTCAACTGGGAGGCGATGTTGTCAATGGCGATCACCCACTCGGAGTAGCCGGCGTGGCAGACGAGCTCGAAGGAGAGATCCTCGCCCGCCGCATCCTCCCAGATGCCATCATCTCCCTTCTTGTAGCCGAGCTCCTCGAGGAGAGCTGCCGCCTTGTCTGGATTGTAGGAGTAGTCGGTCAGATTCTCCTTCATCCACTCATCGGAGGCCCAGGGAGCCCTCAGGGATTCGAGCAGGCCGGTGGCATAATCGGTCACGGGCAGACCAGCCCACAGGACGATCTCCGCCAGCTTCCCCCTGTCAATGGCGTAGGCGATGGCCTGGCGGAACTTTAGCTCGTTGAAGGGGGCCATTCGCAGGTTGAAGGCCAGGGCGAACCCCCCCAGGTCGGTCGGGTAGGCCATCTTCATCCCAGGCTGCATTTTCATGATCTGCTCCCACAGGTCCTTGGCCGTGGCCGGGTGCCCGGCGTCTATCTCCCCGTACATCATGTAGGCCCACCATACCTCATTGCGCCTCTGGTAGAGGGCCCTGACCTGATCGAATTCGATCTTATCGGCGAGGTAGTGACCCGCATACTTGACCAGGGTCATGTCCGAGACGGTGGGAGCCTTCTCCATCTTGAAGGGAGCCGTGCCTACGGGGAGCGCAGGCTTGAACTCTTTAAGCTCCGTCAGGACCGTTGCGTTGGGCTCCTCATCGGGCGCTACGGTTACGTCAATCTTATCGGCGAATTCCCCGAAGAGGTGATCAGGAAACAGCATGGGATCCGCAACCACGAGCTTCAGGCCGAAGGGGGTGGGTGTCCCCCAATGGAAGACGACGGTGTAGTCGTCCGGGGTCTCGATCTTTTCGAGGTAATCCCAGAGGGGCCGCCTCCAAAGATACAAGATCTTATAGGTCGCCTCGACGTCCTTCGAGGTGAACGGCTTCCCGTCGTGCCAGGTCGCCCCCTCCCGCAGCTTGATGGTGAGGGTATCCTTCGTCTCTTCATACTCCACTCCCAGGCGGGGCAGGTACTCCTCGGCGAGGGGGATGTAGTAGAAGAGGGGCTCAAAGGCAAGCCACCAGGCACACCCGACGCCGCCTGGGGCGAAGGGGTTACCGTTGTACGCCGGTGGGGGGTCCCACCCGCAGGCAAGGCTGAACACCGCCGGCTTGGGGACAGGCACGGGCGTGACCTCGACCTCGACGACCTCGACGACCGGCTTCTCAACGATCACTTCCTTCACGATCTCGACGGTAACCGGAACCTCTTTCTCGACGATCACCTGCTTCTCGACCACCTCAGGGGCGGGCGCGGCGCAGCCGGCTACGAAGCTGGCCAATACGGCCACGACTATCAGTAATGTTGCTAACCTTTTCATTTTCGATCTCCTCCTAATTTGAGTCTTACTGGCGACGCTCTCAGCGAGCGTCTCTGCGGTTAAACGACGAGAGTAGAACTAACATTACATAGTAACACCTCCTTAGGCGATGTGCTCATCCCCGTGTCGGGTGCCTGTGAGGATCATGCCATCAATCCCCTTGCCGCTAACCATCCTCTCGATGGAAGATCACTCAGTTCATTTTCCTAAAACGTTTTCGTTATTACTATTATAACCTAAAATATTTTATTTGTCAAGAAGGTTTTCCTTAAAATCCTCGTTTCTCACAGCAAAAAGGGCCATGCACTTGTGCATGGCCCGAAACAGGACGGCTGGTACCTTTCGTTCAGTTAGTGGCTATCCCCATTTCTCCACCAGATAGGGCTTCAACCGCTCGAATGTCTTGGCTTGACGCTGGATGACCTGCTCCTCAAAGGTGGCCGTATCCATCCTCTACCAACTGTGCCAGGTAGCCCCGCAGGGCCTCCAGTGAGTAGTGCTGCCGCCCGACCTGGAAATTGTGCTCGACGGTCTCCTGGCGCAACTGGGCGTCGGTGAGTAGCTCCACGGCCTGGTCTGCGGCCGCCTCGATAACCTGGGGCGCTACCTGCACCAGTCCTGGGCGTTGCCCTGAGCCTGTCGAAGGGTCATCCCGCCCCTGGATCTCGGAGCCCAGGGAAACAACGCGGAATCCCTTGTCCTTGATGTCGGCCCGGTAGACCGGATACTCGAACAGCATCAGCGGAAGTCGGGCGCGCAACGCCTCCAGGAACTGGTTGCCCCACCCTTCCCACAGGCTGGGATAGGTTACAAAGTCGGCGGAGACGTAGGTATCCCACAGCGAGTAAATCTTCTGTCCGTCCCGCATCTGTCGCCGTCCGCCCACCACATCCTCGATGAAAAGGGCGTCAATCCCCGCCCGTTCAACCTTCTGCTGGAGATGATTGAGATAGCCTCCAGTTGCATCGTCCCGCGCGTACCCAGCCAGCACCAGCACGATTCGGCTGTCGTCATCGAAAGAGCGACCGTCGTACAGCCCACGCTCCTTGAGACGCGCCCGTCGTTCAGGGCTGTCCAGTGCCTTGACGAAATCCACTGCCAACTCGATGCCCTTGCGCTGGACGATGCGGGTGGCCTGGAGTATGAAGACGTCGTTTTCCCCCAGTCCGATGCGGGCGCGGAAATCCTGATTGTAATCGTCGGGCTGCCAGGGCGGCGCATCGAAGTCGAATACGTTGGGCACGACAGTGGATTCAATCCCCTTGCGCTCCGCCAGTTCCCGCTGCGCCAGGCTGTTGATGACCACGTGCCGGGCCAGTGGGTCACGCGGAGGCAGGTACTTGTCGGCCAGCTCAATGGCGGTGGCACAGGTAAGTGCTAAATCCGTTCGCTCCCAGTAGAAATCGTGGTTGTGGGCCAGGGCCGGCAGTTGCAGATCGCGCATCACTCGCGCCAGCGCGATGGCCACCGATGGGCTGGCCGCCACCGACCAGACGTTTTGCGGGATGAGAAAATCAATCCCTTTCTCCTCCACAAACTCCCGCACTTTCCGCTCAATCACATCGGCCAGGCCCAATAGTTCCGCTCTGTACGCCGCATCGTCGGGATAATCGCGCAGCTCGCCAAACGTGTTGTAGTTGAGGCGCTTGGCATCCGGGCGGTGGTGATACATCTCCTCGATCAAAGTGCCCTCGACCGTGCCCAGGTCGCCCGCGCAGAGATAGACCCTATGGCCCATCTCCTCCAGCACGCGCTTCCACTTGTCAATCTCCAGCGAGACCCCATCCGTCCGACCGACCTGATAATGGAAAATCCCAATAGTCTTCATTTCACCTCATCCTCCTCGCAAAATAGTTCAGGAAACTGCCGAACAGGGTTTCCTTGTCGAACCTCTCTTCCATTAGCCTGCGTGCTCGTTCGCCCATCTGGCGGTAGGCTGCCTGATCGGCCCAAAGTCTGTGGATGGCATCTGCCAGTTGGTTGCTGTCTCCAGGTTCTACCAGGTATCCTGTCTCGCCCTCCAGAACGACCTCTGGCACGCCACCCAGTTTCGATGCAATAGCCGGGACCTTCATAGACATGGATTCCAACAGCACGTTGGGGAGACCCTCTTTGTAGAGGCTGGGCAACACCGTGATGTCAATTCGTTCGAATACGTACTTGGGCTGGCGGGTGAAGGGAAAGAAGCTCACGCTGTTCTCAAGGCCCAGGGCCTTGACCCTCTCCTTGAGGTGCTCCTCATCTGGTCCATCTCCCACCAGCATCAGGTGGATGTGCGGCAGTGGATCAGACGCCAGCTTGGATACTGCCTCGAATAGAACCAACTGTCCCTTGCGATGTTCGAAGGAGCCAATACATCCCAGAATCGGAGTAGCGTTTTGGGGGAGAGGATAGCGCTCCGATGCCTCGGCCTGCGTTTCCTCGGTGGAGTTGAATCGGCGGACATCCGTGCCCTGGTAGATCAGGGTCACCCTGTCTTCTGGTATCTCGTAGGTGTCAATCAGATACCTTCGGGGGAAATCGGCAATGGCGATTACAGAAGAACGGATCGTGTCGTCCGGCAGGTAGAACTCGCGTAGGTATTCTGGTACGATGGTTCCTGCTTTGGGGATGAGGTGGGTCTTGAGAGGGCCTTCCTTGATGCACTGCGCTGCAAAAATCGAACAGTGGAAGCCTCTACGGGGTGGGTGAACGGTGCAGACAGCCACATCGCAATCGCGCAGGGCGTCGGTCCAAATCCTTCTGCTATGGTCGTCCTGGCCTACGGCCTCATCCCAGTCATAGGTTACGACACGTGCCCTCGTCTTGGCACATTGCTCACTTACCCAACTGCCCTTTGGGGTGAGGATGGTAACCGCCTCTCCGCCTGCCAGGAAATGGCGACTGGCCTCCGTAACCCAGATTTGGGTGCCCCCATGGAGGAAGGTATCCTCGATGAAGCAGATATGCATAGCAGTCTGCGTATTACTATGTCTGTGGCATCAACCGCAAGGTAAGTATCTGGTACGGCTTGATGCACATCGTCAAAAAATTGTCGGCGCAATCAATGCGTTCTTGATTCTCTTCCAGGAGATTGGCGCGCCAGGCTTCGGCCAGTGGGAAGGCGGCTGTCAGTGTGAACTCGCCGCGCCGGCGCTGGCTTTCGTACAAGCGCACGATCACGCCTTGGCCGTCCTCGGCTTGTTTGATGGTTTCGATCACGACGTTGGGGAGGTCTACGCTGACGAAGGACGAGGGTTTCGGGTTTCGGGTTTTGGGTTTCGGGTTGCGTGCTGTGGCCCATACCATCAATGGGTCGTTCAGGGCGTAGGCCTCGGCTACGGTCCGCTCATCCCACTCGCCGTCGTGCGGAAGCAGGCTATACGCGAATCGGTGCTGGCCCTGGTCGGCTTCGGGGTCGGGGGTGGTGGGGCTGCGCAGCAGGCTTAGGCGAATGACGTTGTCGTGGATGTCGTGGCCGTATTTGCAGTCGTTCAACAGGCTGACGCCGTAGCCACCCTCGCTGAGATTAACCCACTTCTGGGCGCAGGTCTCGAAACGCGCCCAGTCCCAACTGGTGTTGCGATGCGTCGGCCGCTGGACGTTGCCCCACTGGATTTCATACGTGGCCTGCGGCGAGAGCACATCCACGGGAAAGGCCACTTTGAGCAGGATGTGCCGCTCATGCCATTGGATGGTGGTATCAAAATCCAGGCGGGGGCTGTTATAAGATAGCGAGATGCGCTGAATGTATTCACTGTTCAGAATGTGCCGCCGCACCTCGAGGGTGGCGCGCAGCGGGCCGCTCTCGACAACACACACCGATTCGGCCGGCTCTGCCAGCCACAGCTTGTCGTCGTAGAAAATATCAATGTCCCAGGCATCCGGGTTGATCGGCCGGTCTTCAAAAGCCTGAAACTGATTGGCAATCGCACCGGCCGGCAGCACGTCACGGCCATTGAGCTTGTCACAAATGCGGCGGATGTCGCCGGCGGCGTCTAGCTCCACTTGCAGATAGTCGTTTTCCAACAAAGTCGGGGTGGCAATGAGAGTGGATATTGGATATTGGGTATTGGGTATTGAGGTGGTAGACAGCGGTGTAATGCTGTAAGGGGGCAAATATCCAATATCTAATAGCAATCCGCCCTCCACGGGCTGAATGGGGACAGGGTAGCCATCAGTGCGCTGCAACGCTCGGCTTTCCGCGCCAGGATTGGGCCAAAAAGCCAGATCGCTTCGATGAAACGAGGTCGGGTTCACCACCAAAACGTCGCCGCCCAACTGCTCGGCAATCGCCGCCAGGGCGCCATCCCGAACCCTCTCCCCGATCTGGCGCACCTCGTCGTATTGCTGCTGGGATTCAGCGTAAACGGGGCCGATGCTGCTGCCGGGGATGATATCGTGGAACTGGTTGAGGCAAACTAGCTCCCATGCCCGGCGCAGCTCGGCATGGGGGTAGCGATAGCCCGAATCGAGCACGGAGGCCAGGGCGGCCAGGAACTCTGCATCGTGCAGGAGGAACTCGCTCTGGCGGTTGGCGCGCTTGTTGCGGCTTTGGGTAGTGTACGTACCGCGATGATTCTCCAGGTAGAGCTCGCCGTTCCACGTCGGCAGGCGGTCTCCGACCTCAGACTCCAGCTTGCGGAAGAATTCCCCCACCTTGCCGCACTCGATTTGCGGCGTGGCGGGAAAGCGCCCCATCTCGCGGATGTTCTCCAGCATCTCCCGCGTGGGGCCGCCACCGCCATCGCCGTACCCGAACGACATCAGCAGAGGCGGCGTCACGCCGGGTCTGCCCCAGTCCTTCTGCTGAAAGTTGTTCCAGGTTCCAATAGTTTGCTCAGGGGAAGCGCTGGCGTTGTAGGTGCTGGCATGGGCGCTGCCGCTCTGAGGGGTGGTGCTGAAATGGGTGAGGACGCGCGTGCCGTCCAGGCCCTGCCACCAGAAGGAATCGTAAGGCAGACGGTTGTACTGGTTCCACCCGATTTTGATGGTGAAAAAGTACTCCAGCCCTGCTTCTTTTATCAGTTGAGGAAGATTCCAGGCGTAGCCAAACACGTCGGGAAGCCATAGCACCGGAGCTTCGGCGTCGGCGCCAAAATGATCGCTAAAGAAGGTTCGACCAAGGAGGAACTGCCGCGCCAGCGACTCTGCGCCCGTGATGTTGCAGTCGGCCTCCACCCACGTGCCACCAAGGGGCTCCCACCGGCCATCCCGCACCCGTTGCTTGATGACCTCGAACAGCTCAGGATAATCCTGCCGCACAAAGTCGTACAACTGGGGCTGACTCTGGCAGAAGCGGAATTCGGGGAACTGCTCCATCAGGCATAAGACGTTGTAAAAGGTCCTGCTGGCTTTGCGCCGGGTCTGGCCTAGCGTCCAAAGCCAGGCCACGTCAATGTGAGCGTGGCCGACAGCGGTAATATTCACACCCAGCGGAGCGCCCGCCTGGGCGATGCCCTTCCGCAGAGTCTCGTGGGCAGCCGGCACGCTGGTGTAGAAGCGTTCATCGAAAGGCTCTCGCGTATCCAGCACTTTGAACGCCTCGTCCAGGGCAGTATACAGGTGGCCCCTCGCCGGCTCGTTTTCGTCCAGATGATCGGCCACGCCCAGCGCAACCCGCGCCAGGGCAATGAAGTCGCGCGTGGGCTGATCAATTTGCACCAGGGCGCACTCGCGCATCAAGAGCCTGGCGTCCCTGTCGTTGCGGAGACTGCCAGCCCAACCATGCAGGGCCAGCAGATGCCAGTCTCCATCGAAAAGACGTGGCGGCAAGAGTATCTCCTGGTGGTGCCGGTCGCAGGCAGCGTAGGGCAGGCCATCAATGTAGGCCAGGGCTTCGGGGTGGCTGAAGTCGCCTGCCTTGCCAATCGGAAGGTGCAAGGCAATGGGAGAGTCAACGTTCCAGTCGGGGGGGATTTGAAACTGAGTGCGGAGGACAAAATCCGCGTGGGGCTCACACCAATAGGAGCCCCACGGGAGTGATTACCAGTCGGTATCGTCTACTTCTGGGGAAACCGGCGGATCAACCAGGGGGCTTTCCAGCTTGAGGTGCCGAAAATGCGGCAGCGGCTGACGGCGGCGGTAAACCAGCGGCTCAATCAGCCTCAGGCGTCGGTTGATTTTGCTGGAGGTCAGGCGAATTTGGTGAAACACGTCATCTCCGTAATGAAGTTTCTACTCAAATCCTTGGAAGGGGTTTGCTCTTAATCAGAATTGTCCATTGGCCCTTTTGGACGGTCTCGTTCCTTTGATTGACCACGG
Source organism: Anaerolineae bacterium (assembly GCA_034431315.1). Lineage (GTDB taxonomy): Bacteria > Chloroflexota > Anaerolineae > VGOG01 > VGOG01 > JAUWOY01. The sequence continues at coordinate 17,308 of DAOUDK010000059.1, forward strand.
CCACGTCAAAAACGACTATGCCGCCTCCCAGCCGTCGCATCTCCTTCTTGCGGGCCACTTTAGCCTCGACGTGGATGGTATCCCCGATCTTGATGGGGCCACGGAACTTCCAATCCAGGCCCAGAAAGGCCTCGACGGTGCCCGCTATAAAGCCCAGTCGCTCAACCTGCCCCTGGGCGATGGAAAGGCCCAGCAGGCCGTGAGCAATGCGCTCTCCAAAAATGGTGCTTTTGGCGTACTCGGCGTCGCAGTGCAGAGGATTGTAGTCGCCTGAGAGGGCAGCGAAGGCCACGATGTCGGCTTCAGTCACCGTGCGGCCAGGGCTGATCACCTCATCGCCCACCTCGAACTCCTCAAAGTAACGGCCACGAGGCTGGAAGCTCGTTGTTTTCTCTTCTGTCATTATCATTTCTCCTGTGCAGATTAGCGATCACGTTTCACGCCTTCACGTTTCACAGAATATATTACCACAAAAATCCACTTTAGGAAAATCCAGCAACACGGAAGAAGCTTTCTCAACTCGTAATCTTTGTCAAGCTTTAGCAAGTGTGATATAATTCCCGTAGCTGCAAGACGATTACCTACAAACTCAGCTCAGGAGATTGCCAATGATTGCAGAGACAGCAAGGCGGGTCACAGAGAACATCAAAAAGGTCATCGTGGGCAGGGATGAGGTCATCGAGTTGGCTCTGGTGGCCTTGCTGTGTGAAGGGCACGTGCTGATCGAAGACGTGCCCGGCATCGGCAAGACGACCCTGGCCAAGGCCGTCGCCCGCTCCCTGGGCTGTAGCTTTCAGCGCATCCAGTTCACGCCAGACCTCTTGCCCAGCGACGTGACCGGCATCTACTTTTTCAACCAGAAGGCCCAGGAGTTCGAGTTCCGCCCTGGGCCAGTAGTGTCCCAGGTGCTTCTGGCCGACGAGATCAACCGGGCTACTCCCCGCACCCAGTCAGCCCTCCTCGAGGCCATGCAGGAGCGCCAGATCACCGTGGACGGCGACACCAGACCCCTGCCTCGCCCCTTCCTCGTCCTGGCCACCCAAAACCCCATTGAGCTAGAGGGCACCTTTCCCCTCCCAGAGGCCCAGATAGACCGTTTCATGCTGAAGATCAAGATAGGCTATCCTACCGAAGAGGAGGAGAATCGGATATTGCTTCGTTTCGAGCACGACGATCCTCTGGAGAGTCTGGAGGCCGTAACCTCGGCGGAGGAGCTTTTGGCTCTGCAGGAGGAGACCAGCCGCGTTAGGGTTGAGGAGTCGGTGCGGGAGTACATCGTGCGGGTGGCGCGGGCCACACGGGAGCACCCGTCGGTGGAGCTGGGGGTCAGCCCCAGGGGCACTCTGTTTCTCTACCAGACCTCCCAGGCCCTGGCCGCCCTCCGTGGGCGGGATTTCGTTATCCCCGACGACGTCAAACACCTGGCCCCCTACGTCCTGACCCACCGCATCATCATCAGTCCCCAGACCCGCTTGCGTGGCCGCACCCCTGAGGAGGTGGTGATGGAGGTAGTGAATTCGGTGCCGGTGCCGGTGGAGAAGTGAGTTGAGCCGCATCACCATTGATCATACCAAGGAAACACAGTTCAGCGAGGCCTGGATCGCTCTGGCGATCATGTTGACCATCGTTGGCCTGATCTTCCGCCAAAAGGGCCTGATGCTGGTGGCGGCGTTGCTGCTCACTATCGTGCCCATAGCCTGGCTGTGGAACAAGTACGCTCTCCGTGGCCTGCACTACGAGCGGCTCTTCAGCGAGCGGCGGGCCTTCCCAGACGAGACCCTGGAACTCACCCTGCGGGTTTCCAATCGGAAGCTGCTGCCGGTGGGATGGCTGCACATCGTTGATCAGTTCCCATTGGGTGTGCCGCTTTTAGATGAAGAGTTGATAGCCTCGCAATCGTCGAACGTTGGCCAGTTGGTTACGGCCTTTTCCCTGCGCTGGTACCAACGAGTGTCCCGTCGCTACCGATTGCACTGCCCTCGGCGCGGCTTCTACCGCTTTGGGCCAGCGCATCTAAAGTCGGGCGACCTGTTCGGCCTCTTCAGCCAGGAGGGGTGGCAGAAGAAGGATGACTGGCTCATCGTCTATCCCAGGGTGGTACCCATTACCGAATTGGGGCTGTTGTCCAAAGAGCCCTTCGGCGAGACCAAAGCCGCGCAGCGGCTCTTCGCGGACCCGATGCGCACCATCGGCGTGCGTGAGCACCAGCCTGGGGACAGCTTCAAGCACATCCACTGGAAGGCCACCGCTCGCCAGCAAAGGCTACAAACCAGGGTCTACGAGCCGACCACTTCCTTCAACCTGGTCATTTTTCTCAACGTGGCTACTTTCCCCAAGCACTGGCAGGGGACAGATCCGGCCCTGTTGGAACGAGCCATCAGTGTGGCGGCTTCCATTGCCAGCTACGGCGCGGAGCAGCGCTACATCGTGGGAGTCATTGCCAACGGCAGCGTGCCCCATTCGGATCAGTCCATCAAGGTGCTGCCCAGCCGCGATCCCAGGCAACTGGCCCGCATCCTGGAAGCACTGGCGGCTGTAACTGGCTTCGCCACCTCCCCCATCGAGAACCTGCTGATGGCGGAAAGCCCCAAGCTGCCCTGGGGCTCCACCCTGGTGGTGGTGACCGCCATAGTCAGCGAGGAACTCGTCGCCACCTTGCTGCGGCTGCGGGATGTAGGTCGCCGCCTGGTGCTCATCTCTTTAGACCAAGAGTCGCCGAGCCAAGAGCTAGAAGGCATCCTCTCCTATCACATACCCGGCGCGGAAGTATACTCAGCACGGTCATAAAGTAACATTTTGGCTATGACGAAGTTCAGCGATGCAGTGGGGCAAATACCCCGAAAAACGCCTGTTTTGTCGGGCGTGTGCCCATTTTCGCCCTATTTTTCGGCGTCAAGTGGTACGAGTGACCCACAAAACGCCACTTTTCAACGCAGCCGCGGATTCAATGAAAATGTTACTTTGTGCCCGTTGTCAGTATAGATTTTCGTCCTCCGTCAAGGAGAGGGGAGGTGCGGGGGGAGTTTGTGCAGGGACGGCAGGTGGTGGAAACGTTCACTAGATTAGGAGGTTGAGCGCGGTGGTAATCCTCCATCTGAACTGGCGCAAGGAAGCACTGTATGCGACCCTCGTGGCTGCTGAAATGTGCTGGTTCACACCCTGGGCCTTGGTGATCACCCATCGAACAGAGGTCCTTACGCCGTATGCCACAGCGCTGACGCTGGGTATCCTTGTCCTGGCCGCAGTTTATTTCAGCCGCATTCTGGATCGCTTGCAAATTGATCTCCTGTACCAGCGAGTGATCCTGATCGTGGCGGTGGTGATCACAACTCCTCTGATTATACATTCTCTCCTCTACCCCAGCTACGGCTGGCTCGATTGGGGATGGTTGGGAAAGATGGGAGAAGCTCTTCTATCTTTCTACTCGCTGCCACCGGCAGTTGGTATCTCTGCCATCGTTCTCTTCCTGTGGTGGCGAGGGATCAGCATCGGCCAACGCAGCTTGACTTTCCAAGGGGTGGCCTTCTCTTTTCGCCTGGGCGTCCTGCTGCTCGTTTCTTCCGTCTTGCTACTATCAATTTCCCTGACCTATAGCTCCACAGGATTCGTCCTACCTTTCTTCTTTTTCAGCCTCCTGGCTGTGGCACTGGCCCGCGTGGAGGAGGTCAATCGGGCCAGGGGAGGTGTGGGCGCGCCCTTTAATCTCGCCTGGTTGGCCATACTGCTTGGCTCCATTGCCGCTGTCCTGGTCATGGCGTGGCTCGTCTCTCGGGTTTATTCTATTGAAGGCTTCTCCCAGGTCTTTCGTTGGTTGCGGCCCATCTTTGACCCGCTGCTGAAAGTGGTGGAGTACGTTCTCACCTTGTTGATCAGGCTTCTGAGCCCCTTCTTGGAATGGTTATTCAGGATACTCCAAGAAGCCTTTGCGGGCCTCACTCAAAACATGGAGGATTTTGAGGGCTTGAAGCTGCTGTCTCCTCCGGACTCTCCAGAGCATGAGCCGACTGGACCACCGCGTTTGTTGATGGATGCCTTGCGTTACGTTTGTCTGGGTTTTATTGGGGCGGGTGTCTTGGCGGCACTGGCCCTGGGTCTGCGGCGACGACTAGCCAGGCAGCGAAGAGGCGATGAGATCCGCGAATCTCTCTGGTCGTCAGCAGCTATCACCAATGGGATGTTGAACTCCCTGCGTGACGGCTGGGATCGTCTCAAGGACCTGGCTGGATTGGTGGGGCGGTTTGGCCCTGGTATGCGGCTCTACGCCGCGGTGTCCATCCGCAAGATCTATGCCAACATGGCCCGCCTGGCGGAGAGGCAGGGCTTCCCCCGCCAGCCCGCCCAGACGCCCTACGAGTACCTGCCAGTTCTGGGCCTCGCTTTCCCCGATTGCCAGGCCGAGGCCGAGGCCATAACGGAGGCCTACGTGAAGGTGCACTACGGTGAGGTGCCTGAGGGCCTCAGGGAATTGCAACGTATTCGAGAATATTGGGGGCAGATTCGAGAACATGAAACGTCAAACGTGAAACGTGAAACGTGAGGGGCAGTTCACGTTTCACGCATCACGTTTCACGGTCTGAGGTGAAAACAGCATGGCCAAGTATATTTTCTGCACTGGGGGGGTGGTTTCGTCGGTAGGCAAGGGCGTTACCGCAGCCTCCATCGGCCGCATCCTCAAGAGCCGCGGCGTCTCGGTCTCCATCCAGAAGCTAGACCCTTACATCAACGTTGATCCGGGCACTATGTCGCCCTATCAGCACGGGGAGGTCTACGTCCTCGAGGATGGCGCGGAGACCGATCTCGACCTGGGCCACTACGAGCGTTTCATTGACGAGAACCTGACCCGTGCCAGCAACGTGACCACCGGCCAGGTCTATGCCGAGGTCATCGCCAAGGAGCGTCGGGGCGACTATCTGGGCGGCACCATCCAGGTCATCCCCCACATCACCAACGAGATCAAGCACCGCATCGGCCTGGTGGCCAAAGAGAGCGGGGCCGAGGTGGTCATCGTGGAGGTGGGGGGCACGGTGGGCGACATCGAGGGGCTGCCTTTTCTGGAGGCCATCCGGCAGATGCGCAAAGACGTGGGCCGCGAGAACACCCTTTACATCCACCTCACCCTCCTGCCCTACCTCAGCTCCACTGGCGAGCTGAAGACCAAGCCCACCCAGCACAGCGTCCGGGAGCTGCGGGGCATAGGAATCCAGCCCGATGTCATCGTTTGCCGCTCCGATTATCCCGTGGACCGGGAGGCCAGGGACAAGATCGCCCTGTTCTGCGACGTCGAGCAGCGAGCGGTAATTCCCCTGGTGACTGTCGAGAGCATCTACGAGGTGCCTCTCATCCTGGAGGAAACGGGGCTGGGGGACTTCATCGTTGAGCGCCTGGGATTGCCCGCTGGCAAGCCTGACCTGGACGACTGGCGTGCGTTAGTTGAGGAGATCAAGCGCCCTAAAGAGAGAATCCACGTCGGCGTGGTGGGTAAGTACATCGAGCTCCAGGATGCCTACCTCAGCGTGCGCGAGGCCCTCCACCATGCTGGCGTCCATTGTGGCTGTGACGTCCAAATCAACTGGATCAACGCCGAGGATTTGGAGAAAGGGCGGGGACTGGACACGTTGGGCCAGGTGGACGGCATAGTCGTGCCTGGCGGCTTCGGCTACCGGGGCATCGAGGGCAAGATCGTAGCCGCCCGCTATGCTCGTGAGAACAAAGTGCCTTACCTGGGCCTCTGTCTGGGCATGCAGGTCATGGTCATCGAGCTGGCCCGACACGTCCTGGGCAGCGATGAGCCCAACTCCACCGAATTCAACATCGCCACCAGGCATCCCGTCATTGACCTCATGCCGGAACAGCGGGACCTCTCCGACATGGGGGGCACCATGCGCCTGGGGGTCTATCCCTGTCAGTTGGTCCCCGGCACCAAAGCTGCCGACGCCTACGGCCAGAAGCTTGTTAGCGAGCGTCACCGCCATCGTTTCGAGCTCAATAATGCCTACCGGGATTTACTGACGGAGGCTGGGTTGGTGCTTAGCGGCCTTTCACCCGATGGGCGCCTGGTGGAGATCGTAGAACTGGCCGTTCACCCCTGGATGGTGGGCAGCCAATTCCATCCTGAGTTCAAGTCCCGGCCCAACCGGCCCCATCCCCTGTTCTCCGCCTTCCTGGCCGCTGCCAAGACCATGCACCTTAAGTAGATTTGTGCTTTCGATTACTTTGGAGTATAATCATGGTTGTTAGCCACCCTAGCTCAAGCGGCAGAGCAAGCGCTTCGTAAGCGCTAGGTTATCGGTTCGATTCCGATGGGTGGCTCTGCACAAGCTCCATGTATTGGGGCTTTTTTTCTAATCTTGGATGATGCTGTCCTTATGCCGTTCTTTGTTGCACAGATTTCACGCAAAATTCACGCTATTTTCACACACAGAAGGTCGAAAGTATGGTATAATTCAGGCACTGAATTTCAATGGGTGAACTATAGATGACGATGGACCCGAAGGCAGAGCAGGATCTTCGGATACTAGAACAGATTGAGCAGAATCCAGACATCACACAAGCTGATCTGGCTGCGCGATTGGGCGTGGCGGTGGGCAGCGTGAACTGGTATCTGAAGCGTCTGATCAACAAAGGATACATTAAAGTGCGTCAGATGCAACGACGTCGGCTGCGCTACCTGATCACGCCCAAGGGCATTGCCGAGAAGGTTCGTTTGACTTATGAATACATGCATTTCTCGTTGCGGGTCTATCGAGAGTTGAGGGCTGAGGCCCAGCGGCTGCTAAGTAAGGTTCAGGCCGCTGGATATAGCGAGGTGTACATTGATGGCGATGGAGACGTGGCGGAGATCTGTCGACTGACGTGTCTGGAACGGGGCGTCAAAGTGGCATCAGCATCGCAGACGGATTTGTTGCCGGTGTTGCGGGTTGAGGGCAGTGGGCTGGCTTTGGAGTGGGCAGGGTCCGATAGCCACGGTATGAGCGAGTAGGATCGGAGAAAAGATGGTTACTTCTGAGCGTGCTTCGCCGGTGGATGATAGGGTGCTTCGGGAGGCCATTCACATTCATCCTCTGAAGGCGGCTTTTGACAAAACCTTTGTCTTGATCGTCCTCTTTCTCCTTGCGCCGTTTCTGGGGCTCATTGCGTTGGCCATCAAATTGGATGGGTGGCTGCATCGAGAGAATGCAGGGCCGATTTTCCACCAGGAGGCGAGGGTCAGCCAGGGTCGGGTCTATGCCATGTACAAGTTCAGGGTTCTGAGGGTGCCAGTGATGGAGAAGGCCCGGCAGGAAATAGGCTACGACCACGTCAAGCTCCTGGAGCGAAACCCAGAGAACATGACCCGCGTTGGTCGCTATCTCCAGAGGTTCTATCTGGACGAAGTGCCCCAGTTGTTTAACGTGCTGAAGGGAGACATGAGTGTCGTCGGCCCACGACCCTGGCCGGTGGAAATGTATAATCGGGAAATCGCGCAAGGCATCTATCGCAAGCAGATACTCCGCCCGGGGCTGACGGGCCTGGTGCAGGCGCACAAGGATGAGGTGGGCGCGATGGGTGGCAGCCGAGCGTTGGACGAAGCCTACATCGAGGCCTGCCGGACTCTTGGCCCCGTGCGGTTGTTATTATTTGACTGGCGCGTGATTGTGGATACCTTCAAGATCCTCGCCAAGGGACAAGGACTGTAGGAGGAATTGATCCAATGACAGCGATGCAGGAAGAGGCAAGGTCACGACGCATAGGAACAGTGGTTGACGGCTCGCTCCTGTCAGGCACGATGCCTGTGACCATCATTCGCCCTTCGCGCGGTTGGATCTCGCTGAACCTGCGCGACCTGTGGGAATACCGCGAGTTGCTCTACTTCCTCACCTGGCGCGACGTCAAGGTGCGCTACAAGCAGACGGTGCTGGGTGCGGCCTGGGCCATCATCCAGCCATTCTTTACCATGGTGGTGTTCAGCTTGTTCTTCGGCAAGCTGGCCAAGATGCCGTCGGACAACATCCCGTACCCTATCTTCAGCTATGCCGCCCTCGTGCCCTGGACCTTCTTCGCCAACGGGCTGAGCCAGTCGTCTTCCAGCCTGGTGGCGAGTGCCAATTTGATCAAGAAAGTCTATTTCCCGCGTCTGGTGGTGCCCATCTCGGCGGTGATCTCGGGCGGAGTGGATTTTGTCCTGGCCTTTGTGGTGCTGTTGGGGATGATGTTATTTTACGGCACAGTACCCACAGCGGCCATCATTTGGTTGCCGCTGTTGCTGCTGCTGGCACTGGTGACCTCTCTGGGAGTTGGCCTGTGGCTCACAGCGATGAATGTGCAGTTTCGCGATGTGCGCTATGCAGTGCCATTCCTGGTGCAGGCCTGGATGTTTGCCACACCCATTGCCTATCCCAGCAGTCTGCTCGACGAGCCGTGGCGCACTCTGTACGGCATCAACCCCATGGCCGGCGTGGTCGAAGGATTCCGCTGGGCGCTGCTAGGGACCGAAACGGCGCCAGGTCCTATTGTCATCGTTTCGGCGCTGGTGGCAGTTGGGCTGCTGATCAGTGGGGCGTACTACTTCCGCCGCATGGAGAAGACGTTTGCGGATGTTGTTTGAGGAGGGATGACAGATGATAAAGGAAGAAACGATGGAGGTATTAGTGGCGGATCCAGGGCTCGATGAGATTGTGCGTCTCCTACAACGCTATGAACCGGAGCAGATCATACTCTTTGGTTCGCGAGCGCGGGGCGACGCCGATGAGCACAGTGATTACGATTTGATCGTCATCAAGCGAACCAGGCGTCCTTTCCTGGAAAGGTTGCGCGACATGGTGCCATATCTGGTAGAATTTGGCCGACCGGCAGAGATCTTAGTGTATACGCCTGATGAGTTCGAGCGAATGCGCGAAACTGGCCTGGGATGGCTGGTGCGGCGCGAAGGAGTGACG
>DAOUDK010000060.1:0-20692 GCA_034431315.1 Anaerolineae bacterium
CGGGACAACTTGCGGCCGACGGTGGAGCGGATCTTCAAGGCTTTTGCTCAGTATAGTCTGGTGCGAGTCAAGGAGGCCGATGGGACCCTGCTTCGCTGCCAATTTGCTAAGCTCGACCCTGTTCAGTTGCAAATCCTCGATGTGCTGGGGTTCCCTCAGCCAGCCGAGATTTTTTGGTAGCCAGTCTGAGCGTAAGCGTTCCCAGGGAGGAGTGCGTCTATCACCCGAAAGTATGTTAAGGTGCTGATAAAGGAGCCCCAATTCGCGGGTTGCTATGGGCGTTGCTGCCTGTTAGATGCCACACGTTGGTGGGCAACCTGTATCCATTGACCTTCGTTGGGCTCCACCACATCGACGGGGCGACGTCAGCAGCAGGGTTTATGAATGCCACATTGGCCTCGCCCTGATAACCCTTTCAACAAAGTGCGGAATGCAAGTAGAAGTAAGCCCTCTTGCTTGACACCATCCTTATGAATTTCCATTCCTCTCTTTCTGTGAGTTCAAAGGCGACCCCTTCTTCATCAAAGCCAGGTTCGACGTTCCAACACCCCCCCGGCTCTTCTTCTAGATTGATCTTTATTTTACCTTCTTCTAACACTTCGATTGTCCCCTTGGTATGTGAACTCGCAATTTCTATTTCAGAGCTTTCTATCCGACCAACAAAGAAAAACAGGCAACTAAAGCGCGGGGCCTGCAGTTTCTCATCCCAACCCGTATAATTCTCATAGAAACCCGTTACCACGTCATCGTTTACAGCTATAGACAATAGCCCATCATCATAGCTCCCTGCCTGTAATGCAATTTGGGTCGGTGTTGGGGTGGGAGTAATGGTTGGTGTTGGGAGCGATGTTCTCGTTGGTGTTGGTGTTGGGGACAGTGTCATCGTTGGCGATGGCGTCGGGGTTGAAGTAACAGATGGGGTTGGTGGGATTTCAATGGTTGGTTCTGGCGTTGAGGCAAACAAGGCTGATTCTGGCGATGGCGTAATGCTTGATGTTGGCTGAGGGGCACAGGACATCAAAGTCAACCCCAGAAAGAACACGATAGTCCCAATCTTACCCTTTGTGATGAACACCAATTTCCTCCGGTCTAGCACGGTCGGCTGCATCGAGTTGCCTCTACCACCCAGATCAATGGTGTGCAAGCCTCCTGATAGCTTTCCTCATTCGGGTACAATACCACAAATAGCATATTATTGCAATGTATCTCACACACGCTGCCGCTGTTCCCGGATTGCCCTCCACCGAGGCTCGTCCTCGATCTGCACCTCACTCAAGCGTCTGTAGAGCCCATCGCGGGCCATCAATTCCTCGTGCGTCCCCATCTCGACGATCTGGCTGCCTTCCAGAACGACGATGACATCTGCACCGCGGATGGTGGACAAGCGGTGCGCGATGATGATGGCTGTCCTGCCTACCATCAGCCGTTCCAGCGCTTGTTGGATCAGCAATTCCGTCTCGGTATCCACCGAGGAGGTCGCCTCGTCCAGGATCAGGATGGGCGCATCCTTGAGCACCGCACGGGCGATGGCTAGTCGCTGCCTCTGCCCGCCAGACAGCTTGACGCCGCGCTCGCCGATCATCGTGTCGTAGCCATCGGGCAACTGAGTGATGAACTCGTGAGCGTTGGCGATTTTCGCCGCTGCGATCATTTCCTCTTCAGTGGCCCCTGGCCGGCCAAACAGGATGTTTTCGCGCGCCGTTCCGTGAAAGAGGAACACGTCCTGTAGCACGATGCCTATTTGCTGGCGCAGGCTCTTGAGCGCCAGGTCGCGGATGTCGTGTCCGTCCAGCGTGATCGAGCCCTCGCACACGTCGTAAAACCGTGGGATGAGGCTGGCCAACGTCGTCTTGCCCACACCCGTCGGCCCCACCAGTGCGACGACGGTGCCCGGTGCGATATCGAGATCAACGTGCTCCAGCACCGTGTCCCCCATAGCATAGCGAAAGCTCACATCGCGTAAGGCAATCGCGCCCTGGGCTCTTTCAATCAACTCGATGGCATCAGCGCGCTCGACCACGTCGGGCTGTTCGTCCAAAAGCTCTTTCACGCGCTCCGCACCTGCCAGGGCCTGTTGAACGCTTTCCCACACCCCGCTCAGAGCGCGTACGGGTTGGTAGAGCATCTCAAGGTAAAGGAAAAAAGCCACCAGGTCCTCAATGGGCATGGCCTGGTTTAACATGAGCCGTCCACCAAAGTAGATGATCACGATGGTGCCCAGAGATGAGGAGAACTCTATAAACGGTCGGAACGTCGCCATCAGACGCAGCGCGCGGAGCATCGAATCGCGATACCTGCCGATATGGTCGCCGATGCGGGCGGCTTCGATTTGCTCCCTGGTGAAGGCTTTGATCTCACGGATCCCCAGGAGATTGTCGCTAAGGGCTGCGTTGAGATCACCTAACTCGGCCTGACGCTGGCGAAACGCCGGCCGCACGTACTTGGCAAAGCCTCGCATGGCCAACACGATCAAAGGGATCGGGATCATGCTGAATAGCGTAAGCTGCAGATTCATGTTGATCAGCACGGCGGTAACGCCGATCAGCATGAGCACATTCACTATCACGTCCGGTATGGCATGGGCGATCAAGTGCTCGATCAAGTTCGAATCGTTGACCGTGCGCGACATCAACTGGCCCGTTTGCTTGTCCTCGTAGAAACCAAGCGACAAACGCTGCAGATGGTCATAGACATCCGACCGAACGTCTGCCACAACGTTCCAGCCCGCCACGTGTGCCATGTAGCTTCTGAGAAATCGCAAGCCGGCGCGCGCTACGTAGGCAGCCAGCGCCAGCAATGCCAACCGAGCGATGGAGCCAACTGCCTCTGGCCCCGCCGTCGGATCGGTCACAGTTGCCACCATAGTCTTGATAATCCACGGGGTCAGCAATTGCACGCCCACGAGCAAGAGCATGCTCACTACCGTCAACGCTAACGGCCCAAAGTACCTGGGAGTATATTTGAACACAAACTTGAGAGACTTCACCGCACTATCCTCCAGTTGCCAATTGCCTCACGGCCTTCGTACAGAGCCTGGTATGGCTTTCCCACTATACTTTGATGATCGAATCGAGCTGGAGTCCACCGATCTCAACCTTCGGCCGGGGATGAACGTCCAGGTGGAGATCGTGTCGGAATGAAGTGGTGGTTCTTTGGGATTTCGCGGGGTCGAAGCATTGGAGTCCCCAACGAGTTGGGGCGGTAGTACGACAAGCCCGAACAAGTTCGGGACTCCGGCCTGCTATTCACGCCGATTCCTAAAGACCCATCTCAGTCAAGAGCAGAATGGCCATAGACCTCCACCCGGTTTCGGCCCGACTGCTTGGCCGCGTAAAGCGCCTGGTCAGCCCACTCAACCAACTCGTCAGCGGAGAAGTCGGCTTCGTTGCCAATCACGGCCACCCCCAGACTGAGTGTCACTGCCAGTGTCCCTTTGCTGGTGTTTATCCGCCGTGAAGCCATTTGCTCGCGCAGTCGTTCGGCGACATCCTGTTACAACCCAAATATCCGGGCTGCATTTCCACCCAATATGTCCGCCTTTTCCTCCGCTGTGATATTCAATTGATCAATGCTTGTGAGCATCTTCTCCAAGCTCCCAATCTGATGCGGATAGTCGCTTCCGGCCAACAGATGCTCTGCTCCAGCAAAATCAATAGCAAACTGCAATGCTTTGACGTCGAAGTTTACGGTGTCGTAGTAGAAATCTTTCAAGTATTCACTCGGAGGTCTATTTATGTTTGCCTTGCATTTCTCATAGGCCTCATACCCCCGGTCGAATCGCTCAGCAAGGTATGGAACAGCGCCACCCAGGTGACCCAAAACCCACTTGATACTTGGGAACCTTTCAACCACCCCACTGAAAACCAGACTTGCTGCAGCTAGCGTTGTATCGGCAACGAAACCGACCAATGGCATAAGCATGTAGTCCGTCATCGCTTCTACACCCACAGGATAGGTGGGGTGAATGAAAAACACAACGTTCAATTCGTTTGCTTTTTCGTAGAGTGGCCAAAAACGGCGATCGCTTAGTGCTACACCGTTAGCATTGCTGAATAGCGTCGCCCCTTTCAGCCCCAACTCAGAAATTGCTCGTTCAAGCTCAATAACAGATGCATCAGGATCATTGAGGGGGAGTGTTGCCAGGGCTACGAAATGATCGCTATGCTCATTTTGGATATTGGCAAAGATTTCGTTCACCATTCGACTCAATTCAACAGAACGTTCCGGTGTCTCTATTAGCGTGCCAGGTGCGGTGAGAGAAATGATCTGCTTGTCCACTCCCGCCTTTCCCAGGACGGTTTTTCGAACATCCATTAGCCGGTGGCCAGGAACAAGGATGTTGTAATCGCCCGGAGAATGAAGCACCGGATTATTGTCGGAATCGAAGGTCACCCTATAAGCGCTGGGGCCAGCTTGAACTGCTTCGATGTATTCCGGTGGGTACACATGGTTGTGAATGTCAATGATAGTCATGGTTTTGCTCCTCTCCTGTTTGTTTTTGGGTCTTCATACAACGGATTCCGTCCGTACGTAACGCCTTTTCACGAAACAGCAAGCCCTACCATCGCTCGAACATCTGCTTCCACAGCCACGTCTGCCAGAACAAAAGCTGCGCGCCCCCCGTCTGACTCGATCTGGCGTACAGTCTCTGCGCTACCTTTCTCATCTATGTCAGCGATGACAACCGCCGCTCCTTCGCGTGCCATCAGAAGAGTCCATCACATAACGCATGATCGGCCTCGTTTCCGAGCGGCGGGCGACCTCTTTGAACCCTGCGCTTCGGAACATGGAGGCCAGGCCGTGGAAGGCGAAGAGGTCGGGCGTGTCGCCCTTCTTGGGTTCGACAGGATAGCCCTCCACAATTCTGCCTCCACAATCCCTCACGTATTCCAGGGCGGCCTTCAGCAATCGCCCGGCGACCCCTCTGCGTCGGCATGATTTGGCAATGAAAAAGCACACCACCGACCAAACAGCCTCGTCATCCACCGGCTTCAGGATTCGGGATCGTCCCAGCCTGGGGAACTCTGCTCGCGGCGCCACTGAGCACCAGCCGACTGGATGTCCCTCGTGGTAGGCAAGGATACCTGGAACGTGGCCGGAGTCCACGATGGCCTTCATTGCCCTCCGATTCCCCTCGCCTTTCTGGGCATCGAATTCCCTCCCTGTCAACCGCCACCACATGCACCAGCAACCACCAGTAGCACCCCGCGGGCCGAAGAGTTCCTCGAAGTCAGCCCATCTCTCCGGCGTCAGCCTATGGAATTCCCAAGGATTCTCCTCCAGTTGGTCTGGACTCATTGTGTTGCTTCCTTCTCTGGGAGGATGCGCCATCGTGGTAGGACTGCTGTTGCGCAACGGTGCTGGTCGTTCGACGATCTATCGGCGTTCTGCTACAATTGACGCATTTTTTCTTTATTCTACCACAGGTCGGGTCGGGAAGCAAACACACTAGAGGCAAGGATATCGGGCACTTCGAGGATATACCTGCCAGCCAAGCGCATCCGAGGTAGATGAGAGTCATAGCGGCTTCCGGTGATCAGACGAATGGGGGAGCCTAATCAATAGCAATGAGTCGCCACGCAAGCCCAACTCACTTGCTTGACCCTTTGCAAGGGATAGAGTATAATTCAATGCAGAGTAGAGCATCTTGTAAGATTTCAGATGAGTGTGGCATAATGTCTAATACAGACCTATCTAGAGTCAAATCCATTTTCAAGAATCGCTCGCCGGACGATGTTTATGCGGAGATTCGTCAAGTTTATGCAAGTTACTCATATCCATGGGTCATTGGGTACAGCGGCGGCAAAGACTCGACCGCCGCACTACAACTAGTCTGGTATGCCCTGGCGGAGTTGCCGCCTGAGCAGCGACGGAAGCCCGTCTACGTCATCTCGACAGATACTCTTGTTGAAACGCCAGTCATCGTTGACTACATCGACGAAACCTTGCGCCGGATCAATGAACAGGCCATCAAGTGTGAAATGCCCTTCAAAGCTCAAAAACTGAAGCCAATATTGAAAGACACCTTCTGGGTGAATCTGATCGGGCGTGGATACCCTGCTCCTAACAGTATCTTTCGCTGGTGTACTGAGCGCTTGAAAATCAACCCTTCTAATCGTTTCATCCTAAACAAGGTTGCTGAACACGGAGAGGTAATCTTGGTCTTGGGTAGTCGTAGAGGTGAGAGCGCTACCCGTGACCAAGTCATTAAGATGCATCGCGTACGCGGCTACTCCCTGGCTCGGCACGGGCGATTGCCCGGGGCGTGGGTGTACATGCCCATAGAGCACTTCTCCAAAGATGACGTTTGGACATACTTGCTCCAGGTCAGGTCGCCATGGGGCGGCAACAACCGAAACTTGGCTTCACTATATCGCTCTGCTCAATCTGGGGAGTGCCCAATGGTCATTGATGATACCACCCCTCCCTGCGGAAGAAGCCGTTTTGGATGCTGGGTCTGCACGGTCGTTGACAGAGATCGGTCAATGGAGGCTATGATCGACTCCGGTGAAGAATGGATGATACCCTTGCTTGATTTTCGAGACCAACTGGCTTCCACCCAGGATCCCAAAGTGAAACCAACCCAAAGAGAGTACAGAAGCCGTGATGGTCGTATCAAAATCACCGAAGACGGACGACTACGGTATCGCACCTATACGCTTGATTTCTCAAAGAAAATGCTAAGGCGCCTTCTTGGGACTCAGCTTGAGGTACAACAGTACGATCCTGATTTCACTCTAATTAGCGGTGATGAATTGCGCGAGATTCGTCGCCTGTGGTTGACCGAACGTCAAGACTGGCATGATTCTCTACCAGCTATTTACACTGAGGTAACGGGACATGCGCTAAGTTGGGACTACGATGATGTCGCTATGCCAGGGAAGCTAGAAGCCGATTTACTGGAACATATCGCTCCTCAACATGGTGTGCCGGTGAAGCTCGTACAAAAGCTAATAGATGCTGAGTGGCAACATTATGGCATGCGTCGCCGAGCACTGATTCACACGACAATAGACAAAGTTTTTTCTGAAGATTGGCGAACACTCGAGGAAATCCAGAAAGAGATACAGTTGCGTCGGAAGCGAGCCGCGCAAATTGCGGAGGACGAATGATCATACGACAGGTAAACCTGTCAAACTTTGGTATATATGGCGGTGACTACTCCTTTGACTTAACCCCGATATCATCTGGCAGGTTCAATCGTCCGATAGTGTTGTTTAGTGGTAAGAATGGTGTAGGCAAGACCACCCTGATGGAAGCTGTCCGTCTGTGTTTGCACGGTCCATTGGCTGTGAGCAGTCGGGTGAGTCGGGCAGAGTACGACGATTACCTGTTGAGCCGCATCCACCGCCCATTAGACCAGAAGGCATCGCCGACCAGCGCAAAGATCGAAATACTGCTCGATTACGTGAGTGCTGGGCACAAGCACCTCTATCGTATTGAGCGAAGTTGGCACCGAGTCAGAAATAAGGTGACTCAGAGGGTACTTATCTCAGAGGATGGAGAGACGCCACAGGATCTTGGCCCTGACAGGAGCGAGAGTTTTCTGCGTGAGTTGGTGCCACCTAGTGTAGCCGATTTGTTCTTTTTTGATGGTGAAAAACTACAGATGTTAGCTGAAGATAATACTAGCAATAGCCTGCTAGCAGATACGGTGAAAGCTTTGTTTGGCCTCAATTTGGTTGAGCAACTACAGAAAGATGTGGATATTTACATCTCGCGCCAGATGACTCACAACAACCATGCTGTCTTGCAGACTCAATTGGATGAGCTTAGAGATAGAATATCAGAGCTAGAGCGTGAAAGAGAATTTATCCAGGCTGAGCAACAAACGACCAGGGAGGGAATTGCAGGAATAGAACGTGATATTGCTAGGCAAGAGCAAAGGATAGCCAGTGAGGGTAGTTGGTTTGCCGACCGGTTTGATGCTCTGAAGATGGAACGGCAACGATTCGAACTGGAGATTGAAACACAACGGCGCCGGGTACAAGAACTGAGTAGCGGGTTAGCGCCATTCGCTATTGCTCCTCAGATGTGTCGCTTTGTGGCTGAACGTCTGGAGATGGAGCGAGAGTATGAGCGATGGGTAGCGTCACAACAGGTACTGAATAATCAACTTGAGCGAATTTCTGTTGAAATTGCGTCATCTGAGTTTTGGGCTGATATGGGACTGGAAGTCGATAAGCCATCGCGACGCAAGGTGCTTACCAAAATCGAAGCGACATTGAAGTCACTGGGCCAGTCTCCGGGGATAGACCCGGACGAAGTTATCCTCCAAGTTTCCGAGCGGGAACGTAGCACTCTTCTGAATTGGATAGAGCAATCACTAACCGATGTTCCTCAACAGTTTTGTCAAGCTATTAACAGTCTGAGTGACTTGGAGAATGACCTTGAGCATGTTAAGCGCGAACTGTTGATGGTGCCAGCCGACGAGACTTTGGAGCCGCTGGTCGAGACTCTGAATAGCTTAAATCAGAAGTTGGGGGCTCTGCAAAAGCAAGATGAGGATCTCCGCGAGCAACTGCGTCGGTTGGATTACAAATTGGAGCAAGTAAACCATCAGCTACGTCGTATACGGCAGGAGATAATGGAGCAAGAGAAAGGCAACCAACGCATTCAACTGGCGGCCAAAACTCAGCTTGTGCTGGAGAGATATACTGCGGAGCTAATCCATGAGAAGATAGCTATATTGGAAAGGTCACTGATTAGGCGATTCAATGATTTGTGCCGTAAAGAAGCATTCATTGATGTAGCCAGAATAGACCCAGATGACTTTACAATTACACTCTATCGAGCAGGACAACCGTTCGAGCGTAGCCAATTATCAGCAGGCGAAAAGCAGCTAATGGCTGTAGCGACGATGTGGGCTTTGCGAGAAGTGTCGGGCGTGCCCATGCCAGTCATAATTGACACGCCTCTGGGGCGGTTAGATAGTGATCACCGCCTCAGCATGGTTCAGAATTACTTTCCACAGGCCAGCCGTCAGGTCATTTTAATGGTCACCGACACTGAAATTGACAACCAAATGTTGTCCAGGCTGAACCCAGCTATTTCACACATTTACTATTTGGACTACGACCCCACACAGGGCAAAACAATTGTACGTAACGGCGCCTCTGTAGACAACTCTCAACTGGAAGAGGTGATTGCTTTATGAAACTGAACCGTCTGCGCGTGTGTGAAGAGGTTTCGAACCGGCTGAGTATCTTGAAAGGACGAACCGGATTGACCCCGAATATTCTGTGCCGGATTGGATTCTGTCTTTCCCTAAACGACCCAACTATTCCCAATCCAGATGATTATCCGTCAGATAGTGAGCGGGAAATTGACCGCCATACCTTAACCGGGCCATGGGATCGGTTGTTTGTGGCCTTGATCAAGGAGCGTTGTCAACAGGATAGCCTCTCACTGGATGACGCCGCACTAGCTGCCCAATTCCGAACACATATCAACCGAGGTGTCTTACTCCTCTACAAGCGGGTACGCTCGCTAAATGACCTGGCCCTGCTAATGCCTAGAGACATTCTGCGGGGTGTTCAACGAGTTGATAGTCTGGAGTTGAATGATGCCCTCTGATGTAATTTACCTCGATCACAATGCTACGACACCGGTGGATCCGCGTGTGGTAGAAGCCATGCTTCCATATTTCACAGAGATCTTTGGTAACGCAGCCAGCATTGATCACGATTACGGGTATGAAGCCAAAAAGGCCGTAGATAGAGCCCGAGAGCAAATCGCTGCAATCATCAATGCCAGGCCGGATGAGATCATCTTTACCAGTGGTGCAACTGAGTCAGATAATATTGCCTTGTTTGGCGTGGCAGAGAAATACGCCAACAAGGGTGACCACATTATTACCTGCGTTACTGAACACAAGGCAGTATTGGATTGTTGTCAGCGGTTGGAAGAGTTGGGGAAGCAGGTCACTTACCTGCCAGTGGATCAACATGGTTGGGTGGATCCGGACGAGGTGCGCCGGGCTATTACGCCCAGAACTATCCTGATCTCAATCATGGCAGCCAACAACGAGATAGGCACGATAGCACCTTTGAAAGAGATCGGTGCAATTGCCAGGGAGCATGATGTCTTGTTTCACACGGACGCGGCTCAGGCTGTGGGCCACATTCCCATTGATGTTCAAGCGCTGAACATAGATATCATGTCGCTGTCGGGCCACAAAATCTATGGGCCCAAGGGAATCGGGGCACTGTATCGCCGCCGCAGCAATCCACGTGTGAGACTAGAGCCGATAATATACGGGGGAGGACACGAACGGGGGATTCGCTCAGGCACGTTGAATGTGCCGGGGATTGTTGGTTTTGGGGAAGCGCTGCGGATTGCAAAGCGAGGAATGGAATCGGAGGCTACGCGGTTTAGAGACTGGACTCAGCGAATAAATCTGCGCTTGGTAGAGGAAATCGGGGAAGTCCAACTAAACGGCCACCCCACACAGCGGCTTCCCCACAATCTCAACCTGAGCCTTCCAGGCATAGAGAGCAAGGCTCTCATCGTGGGGCTGAAAGGGGTAGCAATCTCCACTGGTTCGGCTTGCACCTCAGCTACAGTGGAGCCTTCGCACGTAATCCTGGCGCTCGGTTTTGGTGAGGAGCGGGCTCACAATGCTATCAGGATTAGCGTTGGCCGATTCAATGATGATGAGCAGATTGACGTGGCGATTGACAGAATAGTAGAGGTAGTGCGAGAACTTGTGGCAATTCGTATGCCCCTACGGATCAAAAGCTAGGGGAAGGTCAGCTTGAAGGTCGTCCAACACTTCACGATATTTTCCTAGTAGATTGTAGTTAGTCTTACGAGGCTTTTGGCTGACACAATGCAGAAATATCCCCTCTGGTAACAGAGCACCCGCTTTAGAATTGATCCGTTTGGTACCAGGATTCCAAAGTACGTGTCGCCAGGGGGGTGTATTTAGTTCCATGGGGACAGAGGATAAGGCGATTACAGCGTCCTCCATTTTCTCGCCACGATCCATCATAATGCGTACCGCTCGAGAAAAGGCTTGCTGGCCTGCTGGTCGGAACATCAAGTGCCCCCCCTCCCGAGTGCGATACTTCCCTGCCACCTGGTCCTTCGGTTCAGACTTGAAAAGCTCCCGGTACTCTGGGATACTCTCTTCCAAAAGGCACCAGTAGTGAATCTGTTCATCAAAAACTGTGTCTAATGTTTGATCAGTTGGGCGACGTATTCTTAGTCTGCCCATTTTTGACCGTTGCTTCCTATCCAAAACAGGAACGTGAATGATTTCCACTATGTGATAGAGAGCAAGTATTGAAGTTAGACTCTGTTGATCGCTGGCGGGGATAGGAGCGCTCCTTCCAAAACGTACAAAGCCTTCTTCATCTCCAAATCCTGATTTCAACAAGGAAAAATCGTCTACAAGGCGACGTGTAATTATGGCAAAAGCATCGTCCTCGTCCAACGCAACTATTTCACCCTTGGAAACTGGTTTCGCATACCTGTTCAGGGTCGAAAAGAGCCGTCTCGTGCGTGTTCTACCCTCCTCGTCAGTCCCGTGGGCAACAAAAATGACACTCAACTCTTCATCTCTTAGCTGTGGTTCCCTCTCTAGCGCTCGTTTGATCGCTTCGACCCTATGTTGACCATCAATAGCAAATAGCTTTTCATTGCCATCCAGCACTAAGAGACCAACTGAGTGCCGGGAATCTTCGTCTAGATCTGCAGAACCAAGTATCGGACTATCCCCTATTTCGAGCGGATACCATTGTGGTGCCCCCCCATAGACTCCTACAACAATAGCGTTGAAGAACCGTTCCTGTTGTTCAATCAGATAATTCGCGATTGGAGTTGCCCGCGGGGTAAGCTCACGCTGTATCATGTCACGCAACTTCTGGCTCTTATGAATCTGGTCTGTTCTCTTGATCCAATGGGCAACGTCAGAGAATCTCATATATGTGACGTAATAGAACCAGTCTCCCATAATACAGCGCAGAGCGGGGAATGTTGTTCTCAGTCGGTACTCTTTTGCCATCTTCATCACCATGCTTTCATTGCTGACCTGATCTCTGCAGGATACTGATCATTCACCGGCGGTACGTATGCACTTATTAAGCCTTGCTCGATACTATGAATCTGACTTGTGTCTTCAATCATTGCATAACAAAACCAGAGATGCTGTTCCCACAGTGTCAGCATCTTCCGAACTTTTGGCCTGCCTTTTCGATCATTCCGCTCAGTAAAGTATTGGTTGAAACGTCGCCTAAGGCTTTGATTTTCTGCTTTTCCTACATAGAGTAAATATGCACTTTCGGGATGATTAGCTATTCCGGGCTTTACGACAAAAGTATATATGCCCCTCTTGTCGTTCGGCACACAATTCCGTTGGGATCTGTCAAACTTGACTACAATCCACGACAGTGGGATTTGACTTGTAAAAACCACCCATCGTTCTGGTGAAAGAATCACGCGATCTACGTGATACTTCTTCAAGCCACTCCGTGTGATCTCGATGACATCATACATTGACTACGCCCCGTTGGTAGAGTTAAGCAACTCTACCAAGTTCCATAGAGGTCTTCCACCTTGACCAAGCAAATCTGTCATCATTCATCCAGGTGTACCATACGCAGTCAGGCCAACCGCAAGAATATTGCAAGTTGCAGCTTCCGCTGGTACCAAGTATAGCACATCTACGGCAATTGTGCAACAGTACATCGTGGTCACCAACGCACGGGCATCCACCAACCCGGCGCCGCAGCAGTCATCGGCCAGTAATCTCATGGGCGCTGCCCATCAGTAGAGACAATCACTTCAACGGCAATCGCCAGCGAGGATGCGGTCATAGTCCGGTTGTCACCTTTGCTGCCGTGCACGGTGACCCTCTCCAACTGATAACACCAGGTATAGTATAGCAGATTTCGACTCCTTTGGCAACAAAAAAGCCTCCTGCATTGGCTGCACAGGTGGCTTCTTGGATAGTGCCAACTCGTAACGCTATTCGCCGCTGGTCACGGTGAACCTCCCTCCGTCGCTGCGACCGAAGACCTCGGGGAAGTACATCTCGTAGGCGTTGGCAGGCATGACCAGGAACTCGCCCGGGACGCTGGCCCGCATGAGGTAGGTGTACTCGTAGGTGCCCTGGGGCAGATAGCTGGCGAAGAGGACGACTTTCTCGTCTCTCATCTCGGTGTGGCTAAACCACCACCAGCCCCAATCTTCGTCAATTCGCGTCAGCTCAGGAGGCTCACCCACCACGCTGGTGGTCTTGAGGCTGACGTCAACTCCCTCGAAGCCGGCTGGCAAGGGATCCTCCACCACCAGGTAGTGCAGGCTGCTGGGGGCGATGATGGTCAGCTTGACCTGGATCACGTCACCCACCTCCGCCCCATCCACGAAGCGCTCCGGGTCTTCAACGGGCGAGTACTGGCGGGCCACGATGATGCCTCGGTTCAAAGCCTTCACCTCCTCCACCGGCAGGAAGTAGCGCAGGTAGAGGGAGTAGTAGAGGCGGCCCTGGCCCGTAGGCTCCGCGCGCTCGATGAGCAGCCGATTGGCCGCATCTTTCAACAGATCGGCCACCTCCACCTGAAGCTTGCGCGTCTCGTCAACGTCCGCCGTGGTCACCTGGCCTTCGCTTAGCTTTTCATAGTTGAGGCTGACTCGATAGGCGTAGTCTGCCTCCAGCTCCCCGGTGGCCACCATCCAATCGGTCAGGGCGATGAGGGACCAGGCCGTCTCCTGGGTGGTGAGCCAGTGGCCCTCCTTGCGGGTCACCATCAGCCAACGCACCACGTTGGGAGCGATGCCGCTGTCGGGAGATAGGCGCGCCAGGGCCGCCAGCACGATGGCCGTGGAACGGGTGTCGCTGTTCATCGTCCGGCGGTCTACCGTCTCCTCCTCCCAGTGGGCGCCGGTGGCGCTGAGGACGGCGGCGCTGGTTAGATCGCTGATGATGCTGTCCACCCTCTCCCACTGCTCCGGGGCCAGCAGGCCCAGGGTCATGGCCAGGAAGGCCTGGCCGTAGTTACCCAACATCTCACGCCGCTCGTAGAGGGCCACGCTGCGCCCCAGGTCGCCATGCCCGGACTCGGCCAGGACGTAGAGGATGAAGGCCTGGGTGTTGGCCTGGTACTGCTCTTTCAGCTCGGCCGGACGCTTGAGGCTGCCGCTCAAGAACTTGGCTGCGCGATTCATCACTTCCTGATCCACCACGAAGCCCGCCCGCTGAGCCTCGTTGAGGCCCAGGAGGACGTAGGCACTGAGGAAAGCGTTGCTCTTATCGTTCAGCCACCAGCCCCAGCCGCCGTCGTAGTGCTGCTCGGTGTAGATGCGCTGCAGGGCGATGCTCACCTGCTGGGGCAGGCGCGTCGCCAGCTCCGGATCCTCGACGCCCAACTGCCTCAGGGCGCGGTAGGTCATCACGTTGGGCAGGAAGCGGCTCACCGTCTGCTCGATGCACTCGTAGGGGTAGTGCTCCAGATAATCCAGGCCGTCGCGCACCCCCGCCGCCAGCGAGGGGTCCAGTTGCACCGTCAGCTCGCCCTGGGTGGGATCGTGGCGCCTGGGCAGGTAGACGACCTCCAGCCGCGCCCCTGCCTCGTCCAACTGGCCAGCGGTGGCCACCACCTCAGGCGTGGAGTAGTGGTAGATGGGCAGGGTGATCTCTACCGCGTCGGACAGGCCGCCGCCCTGGGCAGTGAACAGGAGCGTGGTCTCCTCGACAACTCCATTGGCCGCCCCCCCTCTTTCCCCCCCAACTTTGGGGGGGAGGACCATCACCGGCCAACTGACCTTCTGCTTGCCGTGAGCAGGCACTTCCACTTGCTGAGCGCCGCCTTCGATCTCCAGTCCCTCGGCCGATAGCGACGCCTCCACATCGAGAGCCTGGTCGGTGTTGTTGTGGACCACGGCCGAGAGGGTGGCCTGGTCGCCGATGACGAAGAAACGGGGAGCGACTGGCCTCACCAGGAGGTCCAGGGTGCTGATTACGTCATTCCTGGCCTCACCCACCTCGGTGGCCGCGGTGATGCCCTTGACGCCCAATCGCCAGGTGGTCAGGTTGTCGGGCAGTTGCACCGAAACCTGAGCCCGGCCATCCTCGTCGGTGCGCACCGCTGGATTCCAGTAGGCGGTCTCGGGGAACTCCCGCCGCACCAGGCCCGCCATGGCCGCCTCCGCAAATCCGTCCCCTCCCTTGGCCCTCTCGGCGAAGAGCACGTTCTGCTGATCCACGGAGAGGGCCAGGCTGGCTGCTGTCTGCACCCCCACCCCGCGCTCGCCGTAGAAGTAATCCACTAGAGTAGGGGCGCCCGTCTCGGCCAGGGCCAGCACCGACAGGTCAACCAGGGCCAGCGCCAGCTCGGCGGTCACCCCTCCCCCGCGATAATCGGTGGCGCGGATGTCGTAGGTCACCGTCTCCCGCGGCCCATAGTGGCCTTCCTTGTCCGGGGTGATGGTTATCTGTAGCTCCTTCTCCACAGTGGATACCGGCAGACTGGCATAGCCCATCTTGAAGGAAGCCAGGGGATTGGTCTCATCCTGACCCTTGACGATGACCACTGAGACGTAGACGTTGGGCGCGTGCTCGGAGAGGATGGGAATCTCGATCAGCTCGCTGTTGCTCCGCAGGGTGAGCAGTTGGTGGCTCATGATGTGGCCTCGCTCGATGGTGAGGAGCGCCTTGACCTCGCCCTGGTAGGGTGAGGGGATGAGCACCTTGGCCACCTCGCCCGGCGCGTAGGAGTCCTTGTCGGGAATCAGCTCGATGCAGTTGTGGCTCTCCTGCCGCCAACTGACGAACTCGCGACTGCTGACCCAGAGGTAGGTGGCGCTGCGAATCTCGTTCTCCATCTCGTCACGGCCCACGGCCACCACTTTGTAGCTTCCACCCTTCTCAGGGACAAAGGCGGCCACCGCTTTCCCTTCGGCGTCGGTGGTCACCGTAGTGGTCAGCACCGGCGTGTCCTCGACCTTGCTCGTCCAGTAGAAGCTCCCGTCGTCGGCCTTCTCCTGGACGCTGTACCACTTGTGCTCAAAGAAAGTCACGGTCAGTGGAATATTGGGCACGGGCTCGCTCTCCCAGTCCACGGTGATGACGTCAACCTGCTGCTCCTGGCCCACCGTGCCCACCCAGGCCCTGGGAGCCAGGCCGATGTAGAAGAGGCCCTTGTGGACGACGGCCTCCGTACGAGAGCTGACCTGCTGGTCGTTGACGTCGGTAACAGAGGCTTCGATGGTGAAGACCTGGCTCAACTTCTTCAGGGAGATGTCGGCCGGCACTTTGAAGGTGAAGTGGCCCTCTGCGTCGGTCTGCCCCGTGCCCTCGGCGATCAGCTCGCCGAAAGCGCCGTAGTACTGACCCCGCTCTTCCCATTCGTAATCCACAAAGCCGTAGTGGCCCTTGCCCTGCCAGGGGAAGAAGTAGTCCCGGCTGAGGACGCTCCAGTTCACCTGGGCGTTGGCCACCGGGCCGCCGAAGTAGTAGGTTGCGGCCACGCTCACAGCGATCTCGTCGCCCTGGACGTAGGCGTCTCGGTCAGTCTCGACGCCCACCTGGAACTCTGGCCTGCGGTACTCAGCCACCCGGAAGCCGACTCCAAAGCCCTGCTCGCCCAGTTGAGCGTTGATCCAGTAATAGCCCAGGATGGCTTCCTCGTCCAGGGTGAACTCGCCGTGGAGGGTGCCCATATCGCTGACGGGCAAGTCCGCGTTGTAAATCTCCTTGCCCTGGTCGTCCATGACGGTCACCGCCAGGCTCTCCACGCCCTGGGGCAGGCTGTAGCGGGCATCGTCGTCGGTGCGCAGAATGCCCTTAAAGCGGACCGTCTGCCCCGGCCGGTAGATGGGCCGGTCAGTGTAGAAGTAGCCAGAGTAGGGCTGGCTGTAGAACTGGGCCGGGACGTCGAACTGCCAGGGAGTGATGCCCTGATTCCAACGGTTGAGGGTCGCGGCGAAACTATCGCCCTCGCCGGCGAAGACGAAGAATGGATCCCACATTTCTTGGGGCGGGAACTCGGCCTTAAAGACGCCGTCTTGGCCCGTCCATCCTTCGGCCAGGGCGGCAGATTCGCTCTGCAAGCTCACCGACAGGCCAGGGACGACCTGGCCGCTGGCCAGGTCGGTGGCCCAGACCAGAGCTTCCGTCTCCGCCTGCTTCAGGGTCAGGTTGAGGCGGGAGACCACCATGATCTGACGCGAGGGTCGCCCGTACGGCAGCTCTAGCACTTCGGGAGCGATGAGCTCAAGATAGTAGAGGCCTGGGGCCAGGGTTCCCCCCTCCCCGCTGGCTACCGTGGTGCTCAGCACGCCCATCTGGTTGAGGGGGGCGTCGGCGTCCTCCGACCACTGGCGCACCAGGGCCGCCGGGTCGGGGCTGAAGTCGTCCCAATACTCCCACGAGTTCCGCCCGTTGAGGCGGATGAAGTCGTCCCTACTCAGGCGGTAGAGGTCGAAGTGCAGGCGGGAGACGTTGCGATAACTGGCGTAGACGATGGTCTCGGTGTAGGCATTATAGGTGCCCACGTTGCCAGAGCTAGCGAGGTAGGCCCTGGGATCCAGGTCGCGGGTGGTGAAGCGCACCACCTTCTCTTCGCCCAGGGTGTTCCCGCTGGGGTCGGCTATATCCTTCCCGAAGGTGAAGACGTAGCTGGTGGAGGGCTGGATGTCGAAGGAGATGAAAAAACTGTTGTTGTAGCTATTCCAGTAAGTATAGACCTCGGTCGGCTCAGGGATGATGGTCGTGTGGGGCATGATGGTGGCAATGTCCATAGGGCTGGCGAAGGAGATCTCCATCCCGCCGTAGGAGTCCGCTTCCAGATCACCGTCGGCTGGATGGGTCTCCGCGATGCGGGGATAAGGGACGGTGGCAAAGCGCCAGGAGTAGGAATCAGCTATGCGTCCCTCGCCTCTCGCCGCCCCGGCTCCTGCCTCCAGAGTGGCCACGTAGCCGGTCTCCAGCGCCAGAGGTGCGGACGGCGCAAAAGCCACAACTTTCTCATCCCAGCGGAAATCACCTTGGACGACTGCGCCGGTCTCTGCTGCTAACGAGAACCGCTCTTCGACCGAAGCGTGATCCATAAGCTGGTTGAAGGTGATGCTGACGGCTTGAGTGGTCGCCACCTGAAGCTCGCCATCGGCCAGCGTTGTCCAGACCACGGCCGGCATGGCCGTCGTGAAGTACCAGACGTAGTCCTCGGCCAGGAGTCCGCCGGTGGTGTCCTCCAGACCGGCCGCCACCCGTGCCTGGTAAGTTGTGGCCGGGTCGAAGCCCTCGTCAGAACGGAAGGTGTAGATGGAGGTGTTGAGCCACTGGCCCTCGCCCACCACTGGCGGGACGAAAGTCAGGGGCTGGGGCAGGCCCGCCTGCTCGGAGATGGCGGTGAGGGGCACCACGGGGCGGTTGAACATCACCGTGACCAGAGCGTCGGTGGCCACCTCGGCAGTGTCGGGGGCGGGCTGCACCTCTGTGACCTCCAGGTGGCCCACCGTACTGAAGCGGAAGCTGAAGGGTTCCTTCAGGGTCAGACCCTCCGCGCTCTTAGCCTTCTCGGCCACGCTCACCTCGTAGCTCTCCTCTCGCCCGAAGGGCGCCGTCGGAGCGAAAGCCAGGGTGGTGTCGTTGGGCCAGTTGAAGCTCCCCGCCACGACCGGCTGGATCACGAATGCTCTCTCCGTCGAGGACCGGTCCATGGGCTGGTCGAAGACGAGAATCACCGGCGCAGCCAGGCTCTGTTCCTCGCCTGGGGCCGGCACCCGCTCCAGCACCTGCGGTGATACGGGGGGCAGGGGAGTGGGCGTGGGGCCGGGAGTGGAAGTGGGCTCAGGCGTGGAGGTGGGCTCGGGAGTGAGCGTAGGTGCAGAAGTGAGCTTAGGAGCAGGAGTAAACGTAGGCACAGGAATGGCCGTCGGTGTAGGCGTTTCCCTGGCGCACGCGCTCAGGAAGCCGCCCATCACTATGGCGCAGATAATCAAGGTAGCGATAGGGGTGTAATGCTTTTTCATATCGGGACCTCCTCAATGGGATGTTGGATATTGGGTATTGGAGCGTTAGCGTACAAGTCTATTATACTCCACTTCGTCTTCTCTGACAACTGGCCGATGGCTAGGGCTATTCAGCTTTCCAGGCGCCGGGGCCGCTTCGCTTACTGCAGAATGGCTTTGGCACAGGAAGCGGCACTGAGAGCAGTCTCCCTGGGCGTTGGAGACTCCGTTGGAAGTGCCCAGCACCTCGCCCGGCGAGCACTGAATGTCCCTATGAGTGAATGCGCCAGCTTGCTAGAATAAGCATTGTGTGATAGAATTTAGATGAGCCAAAGAGGGAGGAGGGAAGCGAAATGAGCACGAAAACACTTACACCTGTCAGCGATGTCTTTGCAACCTTGCCACGAGAAGATCAGAAGGAAATCTTCAACATCGGTACTGCCTTCAGGCTGTTAGATCTGCAAAAACGGCTCGCACACGCCCAGGAGAACGTGAGGAGGTTCGAAGCCAAATATGGTACAACCCTCGGTATATTGGAGAGCGAGGGGTTGCCAGAGGATGCTGACTACGAAATGCACGAGGATTACATAGAATGGCATTACTGGGCCAGGGTGCGCGAGAAAACGCAGAACACGCTTGATGTGTTGACGAGCGTATCAAAAGAATATGAGCTGGCGTGATGATGCAGGCAAGAGTACTCGATATCTACGCCAAGTACGGAGAGTACATCAAGGCAATCGTCCCACTCAGGCTCGAAGATGAGTACATGAAGATCATCATCTACCTCTCGGATGATACAAATCTCAGAGTAACTGAGGAGTGGGATGACGACGAACTTGTGCACTATAGTTACTATTGGCTTACACCTGATAATCGGCTTAAGATTGGCTGGGATAACTCGCCCCATCACAAGAAGCTTGCGAGCTTCCCTCACCACAAACACGTCGGGCGGCGGGAGAACAGGCAGCCTTCTTTCGAGACTTGCTTGGAAGATGTGGTGAACGGGATAATACCAGAACTGTCTGCATAGCTTGGTTGCGATGGCGCAAAACGAAGAGGGGCTGGTCAATACATGACCAGCCCCTCCTGATTTCTCCAGGAATTACGGGAGACGAGCGGAGATTTCAGATTTCCTGCAGGGTAGCCTCGCCCGTATGAGTATCGTACAAGACATAGGTAGAGCGACCAAAGCGGCCCATGACCTCGCCGGGGTTGATGAGCAGAGTAGCCCCCACCCTTTCCTCGGCGGCGCGGTGGCTGTGGCCGCAGCAGACCAAGTCGTAGCGGTCACTGGCGGCCAGGCCTGCGGCGATGGCGGGATAGTGGGTGACGGCGATTTTCCTGCCGCCCAGCTCCAGCTCGGCGAACTCCCCGTGCAGGGTCACGTTCCCGGCTTGGGTTGCCACCCGAGAGAGCAGGAGCTTGTCCCCGTCGTTGTTGCCGAAGACGACGTGGACGGGGCCGGGAAAGCTGGCAGCGATCTGCTTCAGGGTGAATGGGGCGCAGAAGTCGCCGCAGAAGATCAACTCCTCGGCCCTTCCCAACCCCTGCATAACCTCCTCCAGCTTCCAGATGTTGTCGTGGATATCCGAGAGCACAGCGATAATCATCTATTAGCCTCCTGGGATTTCGAAGCAGAAGTCCCATGTAGAAGGGTAAAAGGGGCCTAAAGTGGGGTTGATGGAGACTGGCAGGCCTGGGAAGGGCGTGAAAAACGAAGCAGAAGCGGCCACAGGTG
>DAOUDK010000061.1:0-31023 GCA_034431315.1 Anaerolineae bacterium
CCCCATCAGCTTGAAGGGAGATGGCGACTTGGGGGATGAATTTCGCTGCGGCCGGGTGAAGGTGATCGTTACTCCCAAGACTCTCCCCCACCATTTCTGGTTAGGGGTTGCGGACCATTCGCAGGAGAAGAAGAAAAGTAAGAAGGTTCAGTAGGCCGCGATTCTCGCTTGCAGCAGACGGCTCAGGCGAGGCTTCGACCGAGAACTGGAGATTCAGATAGCGCCGCGGATTTTGTCGGCGCTATCTTTTTGCCTGCCATCATTCCTTGGTTCCTACCAAGTACACATCTTGCCAGGGCCGATAACGGGTGAACGCTCACAAAAAGATTTCAGGCTCCCTGCGTTGGTCTCCATCGTTCTCCTTGGAAAACCACCAAACCAAGCCCAACGCCAAAAGCGCTCCCAAGGCGTCGAACCCGACATCGGTGAGGGCGCCGTCGCGGCCAGGGACGAGGGTCTGGTGGAATTCATCTGAAGCGGCGTAGAGCAACGATAGAAAGAAGGCACCTCCGAGGGATGGCAGAGCAGGCCATCCCCTCTCTTTGGAAATGGCCCGCCAGAGGAGAAAGGCCAGGACACCGTACTCCGACAGATGCCCCGCCTTCTTGACGACAAGGTCAACCGTGTCGTTGGGATGACAGGGGATGCTAGGCCGACCGGAAACGATAAAAATCACCCCCATCCAGAGCAACACCGGCAGCCAGTATCTAAGGTAACGGGTAACGAGTGATGAGGAACGAGTCATCTTTCCTCTGTCCCTCGGTACGCTTCCTCCACCCTCGCAACCAGTTTTCCCCAATTGAACTCTCCCAAGACTCGCCTTTGCGCACCCCTCCCCAGCTTTGCCCGCAGGCTCTCGTCTCGTAACAGCTCGACCACGCTGCCAGCGAAGGTGCCCGTCTGGCCAGCGGAGATGAGCAGGCCGGAGACACCGTGGACGACGTACTCCCCATTTTGCCCCACGTCGTCGGCCACTACGGGTACGCCGGCGGCCATGAGGTCTATCAGCTTGACAGCGCACTTGGTGCGGTTGATGAGGGTGTCATCGTAGGGATAGATGGCCACGTCGGCTGCGGCGAAGTAGGCAGGGAGCTCGTCTGGCTCGACCCAATCAACGTAAACCAAATGATCGGCTATCCCCGCCTCCCGCATCAATTCCCGCAACCGCTCCTCCTCCCCAAAGAAACCCTTGCCCACCACCAGCAGCCTGGCCTCCGGAACCTCGGCCAGCACTCGTTGAAAGATACCCACGACCCGCTCAACGGCAAACTCAAAGAAGCGAGTGTAGAGAAGTACAACCGGATGGTCGGTGAACTGGATATTGGATATTGGGTATTGGGTATTGGATGCGAAACTCGGAATGACTCCGTTGGGTACGTAGAAGACCTTGCCCGGCGCCACCCCCAGGCTCCAGACTATCGTCTCCAGCGCTCGGCTGACAACCGTGAGGGCGTCGCAATGGGTCAGCCCCCACCGCTCCTGCCAGGCAAAAAAACGCCGCTGGAGCCTGGTGTAGGGTTCGATCTCGTTCCAGCCGCCCTTCCCCTCCCAATCGTCGCTGTCCACGACCAGGCGCGCTTTGCTCAATCCCAACCCCTTCAAGAGCCAAAAGGCCAGGGCCGCCAAACCGGCGTAGCCTTTGGGCTTGAAGCAGTGGATGACGTCGGGTCTCAAGGCCAGGGCGCGCCGCACCAGCCGCCAGGTGATGATCAGGTGCCAGAGGACAGGGAAGCGAGGCGGCAGGGTGACGTTGCAGATGCTAACCCCGTCCTCCTCCCACTCCCGCCCTGAATCCTGGGGGTAGCTCCAGGGCGACATTATCACGTCCACTCGATGTCCCCTGGCGACCAGAGCCTGGGCCAGGGGCAGCGCTCGCACACTCATGGTGCCCTTGGGCCTGAGGCCGAAGAGACCGATCATCACAATTCGCATGGCTTGTCCATTATACCCCACAACACAACAAGAGGCAAGAGCCGAAACCTTTGCCCCCGCTATCGCTGTCCAGGAAGATCACGTCGCATGTTGCGTGTTTTGACACATCCGCTATCCAATGCTATAATAGACCGTGATGGACATACTGGTATACTGATAACAAGTGAAATAAGGAGTTGACTATGTCTTTGGTATCTGTGCCGGCGGTCTACGACGGAAAACAAATCTGGTGGCTGGAATTGGTGCCGGTTCAAGGGGCTTACCGTGTTCTAGTTACCTTCATAGAGCCTGCCCATGAGGAAGTGACACCCCCACGAGACCTGGCTCGTTTTTGGGCTTCCTTTGGAGCCTGGCAAGACGAGCGCCCTGTGGAGGAGACACTGCGGGACATTCACGAGGCCCGCTACTCCAAAAGGGAGCCGCCAGCGCTATGAAGTTCCTGTTGGACACCGACATCTGTGTCTTTTGGCTGCGCGGCTATGCCTCTGTTCGCGATCACTTGGCTGCTGTTGGCCCAGAAGTCATAGCTATATCAGTAATCACCCTGGCCGAACTGCGCTACGGAGCGGCTTGCTCGGCCCGACCAGCGAGCAACCATCAGGCAGTGGATGATTTCATTAGTGCCCTTTCTGTCCTTGGGGTTCATCCGGAAACTGCCCACACCTTCGGTGAGATCAAAGCGCATCTACGCCAGGAAGGGATGCTTATAGAAGATATGGACCTGCTGATTGCCGCGACTGCGCGTACCCACAATCTGACTTTGGTGACCAACAATCAGGATCACTTTGGCCGCATCCCTGGCTTACATCTGGACAATTGGCTGGAGTCTTAGGACTTTGCCTGTGAGCTTATTCCCTTTCCCCTCCTAGCCTGCTCTGAGCCCCGTCAAAGGGCTCTCCACTTCAATACTGCCTCCACTGGCCTCCACCAGGTTCTTGGAAATCACCAACATTGTACCCCACAACGCAACAAGGGGCAAGAGCCGAAACTCTTGCCCCTGTCCGCGTGTTTCTGCCGTCCGCGGCTCTACTCAACGGTGACACTCTTTGCCAGGTTGCGCGGCTGGTCCACGTCGCAGCCTCGACGCACGGCCATGAAGTAAGCGAAGAGTTGCAAGGGGATGACGTTGACCACTGGCGAGAGGAGCGGCGAGGTCGGCGGGACGTAGATGACGTGATCGGCCTTGTCGGCGATGGCCTGGTCGCCCTCGGTGGCCAGGGCGATGACGATGCCGCCCCGCGCCTTGACCTGCTCTATCTGGCTGACCATCTTCTCGTAGACGCCATCTCGCACGGCGATGGCCACCACTGGCATGCGCTCGTCAATGAGGGCGATGGGCCCGTGCTTCATCTCCCCCGCCGGGTAGCCCTCAGCGTGGATGTAGCTGATCTCCTTCAACTTCAGGGCCCCCTCCAGAGCGATGGGATAATTGATCCCCCGCCCCAGATAGAGAAAGTTCTCCCGCTTGAAGTACTCGGCAGCCAGCGTGTCGTAGCCACCACCATCCCCCAACACCTGACCGACCAGGTTGGGCAACTCAGCCAAATCCTCGACCAGCTCCTTCATTCGCGCCGCGTCAATCAGCCCCCGCAGTTTCCCCAGATGCAGCGCCAACAGGTACTGATCAACCAGCGATGCGGTGAACGCTTTGGTGGAGGCAACGCCGATCTCCGGCCCGGCCTGCATATAGATGACGCCGCCTGACGGTTCGGACATCCTGGCCGCCTGGCTGCCCATGACGTTGACGATGGACAGCAGCCTGGCTCCTTTGCCCCGCGCCTCCTCCATCGCCGCCAGGGTGTCCACCGTCTCCCCCGATTGGGTGATGGCCAACACCAGGGTGCGCTCGTTGATCAAGGGGTCGCGGTAGCGAAACTCCGAGCCGTAGTCCACCTCGACGGGAATCCTGGCCAGGGCCTCAATGATGAACTTGCCCACCAGGGCCGCGTAGGCCGAGGTGCCGCAGGCCACGATGAACATCCTCTCGATGAACTGCGCTTCCTCAGGCGAGATGTTGAGCTCATCCAGGCGCACCTGGCCGGCCTCGAAGTCCACCCGCCCGCGGATGGTGTCGGTGATGGAGCGGGCCTGCTCGTAGATCTCTTTCTGCATGAAGTGCTTGTACTCGCCCTTGGCGGCGGAAATCGGGTCCCAGGGCACGGTGTGCACTTCTTTAACTACCAGTTGTCCATCGAGGGTGGTAAACCTGGCCCCTTCCTGGGTGATCACCGCCATCTGGCGGTCTTCGAGAAAGATCACCTGACGGGTGTACTCCAGGATGGCCAGCACGTCTGAAGCGACGAACATCTCCCCCTCGCCGATGCCGACCACCACCCCGCCGGCGTTGCCCAGTCGAGCGGCAATGATGCGATCCGGCTGGCGGCTGCTCATCACCACCACGGCGTGAGCGCCCTTGATGCGCCCCATCGTCCGCCGCACTGCCCCCTCCAAGTCCCCGCTTTCGGTCAGGTACTTCTCCACCAGGTGGACGATGGTCTCGGTGTCCGTCTCCGAGGTAAAGACGTGCCCCTCTGCGATGAGTTCCCGACGCAGGGGTAGAAAATTCTCCACGATGCCGATGTTCCCACCCTTGGGTTGAGTGCGAAGCGTACCGAAACCCAGCGGGCTTTCGGCCAGCATCCTCTCCAGGTTGGCCAGCTTCCCCACGTCGCGGCGGACCTTGATGCGTCCGTCCTGGATGACGGCCAGCCCCGCCGAGTCGTAGCCTTGATACTCCAGACGCTTGAGCCCCTCGACGATGATGGGCATGGCCTCACGCGGGCCAACGTAGCCTACGATTCCACACATTTTAGCCTCTTGGTAAACCACAAACTAGGCTCCAGCGCCCGTCTCGGGCGCGTCCATCGGCCCGGGGCGGGCCTTGGAGCGAGGTTTTTCATAGCATCCCAAAGAGTAGGGGGATAGAAAGCGCGGATCGCTGTCAACGGATTTTTTGAACGGATTGAACGGAAAATGTCACGTGCGGAACTCCAATTCGTTCAATTCGTTCCCGGAATCCGTTGACAGTTACCCTCATCCCCCCACTTTGACGTGCTATGAGGTTTTTCGATAGTCCGCCCACGACGGGTTCTTGAGGGACAAAACGGCCCGAGACGAGCCTTGGAGCGAGGTTTTTCGTAGTCAGGGCAGCGCGTTTCTGAGAGCCTCCAGCTCCGGCTCGCCCGGGCCGAGCGGCAGGAACACCTTGCCGCGTTGCGCCGCGGAGCGACAGATGGCCATCATGATTTGAAAGCTCCCGAACGCGCTCTCACCGTTGCAGGGATGCACCTGGGCATCGTCGTCGAGCCAGTCGGCCATCTGCTGGACGTAAGGCCGCATGTCGTGGGCATAGTTCATGCCGCCAGGGCCGGAGATCACGCTATTCGAGTCACGGGTGATGGCCCGCCAGCCTCCGCCGGTCAAGACTTCGGCGAATCCTTCGGTGCCTTGCACACCGATGCGACACTTGCGCCACCAGTAATCCACTTCGGGCACGTCGGGCGCACCCTCGCCACACTCGACAACGCCGCGCACGCCGTTCTCAAACTGGATCAGCCCAGCGATGTAGTCAGGCGATGGGTGAACGTCCTCGAATTTCCCTTTGCCCGCGGCCTGCCCCACGACCCACTCAGCCTCGGCCTCATCGTTGTACCAGCGCATGTAGGCGATCAGGTGCGGCATCATGTGCAGCATCCAACCGGTCGCGTGCCCGTAGACAGTGTGGACGTGCCCAATGGCCCCACTGGCAATGATCTCTTTTACCTTCTGGTAGTGCTCGCCATAACGATGCTGGTAGCTGACCACTGACTTGACGCCAGCACCGCGCAGCAGCTTCATGATCTCCAAAGCCTCGTTGGTCGAGGTAGCCATCGGCTTTTCGTAGGCGATGAGCTGCACCCCCGCTTCAACGCCCGCCCGGATGAGTTCCCGCCGGATGTTGGGCAGCGTGCAGAAGGCAAAGACATCGGGCCTGGCATCGGCCAGCATTTGCGCGGCGGCGGCGTTGGTGCACGAGACCCCAAACTTTTGCGCAGCAGTCTCCAACCGCTCCTGGTCAATGTCGCACAGACCCACGAGCTGAAAACGCGGATTCTGGGAGAATGCCTCGGCGTGATGGGTGCCGCGTTTGCCCAGGCCGGCGATGGCGACGGTATAGGTTTTTGGTATGTTGCTCATCTACTTCCTCCACGCGCGAACGGTGTCAATCACGTAATCAATCTCAGCCTGCTCAAGCTCAGGGAACATGGGCAGGGAGATGACTCTGGCAGCCGATCTCTCAGTCAAGGGCAGCGAGACGTTCAGGTCGGCGGGCATGCCCCACGGATAGCCTTCCTGCTGATGGATGGCGATGGGGTAGTGGGTCTTGGCGTCAATGCCCGCATCATTGAGGTACTTGAGCATCTCGTCGCGCTGTTCCGTCTCGATCACGTACAGGTGGTAGACGTGCCTGTACCCCGGCTTCTCAAAAGGGAGCTTGAGGCCGGTGTCCTCGAAGCCCTCCGTGTACATGGCGGAGATCTCTCGGCGGCGGTCGTTCCACTGGTCAATTCTCTTCAGCTTGACGCTGAGGACGGCGGCGTGCAGGTCGTCGAGGCGGCTGTTATAGCCCATGCTGTGATGCGACCGCTTGAGCGAGCCGTGGTTGCGCAGGGCGCGGATGCGGTCAACGATGTCATCGCGATTGGTGGTGATGCCGCCGCTGTCGCCAAAGGTGCCCAGGTTCTTCTGCGCGATAAAACTGAGGCAGACCGCGTCGCTCAACTGGCCGATGGCGAACCCATCGCCAGCCGCGCCGATGGCCTGGGCACAGTCCTCGATCACCAGCAGGTTGTGCCGCCTGGCGATCTCGGCGATGGCCGGCATGTTGGCCAGTTGGCCGTAGAGGTGCACCGGCACAATGGCCCTGGTCTTGTCGGTGATGGCCGCTTCGATCTGGGTGGGGTCAATGTTGCACGTGTCCGGCTCGATCTCCACGAACACCGGCTTGGCCCCCACGAACCAGACTGCTTCCGCCGTGGCGAAGAAGGTGTTGGTCACGGTGATGACCTCGTCGCCAGGGCCGATGCCCAGGGCCATAAACGCCAGCCACAGCGCGTCGGTGCCCGAGTTGCAGCCGATGGCGTGCTTCATGTTGAAGTAAGCTGCCAGCTCCTTCTCGAAGCGTGCCAGCGTCGGCCCCATCACGTACTTGCCGCTTTCAAGCACCTCCAAGATGGCCGCATCAATCTCTTCCTTCAGATTGTGATACTGCCTGACGTGACCGTAGAATCCGACTTTCATTGTTCGATTCCTCCTTTTTCAATTTTGAATTTTAATGGAGCAGAGTCGCAAGTGACCAAAGGAGCAAAGGCAAACTCCGCCTGCTCTCCTGCTCCTTATTTAGTGTAGTCATAGATGGTAGTGGGCCTAGGCTAAGAGGATTCACAGACCCCCGCAAAGGTAGCCGACACTTTTGGCGTCAGGGGTCCTTCCTGGGTAGAGGGAGCCAGAGCGAGAGCTCTGGCCAATGGTGGCCCTCCCTGGTGATTGGTGCGGCCTTGGCTGTGTGCCGCTTCGTGCCACTGCGCCTCCCCTTTGTCCCGCCAGTCGCCCGGCGGTTTTGTACGGGGCGCTACATCTCAGGAGGGGAAGATGAGGGACGTGGCCATCCCTGGAGGTTTCCGCTGATCTCTCGATTTTCGAACACGGAGCCACGAGATCTTCCGTGCTCTTAGCCCTGCCTCGCGGCAGGGAGCCTCCTCCTCGTCAACTGGGGATTGGAAATTAGATATTGATTCCAGTCCCAGTCCATGCGCTGTCTTCCCCTTTTTCAGTTTAACTCACATGAGCATCCCTCCCATCCAACGGTTTTAGTGCAGACAGATAGTACTACGTTTGCGGATGATTGTCAAATTTCCTCAGCGCCTCTTGCCGCAGCAGTGCTTGTACTTGCGCCCACTGCCACAGGGACAGGGGGCGTTGCGCCCGATTTTCGGTTGGGTGCGGACGAACGGCTCGATGGTAGTGGGCTGAGTGTAGGCAGTTGACTGCGGCTCGGAAGGTGTCGGCGTTGGCTGCGATGTGCGCACGCGCTCTGCCGCCCTGGCCCGTCGTTCAGCATCCTCCGCAGCCCTGGCTTGTCGTTCGGCATCCTCCGCAGCCTGCCGGTGCAGCCATTCGTAAGTCCCCAGAACGTCGTACTCGCGCGATGCCATCCGGGGTGGAGAAGCATCAGGCTCGAACTCGGCCAGGTACTCCTCCAGACCTCCCATAATGTCCTTATCTATCAGATCACGCTCGTAGAGCGCGACGATCTGGGGCTGGCTGACGGTGTCTCGCAAGTCGGTCAGAGTGGAGGCCACCCAGGTCCAGACTTCCTCAGAATCGGCATCAGACGGCAAGGCGAGAGTGCCGTCTTCTTCCAGCGGCGGCAACAGAGCCCGCAGCGCCTCCAGGATGCG
Source organism: Anaerolineae bacterium (assembly GCA_034431315.1). GTDB lineage: Bacteria > Chloroflexota > Anaerolineae > VGOG01 > VGOG01 > JAUWOY01. The sequence continues at coordinate 8,373 of DAOUDK010000061.1, forward strand.
CTCCCGCTCGCTCGGATGGTGCCAGGCGATCTGGGCGAGCATCCCTGCCGCTGTGGCACGGGGATACCAGTAGGCGCTGTTATCGTTGACCAGGTCTGTGAGCATCTGGATCGCCGCCGGCCCATACGCGGGCAGTTCGGGATCAAGCCACTCGATCAGGTTCTCCCGCTCCTCGTCGCGGAAGACCTCGGCGAAAATGGGCAGGGCCGCTGGCTCGCGGAAGGCGACGAGGAGCAGCCCAGCGTGGATCTCACCAAACCATCGCGGGTCATCAGGATCCCAGGCATCATCCCCCCCCTCGGCCAGCATCTCCAGCAGCCCAGGCGTCAGCTCCTCTCGCCGTTCCAGGCAAGCATGGATCAAGTCCAAGTCGGGGGTCCGGCCGGCTTGTTCCAACGTAGCCAGCAATTGGTCGGCAGATAGTGTTTTGTAGTCTGTAGCCATGATTCTAATCCTCATGTGTGACGTGCGGAGAGGAACACGAGGCCAGGTAGGGCACGGTCTGGGGGCCGTCGGGCAGGACAGCGATGGTGGCCCCAGGGTTGTGACGCCGCAGCCTAGTCACCGTCTCTTCGATCGAAGGACAGGGGATCACCAGCGCGTGGCGCAGTTCCTCGTCCGAAAGCCCGTCAGTGTAGACGTGCACGCTGGCCTTGAGCTGAATCTGCGCCTGGGTCTGCGCTTCCCACTGGTCGTGACAGCGGAAGCCTGGGGCCATGACCCTTTCTAGCAACTCTTCGGGCGAACCGGCCTCCCACAGCAGGCGCTGGTACTCGCCGTGAGAGGGCACACCGTCCCAGCACTCAGCAGCGACGATGATGTCACCGCCCGGTCGCACGATCTGGGCTGCGGCCGACATGCCCTTGACCGCCTGGTACAGATTGAGGTCCAACGGATAGCCACTGTTGGAAGTGATGACGACGTCGAAGGGCTCTGGCACCGGCTGCATGGCCGTCTGTCGCACGAAGTCCACCCCGTCGCGGTGGGCGGCCACCAGGTCGCCAGCGAAGACGCCCGTGATCTCCCGCTCTCGGTTCAGAGTGACGTTGAGCAAAAAATTCGGCGCGGTGCTCTGGGCCACGGCCAACATCTCCTCCCAGATGGGGTTGCCGTTAGTCACCGCCCAGGTGGCCTTGGGATGGGCGAGCATCGTCGCGCCGTGGTTGTCCAGGATGGCTTCGATGTCGGCGATGCCGGGCAGGACGGCCTTGGGGCCGCCGCTGAAGCCAGCGAAGAAATGAGGCTCGATGAAGCCAGTCAAGATGCGCACCGAGGCTTCCACGTAAGTCCGGTTGATCCGCACCGGCCGGCCAGCCCGGTTCCGCCCGACCGCAACCAGGCTCTCGTCGTCCCAGGCGTCGTGCTGGACGATGCGGTAACGGTTGACCACCGCGCTTCCCAGCATACCCATCAATTCGGCCTCGGTCTGGGGACGGTGGGTGCCCAGGGCGTTGACCAGCACGATCCGCTCGTCGGGCACACCGGCCAGGGCCAGCTCATCCAGCAGAGGCGGCAGCACCCGGTCGTTGGGCATGGGGCGGGTCAGGTCGCTGAACACCACAGCCACCGTGTCGTCCGGCCTCACCAGCTCGCGCAGGGGCGACGTGCCCACAGGCGAGCGCAGCGCAGCGGTGATAGCGGCCCGCTCATCGGGCAGACCAGGCACGAACTGCGGCTCAATGACGGTCACTGGCGCGTCTTCGGGCAGCTCAATCCACAACCCCTCACGTCCATAGGCCAGTCGCAGGCGCATAGGTCCCTCCTCAGGGGAATATCTTGGCAGGATTCAGGATGCGGTTGGGATCAAAGACCTCCCTGATTCTCTCCATGATCTCGATCTGGGCCTGGTCCAGAGCCAGGGGGAGATACTGGCGGCGGGTGGCGCCGATCCCGTGCTCGCCGGTGATCGTCCCGCCCAGGGATATGGTCAGCTTGTACATCTCGACGATAACGCGCGGGATGATCTCTTCCCACCTCTCAACAGATAAGTCATCCTTCAGCACGTTGACGTGGACGTTGCCATCGCCAGCGTGTCCGAAGTTGACGATGCGCACGGCGTAGCGCTCCGCTATCTCCCCGATTCCCTTCAGGAGGGCGAGTATCTCAGACCGGGGCACCACCACGTCCTCCATGTGGTTGATGGGGCTCTCTTTCTTGAGGGCGTCAACTATCGCCCGCCGCGCCTCCCACAGTCGGTCCCGGTCCCGTGGCTTCAGGGCCACCAGGACGTCCAGAGCGCCATTCTCCAGGCAGATGTCAGCCACCTTATCGTAGTCGGCGTCTATCGCTTCCTGGTGGTTGCCATCCAGTTGGATCAAGAGTTGAGCTGCAGCATCGTGGAAGGGAACCTCCTTCCCCAGGTACCGCTCACCAGCCAGGACACTGTCCCGCTCCATGAACTCGATGGTGGTGGGAACGATGCGCTGGGCGATGATGTCGGAAACCGTGTTTGCCGCCGCCTGGAAGTCGTTGAAGGGCACCAGCAGGTCAACCCGGAGCTTGGGCAGGGGCAGCAGCCGCAGGATGATCTTGGTCACCACCGCCAGGGTGCCCTCCGAGCCGATCAGCAGTTGGATCAGGTTGTAGCCGGTGACGTTCTTGACCAGCTTCCCGCCGCAAGTAATGATCTCGCCCGAAGGCAGCACCGCCTCCAGGCCGCACACGTAGTCCTGGGTCACCCCGTACTTGACCGCCCTCGGGCCGCCCGCACCCTCGGCGATGTTCCCCCCGATGGTACAGGAATCGAGGCTGGCCGGATCGGGTGGGTAGAAGAGGCCCTCGGCCTCGACAGCCAGGTGGATGTCGCCGGTGATCACCCCAGGCTCGACGGTGACCATCAGGTTCTCCTCGTCAATCTCCAGGATGCGGTTCATCTTTTCCAACGATAGGACGATGCCGCCGAGGACAGGCACGGCTCCACCGCTGAGACCATAGCCCGCCCCCCGCGGCGTCACCGGAACACGCTCTCGCTGGGCCAGCCTGAGGATCTCCGAAATCTGTTGCGCGCTGGTGGCCTTAACCACCACCTCGGGATCGGCCCACAAGCCCACCGTCTCGTCGTGGGCGTAGGGCTCCATATCGTCGGCATCGGTCAGGACGTTGTTCTCGCCTACGACTTGGCGCAGGGCGTTGACGATGGCAGGGGTTACTCTGTTGTAGATTATCTCACACTTCAATCAGCACCTCCTGTGCCGCCGCCAACCCCACCCCGGGCTCGAACTCATATCCCGCCTTGGCCAATCCCTGCTCAATGGCGCCCACGGTGGCCAAAATGTCGGACGCACTCACCGCGCCCATGTGCCCGATGCGGAAGTAGCGGGTCTTGATAGCCGGATGCAAGCCGCCGGCCAGGATGACTCCTGCCTCTTCGATGTATCCGAGCACCGTGCGGTCCACCCCGTCGGGGTAGTAGGAGGCGGTCAGGGTAGTGGCTGTCTTGTCGGGGGCCACCGGCACCTGCTTCATTCCCAAGGCGGTGATCGCCGCCTTGAAGGCCTCGCTCAACCGACGATGGCGGGCGAAGCGGGCCTCCATCCCCTCGTCCAGTATCTGCCCCAGGCTCACGTTGAGGGCCCAGATGAGGTTCACTGGCGGTGTGCCGAAGTAGCTGGGCTGGCGAGCCTTGATGCTTTCCATGATGGGCAGCCATTTAGTCCAGTCGGCGTAGTAGTTGCCCACTGGGGACTTCCGCTTGTGGAAGGCGTCCAGCGCCCGTGGCCCGGCCACCACCAGGGCCAGCCCAGGCGGCACGCCGATGGCCTTCTGGGAGGCGGTGAGCGCCAGATCAATACCCCACTCCTCCTGATGCATCTCCTCGCCGGCCACCGCGCACACGCCATCCACCACGACCAGCGTCCCGTGCTCGCGCCCCAACGCGGCCAGACCCTTCACGTCCGCGCCCACAGCGGTGGAGGTGTCCACGTGGGTGACGGTCATCAGTTTAAAGCCACCCTCTTTCAGCGCGACCTCCACCTCATCCAAGGTGGGCGCATCGCCGATGGCCGGAGCGGGCACGTGGGTCACAGCCGCGCCGTAGCGCTCCATGATGGCAGCGAAGCGGTCGCTGAAGTAGCCGGTGTTCACCACCAGGGCCTTGTCGCCGGGTTCGACGAGGTTAGCACCGGCCATGTCCATAGCCAGCGTGCCGGAGCCGGCGATGACGAAAGGCTGTCCGCTGGGGCACAGGAACACCTGGCGCAGTCGCTCCAGCGCCTGGCCGAAGACCTCGATGAAGTTGGGGGCCACGTGGCTGGTGGTGGCCATGCCCATCGCCCGCAGCACCTCCGGGGTGAACTCGATGGGGCCGGGGATCATGAGCAGTTTTCGGTTTTTCATCGTTGTACCTCCCGTTTTTGATTTGTAACGGAAAAGGGCTTGCGACCAAGCCACGTCACGCACAGTTAAGACCTCGGAGGTTTCCGGCAACGCCTCTGCTGGCAAAAAAGTTGCCTTGATTATGTGGTTGGTTTGCCAGCGAAATCGCGTCTGAAAACCTCCGAGGTCTGGATCGCTCTCTTGTTCATCCCCCACCCACTGGCGGGAAGAAGGCCACCCGGTCGCCGTCACCAAGCGGGTAGTCCTCGCCCCGACGCCGATTGTTGACGAAGGCGGTCTTCACCTCGCTCTTCGGCACGCCCAGCCTGGCCAGCAGATCGGCCACCCGGGCTCCTTCGGGCATCTGCAGGATTATTGGCTCACCAACACCCATTTCGGGGGTGTATTTGCGCAGCGTGGCGTACAGCCGCACTTCAACCTCGATCATCCTCTTCACCTGCCTTCGCGAAGTACCACTTGTAGAGCAACTGCATGTCGTCCGGGAAGACCGCCAGGCGGTCGCCGTCTTTGACCTTTCTCATCAGAGCGGAGTATCGCCAGTTGAGGAAGACGTTGCTCCCAACCTCTCCCATCGGGACGCCCAGTCGCTCCAGCACCCGCTGGATGGTATCGCCCTCCTGCACTGGCGCCTGGACGACGGAATCGCTGGCTGGGCGCCGATCATCGGCGAAGCGGCGCAGCTTGCCGTACAGGTGTATTTCGATCATGTTCTTCCTCACAAAATGAGCGGGGATTGGAGCAGGCCCCAATCCCCGCTGGCCAGCCAGGGTATGGCTAGAAGTCGTAGACGCTGTCCAACATCTCGTCCGACACGTCCCAGACGACGTCGTGAGGCGGGAGCTTTTCGTACTTCATGAACTCCGGCAGCCGGTCGTGAACCTTGGTGAAGCCGGCGGCCTCGTTGAACTTCCGCTCCATCTTCATGATGTCCAGCCCGATGTTGACGACGTCTTCCCCGCTCCAGTCCGTGCCCAGCACACCGTTGCATTCTTCCACCATCCCTTCGAAGCCCTCGGCGATGTCCAGAATGGCGAAAGCGATGAACAGGCAGTGACCACTGGCATCGAGGAAAGCGGTGGCAGCTTGCATGTCCCGTGAAACCTTGGCCTTACCCTCGACGGCCAGGGCATCCAGATCGCCGCCCACGGCCAGGATCTCGGGGGCGATGGTGTAGCCGGCGGTGTGGTCGGCGCCCATGGTGGTGGTGGCGTAGGTGACACCGATACCCTTGACGGCCCGGGGTTCGTAGGCCGGCATGTTCTGCCCTTTGACGTGAGGCACCCGCACCACGCCGAAGACCTTGCCGGTTACGGCGGCGCCATTGCCCAGGATGTGTCCCAAGGGCGTGCCCTTGCCGATCTCGTGCATCAGCTCAATGGCCTTTTCCTTGTCCCCGAACTCCGCCAGGCCCGCTTCCATGGCCACAGCGATGGCGCCGCCAGCCTCGATGGTGTCCACGCCATAGTTGTTGCACAGCCAGATCAGCTCGCCGGTCACGTCCAGGTCGTCAATGTCGCAGTTGGGGCCGAAGGCCCACACCGACTCATACTCCTGGCAGGAGACTTGTTCGCTGCCATCAGGATTGTGCCAGGTGTTGGAGCACTTGATGATGCAGCCAGGGCTGCAGGCGTGGTTGTAGAGCTCCTTCCCCGTGCGCTCTTTGTTGCCCTCGAAGATCGCCTCGCCAGCGACCTTGGTCGCGCCCTCAAAGGTGCCACTGGAGAAGTTACGGGTGGGCAGGCCGCCAGCCTCGTTCATGACGTTGATCAACACCGCCGTGCCGTAGGTGTTGAGGGCTCCTTTGGGCTTGGTGAGGGCGTGGCTGAGCAGGGCCTCGGTCAGCTTCTTGCTGCCCTGTTTGAAGAGTGCCTGGTCGGCAATGGGAATGGTCGCCGAGGCGCCAGTGCTATCCACGACGATGAACTTGAGGCCCTTGGAGCCCAACACTGCCCCCAGCCCACCCCGGCCGGCATAGCGGCTGGGGCGGTTTCCTTCGAGGTCGTTGAAGCAAATCCCGGCCATGGCCATCTGGTACTCCCCGGCTACACCGATGCCCATGATGTCCGCCTTCTTGCCGAAGCGGTCGAAGAGCTGGGGGTAGACCTCGTAGAGGCCCTGGCCCACGTACTCGTCGGCGGGGAGAAGCTCGGCTCCATTCTTGGTGACGTGCAGGAGCCAGAACTTGCCCTTCTCCTTGGGCTGGCCCTCGACCATGATGGCCTTGATGCCCAGGCGGGCCACCCTTTGGGACCAACCGGCCCCGGCGTTGCTCTCCTTGATGCCGCCGGTGAGGGGGGACTTTGCGCCCACGGAGACGCGAGCGCTGGTGGGGGCAGACGTGCCGGTGACGATGCCAGGGGCCAGCACCACCTTGTTGTTGGGCCCCAGGGGATGGGCCAAGGGTGGCACCTCGTCACAGACAATGCTGGAGGTCAGCCAGCGCCCCCCCATGTTCTTGTACTTCTCCGGCACGTCCTCGTACTTGGCCGTGCGGTCAGTCATGTTCACGCGCAGAATCTTGTTCATCTTTCAGTTACCTCCTCACAGTGGTTGTCGCTCTGCCTCACTTTGGACGCCACTGCCTGCCCTCGTCGCCAGCAACCCAGTCCGTTCACATCCAAGGTAGAGATGAGCGATCATCGTCTAGAGCCAAATGGCTCGGTTGAGCACGATAAACAGCTTCATCCTATGCCTATGCACATCACCTCCTTCTCCGGCGCGTGCTGATAGTTAGCCGAAGAACGAAAAGAGGCAAGTCCAGATGCTTGGACTTTGGACAAATGAACTCAGTCACCTTGAACCCCTTTACGGACTTCCTCGACAATTTCTGGGTTAGCTAACGTCGTTACATCACCAACGTCCGTCCTGTTAGAGATAGCTGCCAGGACACGGCGCATAATCTTTCCAGAACGAGTCTTAGGCATATCGGGTACAATATATACGTGCTTCGGCCTGGCTATTTTGCCAATTGTTGTCTCAATAGCCTTTACAACTTTGTCTTCTATTTCTCTGCTGTGCTCGTAGCCCGGCTTAAGAGACACATAAACATCAGGCACCCGACCCTTTAACTCATCTGCCAGAGGGACAACCGATGCTTCTGCTACCTCTGGGACAGTAAGACAAGCGGACTCTAACTCTTTGGTGCCCAATCGGTGACCGGCAACGTTGATGACATCGTCAACTCTGCCTAAAATTCGGAAGTATCCATCTTCAGCCTGCATGGCTCCATCACCTGTTAAGTAAGGCCAGTCACGCCAGTCCTTACTATCCTTATTCTTGCAATACTTTTCATAATATACCTCAACGTATCGCTCGCGATCTCCCCATATTGTCTGGAACGCCCCTGGCCATGGATTCCTAATGCATATATTCCCTGCCTTACCTGATCCCGCTTCAACCTCATTCCCATCCTCATCATAGATTACCGGATGGATACCCGGCACGCCGGGACCTGTGCTTCCAGGCTTCATAGGTTGAAGCGCTGGCAAAGTGCTGCAGAGAAATCCTCCATTTTCCGTTTGCCACCAGGTGTCAACAATGACCGCTTCACCTTTGCCGACGACCTTGTGATACCATTTCCACACCTCTGGTTCTATTGGTTCTCCCACTGTCGTCATGTGCTTGAAGTGGTAATTGTATTTCTGTGGCTCATCAGGACTGGCTTTTCTTAACATCCGTATCGTAGTCGGCGCAGTGTGGAATATGTTTACATCAAGTCGCTCGGCTATTCTCCAGGGACGCCCGGCATCGGGGTAGGTGGGGACTCCTTCGTACATGATGCTCGTTGCCGCAAGCGCCAGCGGGCCATAAACAATATATGAATGACCCGTGATCCACCCTATATCCGCCATGCACCAGTAAACATCCTCCGGATGGATGTCCTGGACATACTTTGATGTACCCGTAACGTAGGCCAGATAGCCACCTATACTATGCTGACAGCCCTTAGGTTTTGCAGTTGTCCCGCTGGTATACATAATAAAGAGAGGATCTTCAGCGGGCATAGGAACGGGATCGACTCTTTTGCCGGCATAATCCTTAAGCACTTCGTCCATAAAGTAATCACGACCCTCTACCATTGGCGTCTCGGAGACATATTTCCCAGGATAACGTCTCCAAACCAGGACTTTATCAACTGTTTGGCCCTCCTCTCCCGCTACCTGAAGGGCTATGTCAGCGTTTTCTTTGTGATCAAGCAGCTTGCCAGACCGGTAGTAACCGTCAATGGTTATCAGGACACGACTTCCAGAGTCTGCTATCCTTTCGCCGCACGCTCTGCCACTAAATCCGCCGTATACCTCAGAATGAATTACGCCCAGTCTGGCACAAGCAAGCATCGTGATCGGGAGTTCTGGAACCATCGGCATGTGAAGCGTTACTCTATCGCCAGCCTTAAGTCCAGCAAAGTCTCTAAGAAGTGCCGCAAGTTCATTCACCCTGACATAAAGTTCCTGATACGTTAGGGCCACGTGAGGTTCATCCTCCGGTTCCGGTACGTAAATGATCGCTGCCTTATTTTTGTACTTCGGTAAGTGTCTATCAACACAGTTGTAGCAGGCATTTATCTTGCCGCCAACAAACCACTTCCAGCAAGGGGCATCGCTCGTATCAAGCGTCGTATGCCAATACTGATACCAGTCAAGCAAATCGGCATACTCCTTGAAGCACTCAGGGAAATTATCCAGGCTAAACCGCTCATAGATACCTGGGTCAGTCATGTTTGCCTGAGCGATAAATTGCGTCGAGGGGTAGAAATACTCCTCTTCCTGCCAGTGAACTGCGATCTGAGCTTCACTAACTTCTACCAATTCCTTTTCACTCATGGGGTTACCTTCCTTTCGGAGATTATGACACCTGAAAATATTATAGCCCAATTGTCACATCTTGTCAAGCATTTTCGGGCCTGCAATCCCGTAATTGTGCAAGTTGGCCCGCGTCTGAACTACAGAGGTGAATGGCCATTAGGATGCCGCAGGTGGTTTTCCCCGTCATGGGCATCTCACGATGTCTTGCGCACACAAGCAATCGGCGCACGAGGGCACGTTGCCCCAGCAGTCCTCGTTGTCCTCGGCGAAGGTGCAGGCCATGCCACAGTCCACGCACGACGGGAAGCGCATCTCCCGCACCTTGGCCCGGAAGCGGACATACTCTTCCGAACTCCAGACCCACCATCGTCTCATCCAGCAGCAGGCCATTGGTGGCCAGGGTCAACCCCACCTCCAACTCCGCGGCCAGTGTCAGCATGTCTGGGAAGCGGGGATGGGCCAGCGGCTCGCCGAAACCGCCGAAGGTTACCCGCCGCAGGCTTTGCCCTGAGGGACTCGAAGGGTCGGCGAAGGCCCGCAAACCCTCGATCACGGCCTGGAACGTCTCCCAGCTCATCTTGTCGGGGGTGTCGCGCCACACCTGGCGCACGCACATAGCGCAGTTCAAGTTGCAACGGGCCGTCACCTCAATGTAGGCCCGGCGGGCATCGGGCCGGGCAAAGCGCAACGCCAGGCCGTCTTCGATGGGCTCGAAGACGAGCCGCGTCCCCGCCCCAAGTCCACTACGGGCCACGTAGTCGGTCGGCAAGGTCAACCGGCCATGCTCTTCCATATCTGATTTCGCTCACAGGCTCACTCCCAAATCAGCTTTACCTTCCCGATCCCAAACGCGCAAGATGCCAACCACCTCCCCCATCGTCCCCGCCACCTCGACTCTAACCCCCAGCCTCTCCCCTATCGCGGCTGGGCTCATGTCGTCGAGGGTCAGCTCCCCTGAGGCGTCGAACATGGCCCGCGGGAGGAACACGAGATCACCTAGGTCACAATCCCGCAAAGCCTCGACCACGTCCCGCCCCGTGAGGAGCCCCGAAACGGTCACCGTCGGCCCGAAGAAACGATTCTCCACCGCTGCGACCTCAACTGCCACCTCGGACAGTTCCGCCGCTTTCCTCTCCAACACCGGCGCGATCAGCGTCCCGCAGACCAAAGTAACCCTCCCAACCCGAAACTCGCAACCCGAAACCCGAAACTCGCAACCCGAAACCCGAAACTCCTCATCCAAAAGCACCCTGGTCAGCCCCACCCCGTTCTCCAGTTGAGGAAAGCCATCGTACTCTTCGGCCGGAGGCACTTCCAGGCCAGCCAGCAGGTACCACTCATCGGAGGCATAAATCAGGCTGAGACCATGCTGGCGTCGGTATTCTCGCTGCCAGGCTGAGATCTGAGCGATGATCGGCCCCGCCTCTTCGGGCACATAGGTACGAAAGGGACAGCGATGGTACCTGGTCAGGCCCAGGGGAACGACGGCGATGGACTGCACGGTCGGATAGAGGGCGGCCAGGTCGGCCACGGTGCGGGCCAGATGCCGGCCATCGTTGAAGCCGGGGATGAGGACGATCTGGGCATGAACCTGGATGCCCAGGCCCCCCAGCCGCTTCAACTGCCCAATGACGTCGGGAGCGACGGGATTGCCCAGGATGCGGCGACGCAGAGCCAGGTCGGTGGCGTGGACGGAGACGTAGAGGGGACTGAGGCGCTGCTCGGCCAGGCGATCCCAATCGTCCTCGGTGAGGTTGGTCAAAGTGATGAAATTGCCAAACAGGAAGGAATAACGATAGTCATCGTCTTTTACGTAGAGGGAGCGCCGCATTCCCGGCGGCATCCCCTCAAGGAAGCAGAATTCGCAGCGGTTGTTACACCGGCGGAGGCCATCGAAGGTCGGCTCGGCGAACTCGAGGCCCAGCTCCTGGTCGTAGCCCCGCTCCACCCGGTAGACGATCCGCTCCCCGCCCCGTTCCACGGCCAGCTCCAGCTCCTCCTCAGCCCCGTAGAAGCGGTAATCAATGACGTCGCGCAAAACGTGGCCGTTGATGGAGAGAAGTACGTCGCCAGGCCGCAAGCCCAGCTCTGCAGCAATACTGCCTGAGTGTACCTCCGCGATCACCCCGCCCCTGGCCAACGGCTACCGTCCTTTCTCGCCACCTGGCAGGTTGCTGGAGCTGCCCGGCGGAAAAGCGAGATACTTTTCAGTGGCCGATTCGAGGTCGCTGTAGATACCCCGGCGCTCAGGCGGCAGCAGGGAAGCCAGTTGATACATCCCTTCCTCGGTCATCTTGCCCATGACCGTCCGCCCGAACCTTTTCTGTCCAGCGGAGAAGCGAAAGACCTGGCCGATAACTACTTTGATGGAAGTGCGACGCAGTCTTGACAGATTGGTCCAGAAGTGCTCCCCTCCTATAATGGCCATGAGCAGCACAGGAGCATCGGCACGCAAAGCGATGAAGGTCATGCCATCGTGGCCTTTCTGCAGCCGCCCGTCGCCGCTCCTCGTGCCTTCGGGAGCCATGAGCAATGCCTGGCCGCCAGCCAGCACCTCCAGGGAGCGGCGGATGGCCTGGCGATCCACTTCGCCCCGGCGCACAGGGAAAGCGCCGTAGAGCCTGGCGACAATGCCAAAGAGGGGATGGCGGAAATTCTCTACCTTGGACATTATCACCATTTCCCGTGGCATCACCGCGCTGGCCAACCCCGGGTCGAGAAAATTGGTGTGGGTCATCGCCAGGATCAACGGCCCCTCAGGAGGCACGTTCTCCAAGCCGACGACCTCCAACTTGAGGAGGATCTTGGCCAGGCCCCGGACGACAGAGTCACACAAATGACGAGTCCACATCCTTCACCCTCGATGGCCCTCTCCCCCTAACCCCCTCTCCCAACCCTGGGAGCGAGGGAATTTCAGCTCCCCTCCCCTAAAGTTAGGGGAGGGGTTGGGGGTGGGGGCATAGACCATGCGCGTCAAGCTAAGACAGCAGACTGCGGGAAAACGCTTGCTGACCAGCACCGCCGTGGCATGAAGTGCCACGGCTACAAAGCTGCCACCCCGTAAAACGGGGTTCTTGAGCCTGATTCATCAGGCGGGAGCTTCGTAGCACGGCCACTTCATGGCCGTGCGGCCCCGGCAAGCACGACACCATCCTTAACTTGACGCGCATGGGGCATAGACGCCCCAATACTCAGGGGGCAGCATGGCGGCGATGCGATACATGATCTCATCGGTGAGCTCGGCCACCTGTTGGCGTCGCGCCTGAGGCTTGCTGGCCCGGGGCGGCGTGATAATGACTTCGCCGAAGGTAACGGTCAGCCGGGGGCGGCGCAGGCGCTTCCACTCGGCGTAGGTCTTCTCCGTGCCGGTCAGGGCCACAGGAAGGATCGGCGCACCGCTGCGCAGGGCCAGGTAGGCGACGCCCTGCCGCGCTTGCTCCAGAGCACCGGTCAAGCTCTGCCTAGCTTCCGGGGCCAGGGCCAGAATCCTGCCCTCGGCCAGCACCTGCAGCGCCCGCCGGATGACCTCGCGGTCGAACTGGTCGCGGTGCACGGGGATGGTGCCGTAGAGCCGGAGCAACTGGCCGGTGACGGGAACGTGATAGAGATTCTCCAGAGCTATGCCCTCTACAGGCTGAGGCAGAAAGGGTAACACCAGAGCGGCATCGAGATGCGCCAGGTGGTTAAAGGCCACCAGCAGCGGCCCGCCCTGGGGAATGTTATCCAAGCCCTTTATCTCCAGGCGCGCGCAGAGCCTCAAGAACACCCTCAAGACAAAACAAGCCCAACGTCGAAAGATCAGGCGTCCTCTGCTCATATCAACTCCTCCACCCTGGCCAAAACCTCGGCTATGCTCAGCCCTGTCGTGTCAATGATGATGGCATCGTCGGCGGGGCGAAGCGGAGCCGCCTCTCGCTCACTGTCAATCTTGTCCCTCCGACGCATGGCCTCCAAAACCTCTTCGTAATCGGCGTCCTCTCCCCTTTCCAAGACCTCCCGGTGACGACGGCGGGCCCTCTCCTCAACAGTGGCATCCAGGTAGACCTTGAGATCCGCATCAGGAAGAACCACGGTGCCAATGTCTCGCCCCATCATGACGATGCGTCCTCGTCGCCCGATTCGCCGCTGTTGATCCGTGAGAGCCCGGCGCACGCCGGGGTAGGCTGAGACGGGCGAGACGTTGGCGTCCACCTCCGGCCGGCGGATCTGCCAAGTGACGTCCTGCCCATTGGCATGGACGGTGTACTGCCGCCCATCGCCAACAGTGGGCCGGGTGATATTGATCTCGACGCTTTCGGCCAGAGCAGTGATAGCCTCCTCGTCAGCGATGTCAATCCCCTGCTGCAGCGCGATCCAGGTGACAGCTCGGTACATCGCCCCCGTGTCGAGGTAAAGGTAGCCCAGCCGTTGGGCCAGGAGCTCCCCGATGGTACTCTTGCCTGAGGCGGCGGGGCCGTCAATGGCGATGGTGGATGGTTTCACTCTTCAGTTTCCTCACTTCCCTTTTTGTCAAATACCGCCATTCCCCCACCAACAAATCTCCCAACTCCAGCGGCCCGATTCGGACCCGGACCAGCCGCCGCACCGGGTGGCCCAGGGCAGCGCACATCCGCCGGATGTGGCGTTTCTTGCCCTCGTGGAGGATGATGCGCAGCCAGGCCCTGCCGCTGGGGGCCTCCTCCCAGCCGTGGCTCCGGGCCTCCGGACCTGGCCGCTCCAGCCGCTCGACGGCGTCGGCGCGCAGGGTTTGGCCGTCATGATCCACACCCCCCAGCATCCGCCGCAGGGTCGCCCCTGTAGGTTCCCCCACCACCAGAGCCAGGTACTCTTTCTGGTGCTCATAGCGGGGGTGGGTGAGGCGGTGGGCCAACTCCCCGTCGTTGGTGAGGAGCAGTAGCCCCTCGCTTTCGGCGTCCAGGCGACCCACCGGGTAGAGCCGCTTCCCGGCCGGTACCAAACCCAGTGCCGAAGAACGGCCGCGGAAATCCCGGGTGTCGCTCAGATAGCCCCGTGGCTTATGGAGGAGGATGTAGACCTTCTCCTCCGTGGTGATGGGCCGCCCGTCGACTTCGATGGTGTCCTGGCCGGGATCCACTTTGGTGCCCAGCTTAGTGACCACCTGGCCGTTGACCCGCACCCGCCCCTGCAGGATCAGCTTCTCACACTTTCGCCGCGAGGCGACGCCGGCGTGGGCCAGCACTTTCTGGAGACGCTCCATCAACTTTCGCTCCGTTCCCCTTCGTCCAGCGGCGGCAGCTCGGCCAGGTCTTGCAGACCGAAGTACTGCAAGAACTCGAAAGTAGTGCCGTAGACGATGGGGCGGCCAGCCTGGGGCAGGCGTCCCACCGCCTCGATCAAGCCCTTGCTGACCAGATTGCGCAACACGCTGTCGCAATTGACGCCCCGCACGGCCTCGACGCCGGCCCGGGTGACGGGCTGCTGGTAGGCGACGATGGCCAGGGTCTCCAGTGCTGGAGCGGAGAGCCTGCTGGTCAGCTCCAAGCCAAGGAAGCGCTCGATGGAAGGAGACGCCTCAGGGGCAGTGATCATCTGCACCCACCCTTTTTTGCGCTGAAGACGCAGTCCCCGCTGCTCGTACTCCTCACCCAATTCCCGCAGCGCGCCCTCAACCGCCTTATGGTCTACACCGATGGCCGACGCCAAACGTTCAACAGCCACCGGCTCATCTGCCACGAAGAGCAGGCTTTCGATCAGGGACTTGATTTCCAAGCTCCCCTCCCCCAAAGTTGGGGGAGGGGTTGGGGGTGAGGGCATACTAGACATCCTCGTAGGCCGCTGGCGGCTCTGGCGTATCGGGAGTGTCCGAGGCCATCGGCGACTCAATGGGAAGGTAGATGTCCTCTGAGACCATCGGCGGCTCTGTGAGATCAGGGATGTGCTCTGGAACCGCCGGCGGCTCTGTGGAATAGTCGGCGTACTTGATGTTGACCCTGACCTGGCGCAGCTTCAGCCCCATCTTGTCCTCGACGGCCTCCCTGGTCACCTGGCAGACCTCCTCAGTCTTGGTCGGGACGTCAACCTCTGGACTGGTCTCCAGGTCGAGCTCCACTTCGACGCCGCCCCTTTTGCCCCAGACGTACGGCTTAACGAAAGTAACACCCTCAAGCTGACTGATGTTGTGCTCCAACCGGCGAGCGACGGAATCCACCGTCAACTCCGCCTGGCCGCCGGTGATACTCTGCACCATGACCGTCCTGGGGCGCCGCCGCCTGATCTCAAGCCAGATCAGCACAGCGCAGACGACATCTACCAACAAGGCCAGGGCGACACCCACCACCAGCAGGGTGAGCGGATCGACCAGCGCCAAGTTGGCATCCAGGTTCCACAGCCACCGCTGCAAGACCTCGATCGTTGGCCGAGGCACGACCAGTACTGTGGTCATAACAATGATGGTCGCCAAGAGGAGCAAAATCACCACCACGCGATTAAATGTGTTCATTAGAGAACCTCCTTTTTTATTGTAGTTACGCGGAAACCCGCGCACCATCCAAGATTATACACCATCTTTCCTTCTTCGTCCAGCGACGGCAGCGGTGCCAGCCACCAGAGCCAACAACGCCACCAAGCTGATGGCGGCTCCCAGCTTGAAAGAGAGGGGATCGTAGATGAACTCCACTCTGTGCTGGCCCGCAGGCAGGTACACCGCCCGGAAGAGAAGGTTCGCTCGGTAGATGGACGTCTCCAGGCCATCAACGAGGGCGCGCCAGCCAGGATAGTAAGCGTCGGTCAGCACCAAATAGCCGTCCGCAGCCAGATCGGCGGAAATCACGACGCGCTCCGGCTCGTAAGACAAGATTGCCACCTCATCATCTTCAGCGCCGTCATGGGAGACCAAGCCGTGCTCGCCCGAAGCCAGGATCACTTCGTTCTCAGGCCGAAAGGCGGGATCTTGCATCGCTGCAATGGCCGCCTCATCGTCCAGGACTCGCGCCCGATGAACGACGAAGGCCCGCGGCAGGCTGTCCAGGTTCTCGTAGATCTTCACATCGCCGCTGTGCACCACACGGAAGCGCCCATCGGTAGAAACGACCACAGGCACAAACGTGCTCGTCCTATCATCAATCAGGCTGAGACCGCGCAGGTGCAGCCGGCCAGCCGGGGCTAGATACTCAATAGAAATCTGCCTGGGGATCAGGGCCCTTCGGCTGGGCTCAGGACGGGCCCCACCAAACTCCAGACGAGCGAGGTAATCGTTCCCTTGGGGATTGTCAGGCCAGTGACGGCAAACTCTGGCCTGGTCATGCTGAACCACACCTGCGGTATATTCGCCCTCCGCCGTCTCAATCCCGGCCCGCAGGAGACGGCTTTGCACCGCCCCCAGCCCGTCGGTGATCGTCACCTGAGCCACGGGCACCCCGTTGGGCAGATCAGCCGCCCCCTCCAGATGAGAGACCAGGCCCAGGGAGGTAACAGCAAAGTCAGGCAGGTCCGTCACCTTCACTTGGGAGACCGCCCCAGCGCCCAAGACGGCCTCGTGACCCAGATCGTAGTAGACACCGTCCACCCAGACATCGTGAACCTTGTCGGTGATGACGTATTTAACGTTGAGCAGGCTCAGAATCCGCGATGGCGGTATCTCTTTCAGACTCTCCCGCAATCGGCCATCGGGCGAAGGCTCGGACAGAAACAGTCGCTGCAACTCGACGTAGCGCTTGAGGGGGAGCACTCCGCCATCGTAGCCATCTACACTGGGAATTTGGTAAACGAGGGGCAGGTTGGGGGCCAGGATTTCCTTCAGCTTGGTGGCCACCACGTAGTCGTAGATGGCCTGAGGAGACAGTTGATCCCCGAAAATCTGCTGTATCTCCCCCAGATCGCCAGGATCAAAAGTCAGGCCTGAGATGCTGAGGAAGCGATCCGTGGGCTGCCCACTGGCTAAGAGATGGGCCGGAGCGGTGCGCAGGGAGGAGTAGGCCTCCGGGGCAGTGGGATGGTTATAGGCCAGGCCACGGCTGGCGGCGAAGAGCTCCCCGATGACGATCAGGGCCACTACCAGGTAGAGAGAGTTTCGGGTTTCGAGTTTCGGAGTTTTGAGTGGGATTCCTTGCTCTTTTGCTCTCTGCTCCCTTGATGTTAGAGGTTGGAGGTTAGATGTTGGAGGTTGGAACACTTTCCACTTTCCACTTTCCAATTTCCAATTTCCAGTTAGCCCCACCCAGAGCAAGACCGCAGCCAGTAGAACCAGTGGTAGCCAAGCCAGGAGCGTGAACCGGGTGGGAAAGTCGAGGAAAGGGGAGATGAGAAGCAGGGGAGCAGCCAACACGCCGATGGCTATCAGCAGACGGCGACGGATGAAGCGCGATAGCTCCCCAATTCCGTGACCGACCACCTCGGCCTTTGCCCGGAGGGAATAACTCAGAAAGTCCGCCCCCAGCCCCGCCAGCATGGCCCCGCCGAAGGCGTAGAGATACAGCCAGCGAGCCGGCGCTCGGAAGAGGCCAAAGCCCGGCACCAGCTTGTACAGGACGAAGTAGAAGGGATTGTAGGCCCCCAGGCCCAGGAACAGACCCAGGGCCGTCAAGAAGATGAGGAATGGGCGAGCCGGATGGCGCCGCTGAAACAGGCCCCCGACGAGGGCCAGGGCCAGGGCGACGATGCCCAGGTAGGCGACGTACTCGCTGAAGACTTTCTCACCGCCGAAGGTCGGCAGCAGAGACAGGAGCAACAAGCGCGGCTTGAGGGAGAAAGAGGCAGCCTCGCTATAGGATAGTCCCCCGCCCCGCACGGAGAGCTGCGAAAGCTCCAGGGTCGGTAACAACTGAACCGCCGCCAGAGCCAGGCCGATGATCACAATCAAGAGATAAACCAACAAGCTGCGCCCCAGCTTCCCCCTCAGCTCCCTCCATTTCTGTCCGCTGAATCCTGCCAGTCCGTTGTTCCACAGCAGTGGAAAAATCGCATAGCCCCCCAGAGCAAACAACGTGATGTACGACAACTGAGTGTGGCCAGCCGTGAATTGCAATCCCACCACCAGTCCGGCCAGTAAGACGTAGAAGGCATAGCACGGGGCTGAACCCCCGTGCTGAAAGAACAAAGCCCCTTCGGGGCTGGGTTTTAGCCCGTAGGGCTTTGCTCTTTCAGCCTGGACGTTCACGTCCAGGCGAGGCTTTCGCCAGGGGTTCCCACGAGCCAGATCGAAGAGCAAAAAGAGCAGCGGCAGCCATACAGAGCAATTCAACTGGTTGACGTGCTCCACCTGAGCACCAACGAAACCGCTGAGGGCGAAAACCACCGCCGCCAACCAGGCTCCCCATCGCCCCAGTCCCAACGAGAGGCGAGCGTAGAGGTAGGCAAACAGGCCCGCCAGGAAAACGTGCAGTACGATGGAATAGCTGACCATCTTGGGCACAGGCAACCAGTAGAGGATAAAGTTCAGAGGATAGAAAAGCGCTGTCTGGGCATTGGCCAGAAACGGCACGCCCATGAAGAGATACGGGTTCCACAAGGGCAGGCGGCCCTGGCGCACAACTTCAGCAGCGTAAGCCTTGTAGGGGTAGAAGTAGGTAAAGACGTCCAACCCCACCAGAATGAGATTGGTGAAAGCGATCTTCCAGAAAAAGGCCAGCGTCAGGGCGAGCAAGGTGGCCAAAGCACAAAGGTCTCTATCAACTTGAAAAGTGAAACGTGAAACGTGAAACGTGAAATCTCTCACTTCTGATTCTCGATCCGATAAACGGTTAAAGAGGTGCGGCCATCACGCCGGTAGGTCCAATAGACACGCCGGAGCATCAACCCCGCCTCGGCCAGAGCATCGCCTGCCTCTGCCGTCAACCTCCCACTGGGGAAGACAATGTAGTGCTGGGCATCATCTACCTGGCGGGCATCCTGGGCCAGCTCATCAGGCGAAGGATACCAGCGGAGAACCAATGGGAAGTCGAACATGTAGAATGAGTAATGCCAGCCCAGCCAGTGATGATAAAGGACAGAGCCAGCGGGAACACCATCTCGGAAATAGTTGGCTACAGCTTCGATGCCGTCGTAGGCTCCGTGGTCCCCGCCGATGGGGTATTCGCTCCGCGCCGCCGCCAGGGCTGGCCCAGCCAATGCAGCTGCCAATAGGACGACAACCAAAAACACCCGCAGGAGTGGCCGTTGAGGAGATAGGAGATAAGCCAGCACCCCGCTCGCCAGCCAGATGATCCGCGCCAACAGGATCAGCAAAAGGGGAACCAGGCCCAGGAGGTAGCGATCCCAGACGTTGAAGCGCAGCACCCAATGGCCCAGCAGGAAAAGGATGACAAAGGCCGACAAGACGATATCGAAGAAAGTTGCTGGCTCTCCCCCCTTTCCTCCCCCCCAATTTGGGGGGGAAAGAGGGGGGACGAGATCGTAGAGCAGGAGCCAGGGCAAGCCGACCAGCAATAGGATATTTAGAACAGGTGAAGCGGTTATGTAATGCAGGATCTCAGCCCAATCTCCAAGCCGTTCAGCCAAGTGAGCGGGGTCTGCCCAGGCCAGGCCGCCGTAGCTGATGAGGCTCTGCTCGAAGTAGTTGGGCTGCAACCGCCAGCGCAGGGAATCCCACCAGGCGACGGGGGCCATCACAGCCAGGAAGCCTAAGGCGAAGAAGAGGCCCACCAGAAACCAGGTTTTTGGAATCCTGTGTACCACAAATCCAGGCCATTGCGGACATTTTCGATACCCTGGCAAGCGTTGTGGAGCAAAAAAACCTGGTTTCTCTGCCATGAGGCGGCGAGCGGCGATAACTACGGCCAGAGGCACAAAGAGAAGGCCCTGCTGCTTGGTAGCCGCCGCCAACCCCAGCGCGAGCCCACACCATCCCAGGCTGCCCTTCACCGCCAGGCAGAGGGCGGCCAAAACCCAGGCTACCATCAGGGGATCGGTAAAGGCCGTGGGAGCAAAGAGGATGTTGAAGGGAGAGAGCGCCATCAGGATCGCCGCCAGGATGGCCACAGATCGTCCGTAGAGTCGCCGGGCCAGATAGTAGAGAAGGGCGATGCTGGCCACGCTAGCCAGTTCGCTGGGCAGACGGGCAGCAACCTCCGAGGGGCCGAAGAGTTTGAAGCACAGAGCCAGGGTGTAAATGAACAAGGGCGGTTTGTCAACTGGGGAATGGATCAAGATCGGGTCGCGACCGGTGGCGACTTGGAGGGCCCAGAAGCTGTAGAGGGCCTCGTCCTGATGGAAGCGATTCGCGCCGATGGGAGCGAACCGGAGGGCTGCTCCCCCGACCATCAGCAACACCAGGCCAATCGCCGCCCAGTGATCACCAGCCCACCTCCCCAGTCCCCTCATGAAACGATCAATCAACAAAGCGATATTTTATCAGGGTCCACAGAGCCGTGATGCCGTCTCGCCAGGTAAGTTTCTTGCCCTCGTGATATTCCCGCCCCTGGTAGGAGATGGGCACTTCGTGGATGCGGTAGCCCCTTTTCAGCAGCTTGGCCGTGATCTCAGGTTCAAGCTCGAAGCGGCGCGAACGCAACGGGATAGACTTTATGACCTCAGCCCTGAAGGCTTTGTAGCAAGTCTCCATATCGCTCAAGGCGGTGCCATAGAGGACGTTGGTGACCAAGGTGACAATCCTGTTGCCCAGGGCTTGCAGGAAGAACATGGTCTCTCCGGACTCCATGAAACGCGAACCGTAAACCACCTCAGCTTGACCTTCGAGAATGGGCTTGAGCAGCTTGTGGTAGTCGCGAGGGTCGTACTCCAGGTCGGCATCCTGGATGATGATGAAATCGCCGCAGGCGTGCTCGAGCCCCGTGCGCACTGCGGCCCCTTTGCCCCTGTTGACCTGGTGATAGAGTATCTTGAGATCGCCCCTTTTCTCCTCCTCCCTCAATACATCCCGCGTGCCATCAGTGGAGCCATCGTCAACGACCACGATCTCCTTCTTCAGGTCAACGGCTCTGACCTGGGCCAGGATTTCCGGCAAGGTTTCCCGCTCGTTGTAAACGGGCATGATCACCGATAGTAGGAGCGAAGCGTCCCTAGAGGGTTGATTCATTTCCCTGATCCCCTTGAATTCTTGATAGACACAACTCTGTAATCCCGTTTATACTGGGCTACGGGATATAGTATATCAGATTTCGCTTCGTTTGGCAATCGGGTAGCGGGGGGTCATTACTGCCCCCCCGCCCCCTAAGCCTGTCTTCGACCCCTGGCACTGTTCAGACTTCAGTACCAGCTCTCCCTCTACTATAGTCAGTGTAGGCCGCAGGGCTTCGTCCAATAAGACTACATCAGCATCGCGGCCTGGGGCTAGTGCGCCCTTGTTGAGTCCCAGCACGTGGGCAGGCACGGCAGTGGCGGTCACCAATGCCGTCTCCAGAGGCAGTCCCGCCTCTGCTACCAGGGTGCGTAGACCCACATCCATCAGCGCAACGCTTCCAGCCAGGCGGCCATCGAGGCCGCGACAGCCTCGCTGGTCGAGGATGACCTGCTTCCCGCCCCAGGTGTACTCGCCGGGTGGCAGGCCGGCAACAGGAGCAGCGTCGCTGATGAGGGCCACTCGGTCGGGGCCTTTGAGCTGCAACAGCAGGGCCAGAGCTGCTGGATGTACATGCACTCCATCGGCGATGACTTGGGCCGTGATCTGATTAAAATGCCATATAGCACCAACAACGCCCGGCTCTCGATGGTGAAAGCCGCGCATAGCATTGTAGGTGTGAGTGGCATGCGCCAACCCCAACTGCACAGCTTCAGCAACTTGCTGGAAGGTGGCATCCGAGTGGCCGATGGAAGGTACGATTCCCCGCTCGACAAGGCAGGGGATAGCGTTCAGGGCCTCCCCCTCTTCAGGGGCCAGAGTTACCATCTTGACCTGTCCCTGACTTGCTTCGCACAGTCGCTCGAACTCACCCCATCGGAAGGGGCGAAAGAGACGGGGATCCATCATACCCGGCTGTTGGGGCGAGAGGTAGGGTCCCTCCACGTGCACACCCAGGATGCGAGCCCCTGGCGGTCGGGCAGCAATGATGATGGCTATCTCCGCCAGCAATTCAACCAATCGCTCAAAGGGCGCAGCGATAACCGTGGGCAGGAAAGCAGTGACACCGTAGCGGGGAAGTCGAGCGGCCATCTCCGCAATCTGGCCCTGCATGGCGTCCAAACCGTTAACACCGTGGATGTGCAGGTCAATGAGACCTGGGATCACGTGGAGGCCTGTGGCATCAATCAATTCGCCGTCCGTGGACACCGACACCGACTCCACTTCTCCCACGGCGGCGATTTTGTCGCCAGCAATGGTCACCACGCCCCGCTCAATGACCCGCTCCGGCGTGTAGACCTGTCCGTTGATGATGTGTTTCAACCTTCGAGATGGATGCACTGCTTCATTCATACCATACCTCCCCACCTTTATATCACATCTCGAGAAAGGTGTCAAACTAAAGGGTGCCTTTCATGCCGGAGGGATTTCGAAGCAGAAGTCCCATGTAGAAGGGTAAAAGGGGCCTAAAGTGGGGTTGATGGAGACTGGCAGGCCTGGGAAGGGCGTGAAAAACGAAGCAGAAGCGGCCACAGGT
>DAOUDK010000062.1:0-6629 GCA_034431315.1 Anaerolineae bacterium
ATTCTCATCGGCTCGTCGCTCAGTTTCGTGGGACTCGGCGTGCAACCACCGAAGCCTGGCCTGGGAACGATGGTCGCCGATGGATCCAGATACCTGCCCGATCAGTGGTGGATCTCAGTCTTTCCCGCCCTGGCTATCGTAGTCATCGTCCTCGGCTTCAACCTGTTGGGTGACGGCCTGCGCGATATGTTCGCCGCCGAGGGGGTCTAAGATGAACACTGCGCCTTTGCTGGAAATCAAGGACCTGCACGTTCATTTCGGAGTCTACGGGGGCACGCTGCGAGTCCTGGATGGTGTGAATTTCACCGTGCACAGCGGGCAGAGGGTTGGCCTGGTCGGCGAGACCGGCTGCGGCAAGACGACGACCATGAAGGCCATCCTGCGCATCTTGCCTATGCCGCCAGCCCGCATCTCGCGCGGAGAGATCTATTTCAAAGGGCAGGATGTCCTCAAGATGGATGATAGCGAGCTGCGGCAGGTGCGGAGTGAGGGCATCTCGATGATCTTCCAGGACCCGACGGCTGCCCTCAACCCGGTCTTTACCATTGGCCAACAACTGGGGGCCGTGGTGAAGTATTCAATGGGGGGTAAAAAGCTATCCAAAAGGGAAATCCGGGAACGGGCCATCATCCCCTTGAAAGAGGTATCGCTGCCCGATCCGGAACGGATGCTGGATAGTTACCCCATCCAACTCAGTGGCGGGATGCGGCAGCGGGTCTGCATCGCCATGGCCCTGGTCGCCAGCCGGGAACTGCTCATCGCCGACGAGCCGGGCACTTCCCTGGACGTCACCATCGAGGATCAGATTCTGCGGCTGCTGCACCGGTTGGTGGAAGAGAAGAACGTCTCCGTCATCCTTATCACTCATACCCTGGGGGTGGTGCGGGAGATGACCGACCGGGTCTACGTCATGTACGCCGGTAACATGGTAGAGATGGCCGCCACCAAGGAGCTTTTCGCCCAACCACTGCACCCGTACACCCGCGGACTGATGGACGCCGTCCCCAGGCTAACAGGCGGCGGCGTCTCCGACGGCATCCCAGGGCGAATCCCTGACTACCTCAACCCGCCACCTGGCTGCCGCTTCCACCCGCGCTGTCCTCGTGCGATGGACATCTGCCGGAAGGAGAAGCCCTCCTTCTATAAGCTCAGTGATAATCATGAGGTTGCTTGTTTCCTCTACGGGGATGGCGATGATGGGACGCAGATTAACGCTGATCTGCGCTGATGCCGCTTCGCTTACGTCTATCTGCGAAAATCTGCGTGTAAGCGAAGCACCATCTGCGTCCAGTCCGAAAGGGAGCGTAGACACTATGGCTACTGACATTTTGACCGTTGCCGATCTAAAGAAGTACTTTGTCATCGGGCACAAGGGCATCTTGAAACGGGAGCCCATCACCGTCAAGGCAGTGGATGGCATCTCCTTTGTCGTACGAGAGGGGGAGACCTTCGGCCTGGTCGGGGAATCCGGTTCCGGCAAGAGCACCGTCGCCTACACGACTATCGGCATGTACCGGCCCACCGAAGGCAGTATCGGCTTTCGGGGGCAGAGTCTATTCGATGAAAGCAAGAGGCGGCCACTGGCCATCAAGAAAGAGATACAGATCGTCTTCCAGGATCCAGGCTCGTCTCTGAATCCGAGGCGGAGTATCAAACAGATCCTGGAGTTGCCACTTGGGATTCACCGCCGGGATGAGAATCGGCTGGAGCAGGTCGTGCAGTTGCTGGAGATGGTGGAGTTGCCGCCAGATTACATGCAGAAGTATCCCCAGATGTTAGGCGGAGGCGAGAAGCAGATGGTGGCCATCGCCAGAGCGTTGGCCACCGATCCTTCGTTCATCATCCTCGATGAGCCGACCTCCGCTCTGGATGTGTCTATCCAGGGAAAGATCATCAACCTCCTCATACGGCTGCAGAACGAGTTCAATCTTTCCTATTTGTTCATCACCCACGATCTGAGCTTGATGCGCAACGTCGCCTCGCGGGTGGCCATCATGTACCTGGGCAAGATCTGTGAGGTTGCCCAGGCGGCCGAGTTCTTCCGCAACCCGTACCATCCGTATACACGAATGCTCCTCTCCTCCATTCCAGTCATCTCAGAAGAGGAGGAGAAGCTCAAGCCCAAAAAGATCATCTCCACCGGCGAGATCCCGAGTCCGGTCAACGTCCCCACCGGTTGCAGCTTCCACCTTCGCTGTCCTGAGAAGATGGATGTCTGTTCTGAGGTGGACCCGGTGATGGTTGAGGTGGAAGGCCAAACGGGTTTGGCACGGCATACGGTTCGTTGTCATCTTTATGGCCAGACTTCGGCGAGCCCCTGGCCCTTTGGCACTTGTCCTGGACGACAAGTACAGGGCCCAGGGACAAAGGGCTCAGTCGAGCCGTCCGACCAGGAAGGTGGCGGACGCTGAGGAGGGAATCATGAAGCAGAGAATCTTGTACATTCACCCCGTAGGACCCGTAGGAGTCGAGATAGAAGAAGGACTCCAGTTCTTAACGAGTCAGAAGCAGGAGGGGACAGAGCTGACCATGGTCACTCTGCCCCGTGGCCCGGAGCACCTGGAATATCGCTACTACGAGGCGCTGGTGCTGGTGGACATCTTGCACCTCGTCAAAGAGGCCGAGGGCCGGGGGTTCGACGCGGCGATCATCGGCTGCTTTTACGATACGGGGCTGCAAGATGCCCGCGAGGTGGCAGAGCGAATGGTGGTAGTGGCCCCCTGCGAGGCGTCCGTCCACATCGCCGCCTCCCTGGGAGGCAAGTTCTCCGTCATCGTGGGCCGCAGGAAGTGGATTCCGCAGATGAGGGAAAACGTGGTCAGATACGGCATGAAGGAGAGGTTGGCCTCGTTCAAGTCGGTGGACCTGGGGGTGCTGGAGTTTCACCAGGACGAGCAGGAGACGGCCCGCCGATTCAAAGAGGTCGGGCGGGAAGCCGTAGAGCGTGATGGAGCCGAGGTGCTCATCCTGGGTTGCACCGCCACCTATGGGTTCTACCGTGAGCTTCAGGCGGAGCTGGGCGTGCCCGTCATAGATTCCATGATCGCCGCCTTCAAAACCGCCGAGTTCGCGGCCGAGCTGAGAAACCGATTCGAGTGGAGCCACAGCAAGATCGGAGGCTACGAATCGCCTTCTCCAGAGGAGTTCACCGCCTGGCGACTGGAGGAACAGTACGACTTTGGCGATATGGGGACCTGGCTGCTTCCTCAATCCTCCACCGGGCGGTAGGTTTCACCCCCGCTGCGAGCACGCCACGTCTCGCTGTGCGGAGGAACCGCCACCGGCACCGATGGAGAAGCGCCTGGGCATGAGGTTAGCTGTTTCCTCATCGAATAGCAGATGCGTTGTCCTCACGGAAATCAGTTTTGTCAGTCGTGGGTATTGAAATGGAAAAAGGCGCTGCTGTCAAATTCTCAGATTTGCAAATCGGCGACTATTTCTGCGACGATTCTGGTCTCAAGTATCGCAAGATACCACCAACGGACATATGGGCTTGGATAGATCGTTTTGAGACTTTTACTGCTTTTGATACACAAAACAATGCCCATGTGGTTTTCCCGCCTGACGAGTTGGTAACGTTCATCAAACGCTCTCCTTGGCGCGACAAAGAGCGGATTGATTTTTCGTTTGAGGAGTTGGAGCTTGATCATGGGTTAGAATTCCTATTTGACTATTACGAAACGATGGAAGGATTTCTAGAAGCTGAAACCCAGATGTACACCGAGTGGTTAAGCCAGTTTCCTGCTAACTATAAGCCCGATTTTGAGCAGGCTTATGAGATAGGAGGCGTTGTCGTTAAAGGCGATCCTGTGTTTGATGAAATCAGGGAGCTTTCAAGTAGATTACAACAGGTTGATGATTTTGCCAACTTGCTAAGGCAATCCTTCTTCATAAGCTTATGTGCGTTTCTCGAAGCACATCTGAACAATGAATGTGAGTCCAGGAAGAAGGAGGATGGGACCATCAAGCTTGCTCTTTATGATATCTATGGTAAAGGCATCAATCGGGCAAAGACGTATTTGGTGAAAGTTTTGGGTGGCAGTTTTCCTTTTGGTCGTAGTGCTGAGTGGCAAGAAGTGCAATGGTACATTAAAATCCGTAATTGTATCGTACACAAAGAGGGCAGGATCACTGGTGATAACAAACTAAACAACTATATCGATGGCAAGCAAAACGTATCGTGTTCTTCTGCTTTAGGTGAGGATTTTGTCGTTCTTGGTAAAGGGTTTTGTAGTGAGGCGCTCTCTACAATTGGCAAGCTCTTGAGGTCAATGCTTTACTACCGTTTAGCTGATAGAATTCGCTGAAGGTCTTCTGATGCTGATCTCTGATCTGTAATGGGCTCACCCCTGAAGACAGAAAGCGTGAGGCATAATAGCAGAATTGCTGTCGTAGCCCTGCAGGTCTTTGCCGGCAAGGCTCAAGCGGGCTGTAAGTTTCACCCCCGCTGCGAGCACGCCACGCCTCGCTGTGCGGAGAAACCGCCACCGGCACTGATGGAGATCGCGCCTGTCCATGAGGTTAGCTGTTTCGTGTACTCTTGAGAGAGGCTTGTAAGGAGATTTCCGCATATTCACTTGTTAGGGCTACCTTCATCCATCCAAGTGATCAGGGGAGTGTTCGGAATGCCAGAGCGTGACGACTTCATGGGCACACAACCGGTACGAGTCTTGGCGGGCAACTTACTTGCCTGGTTTGAAGGCAAGTACCCTGAGTTCCGCCAAGAGCTCAAGGAAATCGGGAGGACGTTCGGAGCCACCAGAGTCATCAAGTACGTCTGTAATGAAGAACCGATAGTGGGCCACAAGCAAGGTAACTTGACCCCATATGTCACCGTTGCTGAAGGCCAGATCGGCATTCACGAGACCTTCCTCTCGTATGTCTGGGGTCTCAGCTACGGTTTTCTTGTTATCTTCGACGAGCAGATCCACGGTCCGAGCACGGGCAGGGAGCCTTCTCATGGAAAACCGCTCGGCTACTTCACCAGTAGAGGGTACGAGGTTCTTAACCATGCTCTTGGACTAATCGCCGAGTTCGAAACGTGGCCGCCAAACCTGCCGAATCCAGAGAACTGTGCCGCTGAGGATCGGTTCTTTGTCGAGAAGGCAAATGCGATCTACCTAGCTGCTGTCGATTTCATCCTGTGTCACGAATTGGCCCATGTCGCCTGTGGACACCTCAAGAGACGGAAGGAGACAGACCAACGAGGGGAGCACATCACCCCGGCTGAGATCAAGAAGCTCGAGGGTGAAGCCGACAAATGGGCTTTCGACTGCGTCTCCAGAGGAATTCGGGGCCCAGAGCGCAGTGCGACTACGGTCGGGTTCGGAGCAGTAACTGGACTTGGGTCTCTTCTGTTTCTGAATCGCGGACTTACTTCCGGTACACACCCGGACAAAGACGATCGTATCGGTAGTGTGCTGTCAGGCCTTTCCCTTGATGAGAAGGACAGTCTTTGGGGGGTAGCAGCCGCCTTCTATATGGCATGGGATCAACGCTTCCAGGCTGGTCTGGATATTTCTGGCGAGTTCGATACCTATCAAGCGCTGGTACAAGCAATTCTTGGCCAACTTGAGTCCATAAAGCGCGAAGAACAAGACAGGCAGATGGGGCTCGACTAGAACTACCGGTGGTTCAGGGTAGCCCTAACAACTCGCTGCAGCCGACACGCTAATCGAGAATCGCATTGCTGCCCGTCTTGGTTATGTGTCGCATTGGTAATTGTTGGACCCGTTGTCTCACCCGCGTGTGGCTGAGCTCGGGTCCGTTAGTGCGCCGCACTGTGAGCCAATGGGCTCACCACCGTGAATAGAAAGTGTGAGGCATAGTGCCACAAATTGCCGTCGCAGCCCTGTAGGTCTTTGCCAGAAAGGCTCAAGCGGCCTGTAGGTTTCGTCCCCGCTGCGAGCACGCCACGCCTCGCTGTGCGGAGGAACCGCCACCGGCACCAATGGAGAGGCGCCGGGCCATGAGGTTAGCTGTTTCCTGTGCTCTTGAGAGAAGCTCCGCAAGGAGATTTCCGCATAAACCCTTTTTGGGGGTGAATACGTGGAAAGAGGTCCACATATTCACTAAGGTAGCCAGGATGCCCCCCAGCTTGCTGGGGGGTGGTTTACTAGTTAGGCGGCTGAACGTAGTCAGGAATTCAGCATACACTGGAAGGGAATATGGCAGCCAAAGCAAGCAAAATGACACCAGTTTGTACATCTGGGTTACCACAGCGACCCTGTTCTCACGTCATTGGAGATCAAGCAGTTCTGGCGCTACGAAACGTTCTTCCAAAGCAGTGGATATTCCGGGAAACACAGCCCGACTATGGCATTGACTGCGAAATCGAGATAGTATGCGACGATGGTACAGTAACAGGAGCTATCGTAAAAGGGCAAGTCAAAGGCACGGCATCTTCTATCACGGTAAGAAAACTGGGGCTTAGTGTGGCTATTGATAGTGTTCGATATTGGCTTGCACTGCCAGTCCCCGTGGTCATAGTTCGTGTAACTCAGAATCCCAACCTTTCGGTTCGCTTAAAAATTTGACCAAATCCAAGATTGGGAAGTATAATCATGGTGGTAACCGCCGCATGACAATGTGGCATAACATCTTGATTTTGAAGGATAGCCATGACACCA
>DAOUDK010000063.1:0-3055 GCA_034431315.1 Anaerolineae bacterium
CAAAGTGTGGATCTACTACAACCTCTTGCAGCCCGTGATGCGCTTGTCAGAGAAGATCGTCACCCCCGTCGAAGGCCATCTGGCAAGAGTGAAACGTCGCTACGACCAGGCTCGTACCCCCTTCGACCGCCTGTGTGAAACCACTGCCATCACTAGGGAACGCCGAGAACAGTTGGAAGCCCTACGCGACCGCACAAACCCTCGGCAGTTGCGACAAGAGATCTACGACCAGATTGAGTACATCTTCTCCTTGCCCAATGCTGTCTCAGGGCAAACTGAAAACGTCTATCTGACCCTGACCACCCATCCCGACCTGCAGGCCCTGGCCTTAGATCCCATCCTACACGACCCTGACCCGGCTCGTGCTGACTAGAAAGCCAGACTGTGACTTTAAGTCCAACTGGCAATACCCTGAAAGATGCTCTTTGACAAAACCTCTCCGGTATGGTAAACTGTGACCTACCGAGAGAGGGGGAAAGCACAAGGCTTATCCGCCGGCAACGGCGGGTGCCATGCTTTCCTCTTTTTCCTTGACACCTACTGTTTCCGCTGATGGATATGTGGACAACTCTCCGCAAGCTCCGAGTTGCCCACATATCCGCAGCCCCTATGACCACTTCAACTCAGCACTGTCCAGATCATCAAAATCAAAGAAAGGAGAGGACAACCCGGGTAACATTATCTTTTGACCTAACGATCCCCTTTCGGTAACATTTTCATTTGACTTGACAGGGCGTTATTGCGGCGGAGGGCGTTCGGTGCTATAATCATGGGTGGGAAAACTCGCTGGAGTGCGGACGCAAGTCCGCAGGCTTGCGCCGTTCGGCTGAGCTCACGACGAAGCCTGCACTCCTGATTATCGCAAAGGGGGCCAGAGGATGAGCTTGCAAATCGGTGTCGTGGGGCTGCCCAACGTGGGCAAGTCAACCCTGTTTAACGCCTTGACCAGGGCCAACGCCGCGGTGGCCAGCTACCCCTTTACCACCATCGAGCGCAACGTGGGCGTGGCCGAGGTGCCCGATCAACGGCTGTGGGACATCGCCGCCCTGGTGAAGCCGGAGCGCGTCGTCCCCACCACCGTCGAATTCGTGGACATCGCCGGCCTGGTGAAAGGCGCCAGCCACGGCGAGGGGCTGGGCAATCAATTCCTGGGCTACATTCGCAACGTGGACGCCGTGGCCATGGTGGTGCGCTGCTTCCACGATGCCCAGGTTCCCCACGTTACGGCCGAGATCAACCCCCGCGACGACATCGCGGTCGTGGACTTAGAGTTGCTCCTGGCCGACCTGGCCACCGTCGAGCGGCGGTTGGAGAAGGTCCGCTCGGCAGCCAAGGCGCGACCCAAGGATCACGCCGCCGAGCTGGATTTCCTGGAGGAGCTGCACCATCGCCTCGAGGCGGGGGGCAAGGCGGCCGACTCCACGGCGACGGACAAAGAGGCGGAGGTACTGAGGGAGTTAAACCTGTTGACCGCCAAGCCCCGGCTCTACGTGGCCAACGTGGGGGAGGAGGATCTGCCCGGAGGGGGGGAGTTAGTGGCAGCAGTGGCTGAGGTAGCAGCCGTCGAGGGGACGGAGGTGGTCCCTATTTGCGCCCAACTGGAGATGGAACTGGCTGACTGGCCTCCTGAGGAAGCAGCGGCCTACCGCGCCGAGACCGGCTCAGGGGAACCGGGGCTGCAAAAGCTGGTCGAGGCTGGCTATCGTCTGCTGAACTTGATAACCTTCTTCACCACCACCGGGGGGAAAGAGGTGCGGGCCTGGACGCTTCTAAGAGGGAACGTAGCCCCTGAGGCTGCGGGCAAGGTCCACAGCGACATGGAGCGAGGCTTCATCCGCGCCGAGGTCATTTCGTACCAGGATCTAATGGCCAGCGGCTCTTTCGCCGCCGCCAAACAGAGGGGGCTTTTGCGTTTGGAGGGCAAGGAATACGTAGTGCAAGACGGTGACGTAATCCACTTCCGGTTTAGCATTTAGCCGCTTGCCAAAATCGCCGCTTTGTGCTATAGTTATGCCCGTCGTCAAGCGAGGGTACTGGATAGAGAGCTTTTCTAAAGAAAGGAGGCACACCATCGCCGACATGCGCAATTACGAGTTTACCTTCATCATCCATTCAGATGTTGAAGATGAGGGGATAACGGGAATCACAGAGAAGGTCAGCCAGTTCATCACCGAGGGCGGCGGCCAGGTGACCAATGCAGATCATTGGGGCAGGCGCCGCCTGGCTTATCCGATCCAGAAGCAGAATGAAGGATATTACGTGCTGATGCAAGTTCAACTGGATCCCGAGTCTATCGTCGAACTGGAGCGGAGATTAAAGCTCACCGAGGAAGTCATCCGCTATTTGCTGGTGCGAGTTGAGGACTAGTAACTTGAGGAAAGGGTGAAAAGATGTCAAGGGGTTTGAACAAGGTGATGGTCATAGGCAATCTGGGACGCAACCCAGAGATGCGCTATACGCCGAGTGGCAGGCCGGTGACCTCTTTCAGCGTGGCTACAAGTCGCAGTTGGGTAAACGCCGAAGGCGAACGCCGCGAGGAAACCGAATGGTTCAACGTCGTGGCCTGGGGCAACCTGGCCGAAATATGCAAACAACATCTAACCAAAGGCCAACAAGTCTATGTTGAAGGCCGCCTGCAGACCCGTGGTTGGGAGGATCAGAACGGGAAGAAGCATTACCGCACCGAATTGGTCGCTAATGAGATGATCATACTGGGAGAGCGCAAGAGCGCCGAGGCCACTGAAGAGACGCGGGAAAGGGAAACTGTATCCGAAAGCAGCGAGTTTCCCTTTTAACCAGACGTCAGCGGCTGGCCCGCCTTGCTCTAACTAGCTGGACAATGTTACTTACATTTGTCATTGCGAGCAGAGCGAAGCAATCCCCAAGCCGCTGGGAGATTGCTTCGGCGCAAACAGCGTGCCTACTAAGAAACAAACCACGATGGGCGAAGGTCTCCGACCGAGCCCTCCCGCCTTCGGTCGGAGACCTCGGCGATCAAAAGTTGGTTTCTTACACAATGAGTGGCGCGACCGCGACATGGAGCAGCTCGCAATGA
>DAOUDK010000064.1:0-22179 GCA_034431315.1 Anaerolineae bacterium
ACCAAGAGAAGCCCTGTAGCTGCCAAGATCGCATCTCAGACACTTGCACAGCTTGATCATCATAAAACAGAAAGCTAAACTGTCCTCGTGAGTCTCTGGCAAGGCAGAAACTCGCTCCACTAACTCATCCCATTGCTCATCCCTCAGACCCTTGAGGCCTGGGATACAGCGGGGTGGAAACAAGATCTCGCTCTCAGGATACATTTGTTACAATACCTCCACCTTCTGAATTAGTCCCCTCAGGCTCCCAACGCCGTCCGCACCTCCAAATAGTGGAGCACATCGCTGCGGCGCAGCAAGCCTATTAACCTTCCCCCCTCCACCACCGGAAGCTGGCGAACGTCACGAGCGTTCAGACGCGCCAGGATGGTACTGCCATCATCCCCAGGGGAAACAGTCTCCAACTCCGCCCAAGGGGTCATGACTTCGCTTACCCGCGTGTAGGCCCACTTCTCCCGGGGAACAGTTTTGACGTCGTGCAAGCAGATGATGCCCTGCAGCATACCGGCATCGGCCACGGGAAAGGAGTGCTCGCGGCGGCGCAATACGTACTCGTCCACTAACTGCTGCAGGGTGAGATCCCCGCTCACCGTGGCGAAGTCCGCGCTCATGAGATCGCCAGCTCTGACCTCCCCCAGCATCTCTCTGACCAGCACCTGGCGATAGCCGCTGCTGGCTGCACTGTGCAGAAACCAGCCGATGAAGATGATCCAAAGTCCATCGAGCCATCCGCCCCCGAAGATCTGCCAGGTGCCCACCAGCATGAAAAGGAAGGCTATCCCCTGACCAGCCCAAGTGGCCAGCCGGGTGGCCAGCTTCAGGTTTCCGCTGAGCCCCCAGATCAACGCCCGCAGCACTCGCCCCCCATCCAAAGGGAAGCCAGGGATGAGGTTGAAAAGGGCCAGAGTAACGTTGATCATGGCCAGATAGCGAGCTAAAGCGCTCAAGGGCTGAAAGAGACCTCGAGTCAAAAACCAGAGGACGCCGAAGGCCACCCCGATGACCAGGCTGAAGAGGGGCCCCACGATGGCCATGAGCAACTCCTTGAGCGGCTCGTCCGGCTCCTCGGCGATCCTGGCCACACCGCCGAAGATGAAGAGGGTGATACTGCGCACCCCCTCTCCTTGGCTGATGGCCACCACGGAGTGGGCCAACTCGTGGCCCAACACCGAGCCGAAGAAGAGAATGCTGGTAACCACGCCCACCGTCCAATGTAACCAGGTCGGCCAGCGGGGATATTGCTCTGGAAAATAGGTTCCAGCCAGGGTCCAGATGACCAAGGCAAAGATGATAAGCCAACTGGAATCTATGTTGATGTCTATGCCAAAGATCTTCCCGATACGCCAGGTGGTTCTCATCATTCACTCCCTCAGGTTGAGTTTTCAGGAGCCAGACAATCCCTCATATTCTACCAAATTTAACCGCGTTCGTCAAGGGTTTATGTCAAAACAAGCGCTGGATGTTGGAAGTTGGAGGTTGGAAATTAGAGATTGGAGATATTGGCCTTACAGCCCGCGCCAGCTTCCGGTGCTTACCAGGTGCTCGTAGTTGAGCATCAGGATGTCGAAGTAAACGTGCTCGTCGCTGGCCAGACGCTGATACATCTCCTTGCCGGCAGGATCGGCGGTTTCGGTTGCCGCCTTCCTGTACAGTTCGTAACTCTCGTTTTCGACCTGCAGCGCGAACAGCAGGGCGTCAATATCGCTGGCTTTGGGGTCAATGACATTCTCTTCCGGTGGAAAGAGGGGTTTGTCCAAATCCACGGGCTCCACCTCTATCTCATCGGAGAAGGAGACCCACCCTTTGCCCGCGCTTAGGGCCTCGTACTGATCCCGCACGATGCACAGGTGCAGTTTCTCGTCATCGGCCAGGGAGAGAAACATCTCCCGACCGCGCGGGTCCGTCGTCCTTTCCGCGGCCTCGACATAGAACTTATAACCGTCCTGCTCCAGACGAATGGCCTGGCGCAAGGCTTGCAAGGCAACAGTGTTTTCCTGCATTTCTATCACTCCTTCTCTATGTTCTTTTTTCCAGCATCTCCAAAGCGCGGGCGGCGACGTTCTCCGCCGTGAAACCGTACTTCTCCCACAGCACTTTGTACGGCGCCGAGGCCCCAAAGCCTTCGATGCCAATCACATCGCCCCCGTCCCCAACGTAGCGACGCCAGCCCTGCGGTACCCCAGCCTCGATGGCCAGGCGGGCCGTCACCTCGGGAGGCAACACTTCGTCACGGTAGGACTGGGGCTGCCGCTCGAAGAGATCCCAACTGGGCATGCTCACCACGCGGGCCTTCACGCCCTGCTCAACCAGCCGCCCCTGGGCTGCGAGGGCGACGTGCACCTCGGAGCCGGTGGCAATCAGGATGACGTCGGGCCGCCCCCCGTCCGCGTCGGCCAGGACGTAGGCTCCGCGCGCCAGCCCTTCGACAGGCTCAGGACAAAGCCCATCGGCGGGGGCCAGTGCAGCGCGATCCAGCACGGGCAGCTTTTGGCGGGTGAGGAGCAGCGCCACCGGCCCCTTGCGGTGCTCCAGGGCCACGCGCCAGGCGGCGACCGTCTCGGCCGCGTCGGCAGGGCGGATCACGGCGAGGTGAGGGATAGCCCGCAGCGCAGCCAGTTGCTCCACCGGCTGGTGGGTCGGCCCATCCTCGCCGATGCCTATGCTGTCGTGGGTGAAGACGTAGACGACGGGCAGCTCCATCATCGCCGCCAGACGGATGCTGGGGCGCATGTAGTCGGAGAAGACGAGGAAGGTGCTGCCGTAGGGGATCACCCCGCCATGCAGGGCCATGCCGCTCAGGATGCCGCCCATGGCGTGCTCGCGCACCCCGAAATGGAAGTTGCGGCCGCCAGGGTCGTCGGCGGAGAAGTCACCGTAGCCGTCCAGGTAGGTCTTGCAGGACGGAGCCAGATCCGCCGAGCCGCCGATCAGGGTGGGCAGATGGGGGGCGACGGCGTTGAGCACCTTGCCCGAGGCGACGCGGGTGGCCAGTGGGCCATCATCCGGCTTGAAAGTGGGCAGGTCCGCGTCCCAGCCCGCAGGCAACTCGCCAGCCATCGCCACGCGCCACTCCTCGGCCAGATCGGGATACTCGGCGGCGTAGGCCTGGAAGCGGGCCTGCCACTCCGCCTCCCATGCCCGCCCCCTCTCCAGAGCCTGGCGAAAATGGGCCAGGGCCTGGTCGGGGATGAGGAACGGCGGCTCGGTGGGCCAGCCCAGGTTCTCCTTGGTAAGCCGCAGCTCCTCCTCGCCCAGCGGTGTGCCGTGAACCCCGGCGGTGTCCTGCTTGTTCGGGCTGCCGTAGCCAATGTGGGTGCGGGCGATGATGAGCGAAGGGCGGGGGTCAGCCTGCGCAGCACCGATGGCGGCGGCGATGCCCTCCAGGTCGTACCCGTCCACGTGCTGCACGTGCCAACCGTAGGCCTCAAAGCGCTGACCCCGATCCTCGGTGAAGGCCAGGTCGGTGCTGCCCTCGATGGTGATGCGGTTGTCGTCGTACAGGTAGATCAGCTTGCCCAGGCGCAGGTGGCCGGCCAGCGACGCGGCCTCCGATGCCACCCCCTCCATCAGGTCGCCGTCGCTGACGATGGCGTAGACGTAGTGGTCAACGATCTTGTGGCCGGGGCGCCCTTCGGCAGGCTCAGGGGGCACGTTGAAGTGAGCGGCCAGGTAGGCCTCGGCGATGGCCATGCCCACCCCGTTAGTGAAGCCCTGCCCCAGCGGGCCGGTGGTGGTCTCCACCCCCGCTGTCAGGCCGTACTCAGGATGGCCGGGAGTGCGGCTGCCCCACTGCCGGAAACTCTGCAGCTCCTCCAGCGGCAGATCATAGCCAGTGAGGTGCAGCAGGCCGTAGAGCAGCATGGAACCGTGCCCCGCCGAGAGGACGAAGCGATCCCGGTCTGTCCAGGTCGGATTGACCGGATTATGTCGCAGGAAGCGCGTCCACAGGACGTAGGCCATAGCCGCCGCGCCCATAGGCAAGCCCGGGTGGCCAGAGTTGGCTTTCTGCACCCCATCCATGGCCAGAGTGCGGATGGTGTTGATGCACAACTGATCCAGATTCTCATGGTGTGTCATTTGCTCTCCTTATGCTGGAAGTTAGAAGTTGGAAGTTAGAAGTTGGAAGTTAGAAGTTGGATTTCCAACCTCCAACCTCCAACTTCCAATCTCCAATTTCCAATTTCCAATTTCCAACCTCCAATCATCCCTCGAAGAAGGGCAGCTCCCAGTCGTCCCACCAGTGCTTGTTATCGCTGAGGTAATCGTAGGCATCCTGCAGGATTTTGTAGTGGCGGTTTTCCCATTTCATCAGGAACTGGTAGGCCCGGCGACCCAGGGGATCGTCGGTCTCGGCGGCAGCCTTCTCGTACATCTTGTAGAATTCCTCTTCTACATTCATGCCGAACTCCAAAACTGCCAGATCACCAGCTAACCCTTCGACGTCGTAGGCGGCCCACGTCGCTTTGAACGGGGACTCCTCCTGTGGAGCCAGTTCTTCCCCAGGAAAGAGGGGCTTGGTGATATCCACCTCTACCTCGCGGGCAATGGCCTCCGCCGGGTCTACCCAGCCCTCGCCGGCGATGAGGGAATCGTATTCCACCAGCAGCAGAGCCAGGTGCCTCTCCTCGTCTTTAGCCAGGGTGCGAAAAGTGCCCTGGCCCGCCGGGTCGGCGCTTCGCTCCGAAGCCTCCAGGTAGAAGCGATACCCTTCTCGCTCGCTCTCCATAGCCCGACGCAAAACGGCCAAGGCCTCCTCTTGCTTGTTCATAGTTTACACCTCTTTCTAAAGCAATCCCTTCCAATCGAAGTCATCATCCAACAGCCTCTCGACATAGCGAGAGACATCGGCCTCTGCCCGGATCAACCGGCTTATTGGCGCCACGTCCTTCCTATCGCCCAGCAGGATAGCTCCCACCAGCCGCCCATCTTTTAGCACCAGCTTCTTGTAGACCCCGGCCTCAGACTTCCTCAATTCCTGGTAGCCCTCGCCCTCTGGAGGATGGACTACCCCAATGGAAGTGCAGTCAACGCCCACCACCTGCAAGGTGTTGGAGGAGACGGTGCCTCGGTACTCGGCTTGCTCCCATCCCAGCATGTTGGCTGCCGCCACTCTGGCCTGTTCCAGACAGGCGGGGATGATGCCGTAGACCCGGCCCTGGCACTCGGCCACATCGCCGGCGGCGTAGATGTCGTCCGCGCTGGTGCGCAGGTGCTCATCCACCACCACGCCCCGGCTGACCGCCAGCCCGGCCTCCTGAGCCAACCCCACGTTGCAGCGGACGCCAGCCGAGATGAGGATCAGATCGCCCTCTATCCTCCGCCCGTCCTGCAGCAGAAGCCCGCTAGCCTGCCCATCGCCCAGGATGGCCCGACAGGAAGCGTTCAAGGTCACCCCAATGCCCACAGCCCCTATCAGCTCCTTCATCAAGGCCCCTCCCTCGGCATCGAGCTGGCGGCGGAGGAGATACGGCCCCCGCTCCAGAACGGTCACCTCCAGCCCCAGCACCGTGAGGGCCCTAGCCGCCTCCAGGCCCAAAAGCCCACCGCCTACGACCACAGCCCGCTTCGCCCCTTCGGCCCACCTCTTGATGGCCAGGGCATCCCCGATGGTGCGGAGGCTGAACACGCCACCTTTGCCCACGCCCTCGACGGGCGGGATGAAAGGGCGGCTGCCAGTGGCCAGGAGCAGCCGGTCGTAGGAAACCTCACGGCCATCGGCCAGGGCGATCCGCTTCGCCCTGGGATCGAGCCCCACCACCTCAACCCCCAGGTGCACGGCGATGCCCCGCTTCTCGTACCAGGCCGGGGGATAGAGGGGCAGCTCCTCCAGCTCGATCTCCCCTGCCAGGAAACTCTGGAGGCGCGGTCTGGGGTAGTAGTGATGGGCTTCCTGGGTGTAGACCTCGACTTCAGCCCCTGACTCTGAGAGGGCTCTGGCCGCGGTGACGCCGGCCACACCGTTGCCGATGATGACAAAGCGCCTTTTCATTCGAGCTTCTCGAACATGTCCTTACCGGCCCCACATTCGGGGCAGACCCAGTCGTCGGGCAGGTCCTCGAAGGGTGTGCCCGGCGGTATGCCGCCGTCGGGGTCTCCCTCTGCAGGATCGTAAACGTACCCGCAGACCAAACATTCCCACTTCTCCATTCTCTCCTCCTCTTTAATGGACTGAGCAAGAAAAACAGGGATCATAGCTTCTGATCAGTTCCTCGCATCGAAGAGCAGCCTCTTTCTCCGAGAGGTCAAGAAGGCTTGGCGCCAGCTCCCGAAGGTCCTTTTCCATGTTGAAGACGGTGTGCGCCGTGGGGGTGACGATGTTAGCCTTCTCCACCACCCCCTTGTCGTTGAGGCGGTACTTGTGATAGAGCAAACCCCTGGGGGCCTCAGTTATCGCACAGCCCTCCCCGGCCCTGACCGCGAAGGCCCTCCTCTCCTCTTTGAGGTCAAGCCCTTCGATGATGGACACACATTCATCCACGCAGTGAAGCACCTCCAAAGCCTGGGCCAAATTGTTGTGGAAGGGATTATGGCTGGGGGGCTCGAAACCCACCTCCCTGGCAGCCTCTTTGGCGCCTTCGGAGAGCTGATGGAAATTGAGGTTCACCCTGGCCAGGGCTCCCACCCTGAAGGCTCCTCTGCCTTTCACTACAGAGCGCTTGGCCATGGCATAGGGGACCTGCTCTTCCTGGAAATAGTCCTGGTATTCCCCTTCGGCAATATCCAATCCTTCGCTGGAGACCACCCTCCCCTCAGTGAAAGCATATCTTTCAGGGTTTCTGAGGGCCACGTACTCGCTCCTGCTTTGGAGGTCTGGGTAGGGAAGGTTGGCGAAGAGCCGCACCGTCTCCAGGGCATCCTCCTTTATGCCCTTCAACGCTTCGGCCAGCCGGCGCAGCTCGCTGATGGAGGGAAGGCGCGTGAAGCCGTTCACCACGGCCGTTACGGGATGGAGGGCTCTTCCCCCTATGGCCCTGGTGAGGTCATTGGCCACCGTTTTCATCCTCAAGAGACGCCCTATCTCCTGGCCATAATCCGGCAGCATACCCACGACGCTTTCGTAGCCCAGGTAGTCGGGGAGGGCGAGCATGTAGAGGTGCACTAAATGGCTGGCCAGGATCTGACTCAAAGCCATCAGCCGGCGGAGGGTTTTGGTCTGCTGACTGGGATTTATACCCAGGGCCTTCTCCAGGGACTTGAGTGCGGTGAGCATGTGGGAGACGGGGCAGATTCCGCATATCCTGGCCACCAGGTCGGGTACCTCGTAGTACTTCCGTCCCACCAGAAAGCCCTCGAAGAACCTGGGCGGTTCCCACACGTCCAACACCAGCTCCTTGACCTGCCCGACGGAAACTTTTATCTTGAGGCCCGCTTCTCCTTCGACCCTGGCTACGTATCCTATCTCTATCTTCCTACTACTCATAGGGTTCGGCTCCTTTACGAAAGGCCAGGGTGAGCCCGGCAAACTGCGAGAACTTCCTCACTATATCATCCCGGGCAAGGCCACCTTCCTCGAAGGTTTGGGCCAGGGATATGGCGTTGGCGCCGTCCATGGGCCCCCTGCATCCGTAGCAGATCCTCCCGTTGGAGGGGCACAGGGGCCAGCATCCGGCGACGGTCACCGGGCCCATGCACGTCTCCCCTTTGGCGACCAGTAGACAGGTATTCCCCTGAAGTTTGCAGTCCACACAGACGGAATAGCGCTCAAAGACGGGCCTTCTCCCTAAAAGCGTCGCGCTGAAAAGCTCCAGGAACTCCGGCTCGCTTATGGGGCATCCTCTGAGATAGGCATCAACCTTCACGTAGGCGTCCACAGGGTGGGCCTTGAGGGAATGGATGAGGGAGGTATCCCGATAGACCCTCTTCTGTATCTCCAACTCAGGAGTTCGGTTTTTGATGGAGGGTATGCCCCCGTCAACGGCACAAGCGCCCATAGGAACCAGGAGGCGAGAATTTTCCCTTATCCGCTTTACCTGGTCAACCTGCTCTGACGAGGTGATCGCTCCGTCTATCAAGGCCATGTCGAAGGGCCCCTCTTCTGAGCCTCCACTCTTGCCCATCATAAAATAGACCAACTCCACCGCCGCGAGAACCTCAAGGATGTGCTCCTGGAAGTAAAGGAACTGAAATTGGCAGCCGGCACAGGATGTGAACTTGAATATGCCTATCCTCAATTTATCCACCTGATGCATCTCCTCACAGCAAGGTATCGGGCAGCCCCCTGAGGGCTCGATAGGTAAACACGGGGCCATCCTGGCAGACGTACTTTGGGCCGATCTGACAGTGGCCACAATGCGCTATCCCGCACTTCATGCGCCTCTCCATGGACAGATACACCCGGCCCGGGGAAAAGCCCCTTTGCAGAAGCCCCCTCGCCACGAAGCGCATCATGATCTCCGGACCACAGGTCAGGGCTATGCCGTTAGCCGGGGAGATCTCCACAGAGTCGAAGAGCCTGGTCACCACCCCTATCCCGTACTCCCAGGCCTCCCCCTCCGGCAGCCGGTCTACCGTCAGGAAAAGCCTGACCCCCTCCTGCTTACGCCACTCCGGAAATTCCTGGGTGTAGAGCATATCGTCAGGGGTACGCGCACCGTAGAGTATCTCCAGGTATCCGAAATCGGCGCGATTCTCGAAGACATGGAAGATGAAAGGGCGAAGGGGTGCCAATCCGATGCCTCCGGCCACAATCAGGATGTCCTTGCCTTTGGCTTCCTCCATCGGCCAACTGGAGCCGTAAGGGCCCCTGATCATCACTTCATCGCCTTCCTCGAGGTTGGCCAGCGCCCTGGTGACGTTTCCCACGGCCCTGATGGTGTGGTCGAAGGATTCCCTCACTTCGACTGGGCTCAGTGCAAGCCTGGAGGGCTCAGAGCTGATGGAGATGGGGGCCTCCCCCATGCCTGGCAGACCGACCATGTTGAACTGGCCGGGTTTGAAGGAGAATTCCCCGCCATCCTTCAGGACAAGGGTGTAGGTGAGGACATCGTAGGTCTCCCTTTTAATCGCCTCGATCACGGCGTCCTGGAGTTCAAGCGGGTTCCTCATCCGGCATCACTCCTTATCTCCCTGATTATTTCCGTGATATCAATTCCCACTGGGCACCAGGTGATACAGCGGCCACAGCCCACACAGCCGAAACATCCGTATTGCTCCATCCAATAGCTCATCTTGTGGCAGACGAACTGCCTCAGCCTGGAATCCCGCCCTGCCCGGAAGTTGCCGCCGTGCACCTGGGCAAACTCCGGATTGAAGCAGGAATCCCACGCCCTCTCTCTCACCCCTCTCTCTAAATCCAGCTCCGTCCGATCTATCATATCGTAGCAGTAACAGGTGGGGCAGACCATGGTGCAGTTGGCGCAGGCCAGGCATATATCCTTATACCTGGCCCACACGGGGTGCCTGAGGTTGCGGCGGAGGAGGTGGGGGAGGTGCTGGGTATCCACCCTTTTGGGCATCTCCCCTTCCAGAGCCCTCAACTTCCTCTCTTTGATCTCTCTATCCTGAGGACTGGCTTCCTCAAAAAAGGGGGCTTTCTTGAGCATCTCCTGGCC
This sequence comes from Anaerolineae bacterium, assembly GCA_034431315.1. Classification (GTDB taxonomy): domain Bacteria; phylum Chloroflexota; class Anaerolineae; order VGOG01; family VGOG01; genus JAUWOY01. The sequence goes on from DAOUDK010000064.1 coordinate 9,552, forward strand.
TGAAACGCTCCCTATCTCCACCAGATATCTGTCGTTCAAGTCAGTCAGGAGCAAGTCGTAGCCCTCCTCCAGGGAAGGGCCGAAGCCCATGGAAGCGCAGAAGCAGTTTTCCCCCACCCGGCTGCAGGTCAGGGCCACCAGAAGGGTGTTCTCCCTCCGAGCACGGTAATATCTGTCCTCGTAGCTTCCCAGGAATACTCTGTCCAGGATCAGGATGGCGTTCAAATCACAAGGATGGACACCGAAGATGATCCGCTTCCTGCTCAACTCGGGCTCTACCTCCGTGAAACCCTCGCCTTTCCGAAAAGTGAATAGCTCCTCGCGGGGTGGATAGAGGAGGCCTTTGGGCGATAACATGGGGGTGATGTAGTTCAAGGCCAGCTCCTTCGCGGAGCCGACAGGGCGGAAAGCGATTTCCTCCCCTTTTTGGACAGGCCCGATGACTTCGTAATCCTGGATCAGGCTCCTCATCCAGGGAGCCAGGTCTGCCTTCCGCAGGATTTTAGCCTCCTCTTCTCGCTTGCGCGGCGATTTAGATACCACGTCGGGGCGGGGACGCCCCTCTATAGCAGGGTAGATAACCACTTTGTGGCCTCCTCGGATTTATAGCTCAGGTGGCCTCGCTCCCCAATCGTACCACCTCCACACATCCCTGACGAGATCCTCGTAGTCCCTCTCGATATGCTCACGCAATCGGGCATTTTCGATAGCTATTGTCCCATGGCAAGCGAGGGTGTACAGAAGCTTTGTCTCATATTCGGTGAACTCGTGGGGGGCGGAGGTGTAAACCCGTATCACACCTATTGCTCTGCCCCTGATTCTCAAGGGGACGCAGAGCACGGAACATATCCCCTCTTTTTTAGCCTCTTCGAGGTACTGAAATCTTACATCCCTGGTCACGTCGAGGATGGTTACCACCCTACCCGTCAGGGCCTCTCTGTCTATGGGGCTCTTCTCCACCTCCACCGGACCCTTTTTGAGGTACTCCTTGCTAAGGCCATAGGCAGCCACAATCTCCAGCCTTCGCTCCTCCTCATCCAGGAGCCTGAGGGAACCCGCCTTAACCTCCATGGACTCCACGGCGCTTTTCACGATTAAAGAGAGCACCTCCTGCAGATCAAAGACGGAGCTTATGGCGTGGCAAACCTCGCACAAAGCAGAGAGATACTGAGGTTCTAAAGGTTTCATGGGATCGTCCTCCCTCTTCATCTGTTCTCACTTCCAAATCACGGACTCACGGCGACCATAACCCAAACGCTCTTGCGCTGCCCAGGCTGAATCTCCGCTGCCCTGGCGACCTTGACAAACTCCCCCATCTGTCCCTCCTTGGTTGAGGCTACAGCGCTAGTCCCCTTTTGCCGTCGCTTTCATGACCTGCGCCAGGAAGAGAGGCTCAGGCTGCGCTCCCTCGAACTCCACCACCTCGTTCACCACCGTCTTAGGAACGCCGAAGACGTTGTATTTGTGCACCAGGTGGGGAAACTCCGAGCTCTCCACCATGTCCGCCCGTACCACGTCGCTCTCGATAGCCATCCTCTGTGCCAACTGCACAGCCATGGGGCAGTATGGTCAGGTCGGGGTGACGAAGACCTGGAGGTGGAGGGGATCCTTCAGCCCCCTCAGGGCCTCCTTGGTCTTCGCGGCCAGGCCCGACTCCCCCGCCGAGACGGCCTTGATGGCTTCGATGAGCGAGGTGAACTCATAGCCTGCGGGCACACCGTAGAAGCGGACCCCGTAGTCCTTCTCCCCCTCCACGGCGATGGCCGGGATCTTGTCCACCCCGTAGCGCTCGACCACCTCCTTGTCCAGGACGAAGTCGTGCACCTCGATATCCAACTTGTCCGAGAGAGAAGCCACCTCCTGAGCGAGAGAGGTGTTCTCGCGGCAGTGCGCACACTCGAACTCCTGGGTGAAGACCACCAGCTTCACCTTCCCTGGCAGTTCCTCGAACTCCTTCTGCACGCTGTTGCGAACGTCTTCACTTAAAATAGACATTTTTCACCTCCATTTTTAGTATGGCCTTTCGGCGCTATTTTAGCTTCGCTCACCTCTTAAGCAAAGTTGCGCTCTTTGTGCTTCTCCGCGATGGTGGCCGCCAGGCGATTCAGGGCCTCGAAATCCTCCCCTCTGGGGAACCCCTTGACGATAACTGGCTCCAGTACCTCCACCTTCAGGTTGGAGAGCATCCCCACGAGCTGGTCAACCATCTTGCTGCCCCAGCCGTAGGAGCCGACGATGGAGACGAACTGCAACTTCGGCCGCAAAGCGTTCGCCAGGTAGGCCGCGTAGACGACGTTGGGATGGGCTCCGGTCAGGACCGTCGGTGTCCCCACGACGAGGGTGGCCGCGTCCACCAGGGCCATCGCCAGCTCGCCGATGTCCGTCGCGGCCAGGTCGAACCGTTTTACGCCGACCCCCTTTTCGATCAAGGCCTCCACGAAGTATTCCACCATCTTTCGGGTACTGCCGTGCATGGAGATGTAGGGGAGGACCACGACGTTCTTTGGCGGGGCGAAAACCCAGTCCCGATACGCTTCGAGGATGAATTCGGGGCGATGGTAGAGGGGCCCGTGGCTGGGGGCGATGAGCTCTATCTCGTAGCCCTCCAGCTTCTGCAAGTTCTTCTCGATGGCCTTTCTAAAGGGCATCATGATCTCGGCATAATACCGCTTGGCCGCCTCGTAGACCCGCGCCTCGTCGGTGGCGTAGAGGTCCGACGTCGCCAGGTGGGAGCCGAAGAAATCGCAGGGGAAGAGTATCTTGTCCTCGCGGAGATAGGTTAGCATGGTCTCCGGCCAGTGGACCCAGGGGGCGTGGATGAACTCGAGGGTTTTGTCCCCCAGCGAGAGGGTCTCCTTATCGTCCACGGCGATGAACTTTTCCTCGGGAATGAGGAGCAGGTGCATCAGCATCCCTTTGCCCTTGGGCGTCGTCACCACCTTTGCCGTGGGGAATTTCTCCAACATGTGGGGCAGGGAGCCCGAATGGTCCTGCTCGGCGTGATTGGCGACGATGTAATCTATGCTCTCGACGCCGAGGTTGTCCAGCCGCTCAACCAGCACGTGCTCCATGGTGGGGTCCACCGTGTCTATCAGCGCCGTCTTCTCGCTGCCCCTGACCAGATAGGCGTTGTAGCTCGTGCCATCGGGAAGGGGGATGAGCTCGTCGAAGAGCCTCCTGTCCCAATCAATGGCTCCTATCCAGTAGATATTGTCTTTGAGCTCTCTTGCTCGCATTGTTTCCTCCTTAATCTGTTCTATTCAGCTACGTCCTTTTATCAACCAGGCCCCCACGCGGGCAGGAAGTTAACTACCCTGTTTCCCACAGGGCCACCAGCAGCGGGGCAATGGCCAGAGCGGGCAGGAAGCTGGCCACCCTGACCCGCTTTATCTCCAGGAGCAAGAGGCCAATCCCCAGGATCATGACCCCGCCGGTGGCCGCCATCTCCGTTATCATGGCGTCGCTGAGAATGGCCTGGAAGTGAGAAGCCCCCAGGGTCAGAATTCCCTGGTAAACGAGCACTGTGATGGCGGAGAAGGTCGCCCCCATTCCCATCGAGGCGGCGAAGGCCAGGGAAGAAAAGCCATCCAGCACGCTCTTTATGGCCAGCAGGGTGTAATCGCCCGACAGGCCGTCCTGAATGGAGCCCAGGACGGTCATCGGCCCCACGCAAAAGACCAGGCTGGCGGTGACGAAGCCTTTGGTGAATTCACCCCGCGCCAGGAAGGGGAACCGGCTAGCTTTAGCCTCCAGCCACTTCCCGGCCCCGTCCAGCCGCTCTTCCAGCCGCCACCACTCCCCCAGTATGCCGCCTATGACGATGCTCACCAACACCAGCACGAAATTCTCCGTGGTGAGGGCCATACTCATCCCCACCGCCAGAGTAACCAGGCCCACTCCCTGCATGATGACACGACGGATGCGGGAAGGCAGTCTCTCACCCAACAGGGTGCCCAGAGTGCCGCCTGCTACCACGGAGATCACGTTTATCACAGTGCCCGTCATCTTCCTGAATCACCCTTCACTTCATTTCTTCCTCGACGAGCCTTTTCCCGAGAAGGTAGGCATCCTTCAAAGCCGTGGGATGCTCCTTGATCTCGCCCTTCCTGTCCACGCCGGAGAAAAGGAGCTCTGCCCAGTACGTTACGTCAATAGTGAGAAAGAGATTCTTTACCGTAGCCGTGGCGTGTTCGAAGAGATCAGGAAACTTGGTCCCGCCAGTGGAGATGAAAATCCCTTTTCTTTTCTCGGCGGCAATTCTTCTTTTGAGAACGTATTTCCGATTCCAAAAGACCTGACAGCGATCAATCATCGCTTTGGCCTGAGCGGTGACCCCGTAGAAGAAGATGGGAGAGGCCAGGACGAGAGCATCCAGACTCTCGATCTCCGGGTAGATCAACCCCATGTCGTCCTTCACCACACACTCCCCCTCTGCCAGACATCCATCGCAGTGAAGGCAGGGAGAGATATTCATCCTGGAGAGGATGAATAGGCGGGTCTCGGCCCCGGCTTCCTCCGTCCCTCGCAACACCTCCCTCAGGAGAGCTTCGGTGTTGCCTCCCCTGCGGGGGCTTCCGGAAATCCCTATCACCTTCATGGTCTTCCTACAACATCTTTGCCAGGCGGCGCAGGTGAGCCTTCTCCTCCAGGATGATGTCGGAGATAGCCCCTCGTTCCGCCTCGCTCACCATCTCGCGCAGGTCGTAGAAGAACAACAGGGTGTCCTTCTCGAAGCCCATCGCCGCTCGCAGGGCCGTCTCCCGATCCTGGGACCGCTTGGCCAACGTCAATCCCTTATCCGGCCCAGCGAACAGGGCACTAGCGAGTGCGGCCTGGAGATAAGCCTGATACTCGTCGTACTGGATACCGACATAGGACAGGTCGGGGTCTGGCTTCACCTCTTCCAGCATCTTCTGGAACGCCCAATAGTGTCCTCGCTCCTGATCAGCCAGATCCTCGAAAAGCGCCTTCACTTCGGGATCGGCGCTTTTCGCAGCCACTTCGTTGTAAAAGGTCTCGCCGTTCTTTTCGATCTCCATTGCCCATTTGAGGGCTTCGGCAGCAGTTAAAAAAGCCATTCTGTTCCCTCCATTATTGATATGCAGATCGCCCCAGACCGCTTGGCGCGCTCCACCATTTCCACTCTAGGCCTCCGCCAACGCGCGTCTTAAATCCGCGTCCAACGTCTCCAAATCCACCAGCAACGCCCCCACCGACTCGGCTTCAGCGCGGGCGGCATCGGTGAACCCGGCCGCGGGCGAAGAAAGCATAGTGTACCTGCCAGCCCTCCCCCGGCACGACGCGCGGCGCTTTGTCCACCAGTTCGCGTACCACAGAGCGACCGACCGCGTCTGCTCCCCACTTGCACTCTCCCAACAGGATGGCCCGCTCCCGCCAGTTGACCGCCACCACGTCTACCTGCGCATCCGGCGCCCAATGGCTGCCCACGATCTCCGGCGCAAAGGGCAACTTCCCCCCGCGCGCCTGAGTCAGTGTCCACTCCCGGCACAGTTCTTCGAAGGTGAGAACGACGAAGGCCCGGAACTGTTCACCGATGCGCTCCCAGAGAAGGCCCGTCAACTCCTGCTCGACCAGGTCCAGGTTGGGAGCTATGAAGCGAAAGTAGAAGCGCAAGTAGGGATCGGCCAGGTGGTAGCGACTGCTGCGGCTGGTTCGGCGGCGCTCCGGGGGGATGGTCGCCGGAAGACGACGCTCGATCAAGCGTAGCGACTCCAGTTGCTTGAGGTAGGGACTGAGATAAGAAGAGGTCAGGCCCAAGGTGGCGCCGATCTCCTGCGGTGTCCGTCGTCCAGCCGCCACAACCTTCAACACGGCCTCGTAGGTCTGCGTTTCGCGGCGGATCACGTCGCCGATCAGGATGAAGGGTTCGCTGCGAAACATGCCAGTGCGCCGCATAAACAGGCGTTGCATGTTGGCCCCGACGCTCCTGGCATCGTTGAACCGTTCCAGGTAGGCCGGAATCCCCCCGGCCACAGCGTAGACCGCCACCCGCTCCGTGGCAGGGTGACGGGGCAGAAAGTCTCGCAGGGCGGGAAAGGGGAGCGGGTCTACCGGCAATTGAGCGGTGAAACGCCCATACAGGGGGGCCTGATACCCCATCAGTCCGACCATCAGCCCGATGTGAGAACCGGCCAGCACCAGGGTCACGTTGAGATCCTTGAAGAGATGGTCCCAGGCCGCCTGCAAGTTGGATGGCAGGGACGGGTCCGACTCGGCGGCGTAGGAAAACTCGTCCATAATCAGGATCACCTGCCGGTCGCCTAGGAGGCGGGCGGCCGTCTCAAAGACCTCGGCCCAGGTGTCAAAGCGGGGCACGGCCTGGCTCCCAGGATAGGCCCAGGCCCACAGGGCGCGGGTGAAGCTCAGGCGAACCTGGGCTGGTGTATCGCGGGTGGCCACCCAGTAGATGACCGGCCGTTGGGTCTGCTCCGCCCAATGCAGGATCAGGGTCGTCTTGCCCACCCGCCGCCGACCATAGATCAGGATGAATTGGGCGCCCCCCTCGGCCAAAACGGCATTCAATTCGGCCAGTTCGCGCTGGCGACCGACGAATTTGCCCACCGTGACACCTGCTTCTAAGCTGCTTATTCTAAGCTGTTTAGATTATAATTCAAAAGAGATCACTGGTCAAATGCGGCGCTGGCCTGCCGACCCCAACGTGGCATACCACCACCAGGTTAGGTTACTTGAGCTCTGCCCGCAGCGCCTCTATCTGCTCCGGCCGCAGCTTCTCCAGGGGCTGCTTCACCAGCGGCCCGGCCTTGAGCGCCGGCACCTGCTCCTCGTAAGTGGGCACACCTTCCACGCGGTAGAAAATCCCGATGGGGATGCGCTCTCCCCATTCGTAGGCCCGCTCCCAGGCGGCAGTCTTGTCCGTCGGATCATAGGCAGCCTCCTCCAGCTTGTACACGCGCGGGTTGTAGAAATCGTAGGAGCTAGGGCGGTTGAAGGTGACGCAGGGCTGGAGCACGTCCACCAGGGCGTAGCCCGGATGCTGCAAAGCCTGGCCGATCAGCCAGACCAGGTGGCGCAATTCGCCGGGGTAGCCCCGGGCGACGAAGGTGGCCCCGGCAGCGATGGCCAACCCCAGCGGCGGCACTGGCCGATCAATGGCTCCCTCTGGAGAAGTAGGTGTGCGCATACCGGGATCGCTGGTCGGCGAATACTGGCCCTTGGTCAGGCCGTAGACCCGGTTGTTCTGCACCAGGTCCACGATGCCGATGTTGCGGCGAATGGCGTGGAGCATGTGGCCCAGCCCCATACCATATCCGTCCCCGTCGCCGTGGACGGTCATGATTTTGATCCCGTGGTTGGCCAGCCTGGCGCCGGTGGCCACCGGCAGCGCCCGGCCGTGGATGGTGTGGAAGCCGCTCACTTTCATGTAATGCGGCAGCTTGCTGCCGCAACCGATGCCGGTGAAGATGACCACCTGGTGCGGCGCGATGTCCTGCTCGGCCAACGCCATCTTGACCGCGTTCAAAATGCCATAGTTGCCACATCCCGTGCACCAGGTAGGCGATTCTGGGCTATCAAAGTCTTTTCTCGTAACCATGCTTCACCCCCTCGGAATTTCGAGTCTCAGTGGATCCAAGATTGCTCCAAGGGGATTGCCAAATCCCCGCTTTTGGCCTGGATCTGGCGATCCAGGCCGAGCAAAATTGGATCTACTGAGTCTGGAGTCTGGAGTTTCGGGTTTCAGGTTTCGAGCTAACTCGAAACCTGGAACTCAGAACTCGAAACTCATGATGTGCTCCGGTGTGAAGGCCCGACCATCGTACTTCAGGATCGTGCTGTCCATCTGGCGACCGGTCTGGCTGCGGATGAGGGTGGCCAGTTGACCGGTGGCGTTGACCTCGACTGTTACGAGCCGTCGAGCCTGCTCAAAGGCCGCCATCGCCGCCTCGACGGGGAAGGGCCACAGGTGCACGAAATGCAGCATGTTGGCCCGATTGGCCCTCCTCGCGTTCAGCCGGTCCACCGCTTCCCGAAGCGGCCCGTAGGTGGAGCCCCAACTGACGAAGGTGACCTCCGCCTCTGGAGGGCCGTATCGAAGCGGGCCGGACATCTCCCCGGCCATGCCGACCAGCTTGCGCTGCCGCTTCTCCACCTGCGCTGTGCGCATCTCCGGCTCTTCGGTGATGGCCCCTGACTCGTCGTGCTCGTTGCCGGCGGCCACGTAGACCGCCTTAGGATGGCCGGGCACCGCTCGCGGCGAGATGCCTGAATCCGTGATCCGATAGCGCAGGTAGTCCCCGTCCAGCGCGTCCAACTCCGCCTCGCTCAACAGATCCCCTCGATCAATCTCCACCGCATCGAAGTCGAAGGCGTCGAGCTCCAGGGTGCGAACCGCCACCGCCAGGTAGTGGTCGCTGAGCACCAGGGCCGGCGTCTGATACTTCTCCGCCAGGTTGAAGGCCCGCCAGCCGGCCATAAAGCACTCTTCGTGAGTGCCCGGAGCCAGGAGGAAGCGGGGGAACTCTCCCTGTGAAGCATAGAGCATGAAGAGCATGTCCCCCTGCTCCTGGCGGGTGGCCAGGCCGGTGGACGGTCCCGGCCGCTGGGCGTTGTAGATGACGACCGGCGTTTCCGTCATGCCAGCCAGCCCCAGCGCCTCCACCATCAACGCGAAGCCGCCTCCTGAAGTCGGCACCAGCGCCCGCGCGCCCATGTGGGCAGCACCGATGGCCATGTTGATGGCCGCGATCTCGTCCTCGGTGTGCTTAAGCACCACGCCGTGGCGAGCCGAATGGGCCGCCATCCAGTGCAGCACCGGCGAGCCTGGCGTCATCGGGTAGCCCGCTGCGAAGCGGCAACCGCCCGCCAGTGCGCCCAGGGAAAATGCCTGCGTGCCGTTGAGCACCATGCGCGGCGGCGCATCCGGTATCCTCTCCAGCTTGAAGGGGAAATCGGCGGCGTGCTTTCGCCCCTCCTGGTAGCCCGCCTCAATGGCCGCCAGGTTGCCGTCCACCACCGCTTGGCCCTTGCGGGCGAAGTTCTGGCGGATGACGTTCTCCATAGGCTCTAGATCAAAGCCCGTTAGCCCGGCCGTGACGCCCAGGGCCACTGTGTTGCGGGCCAGCACGGTGCCAGCCTTTTCTTTGGCCACGTCGCTCAGGGGAACCGGCAGGAACAAAAAGTCCGCTGAATTCCCCCCTGTCCGTTGTACCACGTTGGAGTCGTAGACGATAGCGCCGCCCTCGACGATCTTGTCCCGATGGCGCGGGATCGTCTCCCCGGTCAGCGCCAGCAGCAGGTGCACGGGCTCGGCGTGGGAATAGAGCGGCTGGTCGCTCACGCGGACGGAGTAGAAGTTATGTCCACCCCGGATGCGCGAGTAGTAGTCGGGCAGGCCGAAGACGTGCAGCCCGCCCCGCGCCAGCGCCTTGCAGAACCCAGCACCGGTCGACTCCACCCCGTGGCCCGCCTCTCCGCCGATTCTGATGGTCATTCTGTTAGTTGTCATTTTACTCCATTCACGTAGGCGAACTCCTCCAGGGGCAACCTCTCCGGCCTCTCTTCCTCCGACTCCACCTGCTTCTCGGAAAGAAGGGGGCTTATGGTCTCGGAATGTTGGCCCACGATCACCAGGGTGATAACCCGCATGTCCTCAGGGATGCCGAGGATTTCCTTCACCAGGTCTTCTTTGTATCCCGCTATCGGATGCGCCACCAGTCCCAACTCCGTGGCCCTCAAGATGATGAAAGCTGTTGCCATTCCCGTGTCAAACAGGTAGTAGTTCCTGCCCTTGATGCGGCAATCCAGGTCCTCCCGGCTGAACACGGCGATGATCATAGAGGCAGCCTGAACCCACTGATTGCCCCTCGACATAGCGCCGTGCAGTTTCTTCAAAACCTCAGGGTCGTGAGCAAAGACAAACCTCCAGGGCTGATTATTGAAGCAGGAAGGGGTCAATTGCGCACGCTCGGCCAGATCGCTGATCAGTTCTTCGGTTATTTCTACCGGCTCCAAGGAGCGGTAGGCTCTTCTGGTCTGGATAGCCTGTTTAACACTCACTGCATCCTCCTTATCACTTACGCTTTACGTTTCACGTTTCACGTTTTACTTCAGCATCCACAAGCTAAACGACATCACCGCCATCCCCGCGACGATGCCAATGATGCTCAGATGCTCCTCCCCGTAGGCGCGAGATACAGGCAGCAATTCGTCAATGGAGATAAAGACCATGATCCCCGCCACCGCCGAAAGCAGCCCTCCTAATATGGCCTCACTCAGGAAGGGCATCAGGACGACCGCCGCCAGCAAGGCCCCCGCCGGTTCAGCCACACCGGAGAGAAACGACCACCAGAATGCCTTACTTCGACTCCCAGTCGCCGCGTAGACGGGCGCTGAAACGGCCAGCCCCTCTGAGATGTTGTGAATGGCAATGGCGATGGCGATAGCAACACCCAGTTGAGGGTCGCTCAACGCGGTGGCAAAAGAGGCCATGCCCTCGGGAAAGTTGTGGATACCCATACCCAGAGCCACAAACAGTCCAGCTTTGAGCAGACGGCTCTGCAGGGCCGCGTCCTGTTCATCCTCTTCCCCGGTGTGGTGATGTTCGGCCATGTAGTCGTGCGGGATCAATTCGTCAATCAGAAACATGGCGGCCATGCCGCCGAAGAAGACCAGATTGGCCGGCCCGAACCCAATGGCCTCGATCCCGCTGGGCAATAGCTCGACAAACGAGACCAGGATCATCACCCCGCCGGAGAAACCCAGGGTCAGCGTCATCAAACGTGGGCCGGGCTTGCGAACGAACAACGCCAACAAGCTGCCGATGGTCGTAGATAGCCCGGCCAGGGCTGAAAGTAGAAGTGCGAAGCCAACGTCAGGTGTCATATCAACCTCCCGGCGGGGTAGATCGGTAGTGTGGTAGATTGGTAAACTGGTAAATTGGGCAGACGCCACCAATCTACGAGCTACCAATCTACCAACCACTAATCACTCTTCATCCGCCGGCCTACTCGGTCGCACTGAGCTCAGCGGCCATCTCGTCCACTTCCTCCGCGCCCTCCGCCAGCCATTTGTCCTCATCGCCGGTCAGGATCTCCAGCAGACGAGAGAATTCACCGGCGTGAACCCGCTCTTCGTTGGCGATGTCAATGAGCACCTTCCTGGCCAGGGGATGGTCAGTAGCGTCGGCGTGAGCCATGTAGACGTGCACCGCCTCATGTTCGGCGGCGAGGTTCAGGCGAATCGCCCGGACCAGCTCCTCGGTAGTAAGTTTGCGATCCGGCACCTTCCCACTGAATGGATTGAGAAACTCTGGCATTTTCCTACCTCCTTTGTTTTTTTGCAGCTATTTCAGCTAAACTCGCGGTACTTTTCCCGCTTGGCGTTGCAGACAGGGCAACGGTCGGGGGCCTCGCCCTCCACGGTGTGGCCGCAGACGGAGCAGATGTAGACCGGCCCGATGTCGTAGTCCTTGCCCATCTCCACTGCCGCTTTGGCCTCTTGGTACATGGCGGCGTGAATTTGCTCGGCCTGCCAGGCCCAATCGAAGCTGCGCAGCGCTCCTTTCTCTTGCTGCAACTCGGCTGCTGCTTTGTAGACCGGATACATCTCGTTGACCTCGAACTCCTCGCCCTCAATGGCCACCTCCAGGTTCTCCGCCGTGGGGCCCAGGCCGAAGCCGGCGCCGGCCACCGTGAGAGCACCTCCTTTGAGGTCCCGTAGTTGCTGGAAGTGGCTGGTGGCGTGCACTTGCTCGGCGTAGGCGATGGCCTTGAAAAGTCGCGCTACATTGGGGAACCCTTCCTGTTTCGCCTTGTCGGCGAAGATGAGATAGCGCATGTGCGCCTGGCTCTCGCCAGCGAAAGCGCTCCTCAGGTTGCTTGCTGTCATCTCGTGCATTGTTTCTCTCCTTTCAATTTACGCTAATCTCCTTGCTACTCTCCCACAGCCCGTGGATGTTGCACAGGGCCAGGGCGTGCAGCGTGCCAGCTTTGTTGACCTTCAAAGACGCGGTCACCTCGTGGTGGGTGTAGACGGGACCCTGATTCGGGCCGGCGGTGGACTCGCCGTGGGCGGAGAACTCGAAGTGGCCCACCTGGTGGGTGAACTTCTCCCCCTCCGGATGGAAATAGAGGGTGATCCAACTGATGTGATGTTCGGTGGTGTTGGGATGGGCGACCTCTTTCCCCAGGCTGACCTTCACTTCGAACACCTCGTCCGCCTTCACCTGGTCCGGACACTCGATGACCGGCACGTGCTTCTCTTTCTTCCAGTCAGCTTTCTGAATGCGTTCGCTCAGCTCTGTCATGGTATTCACCTCCTGTGGTTGACTAAATGGGATCTGAACTGTAACCTCTCTTTTGATCTCCGCCTCTCACCTCCATTCCATATCGTTGTGCTTAGCCGAGCAAGCGACCTTTTGACGGGTAGCAGGCCAATCGCATTGGCCGTCTTGAACTGGCATCGGCCTTTGACGCCCAACGTGGTTGGGCTGCTACCCCTTACAAAACTTCTTAACACCCCAAAGCAGGGGGACAGAAAGCACGGATCGCTGTCAACGGATTTTTTGAACGGATTGAACGGAAAATGTCACGTGCGGAACTCCAATCCGTTCAATTCGTTCCCGGAATCCGTTGACAGTTACCCTCATCCC
>DAOUDK010000065.1:0-88926 GCA_034431315.1 Anaerolineae bacterium
GTCAACGAAGAGCATTGATGCCACCAACAACTATTGGGGAACAACAGACGCCGCACAAATCGCCGCTACAATCTACGACTACTACGACGACATCAATTATGGTGAAGTGAACTACTCACCCCTTCTGAGTGCAACTTTTGATGTACCTGTTCTCGGTCCCGAAAATCCAGCCGTGTCTATCACCGCGCAAGGCGGCACCACGCAAGACCCTATTTTCACCCTTGCTCTCTCAGCAGGCGCCAGCGCAACGGAGATGCTCATCAGCGACGACCACACCTTCCCTGTCCAGTTCCAGTGGGAGTCCTTCGCCGCCACCAAAGACTTCCACTCTGATGGAACGAAGTACATCTACGCCAAGTTCAAAGACGCCTCCGACAACGAGTCAGCCATCGCCTTCGCTAAACCACCGCGAATCATGTATATCCAGAAAAGCTCCACGCTTGGCGGCCATCCAGTACTCAGCCAAGTCAGAATCGCTTCTGATCTCGGTGGATCTCAAGGCGGAGGTGGCTCTCCCCTCAATGCATCTCAAGCCAGAGTTGCCGCCAACTCACGCCAGGTCAAGACCTTCTACCGCCCTATCGGCGGTTCCAATTACACAGAACTGACGATGTCCCTGGCGGAGGGCATCTACTCGACCTGGATCCCGGGTAGCCAGACGGCCAACGGCATCGAATACTACTTCCAGGTCGAAGATGCCGACGGTAACGTGCTCGCTACGCTCCCCGAAACCAACCCGTCCACCCAACCCTACTCCCTCTCGGCGGCTGCGCTGCTGCAGGAGGACGTCACGGCGGGCCAGGATACCGCCGTCGAGTTCGCCGTCGGCCTCACGGTTGAGATCCCCGCCGGCACCCTGGCCAGCGATACCCAACTCCAGGTCGCATCGCCTGCGGCTGCTCCCGATCCGCCAGAAGGCATGACAGCGACGGACATCAACTACGCCCTCTCCATGGCCGATGGCACCACTAGCTTCAGCCAACCCATGACCTTGACCTTCGGTTACGCCGACAGCGACGTGGCCGGCATGACGGCCGCCGACCTGCGTGCCTACTACCTGGACAACGGCAACGTCAAATACGCCGGAGGCACTGTGAATACTACCGCCCAAACCGTCGCTTTCGATACCAATCACTTCACCGACTTCTTCCTGGCCGAAGGCAGCCTGATGCACCCGTCGCCCGTCACCACCGGCACCGAGGGCGTGCCAATCACCATCCAGGCTTCAGTGGTCAACTACGTTCCAGTGCAGAGCGCCACACTCTACTACCGGGTGGGCACGGGCGGCGACTGGCAATCCCTGACCATGTCCCAGGTCGGGGACTACTACCAGGCCACCATCCCCGGCGGCGATGTCACCGAAGCAGATCTGGCCTACTACATCCAGGCCAGCGACGGCAGCACCAGCGCCACCTTCCCGTCCACAGACCCCGCGAACAATCCGCAGACCATCAACGTGACACTTAATCTCTCGTTGCAGGTGGGCTGGAACCTGATCTCCATCCCACGAGATCAGGCCAACACAGCGATTACCACAGTCCTCTCATCCATCTCAGGCAGCTACGACCTGGTCTACGCCTACGATGCCTCCGATGCCACCGATCCCTGGAAGAAATACAACGTGAACGCACCATCATACTCCAATGACCTCACAGCGGTTGACGAGAGCATGGGCGTGTGGGTCCACATGACAACGGCAGATACGCTGACCGTTGCCGGATCAATACCCACCACCACCAACATCCCGCTCTACCAGGGCTGGAACCTGGTGGGCTATCCGGGGATTCAGGCCACGGCGATTTCCGAGGCCCTATCCTCGGCAGACGGCAAGTACACCCTGGTCTACGCCTACGATGCTTCTGATGTGGCCGATCCCTGGAAAAAGTACAACGTCAGCGCACCGGCCTGGGCCAACAATTTGTCAGATATGAGGTCGAGATGGGGATTTTGGATCCAGGCAACTGAAAACTGCACGTTGACCATCAGCAACTAGAGAGGTCTGCAATGAAAGGCAAAACGATAAGTATGTCAGTGGTGATGATCATCCTTTTGATTGCAAGCGCAACCGTAGTAGAAGCTGCACCACCCTGGCCTTCGAGTTTCTATGACACTGTGAAGTGGAACAATGGAAACAACGTACCGGAAGGGACAACCGTGTCGGCCTGGATAAACGGGGTGAAATACGCCGAGACGGAATCCCAAATGGACTCAGGGGACTCAGTCTATGCCATAGACGTGCCAGGCGACGACCTCGAAACGACTGAAGTGGAAGGTGGGGTAGAAGGGGACACCATCGTTTTCAAGGTCGGAGACTCTACAGCCAGTCAAACCGGAACGTGGCACACTGGCACGGACGTGGAGCTCAATCTGACAGCACCTCCAACCGCTGTGACCCTCTCTTCCTTCACCGCTAAGTCGGGCGCTGCCCTGCCAACGGATCTCATCTCCTATTCCCTTTTGGCTCTGGCAGCAGCGGTGGGCTTGATTGTGTTGATAGGTGCAAGCGCCCTCCTGATAAAGGATGCAAAATGAGAAGAGATAGGGCCGTACTCATTGCGATTCTAGCGTTGACACTCACACTCTCGTTAGCAACCAGCGTTGAGGCATTGCCACCATTGCCATCGAGTTTCTACGGCATTGTGAAGCTGGATAAGGCAAACGTGCCCGATGGAACCATTGTATCGGCCTGGATACGTGGAGTGAAATACGCCGAAACGCAAACCCTGACCTACCAGGGGGACTCAGTTTACGCCATCCGTGTGCCAGGAGACGATCTCGAAACGCCCGAAGTAGAAGGCGGGGTGGAAGGAGACACCATAATCTTCAAGGTGGGGGAGGCCGCAGCCATCCAGACCGGGACCTGGCATGGAGGCACGGATGTGGAGCTCAACTTGACGGCCTGCTCCCTCTTCGGCGACCTCGACTGTAGCTGTCTGGTGGATGTGGCCGACATCCAGCAGGTTGCTGGTTGCTGGCGCTGCGAATGTTGGGATTCCTGCTATGACCCCCGGTACGACCTCGACGGCGACTGCATCATCACCGTCGTGGACATCATGAAAGTGGCAGCGAACTGGGGAGCAGCTTGTTGGTAAAGAGCGGTTTGAACCGCGAAAGGCCACGAAAGCAGAGAAATGCTTTCGTGGCCTTCGTTTTTTTGGCACAGCGAGCGAATATCGCCCACATGTCGTGTTTGGTACCCCTGGCAGGACTCGAACCTGCAACCTGCTGATTCGAAGTCAGACGCTCTGTCCAATTGAGCTACAGGGGCACGGATGCAATATGTAGTATGTCCGCTACTCTTTACCACTATCTTGTGGATGCGCTTGGTAACGTGCAAGGTGCAAAATGACAAATCAGAATGTGAATCGGATGTGCTCGCTGAATTACATCAGCCCTAATCTCCTGGCTTGCTTGTAGATTGCATCGTCGTTGCGTTTGCCTACGACCAACACGTTTACTGTTCGCCCTGGATCGTCCACGACGTAAAAAATGCGATACTCCCCGATGTCTACTCTGTGGCCTTCGCCCACTTTCTTGCTATCATGGGGCCTGGGATTGATAGAGAGAGCAAAGATTTTAGACGCCATCTGCTTGAAAATCTTGGGTGGGTAAGGCTGCATCTCCTTGGTTACTCTTTTCGCAACCTGCAAGCTATACACGTTTGGCAGCCTCGATGATTTCTTCTCGATCAATCCTTATGCCGTGCGCCTGCTCGTAGTCCTCGATCATCTCATCGAAGCTGACAAACTCTCCACCCAGGGCCATCGCCCTCTCGATGATGAGGGCGTCCCTGGCATCCTCTAAGGCTTCCAGCCTGGCAACCATCTCGTTGTAGCTCTCGTAAGCAAGCATCACTACCTGCGGGCGTCCTCTCTGAGTAATCACCACGGGCTCTTTTCTGGCCGTAGCTATCAACTCTCTGGCCTTGATCCGCAAGTCACTGATGGGCATGATGGGCAATGCTTTCACCACCATAACACTTCACCTCACTTTTATTTGTATGCCTGAACGTATTATAGCGGGTTTTGGCCTTCTTGTCAACTCATAAACTAAACGACTTGCACCTTCATGATGTCGGTCGTGCCAGGGCCGCTGCCCGCCGCTCCAGCGGTGATGACCACCACGTCGCCCTGTTTTATTAGCCCATGTTCTTGGGCGGCCCTGACCGCCCCAGCGATCGTTTCATCGGTGCTGTCGGTGCGCCTGGAGAGCAGCGGATGAACCCCCCAATAGAGGGCCAACTGGCGCTGAACGACAGGGCTGGGCGTAACGGCGATTATGGGGCAGGGAGGGCGATATTTAGAGATGATCCGGGCGGTGTGGCCTGAGATGGTGGGGGTGATGATCGCCGCTGCCTCCAGATCGCAGGCCGTCGCACAGGTGGCATGGCTGACAGCGTCGGCAATGGAGGTTACCGGGCCGAGAGGCGGGCGAGGCCTGGCTAGACCTTCCAGCCCGCCCCGCTCGGCCTCCTGGGCGATCCTGACCATCGTCCGCACGGATTCGAGGGGATACTTGCCCACCGCCGTCTCGCCAGAGAGCATGATGGCATCGGTGCCGTCCAGGATGGCATTGGCCACGTCGCTGGCCTCGGCCCTGGTGGGCCGCGGGTTGCGCATCATCGAATCCAACATCTGGGTGGCGGTGATCACCGGCTTGCCCACGGCGTTGCATTTGGCGATGATCATCTTCTGCACGATGGGCACCGCCTCGGGCGAGGTCTCGACCCCCAGGTCGCCTCGGGCCACCATGATCGCGTCCGCCGCCTCGATGATCCCATCAATGTCGTCCACCGCCTCGGGCTTCTCAATCTTGGCCACCACGGGCACAGGGGAGTCGGCGACGGTCAGAGACCTTGCCGAACTGAGCTCCCGGATCATCTCCTTTAGCTCCTGCACCTCGCCTGGGTTGCGCACAAAAGAGAGAGCCACCCAGTCCACCTGCTGCTCCAGCACGAAGCGCAAATCCTGGCGGTCCTTATCGGTGATGGCAGGAATGGCGTGAGAGGCGCGGGGCAGGTTCATGCCCTTGTTGGTCTGGAGCAAACCTCCGGTGATCACCCGACAGGTGATGTCCGTTTCCTCATCAGTGGAAAGCACCTCCAGTTCCAGCAGCCCGTCGTCAATGAGGATGCGGTCGCCGGGTTCCACGTCCCGCGGAAGCTCAGCATATTGGACGGGCACCTCGCCGCCGTGCCCCACAACGTGCCGCGTGGTCAGGATCAGCTTCTCCCCGGAAACCAAAGGTACCCCCTCACCCTCCATCTCCCCAACCCGCAGCTTGGGTCCCTGGAGGTCGGTCAGGATGGCTACAGGTTTGCCCACCTCGGCAGCCACGGCGCGGATGCGCTCAATGTTCTCGCCGTGATAGGATTGGCTGCCGTGGGAGAAGTTCAGACGGGCCACGTCCATGCCGGCCAGCATCAGCTCCCGCAGCATCTCAGGAGCACGGCTGGCCGGCCCGATGGTGCAAACGATCTTGGTACGCAATAAAGTCTCTCTCATTTGCTACGGAGGGGCGTCCCCGCCCGTTCTTGCGCCGCATCCGACGTGGCGGGGACGCCACTTTGTAGCGAAAAAAGATGCTGGGTCAACTGTACGGTAGCTACCCGTCCGTTGAATCCTGACAGTCCACTGTCCCTCGCCTTCACTCGTCCATCGGCAGAGGGACCACCTCGACCGCTGCGGCCCCTTTGGGGGTTTGTTCGATCTGGAACTCTACCCTCTGTCCATCTTGCAGGGTGCCGTGGCCCTCGACGCCGGACTGGTGAACGAAGATGTCTTCACCGTTGGCCTTGGTGATGAAGCCCCAGCCCTTGATGGCATCGAACCATTTCACCTGTCCAATGAGCTTAGCTCCGGGCTCTTCGACAACTTCGACAACTTCGACAACACGGCAGCGAGGACAGACCTTGGGCTCGAACAACTCGGTACCTCGTTCGGCCATTTTCCGCTGCTCGGTGACAGTGAACACGAATTGAGACCCACATTGTTCGCAAGTGAGCATCTTGTCTCTGTAATTCATTTCGCCTCCTTATTAGCTGAGGAGTGCAGGCACAAGCCTGCCTATGGAGCGGACTTGCGTCCGCACTCCTGTCTTAAATTAGCTCTTTGCCGGTTCGCTGCCGCTCCGCTTACAGCAACTCCGGCCTCTCCTCAAGGCAAACCACGTCCGTTAAGCTGTCGCCGCCCCGCAGGGACATCAGCACCTTGCCCCGAGTTGCGCGTCCCATGCGCGGCGCACTACGCACTCGCAACTTCCTGGTGCCTCCCTTGGCCGAGACCAGAACGATCTGATCGCTGCCCTTGACCACGCAACCGCCCACCAGATCCCCCGTCTTCGACGATAAACTGGCCGCGACCACCCCCCTGCCGTAACGTCCTTGGGTAGGATACTCAGCCAGGGGAGTCCACTTGCCGTAGCCCGCGCTGGTGACAACGAACAGGCTGGCCCTGGCTCGCACGAGATCCATAGCCACCACCTGGTCGCCTCGGCCCAGCTTAATGCCCATCACCCCGCCGGCCGGCAGCCCCATGGGGCGCACGTCCTCCTCCGCGAATCGGATGGCCTGCCCCTTCCGCGTGACCAGGAGCACTTCCTCACCGCCAGTGGTAAAAGCGGCCCATCCCAGCTCGTCGCCCTCATCCACACCCATCACGGCAACCTCATCGCCCCGGGCAGCCAAGAAGTCGGCCAGCGTCACCCGCTTGACCTTGCCCTCGCGGGTAGCCAGGAACAGGTACCCCTCCTGGGGTTGCGCGGGGGGTTTGCCGGTCGCCACGGGCAGCGCCAGGACAGCGGCGACCTTGTGGCGTCGCCACAGAGAGGTCATATCAGCCAGGTGCTCTCCTCCGCTGGGACTGTCGGCCTCAGGTATCTGATGCACCAGCAAGGATACAGCCCGCCCGTCGGCGGTGAACAGGAAAAGTTCGTCCTGAGTGTTGGCCACCAGCACCTGGCGCAGAGGATCCTCGACCCGTCGCCGGGTGGTCTTGATCCCCTCATCCAAGGAATGTCGCGAGACCAGGCCACCACGGCTGATGCCGATCAGCACCTCCTCGTCGGGCAAGAGGTCGCGGGCTGTGAGCTCGATCTTCTTTCGTTCTACGATCTGAGTGCGCCGGGGGTCGGCGTACCTGGCCTTGACCTCCTGCAACTCTTCCTTAATCAAGGCCAGAATCCTCTTGGGGCTGCGCAGGATGCTCTCCAACCGACGGATGAGCTTGAGCTTTTCTTTGTGCTCATCCTCTAGCCTCCTGCGCTCCAGGGCAACCAGTCGCCGCAGAGGCATATCCAGGATAGCCTGGGCCTGGATATTGGTCAGCTTGAACTCGCGGCGCAGATTTCTACGAGCTGTATCAACCCTGCGGGAGCGGCGGATGGTGGCGATGACCTCGTCCAGGTTGTCCAAGGCTATCAACAGTCCTTCCAACACGTGGGCTCGCGCGCGGGCCTGCTTCAGATCGTAGCGGCTGCGGCGGGTGATAATCTCACGGCGGTGGTCGAGGTAATGTTGCAGAGCCCTCTTGAGGGAAAGCAAACGGGGCTCGCCATCTACCAGGGCCAGCATGATGATGCTGAAAGTGCTCTGCATGGGCGTCAGCCGAAAGAGCTCGACCAGCACCTCGCGGGGCGCTACGGTTCGGGTCAGCTCAATGCAAAGACGCATCCCCTGGCGGTCCGACTCGTCCCTGAGATCGGTGATACCCTCCAGGCGGCCATCACGGACCAACGTGGCGATTCGTTCGACGAGATTGCTCTTGTTGGTCTGATAGGGCAATTCTGTGACCACGATGCGATGGCGGTTGCGGGTCATCTCCTCGATGTGAGTCTTGGCCTGGACCGTGATGCGTCCTCTCCCCACTGCGTAGGCGCTGCGGAGGGCGTCCGCTTCGGCGCCGTCCCCTTCGCCCGGTCGGTAGCGATAGACGATTCCACCGGTGGGGAAATCGGGGCCTTTTATGAACCGCATCAACTCCTCGACGGTGACCTCGTCGAGCTTCTTAGCATGGTCTATCATATAGATCAGAGCATCGCAAACCTCGCCCAGATTATGGGGTGGAATGCTGGTGGACATGGCTACGGCGATACCTGAGCTACCATTGATCAACAGATTGGGAATGTTGGCCGGCAAAACCCTCGGCTCTTGTAGGGTGCCATCGAAGTTCTCAGCGAAATCCACGGTTCCCTTATCAATGTCGTTTAACATCTCTTTGGCCGTGAGGGTCAGCCGAGCTTCGGTGTAGCGCATAGCCGCTGGCGGATCGCCGTCCACGCTGCCGAAGTTGCCCTGACCATCCACCAGCATGTAGCGCAGGGAGAAGTCCTGGGCCATGCGGGCCATGGCATCGTAGACAGCCGCGTCCCCGTGGGGGTGGTACTTGCCCAGCACCTCGCCGACGATGCGCGCGCTCTTCTTGTAGGATCTATCGTGGTGGAGACCCATATCGTACATGGCGTATAGAATGCGCCGGTGCACTGGCTTCAGGCCGTCGCGGGCATCGGGCAAGGCTCGAGAGACGATCACGCTCATGGCGTAATTGAGATATGCCTCCTGCATCTCGTGGCCGATATCTACCTGGCGGACTGTTCCGATTTCCATATCTGCACTCCTCACCCTACATCGAATCGAGAAAAGCTGTGTCCTTTACTATATGCTATTTCCAGGCTTTTGTCAAACATTTGAACAACGAATCTATGGATTGAACGAATACCCAAGCTCGCGCTGCACCCTAGTCCAGCGCCCCCAACACGGACTGGCGTCCGCCTGGAGCTTGCAAAGAGATTCGTTCAATCGTCGGGACTCGCTGTCAAAGGCTATCAACCAGTCCGTTGAATCCCACCCGTCCGTTGTTCCAAACAAGAAAGCGGTGACCGAATCAAACTCGATCACCGCCCTCTCCTCCAGTGGCCGTTTATTCTGACTAGCTGGCAGCCAGGGGCAACTCGGCCGCCTCTGTTTCCGGAGTGGCCAGTTCCCCAGCATCTCCCTCCACTTGCTGGATAGCCAGCTCCTCGTCAGCCTCCTCTTCCTCCTCCAATACGTCTAGCTCCTCGTCAGCCTCCTCTTCTTCCTCTTCTCCTAAGATAGCCAGTTCTCCAGTGGCTCCTCCTCTAAAAAATGCTAATCCCACATCTTCAAAGGTCTCTGAAAGGATTTCGCCCTCATGTCCAGGCCGGCCCCGAAAACCCGTTCCCGCCGGGATCAGCTTGCCGATGATGACGTTCTCTTTGAGGCCATAAAGATCGTCCTGCTTGCCCTCAATGGCCGCACTAGCCAGGATTCTGATAGTATGCTGGAAGGAGGCTGCCGAAAGGAAGCTCTCGGTATTGAGGGCGGCCTTGCTGATACTCAAAAGGGTCGGTTGAGCTGTGGCCTGGCGACCACCTTCAGCAGCCACTTCAGCGTTGCCCTCGGTGAAGACCCGGCGGTTCACCAGTTCACCTGGCAGGAACTTGGTATCGCCCGAGGAGGTTACCACCACCCTGTTCAGCATCTTGCTGATGATTACCTCGAAATGCTTATCGTTGATGTTCACCCCCTGAGAGCGGTAGACCTTCTGAATCTCTGACAGTAAGTAGAGTTGGGTGGCCTCCCGTCCCAGGATATGCAGAAGGCGATGGGTGTTCCTGGAACCCTCCGTCAACTGCTGACCAGCCTTCACCCAATCGCCCTCCCCCACGATCAGCCGTGCCGCTGAGGGCACTTCGTATTCTCGCTCCTCTCTCCTCTCGTGGATTACGATGATATGGCGATCCTCCCGCAAGACCCGCCCGCCCTTGTTAGCGACTTGCTCCTTCTCGCCATGCCAGCTAGCGATAGGCGTGCCATCGGCTATCTCGTCGTCGTCCTCGACCAGGACCTTCCAGCCACGCTTGATGTCGTACTCGTCGCGGAAAACCTCGCTATCAACGACCTTGATATAACGCATCCCCTCCTCGCGCCGGATCTCCACCATCCCATCAATGTCGGACATGAGGGCCTCGCCTTTGGGGTTCTTGCGAGCCTCAAAAAGCTCCTCCACTCGCGGCAGGCCGTGAGTGATGTCTATACCTGAGGCCACTCCGCCGGTGTGGAAAGTGCGCAGGGTAAGCTGGGTGCCCGGCTCGCCGATGGATTGAGCGGCCACGATTCCCACTGCGGCCCCCACTTCAACCAGCTTTCCGCGGCCCAGGTCCCGCCCATAACATTTGGCGCAGAGGCCGTACCTGAGCTGGCAGGTCATGGCCGAGCGAATGTAGACCTCCTCGATGCCAGCCGCCTCGATGGCCTCCACCTCTTCCTCCTCGATCATCTCGCCGGCAGAGACTATGATCTCGCCAGTGGCAGGGTCGGCAATTGGCCCTGCTGCGCCCCGGCCCAAGATACGCTCCCCCAGGGTCTGGCCACCCACATCGTCCGCTTTGTTAATCCAGATGCCGCCTCTGGTACCGCAGTCCTCAGCATTGATTATCGCGTCCTGAGCCGCGTCCACCAACCGTCGCGTGAGGTAGCCAGCGTCGGCAGTGCGCAGGGCGGTATCGGCCAGGCCCTTGCGCGCCCCGTGGGTGGAGATGAAGTATTCCAACGTTGACAGGCCCTCGCGGAAGTTGGAGAGGATGGGCATCTCTATGATCCGCCCCGCCGGATCGGCCATCAAACCACGCATTCCTGCGAGCTGCCGAATGGGCTGAAAGCCCCCTTTGGTGGCACCCGACTGGGCCATCATTTGAATGGGGCCATTGGGATCAAGCGCCTGGGCCACGGCCTCGGTCACGTCATCAGTGGCCCTGGTCCAGATCTCAATCGTCTTAGTATATTTCTCATTCTCGGTCAAGAGGCCCCGACGATACTGGCGCTCCGCCTCCCTGACTTGCTCAGCCGCCTGCTCCACGATTACGCTCTTGGCCTCAGGCACGGTAAGGTCAGAGACAGCGATAGTCACGCCTGACCGGGTGGCATACTTGAAGCCGATGTCCTTGATCCGGTCCACCAGTTCGGCGGTCGCCTCCAGACCGAGCTTTTTATAGCATTTGGCCACCAAATCCTTGACTCGCCCCTTGTCTAAAACCTCGTTCACGAAACGCAGTGCATCAGGCAGGATCTGGTTGAAAATGGCCCGGCCGACCGTGGTCTCGACAGGGTGCTTCCTGGCTGTGCGCCGCTCTCGCACGTGCATAACCTTGATCTTGGCATGCAGGTCAACCTTTCGCAGCTCGTAAGCCAGGGAGACCTCATCGAGATCGACGAAGACCTTGCCCTCACCACGGCAGCCGTCCTCTTCCAGGGTGAGATAATAGCACCCCATAACCATGTCCTTGGTAGGACTTACAATGGGCTCACCACTGGCTGGTTTGAGCAGGTTCTGCGTGGATAGGATTAGCTTTCGCGTCTCTTCCACGGCGACCTTGGATAGCGGAATGTGCACAGCCATCTGGTCGCCATCGAAGTCAGCGTTGAAGGCAGCGCAGACCAAGGGATGGATCTGGATGGCTTTGCCATCCACCAGGACAGGCTCGAAGGCCAGGACGCCCAGGCGGTGCAGGGTAGGAGCGCGGTTGAGCAATACTGGCTGATCCTTGACCACCTCTTCCAGCACCTCCCAGACCTCGGGACGTTCCCGCTCGATGAGCCGCCTGGCCCCCTTGACGTTATTGGCGTAGTTGTATTTCACCAACTTGCCGATCACAAAAGGACGATAGAGCTCCAGAGCCATGCCTCTGGGCAGACCACACTGGTGCAGCTTCAGCTTCGGGCCAGTGACGATCACCGAGCGGCCTGAGTAGTCCACGCGCTTGCCCAGCAGGTTGCGGCGGAAGCGCCCTTTCTTGCCCTTGAGCATGTCCGAGAGGGATTTCAACTCCCGTTGACCACGCCGGGACCGGGCCTTGCCTCGGTAGCTGTTATCAATAAGGGAGTCAACCGCTTCCTGGAGCATGCGCTTCTCGTTGCGCACAATGACGTCAGGCGCTCCTAGTTCCAGGAGACGCTTGAGGCGATTATTGCGGTTGATCACTCGCCGATAGAGATCGTTCAGGTCACTGGTAGCGAAGCGGCCTCCATCCAACTGCACCATGGGCCTAAGCTCTGGCGGAATAACGGGCATCACGGTCCAGATCATCCACTCAGGGCGGTTGCCCGATTTCCGCAGAGCCTCCACTACCTGCAACCTTTGGACCGCCCTCTTGCGGCGCTGTTTTGAACGGGTGGTTCGGACCTCGGCCCACAACTCCTTGGCCAAGACGTCCAAATCTACCCCTTTCAGGATCTCATAGAAGGCCTCAGCCCCCATGCCAGCCTTGAAGACCTGACCCCATTTGCCCTTCAGCTCCCGGTAGCGAGCCTCGTCCAGCAACTCCATCTGGGCCAGCTCCATTAGCTCCTCGCGATCAGCCTCGGTCTTTTGCTTTAGAACCTCTATCCTCGGAGCCAACTTCGCCTGCAGGCTCTTGATCTCCTCCCCCAAAGCATGGCGCAGGCTCTCGATATCGGCTTCCACCGAAGTTATGTTCTGATCCTGTTCGACTCTGATCTGGCCCTCGATCCTACTTAACTCCTCTTGCACGACCCTGTTCAAAAGAAACAAATGCTCCGGGCCTACCAACTCGCCTGCCTCGGCGATGGTCTCCTCTGTGGGGGAGAAGATCAGAGGAACCCGCACTTTCTTACCCTGACGGGCCTCTACCTTCGCTTGCAGAGTTTGAGCCTCTTTCACGATCCCGTCGGTGGCCGTGGCTAACTCCTCCTCCAGGCGCTGATGAGTGGCCTGCCGGCCCTCCTCCAGTTCCTCGACTTTCTCAGCCACCTCCTGCTCTAGCTCATCAATTTGCCCCTGGATCTCCTTCCCCAGGTTAGCCTGTTCCAGGGCCAACTCCTCTTCGAGACGACGAAGAGCTTTCTGCCGCGCCTCCTCGTCTACCTCGGTGATGATGTACTGAGCAAAGTAGAGGACGCGATCCAGGTGCCGCCGTGAGATGTTCAGCAGTTTCCCCATATAGCTGGGCACGCGCCGCGTATACCAGACGTGGGCCACCGGAGCTGCCAGTTCGATGTGTCCCATGCGCTCCCGCCGAACCAAGGAGCGAGTTACTTCCACCCCACATTTGTCGCAGATTATGCCCTTGTAGCGCACGTTTTTGTATTTGCCGCAATAGCACTGCCAGTCCCTGGTAGGCCCGAAGATGGCCTCGCAGAAGAGGCCGTCCTTCTCAGGCCTCAGCCGGCGGTAGTTGATGGTCTCCGGCTTGGTCACCTCACCGTAGGACCAGGAACGTATCTCGTCCGGCGAAGCCAGGCTGATGCGCAACGCGCTGAAGTCTTTTACTTCCAAGGTGTCCCTCCTGATTGGATATTGGATATTAGATATTTGGCGGTGGTCTCCATACAGCGATGGCCCAACAGGCGCGACACGAGCGAAATATCTCCCGTATCCGCCAAGGTGGACATAGCAAAGGTATGCCGTAGGACGTGGGCCGATACATCCTCCAGGCCAGCAGCTTGGGTGTAGACATGTATCAGCCGCTGCACCGTGCGCTTGGAAATGCAATTTCCGTCCTGACTGAGGAACAAGTTTTCGGTGCTAGTCGAAGGGGATCGGATCTGCAAATAATCCTGCAAGGCGGCACAGGCCAGGGAATTGAGGGGGATTTGGCGGCGCTTACTGCCATCGCCGCCGCGAGGGTTTCCGCCTCCCACCAGTAACAAGCCCTCTCCATTGCCCGGCAGTTGGACATCGGACAAGCGCAATTCTGTCAACTCTCCCAGCTTGATCCCAGTTTGGAGCAACAACTGGACGATAGCGTAGTCGCGCTTGACCAGGCTGGGCCGCCCTCCTTGTACCGCCTGAAGAAGGCCGGCGACCTCCTCAGAAGCCAGGGCGCGAGGCGGATCTGGCCCAGGCCTCAGAATCAACCGCACCCCGGATGCAGGATTGCTCTCCGTCAGGCCAGTTTCCATGGCAAAGCTGTAGAATTTGCGAACGGCCTGCAGCCGCCGATTGATCGTGGCGGGGGTCCA
This sequence comes from Anaerolineae bacterium, assembly GCA_034431315.1. Lineage (GTDB taxonomy): Bacteria > Chloroflexota > Anaerolineae > VGOG01 > VGOG01 > JAUWOY01. The sequence continues at coordinate 13,997 of DAOUDK010000065.1, forward strand.
TCCTTCGTTGGTCTGCATGTGACGGCGATATTCCCGGATGTCGTCGGGCATCAACTTCAACAGGGAATCTGCCGCCCCCTTGACACCAGCGTGCCAACGAGCAAAGGTCCTCAGGTCGGCCAGGTAGTTGACAATGGTTGTTGATGCCAAAGCCGACCGCGCCAAGTGCTCTTCAAATCGGGTCAACAGTTCTTCGACGTTCTCAGCCACTAGCCCATACCTCTGGTCTCCATAAGCGCAAAAAGAGCGACTGAGATTGCAACTCCCATCGCTCTGAGACCATCATGGTCGTTTTATACGCAATAATTATACGCCTTTCAGCCGAAATTGTCAAATCGCTTCGACGCCCACTATTGACCGCAGGTAGGTTTCAATGAAACCGTCCAAGCCCCCATCAAGAACTGCTTCGGCGTTGCCCGTTTCGTGGCCAGTACGCAAATCCTTGACCATTTTGTAGGGGTGCAGCACGTAGGAACGGATCTGGTTGCCCCAGCCAGCCTCGACGTGCTTGCCTTTGAGGCGCGACTGTTCCGCCTCCCGCTTCTCTTGCTCCAGATCGAAGAGACGGGCCCGCAGGATCTTCATGGCCGTCTCCCGATTCTGGGCCTGCGAGCGCTCGTTCTGGCAAGTGGCAATTATTCCCGTCGGCAAGTGAGTGATGCGCACTGCCGAGCTGGTCTTCTGCATGTGCTGCCCGCCTGGCCCGCTGGAGCGGAAGGTGTCAATCCGCAAGTCATCAGGCTTTATGTCCACTTCGATGCCCTCCCCGATGTCGGGCCAGACCTCCACCAGGGCAAAGGAAGTATGCCGCCGGTGAGCAGCGTCAAAGGGGGAAAGGCGCACCAGGCGGTGGACGCCTCTCTCCGCCTTCAGATGGCCATAGGCATGATCTCCTTCAATACTGACGATAGCCCTTTTCAGGCCTGCTTCCTCACCCGACATGCTGTCCAGGATGCTGGTCTTGTAGCCGCGTCGCTCGGCCCAGCGCAGATACATCCTGAGCAGCATCTCCGCCCAATCCTGGGCCTCGGTGCCACCCGCCCCGGCGTGGATGGCGAGGATGGCGTCGCCCTTGTCGTGGGGACCTGAGAAGATCAACCAGAACTCTAGTCGCTCCAACTCAGCCTCAATGGTCTCGACTTCGCCGGCTATGTCGCCAGCCATAGCCTCGTCCTCATCGGCGATGGCCAAATCGAGGAGAATCTCAGCATCGGCCACCCGCCCTGTCAGTCCCGTCCAGGTCTCTACCTCCTCATTGAGAGAGGCCAGCTTCCGCATCGCGGCCTGGGCTTCATCCGAGTGCTCCCAGAAATCGGGCTTGGCCGCCTGCCGCTCCAGCCGCGTTATCTCCTGCTCTTTGCTGGCCAGGTCAAAGACGCTCCTTCATCTGTTTGATGCGCTGCTGCAACCCGTTTAGCTTGCTCTTCAGTTCTTCCATAGCTGCTCACCTCCCGAATTCTCTCGGACACGAGTAACGAGTCAACGAGTACCGAGTTAACGAGTAACCCGTTGCCTCATTGCCTCATCCCTCGTTGCCTCATTCCTACTCACCGAACAACCCCTCCACAAAGGCCTGGGCGTCGAATTCAGCCATGTCCTCCATGCCTTCGCCAGTGCCCACGAAGCGGATGGGCAGGCCCAGTTCCCTGGCAATGGCGAAGACAACACCACCCTTGGCTGTGCCATCCAGCTTGGCCAAAAAGATGCCTGTCACCCCCACATCGTCTTTGAAGTGCCTGGCCTGGGCGAGGGCATTCTGCCCAGTGGTGGCATCCAGCACCAGGAGGGTTTCGTGGGGCGCGTCGTGGACTTGCTTGGCCGCCACGCCTCGCACCTTCTTGAGCTCCTGCATCAGGTTGTACTTGGTGTGCAGACGGCCAGCCGTGTCCACGATGAGTATATCCGCCCCACGAGATCGAGCGGCCCGGATAGCGTCGTAGACCACAGCCCCCGGATCGGCCCCCGGCTGATGGGCGATGACGTCACAGCCAGCTCGCTGGCCCCAGATCTTGAGCTGATCAATGGCCGCCGCTCGGAAAGTGTCGGCCGCGCCGAAGATGACTTTTCTGCCCTGCTCCCGATAGTAATGCGCCAGTTTGGCGATGCTGGTGGTCTTGCCCGAACCATTGGCCCCCACCACCAGGACGACCGTGAGCAAGCGCGGCTCATTGATGCTCGAGGGAAGTCTGCCATCCAACGTGGCTACCAGCTCCTCTTTTAGCATCCCCTCCACGGCTCTGGCATCACGCACCCGCTCTTGGACGACGCGCTCTCGCAGCCTTTCCACAAGCTCAACTGTGGTGTTCACCCCAACGTCGGCCTGGATCAGGAGCTCCTCCAGTTCCTCCCACAGCTCCTCAGTGACATCGTTGGCCCCAAACAGACCAGCGACCCGCCCGAAAAAAGACTGGCGGGTGCGCGTCAAGCTGTCTTTTATCTTTCTCGAACGACCGAACATGACCAGGTTTACCTCCAGCGATATTATACTACAAAGAGGCAATTATGACAAAGATGAGCGCGACCAGACGACGCCGATGGTGTTGTCATTCTTGAGTAAAAAGGATACTTGTGGTATAATCTCGTTCGGGAGGATCCCACATGCAGTTGACACATCTGGATGAGAAAGGCCGCGCCCGCATGGTGGACGTGGGTGGCAAGCCCGACACCAAACGGGTGGCGGTGGCCACGGGCGAGATCACCATGCGTTCAGAGACGCTGGCCCTGATCCAGGAGCGAGGCATACCCAAAGGCGATGTCCTGGCCGTGGCCCAGGTGGCTGGCATCATGGCCGCCAAGCGCACCCACGCCCTGATCCCCATGTGCCATCCCTTGCTCCTGACCCACGTGGCCGTCGAGTTCGCACCCCACGAGGCGGAGCACCTGATCGAGATCACCGCCACGGTGAAGACCACGGGCAAGACGGGCGTGGAAATCGAAGCCCTGACCGCCGTCGCCGTGGCCGCGCTGACCATCTACGACATGTGCAAGGCCGTGGATCGAGCCATGCACATCACCAACATCCGCCTGGTCCGCAAGAGCGGAGGCAAGAGCGGGGAGATACTACTGGAGTAAAGGTCGTAGCTATGCGCATAGATCAGCAAATCGCCCTTTACGAAGAACAAGCGAGGGCTTTCGAAGCAAAGCATGGAATGACTTTCGAGGAATATACCCATGATCTGAGGAGAAGGGCCTCGATTGCGGAGGAAGATGAATGGATGGATTGGGAAAAGGCGCTGGTCTTCTTAAGAAAGTGGAAAAAGATAAAGAAGCAGATAGGCATAGAAGGACAATGAAGGGAACTATCGTCGCCGTCTGCACCAGCAACAAGAAAGGTATACGCAAAAACAACGTGGGGGAAGCCGAGTTGAAAGTGGATTGGGGCATCGCTGGCGACGCCCACGCCGACGACTGGCACCGCCAGGTGAGCCTGCTGGCCCTGGAGAGCATTGAGAAGATGCGCGCCCTGGGCCTTAACGTCGGACCGGGCAGCTTCGCCGAGAACCTCACCACTCAGGGCCTGAACCTCCTCTCCCTGCCCCTCGGCTCGCAGGTGCGAGTCGGTGACGAGGTCATACTGGAAATCACCCAGCACGGCAAGATCTGCCACGACCGCTGCGCCATCTACCAACAGGTCGGCGATTGCGTCATGCCCCGCGAGGGCATCTTCGCCAAAGTTATCAGGGGCGGCCAGATCAGGACAAACGACGCAATCGAGAGCATACAGCCATGAACCTGCGATGCTTATCCTGCCAACGTACTTATCCTCAAGACACCCACCAATGGCGCTGCGAGTGCGGCGGCGTCTTCAAGCTGGAGGGCACGCCTGGCTTCGCCAAAGATGAGATTGAGGCGGGCGATTTCAGCCTGTGGCGCTATCGGGCCATGCTGCCGGTGGGGCATGAAGAAGGTGTCATCTCCCTGGGCGAAGGCCTCACCCCCCTGGTCGAAACCCAGGTTTATGGCACCAGGATCCACTGCAAGCTGGAGTTCCTGGCTCCCACGGGGTCTTTCAAAGACCGGGGCACAGCGGTGTTGATCAACGTGCTGAGAGGGTTGGGGGTGAAGAGAGTGGTGGATGACTCCTCGGGCAACGCGGGGGCCAGCCTGGCCGCCTACGCCGCCCGGGGCGGAATAGAAGCCGAGATATACGTCCCAGCCTACGCTTCACCAAACAAGCTCGCCCAGATCGCCGTCTACGGAGCAAAGCTGGTGAAAGTGGAAGGGCCACGCGAGAGAGCTGCCCAGGCCGCTCAGGAGGCAGCCGCTCAAGGCGCTTACTACGCCAGCCACTACTACAATCCCTTCACTCTGGAGGGCCTGAAGACCATCGCCTACGAGATTTGGGAGCAACTGAGCTATCGAGCTCCCGACAACCTGGTTCTGCCCGTCGGCCAGGGCACTCTGCTGCTGGGAGCCTACCGCGGCTTCAAGCACCTGCTGGCCGCCGGCCTGATCGAAAAGCTGCCCCGCCTCTTCGCTGTCCAGGCTGAGCCCTGCGCTCCCCTGCACGAAGCCTACCAACGGGGGCTGGATGATGCCTTCCCCATCGAAAAGAACGAGACCGTCGCTGAGGGCATCAGCACCGCTCGGCCCGTGCGAGGCCGCCAGATCTTAGCCGCGGTGCGGGAGACTGGCGGCGCTGTGCTGGCCGTGAGCGACGAGGAGACGCTGCGCGCCCGTGACCAGTTGGCCCGGCGCGGGCTTTATGTCGAGCCAACCTCGGCGGTGGCCATCGCTGCGCTGCTGCGACTCCGCGGTCTCATCAGGCTTGAGGAGATTACCATTGTCCCATTGACCGGGAGCGGCCTCAAGAGCCAAGCGAAAGCCATATCCAATGGGTAGCAGGCCAATCGCATTGGCCGTCTTGGGCCGAATACCGCCCAACTTGGTTGGGCTGCTACCCTTTTCCGAGAGAACTCCCAAGCGAAAGGAGATTGAAATGAGCAAGGAGAGCAATCGAGTGGTGATCACGGGCATGGGAACTATCAACCCCCTGGGTCTCAATGTGGAGACCACCTGGCGGAACCTGTTGGCAGGCAAATCGGGGGCGGGGCGCCTCACCCATTTCGACCCCTCGCCCTTTTTGACCCAGATCGCCTGCGAGGTCAAGGACTTCGATCCCGAAGATTACATGAGCCGCAAGGATGCCCGGCGTCTAAATCGTTACATACAATTCGCCATCGCTTCCACGGCCCAGGCCCTGGAGCAGGCGGGGCTCACCATTGATGAGCGCAACGCCGACGACGTGGGCGTGATCATCGGATCTGGGATAGGCGGGCTTCCGACCATGGATAAGGGCTATCACGATCTCTTCACGAAGGGCCCCATGCGGGTCAGTCCTTTGACTGGCCCTATGATGATCGCCAACATGGCAGCGGGGCAGGTAGCCATCACCTTCGGCGCGGCAGGGCCTAACTTCTGCATCGTCGCGGCCTGCGCCACTGGCAGCAACGTCATCGGCGAAGCCTTCGAACTCATCCGCCGAGGCGACGCCGTGGCCGTCATCGCTGGGGGCAGCGAGGCCCCGTTCGTGCCCCTCGGGATGGCTGCCTTCCACCGCACGGGTGCGCTCTCGCGGCGCAACGATGAGCCAAAACGAGCCAGCCGCCCCTTCGACGCTCAGCGCGATGGCTTCGTATTCGCGGAAGGCGCAGCCATCCTGATCCTGGAAAGCCTGGAGTATGCCCTGAGCCGTGGGGCAGAACCATTGGCCGAAATGGTTGGCTATGGAGCCACCTCCGACGCCTTTCACATCAGCGCTCCGGCCGAGGATGGAAGGGGCGCCGCCAAGGCCATGAAGAGGGCCTTGAAGAAAGCTGGTCTGGAGCCAACGGACGTGGATTACATCAACGCCCACGGCACCTCGACGATCCTCAACGACGTGATGGAGACCAAGGCCTTCAAGACCGTTTTCGGCGACTACGCCTACCAGGTCCCCATCAGCTCCACCAAGTCCATGACCGGCCACCTCATGGGCGCGGCTGGGGCCCTGGAAGCCATAGTGTGCGTCAAGACCATCCAGGAAGGCATCATCCATCCCACCATTAACTACGAGTATCCCGACCCTGAGTGCGATCTGGACTACGTGCCCAACGTAGCTCGCCCCGCTGACGTCAAGGTAGCCCTCTCCAACTCCTTCGGCTTCGGAGGGCACAATGCGACCATTGTCATCAAGGTATACGAGCTGTGAAACGTGTAAAACGTAATGAATCTGTCTGAATTAGAGAAAACACTAGGAATCACTTTCGACGACAAGTCGCTCTTGCAGCGGGCTCTCACTCACCGTTCCTATCTCAACGAGAAACCCGACTATCCGCTGTCCGACAACGAGCGACTGGAGTTCCTGGGCGATGCGGTGCTCGACTTCCTCACAGCGAAGTACCTCTACAATCGTTTCCCGGAGATAGCAGAAGGGGGGATGACGAGCCTGCGCGCTGCCCTGGTCAAGGGGGAGACGTTGGCCCACTTTGCTGCGGCTCTGAACCTGGGCGAATATCTGCTGCTGAGTCACGGCGAGGCGGAGAGCGGCGGTCGGGAGCGCCAGGCTATCCTCTGCGCCGCCTTCGAGGCGCTGGTGGGAGCGATCCTCCTAGATCAGGGACTTCAAGCTGTCGAGGGTCTCGTCCTGAGATGCATTGAGCCTGAGATCAGGCACATCCTCGAGGAGGAACTGTACAAAGATGCCAAGAGCATGCTGCAGGAGCTAGCTCAGGCCCAGCTTCAGATAACGCCCATCTACCGTACCGTAGCCGAGCGAGGCCCCGACCACGCCAAAGAGTTCACCATCGAGGTGATCATCGGCGATGAGGCTTACGGTCAAGGTACCGGGCACAACAAGCAAGATGCCGAGCAGGAAGCAGCTAAAATAGCCCTGCTGAGACTCAGACCTTTAGGGTTTTCGAAACCCTAAAGGTCTCCGGTTGACACCGATTCCAATAAGCTGTATAATTTACCGTGAATTGGAGTGAAACAGGGAGAAACGCCTTTCTCCCGCTTTTTGTGTAGTGATGACATTGCGACGGGCAAAGGTATACGATGGGCGAAGGTCTCCTGACCGAGCCCTCTGCGCCCGGTCAGAGACCTTCGGCGATCAATAGTTAGGCACAGGGAGAAAGAGATTGCGCCTTAAGCGTCTGGAGCTACAGGGTTATAAAACCTTCGCCACCAAGACGGAGTTCGCGTTCGAGGACGGGATCACGGCTATCGTGGGACCCAACGGCAGCGGCAAGTCGAACATCGCCGACGCCATACGCTGGGTACTGGGCGAGCGGAGCCACAGCGTACTCAGGGCCAAGCGCACCGAGGACATGATCTTCTGGGGCAGCGAAAGGCGCTCCCGCCAGGGCATGGCCCAGGCCTCCATCACCCTGGACAACAGCGATGGCGGACTGCCCACGGAATACAGCGAAGTGACCATCAGCCGCCGCGCCTACCGCTCAGGCGAGAACGAATACTTCTTGAACGGCAGTCGGGTCAGATTAAAGGACATCACCGAGCTTTTGGATAAAGGCGGCCTGGGCCGCCGAGCCTACAACGTCATCGGCCAGGGGCTGGTGGACGCCGTCCTGTCGCTGCGGCCCGATGAGCGACGAGCTATCTTCGAAGAGGCGGCCGGCATCAGCATCCACCAGGCCAAGCGCACGGAGGCCATCAACAAGCTGGAGCAAACCAGGGACAACATCCTCCGGGGCAACGACCTCGTTAACGAGATCGCCCCCCGACTCAAGCGGCTGGAGAAGCAAGCCCAGCGGGCACAGCAGCACGGGGCACTGTCCCAGCAACTGGAGAAACTCTTGGGCACCTGGTACGCTTATCGCTGGCGAAAGGCCCAAACGGCCCTCCGCCAGGCCGAGGCCAGGGCTACGGAGCGCCAAGAGCTATCGCGGGAGCGCGAGGCCGAGCTGGAGGAACTGGAATCGCGGAAAGCTGAATTGAGAACTCAGCAGAGCCAATTGCGGCAGAAGCTCGGCGACTGGCACTCGAAAGAAACCAACCTGCAGGCCCAGGCAGAGGAGAAAAAGCGGGAGCTGGCCGTAAGTGAGGAACGGCTGCGGCTCCTCAATCAACAGAGCGAGGACATCGCGCAGGAGATAGCATCCCTGGAGGCTAACCGAGCGGCTCAACTGGAGAGGGTGGCGGAGGCCCAGGAAGAGCTAAGCCGGGCCGAGACTCAGCTCCAAGAGCGACTGATTCATCTACCAAAGGCCCAGGAGCAATTGGAGGCCCGCAAGAGGAAGCGACAGGCCGTCCTGGAGGAACTGACCGAGGCTCAAGACCAGGCCTTTCAGTTGGCCACCGAAGCCGCCGACCGGCGCAACCGCCTGACGCAACTCTCCGAGCGACGGGAGGAGCTGGGCCAAGAGGTGGAAGATCACCGCCAGGCCCTGGCCGAACATCAAGCTAAGATGACGGCCTTGCAAGAACAAATCGAGACTCTAAAAGGCGAGTTAGAGGCCATTGAAGCCGAGGCCGATTCACTGATCCTTCAAAAGCAGGAGATAGAGCAAGAGAGCGAGGCATCGCGAGAACGCCAGGTTCAGTTGCAGGCCGCCCTGGCCAGGATCAAGCAAGAGGAGATTGGACTGCAGGCCCGCTACGATTTGCTGGAGAGGATGAGGCAAGAGGAATCAGGCTACTACGCTGGTGCGGATACGGTGCTCCAGGCGGCCAGGGACGGTCGGCTGAGCGGTATCGTTGGCCCTGTGGCCAGCTTGATACAGGTGCCCGCCGAGCTGGACACGGCCATCGAAACGGCCTTGGGTCCGCATCTGCACGACGTCGTGGTGGAAACCCTGGCCGATGCCGGGGCAGCCATCCATTTCCTAAAACGTACCAGAGGGGGGCGAGCCACCTTCCTGCCGCTGGACAGAATCATGGCTGCCGAGAAACCCAGCCCGTCCGTAATCGAGGGCGTCATCGGCCCAGCCGTTGACCTGGTGAAATTCGAGCAGAGGCTAGCCCAGGTGGGGCACTGCTTGTTGGGACGAGTCATCATCGTCCGTGATTTCGAGACCGCCCTGCGCCTGCTGACTCGCTTCAGTTCCCTCAGCATAGTGACTCTGACCGGTGAAATCATCGGCGCCGACGGGCCCGTCACCGGCGGGCCGGCGCGAGGCCGAGGCAGGGGCATACTAGCCCGCGAACGAGAGTGGCGCGAGTTGCCCCAACACCTGGCCGAGACCCAGAAACGCCGCTCCGATTTGGAGAAGAAGTGTCAGGCCGAGGAGGCCAACCAACACCGTTTGCTGGAGAAGCTGGCGAGCTTGGGGAAGAAGGAAGACGAGATCGAAGCGAGGGAGGGGGTCAAGCTAGAGAAACTAGCCTCTCAAGAGCGACAGACCGAACTCCTGGGCCAGGAGATGGGATGGCGGCGGACCATAGAGGATCAACTGAAGGCCGAGACGGGAGCCCTGGACGAGAAAGAAACACTGCTCACCAAGGAACTGGAAGGTCTGAAAGAGGAGGAGACAAAAACCCAACAGCGTATCCTGGCCTTAAAGGCGCGCCTGGACACTCTGAGTGTCGAGGAGCTAGAGGCGAGGCTGGCCGAATTGAAGACCGCCGTAGCCGTGGCCAAGCAAGGCTGCGAGAACCAGAGGACTGTCTGGCAGAACTTGCAAGCCGGTTTGATCCAATTGGATGAGCAGGTATCAGCCAAGAAGGAGAAGGAAACACAACTGACGGCGGAAAGTCGGGAGCTGGTCACCCGGATCGAGGATCTACGACTTGGCTCCAGGGAACTGCTGCATCAAATCCAAACCGTGGCCCAGCTCGTCGAGCCAAGCGAGGCAGAGCTGGCCGACTTGGAGAGCGAGCAAGTTGATCTGGAAAAGACAGAGACTCGACTTCGGCCCTTGCTCCGCGAATACGAAAGCCTGCAGGGTCAAGCCGTGCTGAAGGTGGAGCGTCGCAAAGACGAGCTGACTAGCCTGCTGCACCAGATCGAGAATGACCTGGGCCCTTCGGCGGAGTTTACACTGAGCGCAGTCGAAGTGCTCAGGACAAGCCTGGTGGAGATGGAGACCGACGACCATGTCCCCCCGCTGTCCCCCAGCGAAGAGCCGCCGCCCGGCCTGGAAGAGGAGATCAGACAACTGAGGGCGCAGATCAAGCATCTGGGTCCGGTCAATCCCAACGCGCCCGCTGAATACGAGGAGATTCTGGAGCGCTATAGATTCCTCACGGCTCAGGCCGGGGATTTGGAAGAGGCGGCCGGGGATCTCCGCCAGGTGATCGGCGAGCTGGACGAATTGATGAAGAGAGACTTCAAAGAGACGTTTGAGGCGGTGCGCAGGGAGTTCGAGGAGTATTTCGTGTCGCTGTTCGGCGGAGGTGCAGCCGAGCTGGTACTTACCGAGCCTGACAATTTGATGGAGACGGGAGTTGACATCGTAGCCCGGCCGCCGGGGCGACGGAAGCAAAGCCTGGCGATGCTGTCCGGAGGGGAGAGAGCCTTGACGGCGGTGGCCCTGATCTTCGCCATCCTGAAGACCAGCCCTACCCCCTTCTGCTTCCTGGACGAAGTGGACGCTACCCTGGACGAGAGCAACATCGGCCGCTTTCGGGACGCGCTGCAAGAGCTATCGGAGCGCACTCAATTCATCGTCATCACCCACAACCGGGGCACCGTCGAAGTAGCCGACACCATCTACGGCATCTCCATGGGCGAGGACAGCATCTCCAGAGTCATCTCCCTGAAGTTGGACGATGTTGTGCAGGAGTAAATCCCCCATGGCACCAACTTTGCCGTAGAAAATCAAAGAGCCGCCTGGCTTCCACCAGGCGGCTCCTTTGCTTTTACCCTCACCGCACTTTCCGCGTATAATCGGGCAACAAGATGGGGGACACGATGGGGTCCTCTATCCCCGCCTCCTCCAGCTTTTTGTGCCACTCATCCACGTGGGCCAGGGTCAGTTTGCCTGGCTCCACCTCTTTGGACCGGAGGGCCGCGGCCCGGCCAGCGCGGCGGCCGAAGACGTTTATCTCCAACAGCGAGTTGCCCATCAGGCGGTTGCGGCCATGCACCCCGCCGGTGACCGCTCCGGCCGCGTACAGGTTGGGCACTCCCTCAATGGAACCATCGGGCTTGATGAATATGCCGCCGTTCTGGTAGTGCGCCGTGGGGTAAACCAACATGGGATCCACTGTGATGTCAATGTCAAAGCGCTTGAACTGGCGCACCATGGCCGGCAATCTCGCCTCAATGGTGCCAGGGCCGTGGATGACGTCAATCATGGGGGAATCCAACCACACGCCCTTCATGCCCGCTGGCGTCTCCACCCCCTTCCCTCGTTCGCTACACTCCCTGATTACGGCTGCGGCCTCGGCGTCGCGAGTCTCCAGGTGATAGACGAACTGCTCGCCCTCAATGTTGACCACCTGGGCTCCCAGGCCACGCACCTTGGCCGTCACCAGTTGGCCCACGATCTGCTCCGGGTAGGCGGCGCCGGTGGGGTGGAATTGATAGGTGTCTTGATGAAGCAACCTGCCCCCCACCCGATAGGCCAGCACCAGTCCATCCCCCGTGGCCCCGTAGTGATTAGTGGTGGCGAAGCTCTGGTAATGCAGGCGACCGGTGTCGCCGGTGGCGATGATAGTGCACCTGGCCCTCACCACCAGGTGCTCCCCCGTCTCCAGGTTCTGCAAGATAGCTCCCGCCACCTGGCCCTTATCGTCCCTGAGAAGCTCGATGGCCGGGGCGAACTCCAAAACGGTGATGTCTTCGGGATAGCTGCGCACCTCATCGCGCAGGGGGCGCATGATTCCCGCCCCGGTGTAGTCTCGCGCCGCGTGCATCCGCTTGCGGGAAGTCCCGCCACCATGGATGGTGAACATGGCGCCGTCGGGCCCCTTGTCGAACATCACGCCCAGTTCCTCCAGCCACTGGATGACCAAGGGAGCATCAATCACCATGGCCTCGACCAGGCCCGGGTCATTGGTGTAGCGCCCCCCGCCTATGACGTCCAGGTAGTGGATGACGGGCGAATCGTTGGGCTTGTCGGCAGCCTGTATGCCCCCCTGGGCCATCATGGTGTTGGCATCGCCAAAACGCAGCTTGTTGGCTATGATCGCCTTGGCCCCGTTCTCCCTGGCCAGGAGAGCTGCCGAGGCCCCCGCCCCACCTCCGCCGATGATCAACACATCGGTATCGTAATCAATCTGCTCCAAATCGAGTGCGTCCGAGGTAAGGTGGCTGCGGCCCTCCAGGATGTCCACCAGCTCCTTCATGGCTTTCTCTCCCCTGTTGGGCCCAACTCTTATCTCGCGAAAGCCCTCGGCCCGATAATCGGGGTGAAACCTCTCCAACAGGCGTTCCTTCACCTCCGGGTCCAGCCTGGGGAAAGGCTGATCCAGTCGGGCTGGCCGAGTAGCCTCTACTTTCTTGATGGACTCGCGCATTTCAGGTGTATAGCTCATAGCGTATCTCCTCTTTTTGGAGATTAGAGGTTAGAGGTTAGAGATTGGAGGCCATCGTCCAACGTCCAATTTCCAACTTCCAACATCCAACTTCCCTAAGCCGGCTCGATGTCCCGCTCATTGTATCTCTGGCGCAATTCCTCGTCGCTCAGGGACCTTATCTCCCTCATCGGCTCATCGAACTTGCCAGCCTTGATCTCCGCCACCCGCTCGCTCAGATGCTCGGCCTTGGGAGCCAGGTATTTGCCGTAGAGACGGCGGCAGAGGATGGCGATGTTGTACTGCGCCTCCTCGGCCGGGCAGCGAGCCGTGCAGAGGCCGCACATGATGCAGTCGAAGGACTTGTCGGCGACAGCGGCGATGTTGCCTCGCATGGCCTCGGCCATGTAATCCTTGACATCTATGTCCTGAGGGCAAGATTTAGTACACGTACCGCAGCTCAGGCAGCGCAGCAACTCAGGATAGATCTGGACCAGGGTCTCAAAGGTCGGCTCCAGCTCATCCAACTTATACAGGGCTCGCTCGGCAGGAAAGAAGGGGATCTGGGCGATGTACATTTCGGGTTCCACCACCGTCTGACAGGCCAGGGCCACCTTGAGCCTGTAATCGCCCGCCGTACGATAGACGGTGGCACAGGCCCCGCAGAAGCCGCCACGGCAGCCCACGCCCCGCACCAACTTGTAGCCGGCATATTCCATAGCCTTCATAATGGTCAGGCTGGGGGGCACCTCGTACCCCTTGCCCATGATGTAGATGGAAATCAGTTCTTCAGACATTGCAAAACCTCCATGCCCCCTCCCCCAGCCCCTCTCCCCCCGCCCCCCCAACTCTGGGGGGGAAGCGGGGGAGGGGAGCTTAGTTCCCCCTTCTCCCAAGGCTTGTCCTGAGCCTGCCGAAGGGTTGGGAGAAGGGGGCCAGGGGGATGAGGGCCAAAACAAACTAGCTCTCCCGCACGTCCACCATTTCCATACCCAGAGCTTCCATGGCCGATACCAATTCGTCTTGCCCCAGCTCGGCGACCTTAACCGTGATCAGGCGATTGGAGGGATCATCTCCCAGGAAGGTTCCTAAGCTGATGATGTTGCCGCCCATTTCAGCTATATCGCGGGTGATGGTGGCCAGCATACCCGTCTGCTCCGGGACAAGCATGGTTAGTCTAATGCCCTTCTCCCTGGCCCCGAAGAGTTCCAGAAAGATCTTGAAGGCATCCGTCTCGGTGATGATGCCCACCAGCTTGCCATCGCGCATCACGGGCAGGCTGCCGATTTTGTTGTCGGCCATGATGCGGGCCGCCTCCTCCAGCGGAGTGTACTCGGTCGCGGTGATCACATCCTTGCACATCACGTCCTGCACCTTGATCTTGGAGATAAGGTAGTGCAGCTCGTGGACGCTCAACGACGTGGCTGGCGAGGGCGAGACGTACAACAAGTCTTTCTCGGTAATGATGCCCACCAGCTTACCCTCCTTGTCCAATACAGGCAACCGGCGCACCTTCGACTCCCGCATGAGCTTAAGAGCTTCCTCGATAGGAGTATCGGGAGCAGTGGTAACAGGGCGCTTGGTCATCCTTTCACCTACTAGCATTTTCGCACCTCCTTATTGGTCTATTGGTCTTTTTGTCCGTTGGTCTGTTGGTCCTTGCTTTTGAGCTTTGAACTTTGAGCTTTGAGCTTCACAGCGCAGCTTCCACCATCGCCAACACCTGCCCGGTGGTGAAGTTCCGCACCGCTGAGGCCTTGTTGGGACAGGCCACCACGCAAGCGCCGCACCCCTGACAGAGGGCCACGTTGACTGTAGCCAGGCTCTTCCAGGGGTGCATCTCGCGGGCGTCGTAGGGACAGGCTTCTACGCACAAACCGCAAGCGGAGCACAGTTCCTCGTCCACGTAGGCGATGATAGGCTCCTGAACCATCTCTCGCTGGGAGAAGAGGGAGAGCACCTTGGCTGCCGCGCCGCTGGCCTGAGCTACGGTCTCAGGTATGTCCTTGGGAAACTGGGCCGCACCCGCCAGGTAGATGCCCGCTGTCAAGCTCTCCACGGGGCGCAGCTTGGGGTGGGCCTCGCTGAAGAAGCCGTGCTCGTCGGTGGCTATCCGCAAACGCTGACCCAAATCCTTAGACCCCTCGCTGGGTACAGTGGCCGTCGCCAGCACCACCAAATCGGCTGCCACCTCAAGCGGCTTGCCTGACAAAGTATCCGCCCCCCAGACCACGACCCTCCCATCCTCTGGGAAGACCTTCGACACCTTGCCCCGCAGATAAAGCACATCGTACTGCTCCATGGCCTGCTGCACGAACTCCTCGTAGCCCTTGCCCGCGGAGCGGATGTCAATGTAAAAAACGTAAGCCTGCCCCTCAGGCACCTGCTGCTTGTACATGATGGTCTGCTTGGCCACGTACATGCAGCAGACTTTAGAGCAATAGGGCATGTGCAGTTCTGGGTCGCGGGAGCCGGCGCACTGCACCCAGACGACCTCCTGGGGGACCTTTCCATCGGAGGGACGGCGAATCGGTCCCCCCGTGGCCAACATCCGCTCGAACTGCAAGCCGTCAACGACGTCGGGATATTGGCCACCGCCGTACTGGCCAAGCTTCTCCTGGGGGTAAAGGTCGTAGCCCGTGGCGACGACGATAGCGCCCACGTCGTAAACTCGTACATCCGGGATTCGTAAATTCGTAGATTCTGACGAGTCTACGAATTCCGAGTTTACGAATCTACGAACCTTGACCGTGAAATTGCCGACGTAGCCGCCGAGTTCCTCCACCTCGGCCTCGGTGATGACCTGGATGTTGGGATGTTGTGTCACGGCCTCGATTGTGGAAGCCAACAGGTCGGGCGCGGTGTCGAAGTTGAGGTAGGCGCCGGAGAGCTCGCCCATGCGCCCGCCCAGGCGCGACTTCTTTTCGACCAAAATCACCGGATAGCCGGCCTCGGCGATGTCCAGCGCAGCTTGCAGGCCAGCGATGCCGCCGCCGATGACCAGGGCTCTCTTGACCAGAGGCAGGGTCAAGGGCGCCAGAGACTCGTCGTAGCGCACCTTCTCAACAATGGTCTTGATGATCTCAAGGGCCTTGGCGGTCGCCTCCTCGGGCTGCGATTGATGCACCCAGGAGCATTGCTCTCGAATGTTGGCGATTTCGCACAGATAAGGGTTCAATCCAGCCGTGTCCGCCGTCTTGCGGAAAGTGACCTCGTGCATGGTTGGTGAGCAGGCGGCGACGACTATCCCGTCCAGGTCGTACTCGGCGATGGCCTCTTTGATGAGGTCCTGTCCTGGATCGGAACACATGTATGTATAATCCACGGAGTAGACCACACCCGGATAATCGCGTATCTCGTCAGCTACCCGTTCCACGTCCACCGTGCCGGCGATGTTCAGGCCGCAGTGGCAGATGAAAACGCCGATCCTGCTCATCCAGTTCGCTCCCATGCCTGCCTGAACAAGTTCAGGACTCCTTTCCGCCTCTCCTGCGATGGGCGAAGGTCTCCGACCGAGCCCTGTCCGCCTCGGTCGGAGACCTTCGGCGATCAAAGGACCGCAAGTTCAATCCCACACCTCTCCCCCGCTCGCCTCCCAGTTCACCCTCCCCTCGGCAACGACGCCCATCTTGCGCAAGGCACGATACAGTCGCTCCTCCCAGATGTCGCCGTGGAGAAGCTCCTGCACCTCTCGCGCCCGCATCAAGCGCTCCCAGGTGGTGACAATGAAGGTGATACGCCGCCACTTCTTGCTCGCGATGGGCTGGGGCAGCCGTCTGAATTCCCCAAGGCGGATTCGGTAGTAATCCTCCTGAGCCTGGGGATGAAGCGCTTCCTGGGGCAAAAGTTCAACGCGCTTGACGATTTCCCATTCTTGGGCCTCGGCCCAATAGTTGATGGCCCAGGCCGTCTCCCCGAACACTTTGGTCTGATAAAAAGCCAGGACAGGGGCATTGATGGCCCTGGCCGGAGCACGCCTGGCGGGTATGCGATACCAGTGCTCGTCCCTGACGATGGCGAAATCCCGCAGGTTGTTGATGATGGCCACCAACACGGTGGTGTAGGGACCGAATCTCTCTCCAGGCAAGCTTTCTATTGCACCTTCCCAACCCCATCAGGCTCGAAGACGAGCACAGAGATGTGATAGCCCTCGTTCAAATCTCCCCCCATCTTGCGAACAGCGACAGCACCTTGGCTGCCGCGCCGCTTCCCTGGGCCACGGTTTCGGGGATGTCCTTGGGCCCTGAGTCTGCCCCAGCCAGGAAGATGCCAGGCCGCACGGTCTCCAGAGGATGCATGTTCCCGTCGGCCTCGGCGTAGAATCCGAACTCGTCGGTCTCTAGGCCCAGCATCCGCCCCAATTCCCTGGCTCCATCCCTGGGCACGGTGGCCGTGGCCAGAACCACCAGGTCAGCCGCCACCTCCAGGGGCAGTCCGCTCAAGGTGTCGGTTCCCCAGACGATGACCTTGCCGTCGTCTTGGAAGATCTTGGACACCTTGCCCCGCAGGTACAGCACCCGCTCCTCTTCCATGGCCCGCCGCACAAACTCCTCGTAGCCCTTGCCACCAGCGCGGATGTCAATGTAGAACACGTAGGCCTGACCGTCGTGGACTCGGTGTTTGTAGAGCATGGCGTGCTTGGCGGTGTACATGCAGCAGAATTTGGAGCAATATGGCACGCCGAGCTCAGGGTCGCGAGAGCCTGCGCACTGGACGAAGACCACCTCTTTGGGCACCTTGCCATCGGAAGGCCGCTTCACCTGACCGGCGGTAGGCCCCGAGGCCGAGAGCAGTCGTTCGAAGGCCAGCCCATCAATGACATCCGGTATCCTACCGTAGCCGTACTGACCCAGGCCATCCGTGGGGTAGAGGTCGTAGCCCGTGGCTACGATCATTGCTCCTACCCGTTCCTCGACGGTGTGCTCTTCCTGCTCGAAGTCAATGGCCTCCACTGGGCAAACCTTCTCGCAGACGCGGCACTTGCCCCTGACGAAGTAAATGCAGTTTTCGGCATCAATGACAGGCTTGTTGGGCACGGCCTGGGGCGAGAGGGTATAGATAGCCTTGCGCTTGCCCATCTGCCGCTCAAACTCCGAGTCCACTCGCTTGGGACACTTCTCCTGGCACACTCCACAGCCCGTGCAGAGGTCCCAATTCACGTAGGCTGGCTTCCGCCTGACGCGGACACGGAAATCCCCAACATCGCCCTCAATGGATTCCACCTCCGAGTACGTCACGAGCTTGATGTTGTCGTGGTGCCCTATCTCCACCGTGCGAGGGGTCATGATGCACTGGGCGCAGTCCAGGGTGGGGAAAGTCTCCGACAGTTGGGCCATCCGCCCGCCGATGGAGGGGAGCTTGTCTACCATGATCACCTGGTAGCCCGAGTTGGCGATATCCAGCGCGGCCTGCATCCCGGCGATGCCCGCGCCTATGATAAGAGCCCTTTTACATTGCGTTTCCGCTTTCTCACCCAATTCCCTATACACCCATCCGCTCGAGTTCCGCTATGAATTCTTCCAAGCTGCGACCTTCACCGCGTGCGTAAACCTCTCGTGCCTCTCACACTCGCCTGGCCAATTCCTCATCGTGCTCGTATTCCATGCCTTCCACGTCCTCCAAAAGATCCACCATGGTATGGGCCTCACATAGGCGATTGAAATCGCACCTGTGAGGGCACTTCGCGCCGGCCGTCCACCTGCGTGGGCGGAGTTTTGCGACTGCGCAGGCAGTCGCCCGGCGCTTGAGCGCCCCCTAGTGCTGATTTCAATCGGTGACTAAGAGCCATCAGACCATTTGGCTAACAATGGCCGTGGATCAACGTAGTGACGATCCAACTCAAAGCCATCGCTATCCAGACCCAGGGCGATGCCCAAAAGCTGGGTGAAATACAAAACGGGAATGGGCTGGAACCCGGCGTGCCGGCTGCCCATCGCCTTCTGCCTCTTGTCCAGATTGAACTGGCAGAGGGGACAATTGGTCACCACCAACTCGGCTCCGCTCCGCTGGGCCGAATCCAAGATGGTAAAACTCATTTCCGCTGTCACCTCGACCGACTTGATCGCCAGGTAGGCCCCGCAGCACTCGCCCCGGTGGGAATAGTCCACCGCCTCAGCTCCCAGCGCCGTCATCAGATCATCTAGTGCGCGGGGATTCTCTGGGTCGTCGTAAGCCACTTCATCCGGAGGGCGGAGGACCATGCAGCCGTAGTAGGCAGCGACCTTCAACCCCGAAAGGGGCTTCTTGACCGCCTCTTTGATCTTGTCGAATCCGATGTCATCGCGCAATATCTGCAATAAATCGAGAACTTCCAGGTCGCCGCTGTAGTCCGCCTCCAGGAAGAAGTTGAGCTTCTCCCGGCTATCCTCGTCCTCGCGGATAACCCTGTTGGTGCGCTTGAGGACATTGTAGCAAGTGGAGCAGGCTACGGCCAGCCGCTGGCCTGCCTGTCGAGCGCTGATCAGCACCTGAGCCGGCCCGGCCAAATCCAACATGTTGTCAACCAGCAGGGGGAAAGTAGCTCCGCAGCAATTCCACTCTTCCAACTCAACCAGCTCCAGGCCCAGCGCTCTGGCCGAAGCTCGCGCCGAATTGTCGAAGCCCTTGCCTTTGGTGTTCAAGGTGCAGCCGGGGTAGTAAGGTATTTCCATTTTCTCTCCCAAACTACGAAGTATACTTGCGGAACCCACCGATGAAAGCCTGCTGGGGGAATTCGGCCAACTCTTCGGGACGGATGGCCGTGATGTCCAGGTAATCGCCACCTCGCTGGAGCGCTATCTCCCGCAGGGCCTCCATGATGCGCGAGAGGTCAACCCCTTTGGGGCAGCGGGCGTAACAGGTCTGGCAGGCAGCGCAGAACCAGATGGTCTCCGACTCCAGCGCCTCCTCTACCTGGCCCAACTGCACCAGGCGGATGACCTGGCTGGGCAGCATGTCCATGGCGAAGGCCACCGGACAGCCCGCCGAGCACGCGCCACACTGATAACAAGCCAAGAGGTCCTGACCGCTGATCTCCTCGATCCTGCGCACCAGGTCGTTCTTTAGCACCTTGGCCGATAGCCTGATCCTCATGCCGCCTAATCCTCCACCCGATACTTCGCTTTCCCCTGCTCGTAGGCATCCCCGCCGTGCATGTCGTTGACCACGATGGCCGGGAAGTCCTCCACCCTCAGCTTGCGCAGCGCTTCAGCGCCCAGGTCCTCGTAGGCGATGACCTCGGCCTCTTTGATGCTATCGGCGATGAGAGCCGCCGCCCCGCCGATGGCCGCGAAGTAGACCGCCTGGTGCTTCTTCAACGCCTCCCGCACCTCAGGGCCCCGATTGCCCTTGCCGATCATGCCTTTTAGCCCCTGCTCCAACATGCGCGGGGCATAGGGATCCATGCGATAGGACGTCGTCGGGCCGGCGGAACCGATGGGCCGCCCCGGCCTGGCTGGCGAAGGGCCCATGTAGTAGATGATCTGCCCCCGCGGGTCCAAGGGCAGTTCCTCGCCCGCATCCAGGGCGGCGATCATCCGCTTGTGGGCCGAGTCGCGCCCCACGTAGATGATGCCCGTAATCTGCACCGCGTCGCCAGCGTGCAACTTCTCGATGACGTCATCCGTCAAAGGAGTGGTGATCTTCTTGGACATTGATATGCCTCCCGTTACAAAACCGCTTCCTTGTGCCGCGCGCTGTGGCACTGGATGTTGACCGCCGCCGGCATGCTGGCGATGTGACAGGGGAAGGTCTCGACGTGGACGGCCAGGGCGGTAATCCTCCCGCCCAACCCCTGGGGGCCGATGCCCAGCCTGTTCACCCGCTCCAGTATCTCGGCCTCCAGTTCGGCCACTTCGGGATCGGGGCTGGGCTGGCCCAGCGGGCGCATCAGCGACTTCTTGGCGATGAGGGTAGTCTGATCAATGGTGCCGCCGATGCCCACCCCAACGATGATGGGCGGACAGGGATTGGCCCCCGACTTTTCCACACACTCGACCACCCAATCAATGATCCCCTGCCTGCCGGCCGCCGGTGAGAACATCTTGAGATAGCTCATGTTCTCGCTGCCGCCGCCTTTGGGGGCTACGGTGATCTTCAGCTTGTCCCCTGGCACGATCTCGGTGTGGATCACCGCCGGGGTGTTGTCCCTGGTGTTCACCCTGGCCGAGAAAGGCTTGTCCACCACCGACTTGCGCAGGTAGCCCTCTCGATAGCCCTGACGCACCCCCTCGTTGATGGCCTCGTTGAGATCGCCGCCCACGATGTGAACCTCCTGCCCCAGCTCGAGAAATACGACCATGAGCCCGGTATCCTGGCACAGCGGCAGCTCCCCACAGGCGGCGATGTCAGCGTTCTGGAGAATCTGGGCCAGCACCGCCTGCCCCACCGGCGAGACTTCCTTCTGGCGAGCGTTTCGCAGGGCGTCCAGCACGTCCTCGCCCAGGTAGTAGTTCGCCTCAATGCAAAGACGAGCGACCTCTCGAATTATCTGTTCAGCGCTTACCTCTCTCACTCTTCGATCTCCTTTGCCTGGCATCAGGGATCCAAATTCTGAAGCAGAGCGGGCTCCCACGCCCGCGGACCGGCGGCATGGGAGCCGCCTCTGCTGGCGATTTTGGATCTACTGAGCATACAAAGGGACACCTCAAATACAGGCTACAGCTTCAAAAGCCTATCTTTCTCGGTGTCCCCCACTTCTAGAGAATCACAATGCACTGCTGCTGGTCGCGCCTCGTTCCCCCTCGCCAAAGAATCCACAACGACGCCGTCAAATTGGTCGGGCAAGAACATCAATGGCTTCCTCCTTGAACCCAGCGCGCTAAAGTATACACCTGAACTCAGTTTTGCGCAAGTGCACACTTTCAATAGCCTTTTCAAACGAAAGCTCCCTCATGATTTCCTGCGGGGCAGCGCATACCCCAGGCGACGCAGCTCCTTCTCGTCTTTGCGCCACTTTTTGCGCACCTTGACCCACAACTCCAGGTATACCCGGTTGCCCACCAGCCGTTCGATCTCCTTTCGGGCTGCCTGGCCGATGCGCTTCAGCATGCTGCCCCCTTCGCCAATGATGATGCCTTTTTGGGAATCCTTCTCCACGAAGATGTTGGCTCCGATGTAGGTCAGGTCCTCCCGCCGCTGCTTCCACTCCCCCACGGCCACCGCTACGGCGTGAGGCACTTCTTGATGGACGAACCGCAGCACCTGCTCGCGGACAAGCTCGGCCACGAGGAAGCGCATATTCTGATCGGTGAGTTGGTCTGAGGGGTAATAGCGAGGGCCTTTGGGCAAGCGGGCCACAACGATGTCCAGTAGCTTATCGCGGTTGTCGCCTCGGGTGGCGGAGATCATCATCCACTCATCATACTGTACCAACTCGAAATAGGCGTCGCCGTGCGGCTGCACTTTCTCAGGTGGCAACAGATCGGCCTTGTTGAGAACCAGCACGACGGGCGACTGGCCTTGCTCCTCAATCAGTTGGGCTATCTGCTCATCCTCCGCCGTGGGCCTCTCCGAGACATCAACCATGAACAGAACCACATCAGCGTCGGGGATGCTCTTGGTCGCTGTCTCCACCATGAACTCGCCCAGCTTATGGTGAGGTTGGTGGATGCCGGGCGTGTCCACGAAGATGATCTGGGCGTCGGGCCGCGTAAGGATGCCGCGCAGACGGTGGCGCGTCGTCTGCGGCTTGGGGGAGACGATGGCGATCTTTTCCCCCAGCCAGGCGTTGATGAGGGTGGATTTGCCCACGTTGGGCTTGCCGATTACCGCCACGAACCCGGAACGGTGATCGGGTGGCAACTCGTCATCCATAATCATGTTTGCATCATTATCAATGTCCATCTTCACCTCGCGACTCTCATTTCTCGTTTCTCACTTCTCACTTCTCATTTTTCTTCTGACGCTCGCGCCCTGTCGCCCTCGGGCACGAGGTAAATGGCTGGCAGACTGACCAGTGTGGTTGCCCCCTTCACCAACACGTTGGAGACCACGATACTCCAGACCACGGCGTTGGGGAGCACTCCGCCAAAGGCCAGCCAGCAAAAGACCAGGCTATCCAGTGGCACACTGACCGAGTTGCTGACGAGCACTCGCGCCCATTGATAATGACGGGTCACCCGCTCCACCCACAACTGGTAGACCTCGGTGTCAATCAATTCGGCGATCACCTCGGCCAGGATGCTGGCGATGACGATGCGCCAGACCGGGGTCAGCACCGAGGCGTAGGCATCTTGAAGCGGCCAGGAGGGATCGGGCGGCAGCGCGGCGGTAAAAGCAAAGAAGAGAGCCATGATCAGGTTGATCACCGCCGCAGCGATGATCAGCAGCCGCGCCCCGGCCGCGCCAACGACCTTGTGCACCAGGTCTCGGAGGGTGAAGGTCAGCGGATAAATGAAGGTCCCCGCATCAATGGAGAACCCGCCCACGACAGCAATCTTGAGGCTGGCCACATCGGCCAGCATCTGGGCCGCAATGTAGGCCGAGGTGACGATGATAACGTGATTAAACCTTCTTTTGTCAGACACGGTTACTGTGCCCTCCCCCCACACCGCTACCAAGGGGCGTCCTCGCCCCGCGTAGGGCCAGTTCACCACGAAATCGGGGCGGGGACGCCATAGGCATCAAGCTAATATGGCAGCTTGCGGAAAAAAGGTTGCTGGCCCAGCCCCGCCGTGGCATGAAGTGCCACGGCTACGGAGCTGCCACCCCGTAAACGGGGTTCTTGAGCCCGATTCATCGGGCGGCAGCTCTGTAGCACGGCCACTTCATGGCCGTGCGGCCTCGGCAAGCACAACATAATCCTTAACTTGATGCGTATGGGCGAGGACGCCCCTCTGTAGCACGGCAGTCTTTTGCCCATCCGTTTATCCGCTATCCATCCGTTGTTCCCAAAGCCGGCAAAACGCACACAGCTCCGGCGCCGTGGTCGGCTGACCACAGTTCTGGCAATCGTGCAGCTCCAATGCTTTCTCTCGCACCGAGAGCAGTCCCTCCCTCTTGACCTTCAGAAAACTGAGGTAGAAGCTCAGCTTGGCCCCTGGCGAGCGGCTCTCTAATTGGTTGAGGAGCTTTTTATAGAAGATGGTTTTAGAGCCTTCGGCGTGGGGGCACTCGTCGTAGATGTAATCAATGCCCCGCACGATGGCGTAGGCCGCCGTCTCCCGCTCGTAGAGGCGGACGAAGGGTTTGACCTTGCGGGCCAGCCGGGGATAGGTGGAGGGGAGGACGGGAGACTGGCGGGCCAGATAGCCCACCTGCCAGTGAAGGGTGTTCTGCATCAGGACGGCGGCCTCATCGTCCAGGTTATGCCCGGTGGCGATGGCATGGTAGCCGCCCTGGTAGGCCAGGCGATTCATGATGTGGCGCTTCACCAGCCCGCAAAGCGCACAGGGCTTGAGTCCTCGCCGCGTCCTCCGCGCCAGCTCCGGAACGCTCTCGCCATAAGTCTGCTTGACGTCCACCACGTGCAGCGTCAGGCCGCGCGCCTCGGCGAAGGCCTCCGCCTTGAGCTGGGACGCCGCCGAGTAGCCGTCGTCGCCGCCGATCCCCAGGCCGATGTACATCCCGTCGGCGCGATAGCCGAGCTGCGACAACACGTCCCACAGCGCCAGACTATCCTTGCCGCCGGAGACGGCCACCAGCAGTTGGTCGTCAGTGCCAAACATGCGGTACTTCTCGATGGCGCGCTGCGTGTAGTTTACGAACCACTCCACAAAATGCTCAGCGCACAGCGCCAACCGGTGCTGCCGCATGCCGATCACCGCCACGCCGCCACACTTTTTGCACTTCATGAATGTACCTCGCGCACTGGGGCTATCCACCTGATATCACCGCCACCAACCTGATCACGTCGCCCTGGCGGATGATCGTCGCTTCGTTGATCAGCTTGCCGTCGCGCACGGGCAGGACAGCCTGAGGATCCAGCCCTACTTTCAGGATGGCATCTCGCACCGTCATCCCAGCCCGCACTTCCCACTCCTTGTCTCGGAACATCACCTTGACCATACTCCACTCCCCGTCCACTGCGAAATCTGTGCACCGTCTGACAGGAGATAGTATAATGCAAAAAGCCACCTGCGTCAACTACGCAGGTGGCTTCTCTGTGTTACTGCGGTTCTCTTGAGCCTAGAGGCTCATTACGTCGGCGGCCTGAGGGCCTTTGGGGCTGCTCTCGATGGTGAACTCCACCCGGTCGCCTTCGTTCAGGTTGCGAAAACCGTCGCCCTGGATGGCTGCGATTCGAGAGAATTTAGCGTGGTTGGAAAACAGAGGCTAACATTGCGTTGTTATCGCCACCTCGACGGTCGCCGAAGCACAAACCCATCGGCCTTGACGACCTCGTCGGGAAACACGCTCTTGGCAAGCGTAGTTCGGTCGAGGTGGAGACAGACATCCGCAACACTTTTGAGAGCATTGGAGTGTCTCTTGGGCGGGAACACTACGATCACGTGCTTTTGGGGGAACAACTGCTTGACCTTTTTTACTGGGCCAACCAGGTCGCCATCAGCAGAGATGAGCAATGCGATGTCAAAGTTATCCTGGGAAGCGTCGGTCAATAGTTCCATAGCGATGTTCACGTCGGTCATTTTCTCATGGTGTGTGGTGTAGGTATGGCCGCATTTCCGACACGTGATTTTGTCTGCCAGGTAATGCCCGTAGTAGATGTGGAAATCAGGCAGTGTGCCGAGGGCTTCGAGAAAAGTGACCTGTCGTCGCTGTTTATCAGGAGGGTATTTTACTTTCGCCGTGAAATACTTGGTCGCGGCCAGCGTTTGATCCGGCCTCAAAAGATACTGGCTGACTTTTTGGATGTTCAGCCAATAGAAGCGCTTCCAGCCTTTGGCGCGCAGGCCAAAGTAGAGATTAAAACCGTCAACGTAAGCGATGACACGTTTCATAACACAGCCTTGGCCCATAAAGGGACAGCCCCCCTTGCGGGGGGCGTCGGGCCGGAGATGCTATCTCCGGCGGGGTTGCTCATATTATATCTGATTCTTGATAGTTGTCAAATAGGCCGGCGATCCCGGCCGCTACGTCGGCTTTGCCGAGGAAGATGACGGCGCAGAATCGTCACTTCGTTGATCAGGCCGCTACGTACATGTGATGAAGCGGCGCCGTCGCGCACGGACAGAACAGCCTGCGGGGCCAGCCCTACTTTCAGGATGGCATCTCGCACCGTCATCCCAGCCCGCACTTCCCACTCCTTGTCTCGAAACATCACCTTGACCATACTCCACTCCCCGTCCACTGCGGAATCTGTGCCCTGTCTGACAGGAGATAGTATAATGCAAAAAGCCACCTGCGTCAACTACGCAGGTGGCTTCTCTGTGTTACTGCGGTTCTCTTGAGCCTAGAGCCTCATTACGTCGGCGGCTTGAGGGCCTTTGGGGCTGCTCTCGATGGCGAACTCCACTCGGTCGCCTTCGTTCAGGTTGCGAAAACCGTCGCCTTGGATGGCCGAGAAGTGGACGAACACATCGTCGCCACCTTCGCGCTCAATGAAGCCGTAGCCTTTGCCACCGTTGAACCACTTAACCGTACCCTGGGTTCTTTCAGTCATTAGCTGGTATACCTCCTTCCCTGTGAAATGTTGTAGGGCGGAGCAGTTTGTTCTTCGTCGTGCTTACCAGCTCGCGCCGATTGGGCCACGACTGTACAAAGAAAACGCCCGAGGCGATAAGAAGCTCGGGCTGTTCATCATTTGAACCTCAAACAACAGCTTACTGCGTCCTACTGACAAGTATTGTACCATACTTTCCCGTTTCTGTCAAATCGGGTCATGGCATTTGGTGACGGGCGACTTTTTTGCTATTGCCAAACGAGGCCAAATGTGATATACTATACTTAGCCAAATAGAAAAGGGATTACAAAGTCGTGTTTATTGTAATCCCAGCACCTACTCCTGAATGGCCCAGGAGACAGGCTAGGGGATATGATAGCACAAAGCCGCTTCCTGGGCAAGTGGGGGCGGCTTGTTTTGTGTTTGGCACGTGGGAGTCTCGGGAATCTATGGAGAGCTGTTGGCTAACTGGCAGTCCTACCGCGGTGGCGGCTCAGAGTTGAAATGTCTACTCAACGAGGTATGTGCCATTAGAACCCCGAAGAATCAAGGTGATATAGTGACATGGCTCCACTAATAGGCGAACAGGACGAATTTGAAGGCATCTATACAGAGAGATTCCGCAATCTTGCCAGACCTTACGGTGAGTTTATACAGTATGAACGTGATCGGGCAGCTATAGATGTTGGGTTGCACCTTACTCAAAAGACAGCTAGCCGATACAGGAGCCTCTCTAACACACGTATTTGGATACAACTGAAGGGTATTCGTAGCTCAACTCTCAAGCCGGCAGATTTCACTCAAGCCGAGTATATACCACTGGACCTGAAGATAGAGCATCTCAGATTCTGGTACGCCTCACCCGAGGCGGTATACCTCGTGGTCTATGTTGAGTGTGCGGATGTGTTCCTGGCCGAGGACGTCAAGGACATTGTAGACAGGCAATGGGGTGAGAGCATCTTTCATCCCAATACCTTCCCTGAAGGCCAGGTGAAAGCCAGGGTGCGAATACCCAAGAGAGCATTACTTGATGACGGTGTCTGGTCAAGTATGCTCAGCCATCGGTCATTAAGAATTGATGGCCCGACATTTCGAGGACGCCCGCTTGGACACAGGCTTGATCCACTGCGGTGTATTCCGAACAGGATGGAACCCTCGGTGTTCTCGGATGTAGTCAGTCGCTTGTTGTCTGTACATGGTTTTAAGCTCGTCCAAACACTTGATGAGAGCCTCCTATTCCCCAATCTGCGATCTTCAGGGGACATTGTGTCCCTCTCCGAGGGCATAATGTACTACACCTACGAATGGTTTCCGCAAATCTTCACTGAGTTTGGTTTTGACCCCGGTAGCGACTTCAGAATTGAGGGAGATATTATCCACGTTCAAGGCTCATGTGCGGTATTGATTCATAGTAATAAGGTCTCATACCCTGACTGCGAAGCTCTGAGAGAGTTTGCGCAGGACTTGGTCGAAACCAAGAACATCAGGCATCTGCTGGTCTTCGTGAATGATGATAATGACCCGGCGTATTTCGGTTCGTTCTTTGGGACGGCGCGCGGTACGGGTCTGGAGTGTATGCCTCAGCTTCTAGGTGACCTAGCCTTCAACTTACTCATTGCTACCACGGTCTACCTTGAGTTCCGTGACAAGATAACGTGGAGCATCGTGAATTATCTGTTCTGAGGAAGCGAAACAGAAGAAGAGCATATACTGGGGGGCTGAGCCGCCTCCCAAGCCTCAGATCCTTCAGCGACTTGCTGAAAGAAGAAGGCCGTTGGGTTCCCGGGCCTTTAGATATGAGAAATACAGTCAGTGATCCTCCCCCCAACCTCCAAACCCTCGCCCCCCTCCTCGAAGCCCAACCTCCCGAACTCCAAGAGGCTTTCCAGTTCCTGCTAGCCGCCACCATGCAAGAGGCTGGCAAGTTTGAGCTTTCGAAAGTGATCGAGGTTGACGGTAGGTGGCACTACACATTCAGCGGTGTAGGTGAGGTGTTTAGCAAGGCGCCAGGGCTGAATGTAGCGAATCCCGATGCACTGCCACACGAAACGGAGGTTTTGCGATGAGAAGAAACAAGCTAGGGCTCTTGCTGGTAGCGTTGGGGATCATCCTCGCCGCAACAGCCTGTACGCCAACTCCAACGCCTGCACAAGCTACTCCAACATCAGAACCTGTGCAGGCGACTCTAACTCCTGTCCCGCCGACAGCGACGCCGATGCCGCCCACCAGGACTCCTGTCCCGCCAACGGCGACTCCCAGGCCCCCTACGCCAACACCTGCCCTGCCAACAGCAACACCCATACCGCCCACGCCGACGCCTGTCCTGCCTACGCCTACGGGTACCCCTACGCCAGTGATCTACGTGGTTCAGGCAGGAGATACTTTGAGCGAGATCGCCAAGGAGTTCGGAGTTACCGTGGAAGCCCTCCTGGAAATCAACGCTATCTCCGACCCCACACGTTTGCAGATAGACCAGGAGCTCGTCATTCCCCAGCGGCAGGTAGCGGCTACAGCCACGTCAACCTCCGTCTCACCGACCACCGCACAAGTGGTCCACGTGGTTCAGGAAGGAGATACTCTGAGCGAGATCGCCAAGCAGTACGGGGTGACGGTCGAGGCTCTCCAGGAGGCCAACGCCATCTCAGATCCCAAGCGGTTGCAGATAGGCCAGGAGTTGATAATCCCCCAGGGTGGGACGATAACGCCGACGATGGACATCACACCCGGTGTGCAAGCGACCCCAACAGTTGTAGGCGCTCCGGAAGGCATGGTCTTCGTTGGCGCCGGGGAGTTCATCATGGGCAGTCCAGACGGTGAGGGCCTTGACAATGAGCATCCCCAGCGCACCGTGTACCTTGATGCTTTTTACATCGGCAAATACGAGGTGACCAACGAGCAATTCTCGCAGTTTGTTGATGCCACTGGTTACACCACCGACGCTGAGACGGCAGGATGGGGGTGGGCCTGGGCAGGCGAGGATTGGGAAGAAGTGGAAGGGGCCGACTGGCGTCATCCACAGGGGCCGGGCAGCAGCATCGAGGGCAAGATGGATCATCCCGTCGTTCAGGTCAGTTGGAACGACGCCGACGCCTATTGCCAGTGGGCGGGCGTGCGCCTTCCCACGGAAGCAGAGTGGGAGAAGGCAGCGCGGGGCACCGACGGGAGGGAGTATCCCTGGGGGAACAGTGCGCCGGACGGGAGCAAACTGAACTACTGTGACGTGAACTGTGAGCTTGCTTGGAAGGATTCGAGCGTAGACGATGGATACGCTGATACGGCACCCGTTGGACATTACGAGGCTGGAAAGAGTCCCTACGGAGCCTATGACATGGCCGGCAATGTCTGGGAGTGGGTAGCCGATTGGTATGACGCCGATTATTACAGTGAAGCACCTGAGCGAAACCCTCAAGGGCCCGACTCCGGGGAGAGGCGGGGGTTGCGGGGCGGCTCGTGGTCCGGCTATGAGGGAGACGCCCGCTGCGTTGATCGCTACGGGGGCGACCCGGACGTTCGCATCAGCCACTTCGGCTTTCGGGTGGCGGCTTCCTCTGGCTCTCCTTAGGTTTGTTCTGGATGCTGGCTGCTGGAATCCCGACTTCTGTGCCCTCTGATCAAGAGAATGACAACAACCAGCAACCTTCCCCCAAACTCCAACCCCTCGCCTCCTTCCTCGACGCCCAACCTCCCGAGTTCAAGAGGCTTTCCAGTTCCTGCTAGCCACCGCCATGCACGAGGCTGGCAAGTTTGAGCTCTTGAACGTTGCAGAGGGTGATGGTAGGTGGCACTGCACATTCAGCGGTGTAGGTGAGGTGTTTAGCGTGGCGTGGCCAGAGATGAGTAAGGAGATGGAGAGAAGGGTTCGGAACACGAAGGTCACGAAAGCACACGAAATACACGAAAGGAAGTCCTGTCGGCAAGCAGACTTTCGTGCCTTTCGCGGCCTTTCGCAGCTTTCGTGATCCAAACCGCCCCCGAGTCAGTGAGATAGCAGGCTGGCAAGCAGACGAGGTGTTTAGCGTGGCGTGGCCAGAGATGAGTAAGGAGATGGAGAGAAAGGCGAGGGAGGAAGTGCGGGAGATACTTGAGGAGGAAGAGCCGCCTTGAGTGTTCGAGGGCAAAGCATGGCCGAGGTATAGGTTGGATTTTGGGCATCGTGATCTGCATAGCGCTGCCTACGGCCTAGCCGTGTTGGACGTTCTTATCCTTACAGAAAGAGAGCCCAGCCAGGCGATTTGCGCTTTTCGACCTAACCTGGTAAAATAGACCAGTCGAAACCGACCAAAGATTTGTGAAGCGGCAAAGAGGAGATGTGCTATGCCAGCAAAAAAAGACGAGGTCGTACACAAAGTGGCGATTCCCCTCGAATGGCAGATCCCTGAAGACCTTAAGACTCACTTCGCGACCAATGTGGTAGTTTCGCATTCTGAAGCTGAGTTTTTCCTGACTTTCTTTGAAGTGGTCCCGCCATTCATTTTGGGCGACGTCGAAAAACTGGCCGCATTGAAGTCTGTGCCAGCACAGGCGGTCGCTCGGATTGCCGTCGCTGCAGATCGCATGGAAGCCATTATTGATGCCATGCAGCGGAATCTAGAGAGCTACCGTAAGAGCAAAGAATCAGAAGAGGAAGAATCAGCATGAGCCCTGAATTAGTGGAGATAAGCGCACAACCAAGCTATCCAGTTGAGCTATTGTTTCCAATGGACAAGCATATAGATGCTGCCAGTGGTGTCTTTATGTATCCCTCTGTTGACGATCCCTCTGTCCCCTTTACTGATGACGTCGTCTCCCTGCCGGATGCCAACTACACCTTACAAGACCCGATTCCGGTGACTGTGGGTTACGAAGAGGGTTACTACCTCGTGAGCGATGATAGGTTCCTACGATATGGCACCGGTGCTACCCTGGCTGAAGCCAAGGAAGACTATGGCTATGCCCTGCTTGAATACTACGATGACCTGATCGAACTGGAAGAGTGTCTGGCGCCTCATCTCGCTTATGATTTGCAGGAGTTGCGCAATACAATAATTCCGCAAAGGCCATAGCGATGCAACGTCGTGTTGTCCCTGGAAGCAATCCTTCTGCTGATCTAAGGCAGAGGAACAAAAAGCCCCTCGGCTTTCGAGGAGCCAGGGGCACGGCCAAGCCGAAGATGGCCCAACAAGAGTACAAAAGCCACCTGCATCAACCGCACAGGTGGCTTTTTGTATGTGCCAAAGGGGTTATCTTCACGCAAGATTCACGCTAAATTCACGCGATTTTTGCCCACTGCCTGGGTGCAATCTGCTATAATAAAAGCGGTTCACCCCTGGGCAAGTGGGCGCGGCTTTTTTGCTAGTGCGGGATATTCTGACAATGGTAAGCAATGAAAATGCTGACGTTGACAAACTCATAAGCTTCGGCCAAATGGCGCTCGAACAGGGCTGGTATGACCAGGCTCGCGAATACTTCGAGCAGGCGCTTGATTTGGACGCTTCCAACCAAGAGGCACTGAAAGGGCTTGTGCGGGCTAACGAGATATTGAGCCGCAGGATGCCGACGCCCGCGGAGCCGATTGGAGACCAACCAGTCGCACCACCGCGCGAGGTTGCACGGAAAGTGCAAACAGGTTCACTGATACAGTGGTTCGGGGGACAACCGAGGTCTCGCAAGATGATCATCTTGTCGGGCGTGCAGGTTTTGTTCATGTTCCTTTATGTTGGTCTGGCCGACATTATCAACCCTACTCCGAAAGTGACGCCGACGCCAGTATCCCTCGACATGCCGATACCGGCGGGGCCGGACGCAGAAGCCTTTGCAGAGATAGCGGGGTTGGGAACCATAGTAGATGCTATTAGCATAATAGAGGCAGAGCAGCCGCAGCCTACGGCGGTCGGTGAGGTTGAGGGTGGATGGCTTTGCGACTGGGATGGGCGCGGAGAGGTCGCCCTGTGGGCCAAGCCTGCCGTGGCCTCCCAGGAAGGCGACTCCATCGCAGCGGTCGTGGAGATGTCTACCAAGGGTTGCGTTGATGCCATCCTCCTCGACGAGACAACATCAGACGGCACTGTTTTCTACCAGGTGCGGGTTGGCGGTGACCAGGGTTGGGTAGGTGCAGACTACTTCTATCCAACCTCTACTGGTAAGCCAGGCTGGAGCCAATGAACAACGGCTTTCTCCCAAGAGCAACATGACAGGATCGTCGCTTCGTTGATCAGCTTGCCGTCGCGCACGGCCAGGACGGACTCAGGCCAACACCCCACCATCTGACAGGAGATGGTATGATGCAAAAAGCCACCTGCGTCAACCGCACAGGTGGCTTTCTGGTATTGCCAAACGAGGCGAAATGTGATATACTATGCCTAGCCAAATAGAAAAGGGGTTACAGAGTCGTGTCTCTGATAATCCCAACACCCACTCCTGAACGGCCCAGGAGATAGGCTTGAGAGATTATAGCACAAAGCCGCTTCTTGGACAAGTTGGGGGGGGCGGCTTTGTGTGCTTCTAATGGCCACGGAGCCATGTCAGCCTCGTGGGGTTTTGGCACGTATTCGCAGCCACTCGACGACTTGCAGCTCGAGGAGGGGGAGAATGAACGATCCTTGACGACCCCAAGAATCCAGTGGAGGGAGAGAATCTCTCGCTGGATTCCCGCTACAGTCATTGCGGGAAACACGTCAAAACGCCGTGATTCACGCAAGATTTGCTTCGTGAATCGTGAGTTTCGCGTCATGCCGTCATAATCGAAAACCCGATTAGGCCGCCTATTGCAGTCGCGATGTTCAGATAAGCGGTGATCACACTTTTGTTTGCAGGAGGGAAGAGCCATGGACGAGAGGGAACTGAAAGACTTCCTAAAGAAGCAAGGCATCAATGATACCGAGGGCCACATTCGTATCCACCCGGAGACAGGGGAGGTACAGAAATGGGGTTTGCTCGGTTGGGAGAGTAAGGGCCACACTCGTATCCACCCGGAGACAGGGGAGGTACAGAAACGGGGTTTGCTCGGTTGGGAGAGTAAAGGCCACACTCGCATCCACCCGGAGACAGGGGAGGTACAGAAACGGGGTTTGCTCGGTTGGGAGAGTAAAGGCCACACTCGTATCCACCCGGAGACAGGGGAAGTACAGAAACGGGGTTTGCTCGGTTGGGAGAGTGCAGGCCACACTCGTATCCACCCGCAGACAGGGGAGGTACAGAAATGGGGTTTGCTCGGTTGGCCGCGTACAGTGCTTCCTACTCCCAAGACGCCCGGAGGGACGAAAGGTTTAGGAAGTGGTGGAGGCATTAAGGGTGGCACGTCTGTCATCTACACGGGAACAGCAGGATCCGGAGTGGGTTGGTTGCTAGCTCCTCTTCTCTGGATTGTAGCTTCATACGGGGGGTTTTTCCTTGGGACGTCACTAATCACGGAGCCGTACTCTTCTTGGAAAACGATAGTCGGCCTCATCATCATGGTCCTAAGTCTACCCGGCGCTCTTGCAGGCACGCCGATACTCCTTGGGCTCGCTCTGTTCTTCCTAGGGATTGCAGGAATCATAGGGCTCATTGAGCTCGTGGCGGAACACTTGTTTTGAGAACAAGGAAGGTCCCGGTGGGAGGCAAACCTCCCACCGCTCAGGTTAGGCGCTCTTTGATTGGCTCTCCCTTGGCATAATGGCAGATAAAGTGGCCCAAACGCGCAACCGAGAGGTGTTCAGTATGGTGCGGTCAGAGATGAGCAAGGAGATGGGGAGAATAGTGAGGAAGAAACTGAAGGGGGAGGGTTTGCTTTGAACAGATCAAGAAATGGCCTATCTGCCATTTCACTGCTGACACAGGAGAGAACGGGATGATTCTATACTGCCCATGGTGTGGTGCGCCCAATCCTGACACCAATCCATTGTGTGGACAATGTGGCACCAGGCTAGATGATCCTAATGATCCGAACCGCCATCAGTTCGCCTACCCACATCACTATCCCCTTCGGACAATGCCACTTACCTGTCCATCACCGCAGTGTGGTGTCCAGGTTCAATACCCAAGTCCGCTACAAGACGGTGTGTACAAGGTACTGAACACTCCGCAGGGACAGCAGGCCGCACAGCAAGAAATACAACAGGTTCGACAACGGCAGGGGGTTTATTGCTGGCACTGCGGGCGTTGGCTGGAAAGAAAAAGTGTATCGGGAAGTAGTTGGTTTTGGTTTGTGGTAGCTGTGATCTTGCTTTTTGCTTTAGGGAGATGTATGGGCTGGTGGTGAAACAGCTGTACATGGACGCCCAACACGTACTAATACGTCTGAAAGCTATCATCTGCTAACCGTTGCAGGCCACCTGCATAAACCGCAGTTGCCCCCCGCTCTTTAGCCCCAACAAATCAGCAGCCTCGGTAAGCTGCTCCACCGAAACAACCGGCCCGTATTTCGCTTTCCGCGCCTCAAGCCCCTTCCTCTGCTCCGCATAGACTTCAAACAGCCTGGCCGGGATGTTCTTCTCTTTCCGGTAGGCTTCTTCCTGCAAGTCAATCCTGGCCAGGATGTTGTCCACATAGAACGCAAACTGCTTGTCATAGAGCTCCTTCGGATACTCCTTGCCAATCCCGTCGAACAACTCTTGGAGATCCTCATATTTCGGAATGAATCCGATGGGAGTCTCAACCGCACCAACGTCTCCGTGCGCCCTCAGCTCAAGCCAGCCGAGCCACACTTTCACGTCGCGTTTCTCGCCCAGCAACTCGTCCTGAGCTTTGTCGAAGGGCTTGTCCCCTTCCCCACCACGGGCGCCGTGCGTCAGGAAGTAGTTCAACCCGGCCATGATGGGTTTGCTTTTCAGTTGGTCAGAATTGAAGAACACAAACTGGGCATCCATGTAGTCGGCCAGCGGCCCAGGGATGAACGGCTCGTTGGCCCAGGGCTGGCGGCGGACGCCCTTGGCCCCCACCTCCGTGGCGGTTGCCGCCGAGAGAACCGAGGCCCCGATGACGACACCGTGATCGGGATCCTTGGCCACCCAGACCGGCGGCATCGTATCGCTGTCCCGCCCGCTGTAGGTGATCACTTTGATCTCCGCCCCGCGTGGATCTTCGGCCACGGCTTCGTTGTAATTTCCGATGGCGCTGTTTGAAACCGTGCATCGTGCATTCGGATTAGAAAGCGGAATAGGCTTGCCATCTTCATCCGTCTTGCCTTCCCACCACTCGCCCTGGAAGTTAATGCCTTTTTGGGGGCGTTCCTCTCCGTTCCCAACCCAGTGCGGCACTCCGTGTGCGTCAATCAGCACGTTGGTCCAGATCACTTCCGCGCCTTCTTCCCTCAGACATTTCATCAAGTACGGATCATCTTCGCGCTTCACATCCCTGACGATGCCAAAGATGCCGCACTCAGGATTGATAGCTCGCAACGTCCCGTCTTCAGCAATCCACAACTGGGCCAGGTCATCGCCGATAAAATCCGTGCCCACCATGGCCGTGGTGGTTTTCCCGCATCCAGAAGGCGCCGCCCCGGCAAAGTATGTCCTTCTCCCGCCAGGGCCTGTTACGCCGGTGATAAACATGTGCTCCGATAGTTCTTGTTCTCTACGGTAGTAGGTTGCCAGGTCAACCGCAAAGCGGTGATTCCCTTTTTTCAGCAGCAGCGTATTGCCGGCATACGTGCAGAACATCGAGAACGTCGTCAGCCAACTTCGGTCCATGAACACCCTGGCTTTCGGCAGATCCTGCGGTCTGTTTGGCCCTTCACTATGAACATTGGTCAGGAACAGCCCCACTCGTTGCACCTCTTCGTCAAACTGGTCATAGACGTGTCTGTACAGGATGTTGGCCGAGTGCATGACGTAGGTTGAGGTCGTGATCTCCAGAGCCGGAATCGCAGCCGGAGCGCCGATGGGGCCTCTGCTGAAGAAACCCACCAGCAGAGTTTTCCCTCTCGCGATTCCGGTCATGTGGGTTTTGACATAGTCGTACGCTTCATCCCTGAGAATCTTCTTGGCCAGCACACTGACTTCTTCGCCTTCGTTCACGATGTAGAACGTTCTATCAATGATCCGCGCCTGTTCCTGGGCCAGGTCGAAGTGGATGGTGTGGTCTTTCATGGCCAGCGGCGCTTCCTCGCCTTTTTCCAGGCACATCTCCCTGACTCTTTGAACGTCCGCCTCCGATCCGGTATTCACGAAGACCGCGTCAGGGTCAGTCATGGCAATCGCGTTGGCGATTTTCAGCAGCGCTTCTTCATTGGCAATCTTGTTCAGCTTTGCTAGACTCTCCTGGTCACACTTGACCTCGAGCAGCGCCTTTGCTTCATCCAGGCTTCCAATCCCGCCCACTTCGGCAAGGATGTCAACGCCTTTTTTCAGTTCTAGCATGCTTTTTCTCCTTCATCTTTGAAGTTTGAAGCGGCTAACACTCCTTCTCTTCTATCGCGTCCGCTGCCACGGCATCCGCCTCCACGTCCCGCACGCCGGGCCGGGGGCGCAGCACCTCCTGATAGTACTCGTGCTGGATGATCAGATTCATGATCTCGTTGGTGCCGGTCCAGATCAGGCTCAGGCGCAGATCGCGCAGCAGGCGCTCAATGGGGTAGACGTTGGTATAGCCGATGCCGCCCATGATCTGCATGGCGTAGTTGACGATCTCTCAGGCGGCGTCGGTGGCGAACTTCTTGGCCTCGGAGACCATGCGCCGCGCATGGCCCGCCTCCGCGCCGCTGTCCACCGTGTGGGCGGTGGCGTAGACCAGCGAGCTGGCCGCGTCGAGCAATGTGATGCTGTCGGCCACTTTGAAGCTCACTCCCTCAAAGCGCCGGATCACTTTTCCGAAGGCCTGGCGGCGGTCGGAGTAGCGGGCGGCGATCTCCAGAGCCGCTCGCGCCATGCCCAGGGCCCCCGCCGCGCTGGTCAGCCGCTCAGGGATCATCATCTGGTAGAAGACAGCAGCCGCGCCGTTCTCCTCACCGATGAGGTTCTCACGTGGCACCCGAACGTCACGGAAATAAAGTCGCCCCGTGCCGCCGCCTCGCGTCCCCATCAGCCCGTAGACGTGCTGCACCTCCAGCCCCTCGCCCCGCTCGACGACGAAGGCGCTCAGAGCCTGACGGGATGGAGCTTCGGGATCGGTGCGGGCGTAGACCAGGAAGAAATCCGCCTTCTCCGCGCCGACGATGAAGCGCTTTTGCCCGCTGAGGACGTAGGCGTCGCCGTCGCGGCTGGCCGTGGTGGTGGTGCCAAAGAAATCGGAGCCGCCCCGGGGCTCGGTCAGCGCCTCGGCGGCGATGAGCTTCCCCGCCAGCAAAGGACGCAGCCAGCGCTCCTTCTGCTCCGGCGTGCCGAACAAGTGGAGGGCCTCGCCGACGATACTGGGCATCACGTAGGCACAGGACAGCGCGGTGCCCAGCACACCCACCTCCTCGATGGCCACGATCTCATCGGTCCAGCTCAGCCCGCCCCCGCCGTATTCGCGCGGGAAACGCAGGCCCAGCAGACCGCGTCGCGCCGCTTCCTCGACGAACTCGCGCGGGTACTGCACCCGGTCGGCGTCCATGTCCAACAACAACTGGCGAGGAACCCCTTTGACAAAGGCCCTCACTTTGTCGCGGAGCCTCTTTTGTTGTTCTGTCAACAGGCTCTCAATCATTATTTGCTTTCACTCCTTTTCCGCCAGCAGTGCAAAATCGCGCAGGGGCAGCATCTCAAACTGTTCTGGAGCAGCCACGTATTCCTTCAACCAACCGGGCAGTCGCCGCAGGTCCTGGATGTGCGCCCCCGGCCACCCTTCGTAGAGACCCAGCGGATCGAGGTGCAGACCAGGAATCCCCACCCGGTTGGCTCCCCAGATGTCTATGTAGAACATGTCCCCTACGAACACGGCTTCCTCGGGCTGGAGGCCCAGGTCGTTCAAAGCCAGCTCGTAGATGCCGGGCTCAGGCTTCTCAACTCCCACCACCTCAGAATCGTAGACCCTCTCGAAATAGCACTGCATCCCCAGATTGTGCAACTCCTCCTCCACCCTGCCGTCGGCGTTGGAGACGATGGACATGCGATACCCTTCGTCTTTCAACTGGTCGAGGGTTTCCACGATCCACGGGAACGTGAATTCCCAGAGGTTTCTCTGCTCGTGCCTGGCTTCGGCCACTTGTGCTGCCTGCTCCGCACTCTCCTCCGACAGGCCCACCAACCGCAGAAGGATCTGGGAATAGGGTTCCGAAAGCCCCGACAGAAACCGTCGCTGGGTACTGACGTACGTGTCGAACCAGTGGACGAGGCGGAAGTGCTCTTCGTAAAACCGCGTCGCCTCAACCTGGAAACCGTGCCGATCCGCCAGCCGTGACAGATAGTCCTGATCTACAAACAGAAATGTACCACCGGCATCGAGTAATAGATATGGTTTTGCGGACATTCTGGTCATCCTGGACCTACCTTCTTCGACTCCTTGCGGTCTTTGTTTGATGGTGCGTTCGTGCCTGCCTGCTCTTCCGCTTTTTGCTCGTAGTACCGTCGGCATAGAGCAATAACCTGCGCGAACAG
The DNA here is from genome assembly GCA_034431315.1 of Anaerolineae bacterium. Classification (GTDB taxonomy): domain Bacteria; phylum Chloroflexota; class Anaerolineae; order VGOG01; family VGOG01; genus JAUWOY01. The sequence goes on from DAOUDK010000065.1 coordinate 52,406, forward strand.
CTCAGGTTCGTCAGAGATACAGTGCTCCTCGCCGTTCAAATAGAAGTATATCTTCCCATCATCCCAGCCCACAAGCTGAATCTTCTCGTTCATGGTCAGCCTCTGCTCTCCTTTCCAGCGCCAAGATGGACCGTTTTGGGATTTGGTCATTTGTCATTGGTCATCCCCCAGATCGTCAGTCCAAAACGATCTACTCAGAGCTCAGGCAACACCTTGCCCGGATTCAGGATGTTCTGCGGGTCCAGTGCCTGCTTGATGCCACGCATCAAGTCCACGACCACTGGGCCCAGCGCCATCTCCAGGTAGGGGAGCTTCAGTGTGCCCACTCCGTGCTCCCCAGAGAGGGTGCCACCAAGTTCCACCGCCATAGTGAAGATGTCACCCACAGCCTGCTCCACCCGACCCCATTCCTCCTCGTCCCGCTTGTCGAACAGGATGTTGGGGTGCAGGTTGCCATCCCCAGCGTGGCCGAAGACCACGATGGGGAGGTTGTATTTCAGGCCGATCTCTTTGATGCGCCGCACCGCCTGCGGGACCTGCGAGCGGGGCACGGAGATGTCCTCGCCCAGCTTGTTGGGAGCCCGCTGGGCCAGCGATGGCCCCACCGAACGCCGGCCGCGCCACAGATCCTCCCGCTCAGCATCGGTCTCGGCCACTTTCACCCCTGAGGCCCCGTGCCGACGGGCGATCTTGGCCATGGCCTCGATTTCCTTGACCACCACGTCCTCGTCCTCACCATCGGACTCCAGGATCAGGACAGCCGCCGCGCCCACCGGCAGCCCCAGGTGCATGTATTCTTCGATGGTGCTGATGGTGGTGTCGTCCATGATCTCGAGGGTACAGGGCACGATGCCAGCCATCAGGATAGCGTTGACCGTGCGGCTGGCGTCATCCAACACGGGGTAGATAGCCAGGGCTGTACAGACGGCCTCCGGCTTGCTCATCAGCTTGACCAGCACCTCGGTGATCACCCCCAGTGTCCCCTCGGAGCCGACAAAAAGCTGAGTCAGGTTGTAGCCGGTCACGTTTTTGATAGCCTTGCCGCCAGTCTGCAAAACGCGCCCATCGGCCAGCACAACCTTAAGCCCCAACACGTAGTCGCCAGTGACGCCGTACTTCAGACAGCGAGGGCCGCCAGCATTGCAGGCCACGTTCCCGGCCAGAGTGGACTGTTTGATGCTGGATGGATCAGGCGGGTAGTACAGGCCCCGCTCTTCTACAACCGCTTGAAGATCGGCGGTGACCACTCCAGCCTCGGCTGTGGCCGTCATGTTCTCTTCGTCAATCTCCAGGATGCGGTTCATGCGGGTCAGGCTGAGGACGATCCCGCCTGAAAAAGGGACCGAGGCCGCAGCCAGCCCGCTTCCCATCCCCCGTGGCACGACCGCAATCTCCTCCTGATAGGCCAGTCGCATCACCTGGCTCACCTCTTCGGTGGTGGCCGGACTGACCACCACATCGGGGCGTCCCTCGGCAAAAGTGCTGTCGTAGGAGTAGCAGATCAGGTCCTCGGGCGAGGTTAGGACGTGCCGCTTGCCGACGATGTTCTCTAGTTTTTTGACGATGTGTTTGTCTATCACAAAACGCCTCCTCATCCCTCTGATTTCCGATACGCCTCGTCCAACAACTGAACCGGATGCAGCACCCGCACCGGCAGGTCGTGCTTCTTCGCCCCCAGGCCCAGGTGAAGCTGACAGCCGGGGCAACTGGTGACAATGATCTCCGCCCCAGTGTCGGCGGCGTTGGCGATCTTGCCGGCCAGGATGCCGACCGCGGTTTCGTGGTGGGTCACGATCTGTGTGCCGGCTGAGCCACAACACGAGTCAGCGCCTTTCATCTCCACCAGTTCGGCCCCGGAAAGCTGGATCAGCTCCCGTGGCTGCGAGCGCACCTGCTGCGCCCGCGCCAGGTGGCAAGGGTCATGGTAAGTTACCCGCGCCCGCACCTGGCCCTTCGGCTCCTGTATGCCGATTTCAACCAGAAACTCGTTGATGTCCCGCACCTTGGCGGCAAAGGCTTCAGCTCGCTCGTGCCACTCCGCATCGCTGCTGAGGAAGTGAGGATACTCTTTCAATGCCGAACCGCACGTGGCGCAATCGGTGACGATAGCGTCCACATCCAGCCGCTCGAAAAGGGCAATGTTGTGCCTGGCCAGATCGCGTACCACGTTGCGGAAGCCATAGCCATTGGCCGGCATCCCGCAGCACTTGACCTCCTTGGGCGTGATCACCTCGCAGCCATTGCGAGCCAGAACCCGCACCGTGGCCGCGCTGCCCTCGGCGAAGATTGTGTTCTGGAAGCAACCCAGAAAGAAGCCGACGCGATACTTCCGTTCGCTGTTGGCCGCCGTCACTTCGGGCAGCCGGTGACGCAGAGGGCGGACCGGCAAAGGTGGCAATAGTCTCTCCATGTCCCGGAGTTGCTGCGGTAATAGCCGGGTGATGCCCAGGGTGTGAGCTATCGCTTGCAGGCCTATCTTCTGGTAGAGAACCATCGGCAGCATGGACCACTCGATGCGTTCCATGTGCGGGAAGTAGTTATGGAAGAGGAGCCGCTTGACCCAGGGTTGAGGTTTGGCCTGGCGCAACAAGTCACGGGTCTCCAGGCACAGGTGGGCTGGCTTAATGCCCACTGGGCAGATGTCGTCGCAAGCCAGGCAGCCCAGGCAGCGGTGTACGTGGTCGTCGAAGTTGGCGCTCAGCTCCAGCTCGCCCTCCAGGGCCTTGCGGACCAGGGCCACCCGTCCCCGGGGCGATTCGGTTTCTCGCAGCGAGTGCTTGTAGGTGGGACACACTGAGAGGCACAGCCCACAGCGGATGCAGAAGAGGTACTTTTCCTCGCTCGGAACCTCAATGCCGAGGCGCTGCAGGTCAGGGTTCGATTCGCCAATAGTCATGTAATCCTCCGGTGCAGGATGCAGGATGCAAGGTGCATGAAAGCGAATGGCAGACATGCCGTCATGCAGGTGTGCCCACAAGGGAAAACGTGGTGATAGGTAGCATCTCTGCTTCCAGTCGCGAGAGGTTCACAATGCGGCTGGCGCGGTCAATGTCAATACCCACCAGGTGTCCTTCAGCGTCAAAATCCAACACCACCCCCGGTGCGACCTCTCGCGAATCTACACTCGTTTTTTCCGACAAATCAATGTAGAGCGAATCGGTTTCGGGATAGTAGTGAAACTTCAAGTTGGCCTCCAGCCACGATTGGCAGCATCAACAGCGCGTGGGGCACAATCCCAATATTCACCACCACGGCCCAATACTTCTGAAACCGCTTGCTGGCTGGCAGCGGCGAATTCGCTGGCCTCCTGAGCGTAGAAGCGATACCCCTCCGCCGCCACCTCTTCCTGCTTCCTGTGTGCTACGAGTGCTTCAGCAATCACCTTGCTGCGGCTGATCTTCAACTCTGGCATAGCTGCTCTATACTCGTGACTCGTTGCTCGTTACTCATTACTCATTCACCACCGGCAGCGTCAACAGCGCGTGGGGCACAATTAACACATCTAACTCATCCCCCAGTTCGCGGGCAGCCAGCGCGAGCGCCTCCTCCATCGTCTCAGCGGGGATCATCTTACAGGCTTCCACCAGATCGGGGTGCTCACTACCCACGATGACTACCCGCGCCCCCTCCAGCACCTTCGCCATGATGAAAGCTCGCTGCGCGCCGGGCGGATAGCCGGTGCGCCGCAGCTCCTCCAGCAAACTGGACATGTCCCTGGCGCCTCGCATCTTCTCCAGGAAGCGTTGCTCCCCCACCCCCTCGCCCGCGCCCTCCTGACAGCGGGCGGGGATGATCAGGAAGCCGCCCGGCTTGACCACGGGCGTGGGGGCGAAGAAGAGATAGCTGGCCGCCCGGCTGGTCTGGTAGAGGTTGGCATCCTTGGGGAATCCCACGCCGCCGATGACGACGTCGTAACGTTGCGGCACCGGCACCTCGTACAACTGCCTGGCGAAGGCTACCAGTTCGAGAAAGGCCGCCGTCGGCTCGCCAGCGCGCACCGCCGCCACTCGCTTGTGGTCGTCCAGCACGACGTTGAGGATGAAGCGCAGCCCTGCTCGCCGCGCCGCCTCGCTGACCGCCTCGTGGAAGAGATTGCCCTCGATGCGGCCCAGCCGCGTGCCGGGGTGATCCACCATCTGCGGGCCGTGGGTGTAAGCGATCATGGCCTCACCCGCCGCGCCCACGGCCACCGTCTTGCGCCCGCCGGAGTAGCCCGCGTACTGGTGCGGTTCCACGATGCCGGTGGCGATGAGCAAGTCGGCCTCGTAGGCTGCTCGGTGCACCGAGAGAGGGACGCCGCTTTCGGTCGTGCCCAGGTGCACCAGCGCGGCCGGGTTCTGCGGCTCGTTGTCAATGACCCGGTAGCGGGCCACCACCTCCTCGCCCAGTTTGATGACCTTCTCCTCCGGCGTGCTGGGCCGGTGCATGCCGATGCCGCAGAGCAGGGTGATGTCCTCGTCCCGCACGCCAGCGGCAGTCAGCTCCGCCAGCAGCGCGGGCACCAGCAGATGATCCGGGCTGGCGCGGGTGATGTCGGTGAAGACGATGCAGACTTTAAGCGAAGCGGCATCGCCTGGCTTGGCCAGCTCCCGCAGCGGCGGCGAATTCACCGGCTTCGCCAGTGCCTCGGCGATGGTCGCTTCCACGTCGGCGATGGGCGGCACCTTTTTCGATTCCACCACCGTACCGCGCATCCCTGGCAGCAAGGCGAAGCTGATTTCGCCCTTGCCGTAGGGTACGGTATAGGTCTTCTCGCCCATCAAGCTATCTCCTTTTGGGCCAGAGCGAGAGCGGGCAACTCCTCCACGTAAGCGATAGGCACCGGACGTCTGGCAGGCCGCGGGGAATAGGTGAGTACTTTCAGGAAGCGGTTAACCGGTGGCGTGGTGATAATCTTCAGCACCGTCTGACGCACATCGTCAGGTATTTCATCCAGCTTCAAGCGGAAACCACGAGGGCCGATCTCGGTCAGTCTGGCCAGTGCTGAATAGCTGATCAATCCCAAACTGAGGGGCTCCTCGTTTTCTCGATCAAAGCGCAGGATGATATTGTCCGTGAGTTCGACAGTGCAAGTAGCCGGACCTCGCTTAAAGAACAACTCCAGGATATCTCCTTCCTTATCGTAGTGACAACGAATGACGGTACCGTCGTCTAAGGGGATTTCAAACTTAATCAGCCATGAAAATCTTTGCTTCATGTTCCTCCACTCAGCTCTTCGTGTTCCTCAATGATGTGCTTCCACCGCTCCTCAGTGATGTAAATCTCACGTCCCCGGCGATCCCGCACCGTCCCTATGCGCACTATCTTGCCTCCTTAAGCCGAAGTCCGGTCGCCGTTTAGTGAGATGCCAGCCTGGCCAGGCGAGAAATGCCCTCACGGATCTCAGGCTCTGAGAGGGCGGTGAAGGCCAAACGCAAGAATCTCTCCCCACCGCCCTGCGGGAAAAAGCCCCGACCGTCGGATAGGCTTAGTCCCGCCTTTTCCGCTCTCTCTCGTAGATTGGCCACGTTCATCGTTGCAGGCAGGGTGATTCCCAGAAAGAAACCGCCTTCAGGCTCGACCCAATCGGCTCCGGGCAGGTATTCCCGCAGCGACGCAGCCGTAGCCTCTAGCTTGGGGCGGTAAATCCCCTTCAGACTCTCCAAATTGGGTTCCAGCCATCCCCGACGACAGAATTCGTAGGCAACGCCCTGGGCCAGGAGTCCGGGGGTGACGTAGGTGTCCGTGGCAATCTTGGCTACGGCCTCGACGATGCGCTCAGGGGCAACGAGGTACCCTACTCGCACCCCGGGACTCAGGATCTTCGTGAACGACGAGAGGTGGAGCACCCGGTCGGGGTTCATGGTTCTCATTAGCGGCACATCGGCGCCCTGGTATCGCAACGCCCGATAGGGATTGTCCTCTACTATCCAGAAACCATGCTCCTCCGCCAGACGGACGATCTGCTCCCGTTTGGATAGCGATGTGGTCAGCCCGGTGGGGTTCTGGAAATCGGAGATGAGGTACAGCAACTTCGGCGTCACCTTCCGCAACTGGGCGGCCAGGTATTCGATGTCCAGGCCATCGTGCTCCAGGGGTATGCCTACGAGGTTGGCGCCGTGCCGTCGAAAGGTGGTGATGGTGCGGTCGTAGGTCGGCTCCTCCACGAAGACGGTATCGCCTGGGCGCAGCAGGAGTGCCGCGAGGAACTCCTGGATTTGGAGCGAGCCGTTGCTGACCAGAACCTCTTCGGAGTTAGCTCCATGCCACCTGGCTATGGTCTCCCGCAGCGGCAGGTAGCCAGTTGATTTGCCATACTGCAGAACAGTCGCAGCGTCGGCGGCCAGGATCGCCGCAGCGCACTCCTGGATTTTGCTTACGGGGAAGGCTTCTACACAGGGTATTCCCCGGTTAAAGCTGATGCTGGTGACGTTGCGCATTCTCTTTTCCATCAAGCCGCCTGTCCTTGGGCCAGAGCGAGAGCAGGTAGCCTTTCGACGTAGGTGATGGGTTCAGAGCGCCTGGCACGAGGACGAGTATATGAAGACACCTTGAGAAATTGATTCACCGGTGACGAAGTGATGATGCGTACCACCTTCCGGCGCACCTCATCAGCCATGTTATCTAGCTCCAGGCGGAAACTACGTGGCCCCACCTCGGTAGGCTGTGCCAAACGAGAGTAACTGATAAAACTCAAGCTGAGCGGTTCCTCTTTCTCCAAATCGAACCGCAAGATGATGCTCTCAGTCAACTCAACCGCGCAGGTTGCCCGGCCTTTGCGGAAGATGACCTCCAGAATGTCCCCTTCCTCATCGTAACAATAATGGACAGGCTGTCCATCGTCGAGAACAGTGTCAAACTTGGTTAAACGTAACGCGCTCATTTTTTCACCTCTCCCTGTAAATATGCACTCCCCATGCGGAAGTGACGAAGTTGTTGGGTTGTGTCGAACCATCTGGCAACTCACGGATGCGAAAGACAACCGCAACGATAATATGCGTGTAAGGCAGGGGCAGGTACTCACAGCGTCGGTAGTATTTATAAGTCTGAGGGTCATGTGGCTCTTGTCGCCTCTGCCCCTTGCGAATTGTATCCAGCACATCACCGAAAAGGTCGGTTAACTCAACGTGCAATTCGAGAATATGCTTCCATCGTTCCTCGGTGATGTAAATCTCGCGCCCCCTGTGATCCCGCACCGTCCATTTGCGCACTGGCTCGTCTCCTTTGTCACAACAACCGCAGCCCGGTCGCCGTAGAGAATACAATGAGCAGTTGCCCCACGATGTAGGTCATCCACACCAGGTCGCCTATCAGCAGGAACGTGCCTCCCTGAAACAGCCGGTGCCCCAGGAGCACGTCGGAGACGAGAAACAGCACCGCGCCCAGTGCCAGCAGCGCGAAGCGGGACTGTTGCAGCGCCAGGCTCACCGCCAACCCGGCCATCGCTCCGAGCAGCAGCGCGTACGCCAGCGAGCCGTAGTTGAGCACGGCGGGGGTCTGCGGGGAGCGGATCAACGCCCACCACAGCACCACGGCCAAAACGAGAAAGACGGCCAGCCCGGCGGCCCGCGCCCGGCCGTCCTGCAACCCCAACACGCCCCCCAGCCGCAGATAGCCGCTGATGTACAGCACGTGGGCCACGCCGAAAGCCCCGATGCCGAAGAGCACGTGCTGCGGCAGGGGCAGGAGCTCGGCCATGATCACGTCGCCCAGGAACGAGAACGCCATCCCGAAGAAGAGAAGCGCGGCGTAAGTGGCCAGCGGTGTACCGGCCGCGCCAGCCAGCCACCAGATCAGCGCGCACGCCACCAGGATGGCCGACGAGAGTATTTTGTTAAGGCGAGGGATGCGATTGATCCGCTCCTCGTCGAGCTTTCCGAAGACGAAGCCCAGGATCAGCAGCGCGGCCCAGACGGCTAGCAGCGCGCACAGCAAGGTGAAATAGGGTTTAGAGATAGGCAATGTGAAGAAGTTCATTTCTAAGCCAGAGCGAGAGCGGGTAGTTTCTCAACGTAAGTGATGGGCACCGGTCGTTCGGCCCGGGGTGGGGAATAGGTGAGTATCTTCAGGAAGTGGTTGACTGGCCGCGTGGTGATGATTTTCAGTACCGTCTGACGCACATCATTGGGCATCTCCTCCAGTTTCAGACGGAAACTAAGAGGGCCGAATTCCGTTGATTGCATCAACGCTGAGAAACAGAGGAAGATAAGGCTAAGCGGCTTTCCCGTTTTGACGTCGTAGCGAAGCACGATTTCATCCGTTAGTTCCACACCACATCCGCCCCCCTTTTGGAAAAACATTTCCAGAGTGTCCCCTTCTTTGTCGTAGTGATAGAGAACCGTTTGCCCGTCATTCAGGGTCTCTTCGTATTCCACCAACCAATCAGGTTTCTCTTCCATGACCTCCTCCCTTCTATCCAGGAACGTACTGCCCCCAAGCAGTCGTGACAAAGTTGTTGAATTCGGTAGAACCATTGGGCAACTGACGATAGCTGAAAACCACTACGACAATGATATGATTGTAGCCGTAGAGCAAGTCATCATAAGAATAGCGGTACCGGTATCGTTGAGGATCACGTGCCTCTTGCTTTCTTCGCCCTTGCTTGAGTGTGTTCAGCACATCGCCCAGACGCCCATCTAACTCATCATGCCACTCGACAATGTGCTTCCACCGCTCCTCAGTGAGATAAATCTCCCATCCACGGCGATCTCGCACCGTCCATTTACGCACTGCTTCGCTCCTTAAACACCCTTGATTGCGACAATGACTGCAAGCAGCAAAAGCTATGGAGACTTCACATTTGCCAACCCGAAACCATGAAACCTGAAACCCGGAACCACTACAGGTCGTACTCCACTCCCAACCCCTCAGCGATCCTCCGCAAATCGGCGACGACCTTGGGATGCAGCGGAATCCCCTCCCGCCGCCGGCGATCCTCTTCCTCGAACTCCTTCTCCCCGTGGATGTAGATCCGCTCTGCCCCTTTTGCCTTGGCGCTGTTCTTCAGGCGGTGGATGATGTCGTCCATGGTAGCTTTGAACTCGTCCAGGGGACGGAAGGCATCAACCCGGATAGCACCGAAGAAGTGGCCCACATCGGCCGGCAGCGGCTTTCCATCTGGCGTCTTGGGATAGATGGTGTTGGCATAGCCGGCCCCTGGCAGCACCCCGCTCAGGATGTCCACCAGCAGCACCAAACCGTATCCTTTGTAGCCACGAAACAGCTCGCCCTCCCCGCCCAGCGGCAGCAGGCCACCACCAGCGCGGGCCAGCAGATTGTCCAGCACCCGACGGGCGTCGGGGGTGGCCACTCCATGCTCGTCCGTGGCCCAGCCCAATGGCAATGGCTTGTCCTGTCGGTCGTACACCTCCAGCTTTCCTCGCGGCACAGTGCTGGTGGCCATATCCAGCACGAAGGGACATTCCTCGCCAGACGGGGCGGCCACGCTGATGGGGTTGGTGCCCAGCATGGCGTCTTTGCCAAAGGTCGGCACCACCAGCACCGCAGCATTGGTCATGGAGATGCCGATCATCTCGTGCCCCAGGGCCATCATCGAGTAATAGGCGGCGATGCCGTAGTGGTTGGAATTGCGCACCGCCACGAAGCCAACACCCACGTCCTGGGCTTTTTTGATAGCCAGCTTCATGCCTCGCACGCCGACCGGCTGTCCCAGTCCCGCCCCGCCGTCTACCAGGGCCGTGCCGGGGGTCTCGTGCACCACCTCGATGTTTGGGCGGGCCAACATCACCCCGTCTCGCAGACCGTCCACGTAGCGCTTCAGGCGGGCCACGCCGTGGGAGTCAATGCCGCGCAGATTGGCTGCCACCAGGACGTCAGCAGTCACAACTGCGTCATCGACCGGGACACCCATCTTCTCAAAGACCCGGGCAGAGAAATCGCGCAGAGGATCCGCCCAAACCTTAACACCTGCTCCTTCGCTCATAGTTATCACTCCTTTGTGTGAGATCATGGTCAATACGAGCAAAAGGGGAGCCTTAAACAGCCCCGATGCGGGCTATCACCGAGTTCCCCCTCAAATCGCTACCGCCATCGTCGGCGAGATCATTCTCGTGCAGCCTCAAAGAAAGCAAACCAGTCCAGATCACCCAGCAACACTACCAGTTGGCACCTTCAGGCCCTCGTCCTCGATATCTAACAGGCGCTGCAAAGCGGTTATCGCTACCTCCAGCATTAATTCATCAGGCTCCCGAGTGGTGAGCCTTTGTAGAGTTACACTGGGCGTGATGACCAATACCCTTATCAGAGGATTGTCCTGGTGGGCAGCGCCGAACTTGATCAGTTCGTAGGCTAGACCAGCGATGACGGGAATGAGAACCAGGCGCGAGAGGATGCGTAGCACCAGCGTAGGCCGTCCAAACAAAGAGAAAACCAGAATGGCGATCACCGCAAAGAGCAATGTGAAGCCGGTGCCACAGCGTGGATGAGCCGTGCTGTAAGCCTTGATAGCATCCGGTTCCAAAGGAGCTCCGTCCTCGTAGGCGTTGATGGTCTTGTGCTCCGCTCCATGATAGGCGAAGACGCGCTGGATGTCGGGGATGAAGCCGATGGCATAGACATAGATCAGGAAAAAAGCGAGGCGGACCAGCCCTTCGAGGATATTGCTGACCAGCGATGAGGCAATGTAGCGATCCACTAGCCCAACCAGGAACAACGGCCCGAGGAGAAAAACACCTATGCCGATTACGAAGGAAAAGGCCACGGAACCCCAGGCAATCGGCCCGCTGAACTCGATATCTTCCTCTTCCAGGGCCACATCGGCCGAGAAGAGCAGAGCGCGCATGCCCAGGACCAACGTATCCCAGAGCATGATTATGCCCCGCAGGAAAGGCAGCTTGACCATCCGCCCGCCGTATATCCTGGCGTTTAGAGGTTTGTTGTGGATGATTATCTCGCCTGTAGGACTTCGGACGGCCACGGCCATGTGCTTGGCTCCACGCATCATCACCCCTTCGATGACCGCCTGTCCACCGTAGTTGAATTCACTCACTTATCTGCCTCCAATTCAAAATTGTACCTGATTGTACACCAGACGACGCCAGGTGTCAACTTTTGAAGGACACGCCTTTATGCTAGACCCAGTTCCCGCATTTTTTCATCGGTAGGAACACCCTCCGCCGTCCAGCCTCGCAGTTGGTAATACTCCTCCAGCATGGTCTCCAGATCGGGCAGCACGCCAGCCGCGCTGCCGGTGGGCCGCGCGTGGGTCAGAAGCCGCCGTGGGAGGGTGTCGTCCGCTCTGGTGACGCCCAGTCGGACGTTGATCATCCGCTTGAGGTTGAACAGCCTCTCCCCGGCGCGGATGAGGTCGCCGCTGTCCCAATCCCAGCCCATAGCCAGATTCAGCCACTCCACCACCGTCTCCGGCCCCACCAGCCCCTTGATGATGAACTTGCACAAACCCAGGGGATTGTAGACGCTCAGGTAGTTCTGGAAGTCGTAGACCACCTGTGCTTTGCCATCGCTGTCCAGACGATCGTGCTCCCCCGCCTGGCCCCACTCCTCCCATTCCAGCCCATAGCCCCGCCAATAGGACAGCCCTTCGAGGTGACAGCCGCCCCGGTTGGCGGTAGCGTAGTTGATGGCCATGTCAACAAAAGCCCGTGGATCGTGCATGGCTAGAGCCAGCCCCTTGGCGTGAATGGCCATCTCCTCAGCCTGGGGACCCAACCTCTTGGCCGCGGCTCGAACTCCGTCGGCCAGCACATCGCCCAGCCCTTGCCGCCGCGCGATCTGCTCCACCAGTTGCACAATGGCCTCGGCATTGCCCCATTCGAGCTCCAAACCGCCAGTCTCTTCGACAGTCAACAGCCCCTTCTCGTAAGCTTCCAGGGCCAGGGCGATGACCGCTCCGGTGGAGATGGTGTCCAGGCCATAGCGGTTGCACAGGTGATCGGCCTTGACGATGGTCTCAAGATTGTCGTTCAAGAGCAAGGCTCCGAAGGCAGCCAGGGTCTCATACTCTGGCCCGTGGCCCTCCAGCCCAGCGTAAGGACCTTCGGTGATCTTGACCTCTTGGCCGCAGGCGATGGGGCAGGCAAAGCAGCGATAGTGCTGGTCGAGCATGGTAGCCACGATGGTCTGGCCAGAGGTCTTCTCGGCTCCCTCTTTCCAACTACCCAATAGCCAATTCTTGATGGGCAGATCTCCGTAAACCTCGGTCGCTGGTACCCCACCCGCCGTGCCGAACTCGGACAGGCCCATGGAGTTCTCTTTGATCCAGGCCGTATCCTCCCGCACGCGGCGGCGCAACCCCTCCCGGTCGTGGTACTCAGGCCGCTGGCTTCCCCTGACGGCCACCGCCTTGAGATTCTTGGAGGCCATCAGCGCGCCCATGCCCCCCCGGCCCGCCGTCCGCTCGCCGTTGCCCAGAAACATCACGCCGGCGATCCGCACCCCGTTCTCACCGGCCGGGCCTACACAGGCCACCAACGCTTTAGGGTCGGTCTCGTCTTGAACGCGCTGCGCCGTCTCCTGGGAATCCAGGCCCCAGAGCGAAGAGGCCGGGCGGATCTCAACCTGGCCGTCGTGGATCCACAGGTAAACAGGCTTCTCAGCCCGGCCAGTGAACACCACGCCGTCGTAGCCAGCGAAACGCAGCTCTGCCCCCCAGTAGCCCCCCGCCACCGACTCACACCAAATGCCCGTCAGCGGCGAGCGACCGCAGACGGACACACGAGAAGCGGTGGGGATGAAGGTCCCGGTCAACAGCCCATTCATCATCAAGAGCGGATTAGCCGGATCGAGGGGATCCAACTGGGGTTGCAACCGTTCAAGAAGAATCTTGGCCGCCAGGCCGCTGCCGAGGAGATAGTGGCGAACCTGATCGGAATCAATCTCCTCTACCCGCCACTGCCCCGAATCGAGATCAACCCAAAGAAGCTTACCAGCGTGTGCGTATGGCATTGAAGCGCCTCCTTTTTTATTGGAACATCACTACATAGCGAAATCCGCCCCCATTGGACGGATTTCCTGACCAAGCAGAAGTCTGCTGGATTTGATGAGCCGCGCAGGAATCGAACCTGCAACCTACTGATTAAGAGTCAGTTGCTCTGCCTAATTGAGCTAGCGGCCCAAGTGGGAACACACTGATATTATACCGACTTCCACCCAAAAGGTCAAACCGTAATGCCCGCGGTGCCTGCACAGTAGGTCGGCAGCGTGGAAGGCAACGATTTGACATCCAAGCTAGTTTGCGGTAAAATTATGTCAAAAGAAATGGCTATACGAAAAGGTGTTGCCAGGAGGTCACCAATGTCTGTCGAACAACTGCCGCTCTTTGCCCTGACCAGGGAATCGTCCCTTAGTGCCGCTATCAGCGGCTTTCACGAGCACATGATCCGCAAGGGCTTCACGGATAACACCATCTCAGCCTTCCTCAACGACCTGCGCATCCTCACCAGATACCTGGGTGACAACCACCCCCTGAGCCAGATCGGCACCAACGAGCTCAAGGATTTCATGACCTACTTGCGCCACGACCGAGGCGTGCCCTGCAACCCCAAATCCTATGCTCGCCGCATGACCACTCTGAAGGTGTTCTTTGGCTGGTTGGCCGAAGAAGGAACCATACCCAACGACCCCGCCGCGCCGCTGATCCACCAACGGGCCAGCACCCCCCTGCCTCAATTCCTCTACCAGGGCCAGGTGGAGAAGCTCCTGCAGGCTACCGTGGAACTCATGCAGGCTGAAAAACCCGACGCCCGCCCCCACCTGCTGGTCACTCTCCTCCTGCAAACGGGCATCAAAAAGAGCGAGTGCATGGCCATCCAGCTTAACGACATTGATACCTCAGAGCCAAAAGCGCCCGTCCTCTACATCCGCTACAGCAACCCCAAGATGAAACACAAGGAACGCAAACTACGGCTTTCGGCCGATTTCGTGCCCACCCTGCGCCAGTACCTGGCCGAGTACCAGCCCCAGAAGCAGCTTTTCAAGTGCACCGCCCGTAATCTAGAGTACGTCCTGGATAACGCGGCACGTCTGGCCGGCTTCGAGACCATCTCCTTCGAGATCCTGCGCTGGACCTGCGCCCTGCGCGACTACAAGGCCAAGATGCCATCCGACAAACTGCGCCAGAAGTTGGGACTGTCCAGGATCACCTGGGAAGAGGCATCGGAAAAACTGAAGAAGCTGGCCGCGCCACCCCTCTAAACGAAAGAACGGCCAACTAGCACCCAGGCAAGTTGGCCGTCCCCTTTGCGATGAGCCAAGTTCTCCCCTCCGCGTTTCGAGTTGCGAAACAAGAAACCCGAAACTCTCACGTCATCTTCACCACGATGTCCCCAATCACATTGGCCGCTGCGTCGCCTCGATCGGCGGCATTGCTCAAGTGGCGATATATCTCCCTGAGCTTGAGCATTTCCATTATGTGATCTATGTCTGTGGGTCCGTGGAATAGCTCAGCCAATGCTTCTCTGTAAACGGTCTCCACCCGATTCTCCAAAGCCTTAGCCCGCACCGCGTGGTCGTTGGCCACGTTGGGATGATCCTGCAAGCGCACCACCCCCATGTATATCTCATAGGCCGCTTCCCGCACCAGCGAGACCATTCGTCGAAGGTAGGAGTTGGATTCCACTTCCAGGATCACCATCTCGTCCACGGTGCTATTGCCATAATCTATGATGTCATCAATGGTCAGGGAGAGGGCGAAGATGTCCTCGCGATCAATGGGGGTGATAAAGGAGCGGTTGAGTTCGTCAATGAGAATGCGCCGCACCTCATCAGCCTCCTTCTCCACCTGAACGAGCCTCTTGGCCACCTCTCTGTCGGTGCTCTCCATAAATTCTTCCAGCAATTCCATGCCTTCCACGGTTTTGGCTGCCTGCTCAATGAGCAAGCGCATGAATTTGTCCTCGCGAGGCTTAAATAGATCCCTGATTCCCATGAGCTCCTTCTCCTCTCTTATGATCTTATGACTGCAAAAGTAGATGTATCACCAGGTGAAGCAAAGCCGCCAGCGAGGCGGAAGCGGGTATGGTGAGCACCCAGGTGGTAATGATGTTGCCCACCACGTTCCAGCGCACCCTGGAGACGCGCTCGGCCGAGCCCACGCCAATAATGGCCGAACTAACAACGTGGGTGGTGCTCACAGGCCCGCCCAGGAAAGCCGCCCCAAAGATAATGAAAGCCGAAGCGATCTGGGCTGTGAACCCATGCACCGGCCTGATCTTGTAGAATTTGCCCCCCAAAGTTCTTATTATCCGCCAACCCCCAAAAGCTGTCCCCAGGGACATAGCCCCCGCACAAAGGACCACCACCCACCAGGGAACGCTGAACTCCGAAGAATAGCCTATGGTAACCAGGGCCATAGCGATGATTCCCATGGTCTTCTGGGCATCGTTGGTGCCATGGCCCAAGGCCAGGGCCAGGGAAGTTATGATCTGCGCGCGCTTGAAGAACCAGTTGATCCGAGGCGAGGCCCCGCGAGCCAGGAAGAGCACCAACTTCATCAATAGATACCCTACTACCAAACCCAGGATTGGCGATATGAAGAGAGCGGCTATCACTTTGAGCATTCCCCTCATCTGGATCGTGGCGAAGCCGAAATCAATGCTCACCGCCCCGATCAATCCGCCCACCAGGGCGTGGGACGAACTGGAGGGAATGCCAAAGGCCCAGGTTACGAGATTCCAGATAATGGCCGCCAGTAAAGCGGCGAAGATAACGACAATGGTGATCGCCTGGGGGTCAACTACCTCATGTCCAATGGTAGTGGCTACAGCCACGCCGAAGAGAAAGGGACCGCAGAAATAGGCCACTGCGCTTAAGGCCAGGGCTTTGCGCGCTGACATGGCTCTCGAGGAGATCATGGTAGCCACGACGTTGCTCGAGCCGTGGAAGCCGTTTATGAAATCGAAGACCAGTGCCACCCCAATGATGGCGATACCTACAATCGGCAGATTCAACTTTTTCCCTCGCTTGTCAACTTATTTCCCGCGGCAAGCCTGGCGAAGGTTTGCCCTGGCAATCACCATCCTCACCGAGGCGATCATAGCTGCCGAAGAACCTCGTCTAGCTGGCAGCGAACTTGCGCAAGGCTCAGATCTACTCCACCCGTTCCAACACCACCTTCTCTCCGCTGCGCACCCTATTGAAGATGGTGGGATCACCCTCCAAATGCCCGAAAACGTTGACCGGGCTGGCCGGGCGGATTTCGTCGCCCCGGCTGGCGGGCGTGCGACCGAAGAAGATGCAGAAGGCATTGCCCGCAGGCCAGTAACCCAAATCGCCCTTCTCCACCACCGCCTGAGCATTTTCCTCATCCAGGTAAACGGGTATGGAGAAGTAGATCTCGTCACCCCAGGTGTTGGCCTGCGCTTCTATGGGCAAGGCATCCCAGATGGCTTCGGCCGTCGCGGTCTCGTTTAGCTCCGCAAAGGCGAAGACGGCTCCGGCTGTGATTTTGATCCTGGACATTGAGAACTCCTTTCGGCCAGCAGGGGCCTGCGATTAGCTCCCCATTGGCACGCTATCGGTACGCCTGCGGCACGTACTCCGGCAGTTTCTTTTCGGCAAAGATGGGCTGGAGGCGGGCGAACCGCTGCCGGCCATCAACCAGCGGGATGGTAGGCCAGTCGTCGCCGATGAGGGGGCGAGCGTAGCGCACGAAGTCGTCGGTGACGTCCACTCGACTGGACGCGATCCAGCTTTCGGGAAAGGTCCGTTCGGAGTTGGCGACTACTTCCAGTGGCACCTTGTCGTAGCGGACGTGGTAGAGGGGCTCCGTCCCTCGCAAGATGGTGGCCATGAAGCCCGAACCTTCGTCGCAGGCTATCAGCACCGCCTTCTGCCCGACCTTGTAAGCCTCCTCCAGGTCAACGCTGGAGGCGTAGATCATGTTGTGACGCTGGTCGGTGCCCGACACGTTGCCGCGAGCCGACCCACGGGCGGACAGCCCTACCTCGTTCAGATAACTCACCACCACCCGCTCGACGGTCATAAGGCTGGAGGAGAACATGGTGTGGCCAAAGGCATCCTTGCGTTCGCCAATGGTGCCAACGTCGAACCCCTCGCTTATCACCACCAGCGCGCGGCCACGCTCCCTGAGCATATCGTTCACGTGATCGGCCAACTCCTCCAGGGTCAGGCCCGACTCCCGCATGAAGATGAGCAATGGCATCTCCCTGTCCGGATCGGCCAGGCGAGCAGCGGCCGGGATGAAGCCGATCTTGCGGCCCATGGCCTGTAACACCAACACCGCGTCGGACGGGCAGGAGCCGGCGTTCTCCTGATCGGCGTTCTGGACGTTGAGAGCCCAGTAGCGGGCCACCGAGCCGTAGCCGGGGGTGTGATCTATCAACTGGAACTCGCTGTCGCCCACGTCGTTGTCTATGGTCTTGGGTACTCCGGTAGAAATCAGCTCCAGCCCCCGCTCCTGGGCCAGCAGCGCGATCTTGTGGGCCGTGTCCATCGAGTCGTTGCCACCGATGTAGAAGAAATAGCCGACGTCGTGGGCGCGAAAGACCTCGATCACCCGCTCAAAATCCTCCTGCTGATGAGCTTTGAGCTTGTAGCGGCAGGTGCCGATGGCCCCGGCGGCCGGGGTGGTGCGCAGCAGGCAGATCTCTTCAGCCGGCTGGGCGGAGAGGTCGAGCAATTCCTCTTTCAGCACCCCTTCGATACCGTGCCAGCCGGCGTAAACCGTGCCGAACACATCAGGCATGGCGCGACAGGTCTCCACCACGCCGCGCAGCGAGTTGTTGATCACCGGCGTCGGTCCGCCCGACTGGGCTACGACGACGTTTCGTGGTTGGGTCATGCTTTCCTCCTCATCGGGCGATTCCACCCTGATTATACCAGAAAGTAAATGGCTTGGCAATTCCAGACCATATCGCAGGAAAGTATAGTACAAAAAGCCAGCCGCGTCAAGAGGCTGAAGAAGCCATTTGACATCCTATAACATCCATGATATAATAAAAACACTATGACCTGGAAAGTGATCTTCTATGAGACGGAGGCAGGAGAGAGCCCCGTCTGGGATTTCATCTTCAGTCTCTTGGCCAAGGACCAGGCCAAGGTGGTGCGGGCCCTCGATCTCCTAGAGGAGTTCGGGCTTGAGCTAAGAGCTCCCTACGTGAGGAGCGTGACGGGGCGGCGCAAGCTGTGGGAGCTACGGGTGAGGGGCGCTGGAGGAGCCTATCGCATCCTGTACTTTGCCTTCACTGGACAGCGTATGGTCATGCTCCACGCCTTCGTAAAGAAGACGAAGAAGACCCCAAGACGAGAGATCGCTATAGCTGAGAAACGGATGCACGACTTCCTGAGGAGGCACGAATCATGAGGGCGCTAGACGATTTGAAAGCACAACTGAGGCAGAACCCAGAGTTTGTCAGGGAATACGAAGCCCTGGAGCCAGAGTACCAGGTGGCGCGGGCTGTGCTGGCCTTGCGTCTACAAAAAGGGCTTTCCCAGGCGGAGTTGGCAGAGAGGGCGGGAACGAAGCAGGCCAGCGTCTCTCGTGTAGAGCGGGCGGAGACCGTGCCCTCGCTGACCTTGCTGAAGAAGCTGGCCGCTGCCCTGGGCACGCGGGTGGAGATCCGCCTGGTGCCCAAGGATTAAGCCGAGATGACAAAAAAGCTCCTCGACTTTCGAGGAGCCAGGGGCACGGCCAAGCTGCGGCGACAGCCTGGCGAGTAGCGTATAGATAATAGCCCGTCTGCCACAAGTTGGCGGGCGGTTTTTTTGGTCGGTTATGTCTAAACGCATTAGGGTAAAAGTCGCACGTAAGCCGGCGCTACCCCCACATATTGGGTCGGTCACGGCTTCCGCACCCCAAGATATGGGGGTGCGCTGGCGCTTTCGCTTATATTACGTGTTACTTTTACCGCAATGCGTCTAAACTATGAGTGGTATCTTGTGATCACATTACAGGAAAGGAGAACCCTTTATGAAAGCCAAGCTACAAGAGCTCAAAACTCGTCTCATTGAGATCAACGATCTGGAGTCCGCGGCTGCGCTATTGAGCTGGGACCAGTCAACCTACATGCCGCCTGGCGGTGCAGCGGCCCGCGCGCGTCAACTGGCCACGCTGGGGCGACTGGCCCACGAGAAGTTCACCGACCCGGCCATCGGGAAGCTGCTGGAAGAACTGCGGCCCCACGAAGAGAGCCTGCCCTACGATTCGGACGAGGCCAGCCTCATCCGCGTCACGCGACGCAATCACGAGAGAGCGGTAAAGGTGCCAGCGTCTTTTGTGGCGCAGCTCTCCAACCACACGTCCCTGTCTTATGAGGTCTGGGCCAAGGCCCGGCCAACGAACGACTTTCCTGCCGTGCAGCCTTACCTCGAAGAGACGCTCGACCTGAGCCGGCAACTGGCCGATTTCTTCCCCGGCTACGAGCACATCGCCGACCCCTTGATTGACTTCAGGGACTACGGCATGAAGGCCTCCACTATCAGCGCCCTCTTTGCCGAGTTGCGCCAGCAACTCGTGCCCCTCGTGCAGGCCATCACCGCCCAGCCCGCTGCGGACGATTCGTGCTTGCACCAGACCTTCCCCGAAGCGCAGCAGTGGGCCTTTGGCCTGGAGGTCATCAAACGCTTCGGGTACGACTTCAAGCGAGGGCGACAGGACAAAAGCCCCCACCCGTTCACGACCGGGTTCTCCATCGGCGACGTGCGCATCACCACCCGCGTCAAGGAAAACAACCTGGGCGAAGCGCTGTTCGGCACGCTGCACGAGTCCGGCCACGCGATGTACGAGCAGGGCATTCGAGAAGACTTCGAGGGCACGCCGCTGGCCGGGGGGACGTCATCGGGCGTCCACGAGAGCCAATCCCGCCTGTGGGAGAACATCGTCGGGCGCAGCCGGGGCTTCTGGCGGTTCTTCTATCCCCAACTCCAGGCGGTCTTCCCCGACCAACTGGGGTCGGTGTCGTTGGAAACGTTCTACCGCGCGATCAACAAAGTCCAGCGCTCGCTGATCCGCACCGACGCCGACGAAGTGACCTACAACCTGCACGTCATGCTACGCTTCGACTTCGAGCTGGCCCTGCTGGAAGGTCGCTTGGCGGTGTGCGATCTGCCCGAGGCGTGGCGCGAGCGCTACGAAGCTGACCTGGGCATCGTCCCACCCGACGACCGCGACGGCGTGCTGCAGGATGTACACTGGTACAGCAGCATCATCGGTGGCGCCTTCCAGGGCTATACCCTGGGCAACATCCTGAACGCGCAGTTCTTTGAGACCGCTCTGTCAACTCATCCTGAGATCCCCGCCGAGATCGAAGAGGGCGAATTCGGCACGCTGCACAGTTGGCTCAAAGAGAGCATCTATCAGCACGGAAGCAAGTACACTGCCACCGAGCTCGTCGAGCGCGTCACCGGCGGGCCGATGAGCATTAAGCCATACATCCACTATCTGCGGACAAAATACGGCGAGTTGTACAACTTGTAGTAAACCTTTAGACCTCCGAGGTTTTGATCTCACAGCCGAGTCGGTGGGAGCACGGCTACAAACCTCGGAGGTCTCTGTTGGTAACCAACCGGCCGGGTCGGGGCGATCAGGGCGGCGTGCGCATCCGGGCAATGAGGCGCACGATTTCAGCGAAGGTCGCCGCGTTCCGGCCGCGTCGTGTCGCGCCCAGGCCGTCCACGTCGGGACAGGCCAGCAGGTCGGCGGCGTATTCCAGCGCGACGCTCCCCCCGTAGATTATGCGCACGCTTTCGGCCACCGCGTCGCCCCAGCGTCCGCGCAACCAGCCACGGATGAATCCGCAGCCGGCGGCCACGTGCTCTGGTGAGGCCGGCGCAGCCACGCCGATGGCGCCTTCTGGTTCATAGACGAAGGCCATCCTCTCGACCTGCTTCGCCCGGCAGCCCGCCAGCACGCGCTCCAGTTGCCGCTCCAGCACGTCTGCCATTGGCGACTCGTCGTCGCACGCCTCCCCGATCAGCAAAATGGGCGCCAGGCCCGCGTCGAGCGCCAGGTGCACCTTGCGGTTGACGACTGCATCGTCGTCGCCCTGGTGGCGGCGGACCTCCCAGTGCCCCAGCATCACCCAACGGCAGCCGACGTCGGCCAACAGCGCGGCCGAGATCTCGCCGGTGCGCGCCAGGTCAACGGTCGGCGCGATGTTCTGCCCGCCCAATTGGATGCGACTGTGTCCTGATCCCGTCGAAGGGCTGCCGCGCAGCGCCTGCGCCACCGGCCACAGCGCGGTAAACGGCGGACAGATCACCACGTCCACCTCGTCGAGCAGGTCGCCTGCTATCGCCTCAAAGTCACGGACAAAGGCCAGGCTTTCGGCGACTGTCATCGCCATCTTCCAGTTTGAAAGCGCCAGGGGTTTACGAGTCACCTGATAACATTCCTCAAAATGGAATGTCAGGAGCAGCGAAGGCCCCGTGGGCCACGGCCTCCAGCCAGCCCTGCAGCCAGAGCCGGGCGCCGGGTGGGATCAGTCGGGCCAGAGCGAAGATAAAGTCCCGATGATGGCGGAAGCGGGTTAGCTCAGCTTCGTCGTCAGGATCAATCTCGGTCTCAAGGGCGTAACAGATCACCGCTGCGTTCTGCTCCGGCTCGCTCATCCAGTCCAGGGCCACGTTCTGATAGGGCCAGGCTTCGATCTGGAGCAGCAGCGCCTGGACGTCCACGCCCTGTTGATGCAGCCCGGCCACCAGGGAGGTGGCCTCAGGCCGGGTCAGTCGGCGATAGCCAGAGCCAAAGCGGTCGCCAGGCTGCGGCACGTCGCAGCATCCGGCCAGCTTCTGGGCCACCTTGTGCAATTCGGGATCGAGCCACGGCCGCTGCAGCACCTCCAGGAAGGTCTCGGGGTCTACTTGTTTACTTCCGACGGGGGGCGGGGTGTAGGGCGGGGCCGGCCCGGTCTCACGCTGCTGTTCCTGTTCAGCCTGCCAGGCCTCGAATTCCGCCTCTTCCTCGGCCCAGCGGGCATCCCACCCTTCGGGATCGTAGTGGGCGATAAGGGGATAGCCGCCATCATCGTGGTACCATTGCCAGCCGTGCTCATGCCCCTCAAGCTCCGCAGCTTCGACCTCCGCTTTCGTCTGCTGGCAGATGGGGCAATCGTCGAAGAAAAATTCATCCAGGCGGTCTGTGGGGATGGGATTGGGCTTGTCCATCTGCTCAGCCCAGATGAGGTCGCGCGGTGCGCAGCCATGCAACTCATCCTGCGGCGTGAAGAACCAGCTCCGGATCAACTCGTCCAGCCGGGCCGTCTCCACCTCGACAGTGGAGTCCTCTCCGGCCTCGGCCAGCAGCCCAGCAGCTTGGTCGCGCAGCCAGAGCACCAGGTCGCCATAAAGAGCACATTCTTGAACAGACATAGTTTACCTCCATGTGTCTCGGTATTCACATGTCCTCGTTGGCCTACTTTGCTCAAGCCGCCTGGGCCTCAGTGTAGGTATAGACAGGCACGCGGATGGTTCGCCTGGGCTTGATCTTGCTGAGAACAGCCCTCTCCATCGTCTTCACCGTCTCTGCGGTAAAGTATGCCTCGCCACACTGTACGCACACTCCCGCCGGCACGTCTTCGAAGACAAATAGCCGACCGTTCCAATGGTATGTGTGCCGAATGTGTTTCGGAACAACCTCACCGCCGCAAAGCGAAC
Source organism: Anaerolineae bacterium (assembly GCA_034431315.1). Lineage (GTDB taxonomy): Bacteria > Chloroflexota > Anaerolineae > VGOG01 > VGOG01 > JAUWOY01. The sequence goes on from DAOUDK010000065.1 coordinate 74,975, forward strand.
AGGGAGCATATACGTGAGTCATTTCTTTCCTCCTCTAGTCCATGGATCAATCCACTTGGGCGGCCTAGGGACGTAGACGGTTATCAGCCGCACCCAGCCAGTGGGCAACAACCCCCAAACTGTGTGGATAGCCTGACCTGCCCGGTTGAAGCCCAGAACAAGGGAACTGTGACCTCGTGGGTCGTCGAGGTAATCTTCCAACAGCTCACCACTGAGCAGCACACTTTCTTCGATGTCTGACACCAACAGACTGTCGTTCTCGCGTTCGTACTCAGCGTGCAACGAGATTTCGTAAAGGTTGCGTTGGATTCTCTCTTGGATGTACCGGACAATGGCTATCACTGCGACACTCCTCCAGCAGAACAGATCTCCTGTTCACCCAGATGCTGGCTTCGACGCGGAGAGTTCACAGTACCCAGCAGATGTAGCGGTCGTTGTCCCGCCACCAGCGCACCTCGCCATACAGACGACGGGCATCGGGCGAAAGAGGGCTCAGGGCAGCCATCTGCTCAAGAGTCTCCGCAGCCTCAGCGAAGTAGCCGTGCTGGGCGTAGATTTTCCCCAGCCACCACAGGACGGCTGCCTTGTCGTCGGCCGCGGCCAGAGCTTGGTCGAAGGCCACTCGCGCCTCGGCATACGCCCCCTCCTCGCCCATCAGGTAGTCGGTGATCAGGCGAAGCCGGCCCGCTTCCAGCGTTTCAGCCACCTCAGCCGGTGGCTGGTCCCAATCGAACTCCAGCCACCCCTCCCAGGGGCTCAGGCAGGCGTAGCTGAAGCCCAGTTGATGGCGGCGCTGGTGGGGTCGGTCATCTTCGGGATCGAACATGCGGAACATCTGCCGCTCCATGTCTCGCAGCAGGTCTTTTCGCAGGTAGACCAGGCGCAGCTTGTTCTCGGCGTTGCGGTTGTCGGGATCGAGAGCCAATACCTGGTAGCACAACTCGGCCACCTCGTCCCATTCCTCGCGGTCCATGTACTCTTCGGCCTGACGGATCAGTTGCCTCACTTGCTCATCTGTCATCGGCATCATGCCCCCTCCCGCTTTCTGATGGGACGCCGTTGGCACCAACCCTATTTTACCACACTCCTGGACAAATGACAACGGGCTGGCTGCCAGATCGTATTCCTGAACAAACCAGCCCGCATCCATCCTTATTCTAGAGCCGTTCAGCTTTCAGGTTCTCTAGACCACCCATACCATCGGTCATCCGGTTGTCTCCAGTGCCTTGAGAAACTCGGCTGGACCGACGATGGGGATACCTTCAAAGGGATGCAAGACCAATAGATCGTCATCACCAGTGACGATGTAGTCAGCTTCTCCCGCCACCGCCACTTCCAACACGATGTTATCTTTCGGGTCACGGCAGGCTGTGATACGACGCTGCGGCATGACCGGCTCTCCGCGCAACAGGATGAGCGCCAGCACAGTCTCCACGTCGTCGTCGGTCAGATGGTACTTGTCACGGATGCGCGGCAGGGCCAGTTTGGCTATCAATTCATCCAACAGCGGCTCATCATAAAGGAGTGTGTAGTCGCCGTCCCGCAACCGGGTGAGCACTGGCCCGACGGTGCCCTGAGGCTTAATCAGCGCCCTAATCAAAATGTTGGTGTCTATAATGGCACGGGTCACAGAACCGCTCCCAGATCAGCATCAGCGGCACGCAGGTCAGCTTCGACCTCGGCCTCGCTGTAGGCAGCATTGAGCTGAACCATCCTCGCCAGTAAACGGTCGAAGCGGGCGAGCACCTGCCTTTCCTGCAACTGCTGCAATTGAAGGAAATCCTCGTAAGGGATCATCGCCGCTTCGGGGCGGCTGCCGCGCGTGAGGATGTACGACTGCCCCCTGTGTGCCACCTCGTCGAAGATGGGACGGAACCTGCGCTGCAGATCTGTCACACCGATCACTCTGTTCATGCCACACCTCGCTAACTTTGTATTGGAATACGTATCTTGATACATATTATACAAGGTTCTGCGCAAGCCGTCAAGCAAGGGTACATGGGGGCTTGCGCAGTAAATACCCCTAAACCGGGGCGTTCAGCCTCGTCTGTATCGCTCTGAGTAGACCTGTCGCTTGATGACCTCGATCTCGGCCTGGACGCCTCCTTCAGTGAGACCCTCCTCTTCGGCTTCCAATCCAGCCTGGCGGCTCAGTTCGTAAAAGCGATACCACGCCGCCTGCCGCTGCATTTGCTCATACTCTGGCACCGAAAGGATCACCACGGTGGGTATGCTGTCCCGTTCCACAATGAAAGGCACTCTCGTCCTGACGACCTCCCGCATGAGTCGCCCAAAATGGGTACGAGCCCAGGTGGCTGCAACCGTCTGCACTTCGCTCATCTCTGCCTCCTCAAGTTAATCAACGTTGATGGCTGCTGAACATTATACCACATGCCCCTTCGTCCTGTCAAGAAGCCGTGGTTTCCAGCGCAGACGGTTGCCACTCTGTATGGAAGACGCCTTCCTTGTCAATCCGCCGGTAGGTATGCGCGCCGAAGTAGTCGCGCTGGGCCTGGGTGAGGTTGGCCGGCAGGCGGGCGGTGCGGTAGGCGTCGAAGTAGGCCAGCGCGCTGCTGAAGGCCAGACAGGGCACACCGTTCGTCACCGCTGTCTGGATCACCCGCCGCAGTGCGGCTTGGCGGCTCTGCACCGCCTGGCCGAACTCGGCGTCCATCAACAGGTTGGACAGGTCAGGATTGCGCTCGAAGGCGGCGCGGATGTCGTCCAGGAAAGCGGCGCGGATGATGCAGCCACCTCGCCAGATGCGGGCGATCTCGCCGTAGTTCAGGTTGTAGTCGTACTCCTGGCTGGCAGCCCCCAGCAGGGCAAAGCCCTGGGCGTAGGAGCAGATCTTGGCGGCGTAAAGGGCGTCGCGCAGGTCGCGGACGAGGGCGTCACGGTCACCGTCGAACTTGATCTCCGGGCCGGAGAGCACCTGGCTGGCCGCCACCCGCTCGGCTTTGTAGGACGAGATGATGCGCGACTCCACGGCGGCGTTGATGGTCGGCGTCGGTGCGCCCAGGTCGAGGGCGCTCTGGCTGGTCCACTTGCCGGTGCCTTTCTGCTTCGCCTCGTCCAGGATGACCTCCACCAGCGGTTGGCCGGTCTCATCGTCCACCACGGCAAAGATGTCGGCCGTGATCTCGATGAGGTACGACTCCAGCTCCCCCTGGTTCCACTCGGCGAAGACCTGGTGAAGCTCCGCCGCCGACAGGCCGCCGATGCGCTTCATGATGTCGTAGGACTCAGCGATGAGCTGCATGTCGCCATACTCGATGCCGTTGTGCACCATTTTGACGTAGTGGCCTGCTCCACGCGGGCCGATGTAGGTCACACACAGGTCGCCGTTCACCTTGGCGGAGATAGCGGTAAAGATCGGCTTCACCATCTCCCAGGCCTCCGGCTGGCCGCCGGGCATGATGCTCGGTCCCCACAGCGCGCCGTACTCGCCGCCGGAGACGCCGGTGCCGATGTAGTTGACGCCCACCTCAGCCAGTTCCTCGGTCCGCCGCTCCGTGTCGCCGAAGAACGAGTTGCCGCCATCAATGATCAGATCGCCCGGCTCCAGGTGGGGTTTCAGTTGAGCGATGGTGGCGTCCACCGGCGCGCCAGATTTGACCATGAGCATGATCTGGCGCGGCCTCTCCAGCGCGGCGATCAACTCCTCGACCGTGTATGCCGCCCGGATATTCTTTCCTTTGGCCGGCCCGGCCATAAATTCCTCGGTGCGGGCCGCAGTGCGGTTGTAGACCGCCACCGAAAAGCCGTTCCGCTCGACGTTGAGAACTAGGTTCTGACCCATCACCGCTAAGCCGATCAACCCAAAGTTTGCCTTATCCATAACACTCCTCCTTGCAAATCTTATACAGCATCTCCCCGGCCTTCCTCACCAGCAAGATGCCCTCGTCCTCGCGATTGGCCCACTCCTCCGGGTCAATTGTAGCTGGATGCATGTACCCTAGATTGATCCGCCGGCACCGCTCCTCCGGAATGCCGGTGGCCAGTGTCACCCTGATCCGCGGTCTCTCCACCCCGTTCTCGAAGGTGCCAATCCCCCTCAGATGAGTCGAGTGGGCCAGCACCCCCCACGGATAGTCCTTGAAGCGATCCCACTGCTTGAGGAAGTAGTCGCGGACGTGATAGCCGATTTGGTCAATAACTTGGCCGTGGGTATAAGAGACCTCGGTGATGTGAGGGGCGTAGATGATCACCTCACCGCCGTCGGCGATGGCCGGCTCCAGCTTGTACATCCCCTTGGCCGCCGTCCACAGGTCATCGTACATCTCTGGCATCACCGACAGCACTCGCTGGAAGGGTTTGTCCACATAAACGATGTGCAGCTTGGCCGACAGGCCGGCGGCGTGCTCGTAGGCTTCCTCCGGCGTGCCGATGTAGAGGCCAGCCAGGCCCTCTGCCGCCGGGTCGCCCGACGTTGAAATGTCGGGCTCAGAACCCAAGCCCGCTGAAGCGGGCTCAACCGCTGCGTGCCCCATCACCAACGCGAAGCAAAGGGTAGGGACAGGAATGAGCACAGCAGCGCGGTCAATCATCCTGCGCACCGGGGTGTCTTTGGTGCCGATGATCGCCATACTCGTCAGCAGCGCCCCTAGCCAGTGAGTGAAGTTAATGATCTCCGGGCCGCCGATGCCGGGGAAGAAGTACTTGTTGCCGCCGGAGAAACCGACCACCTCGTGAGGGAAAGTGGGGCCGCAGATGACCAGCAGATCGTAGTCCAGCACCATTTTGTTGATCCTGACCGGCACTTCCAGCGACAGCATCCCGTTGCTCATGTTGCGTGTTTCGTGCTGCGTGATGGTGCCGAGGGTGGCGAAGGTTCCGCGGAGATCCCAGCGGTGGTTGAAGATGCGGACATCGCAGTACTTCTCCGCTCGCTCTGCTGCAGTGACGCCTACCAGCCTGTTCAGTGAGTCCTCGCTCATCGGCTGGTGCGTGCCCAGCGCGACCAGGTAGTCCAGTGCTACGACTCTCCCCGCCAGCAGCTCGTGGAACAGTCGGAAGAAGAGAGGAATCGGCGCAGTGCGGGTGTGGTCGGGAATGATGACCAGCACGCGCTTGCCGTCGAGCTTGGCCTGTGCCAGCGCCTCGGCCGTCAGGTCGTGGACTTCGCGTTCAGTCAAAAATCTATCGGTGTAACCTTTACCGAAGATCATGCTTTCGCCAGCCTCCTCAGCCTACTCGTGTGTCAACTCTGCGACAACCTGCAACAGACGCTCAGTCTCTCGCTCTAACTCGCGCACGTACTCCCGTAGCCGGGCATTCGCTTGCTGATTGTGTTCCAGAGTTTGACGCAAGCGTTGCTCCTCGGCTCGCCGGAGCCGGAGTTGGATCAGTTGTGCGCGGTTCAGTCGCAGGCGCTGGATGTGAAACCAACCGCGTTTCGTCAAACCAATCAGCCGGCCACCGGGAAGTGGCCCGATATGTGCAGATAGGTCATCCTGTTGCGGACGGAGCAGCTTCAGGTCTGGGCTCGCCTCAGGCACAGGCCAATAATCTCCCTTGAAGCGGTTACAGGTCGGGCAGGCATAGACCAGGTTATCCAGGATGTCTTTACCGCCGTGCAAGCGCGGGCGAAAATGGTCAATCTCCAATCGACCGCCAGACTCGGTTTCTGTAACCCCACAATATCCGCAGTGGAAGTCATACAATGCACGAATGCTTTCACGCAACGTTTGGGCAATCATTGCATCGCCACCGACAGCGCTTCGCCTGTAACGTGCCGATAGGTTTCCCGAATGGCCTGGTGACGACGTTGCAGATCGCGCAGCAATCGCCGTGTATCGCCCAGCAACTGCTCTTGCTGGGCAGCCAGGATCACCAGTTGCTCATTGGCGGACTCGCTCTCTTGCACCTGTTGGCGTAACGCAGCCTGCTCAGCCCGCATCTGAGCCAACGCGGGGGCCAACCGCTCCCGTTCTTCCGCTTCAAGGGACTCGATCAATCCGGTCAACTCCACTTTACCCGCTTCGTCCAGCGTGCCTGTCAACTCAGCGGCGCGCAGTGCATCCAACCGGGCCTGCTTTTCATCACTCCATTCCATTTCACCTATCCTCCTTGCTATTCTATAGAGTCTCCGCCTCATTTGTGATTGTAACACACCCATGCATAAACTGTCAAGCCAGGTTGATGTGTCACCGCTTCCACGGCGGCACTTCGGGCATGAATCGCTCGAACTCGGCGATCAACTCGGCCTCGTAGTCGCCGGCGTACTCCTCGGCCAGGAATCTGTGCAGCCCTTCCTGGTAGAATCGCTGCCACGACTCTTCCTCGTGACCAGGATTGATGGGGAAGAAGAAGGCATCGTTGGCCCGTCCTGCCCTCAGGTCGCCTGGCGCGTCGCCGATCATTAGCATGTGGTCGGGCGCATAATGGCCCCTGGTGGCCAGGGCGATGTGCTCGCTCTTCTTGCCCCTCTCCTGCCCGGCGATGACGCGCACGTAGCGGTCAATCCCATGCTCCTTCCACTCGCGCTCCAGCGCCTCATTCGGCGTCTGGGAAACGACGATCATGTCGGCCTTGTCGAAGAGGTACTCCAGGCTCTCGCGCACGTAGGGAAAGGGCAGGATGCCGTGCACCATGTCGGCGATGGTGGCGTTGACCGCCAGGCTCCAGGCCAGAGCACGGTCCAGCTCGGGATCCGGATGCGCGGCCATGTAGGCCCGTAGCCCATCGTTGCTCTTGGGAAAATCGGACTCGATGAACTCGCGGATGCGGGGCGCCTCTGGAATGTCAACGTTTCGGGCGATGACCTCAGGCCGCTCGCGCAGCAGATCCAAGACCATCACCAGCGCGGGCCAGCGGTTGATGCCCCGCCACCTGGAGTACAGGTTGACGAACTCCGCCGCCTCGCGAGCGTACTTGGAAACGGGCTGCAGCCCCCAGTGTTTGATGATGTTGGGGCAGAAACATTCCTTGTGCTTGATCTCCATTGTGTCGAAAGTGCAGCCGTCCGAATCAATGCCGACGAAGAAATCGAACTGGGGCTGCATTTCCAACAATGGTCGTGCTGCTTCGTGTACTTCTGACATTGGTTTACCTCCAGTTGTTGATTCTCGTTGCAAAACGTGTTGCGTATTGCGTACTGCGTGAACGGAATACGAAATACGCAATACGGCCTGACATGCAGCATCAAGGGAAGGTCACCCTTGCACCACTTCCCAACACACCCGCACACAAATGCCACACACCTCGTCCTCCAGACCCAGCGCGCCCAGGCGACGGCGGCATCTCTCCCGGTAGCCCTCCTCCGGGCGCAGGATGGGGCACACCTCCAGACAGGCGTGGCAGTCGCCACAACCGGGCAGGTCCTTGTTGGCCGGGGAGAGCTGCTGGGGGACGAACACCGTGGCGAAGCGCAGCGCGGGGCCGGCCTCGGGCGTGATCACCAAGCCACTCCTCCCTCGCCAGCCCACCCCCGCCGCCTCAGCGAAGGCGCGGTGGGAGACGCAGTGGGCAAAGTAGTCGTTGACGTGCTTCACCTGCTCCACCCAGCCCTCGACCGTAGCCATCTCGGCCACGCCGCCGAACCGCCCGACCAAGTGGCTAGTTATGTCGTTGAGCAGCCGGTTCAGCTCCGTGTAAGCGCGGGCGTACTGGTTCCAACGACCGTCCTCAGGCGGCTTGCTCACCCAGCCAGCGGGAATGGCCAGTATCTCCGCTTCGTGATACAGCAGGCCGATGGAGACAGCGGTGATGTCCGACCACGCTCCCAGCCCGTCCAGCTTACCCCGAAGATGCGCCGACTGCTCCGGCAACAGTCTCACCCCTTCGACAGAGGTGAAGCCGATCACCCCTCGCCTGCCGGCTCGCTCGCACAGCCGCCGGAACTCCCCCTCGATCTCCTTCTTGCTGATTTGCGATTTGCTCATTTGTTCACACTCCGCTGAAGGCACTGAACCCGCCATCCACTGGCACCACCACCCCGTGGACAAAGGCCGCGCCCGGCGAGAGCAGCCACAGCACCGTGCCCATCAGATCATCCGGGTGGCCGAAGCGGGCCATCGGCGTGTGGTCAATGATCGTCCGGCCGCGCGGAGTCAACTCACCCGTTCCCTCGTCGGTGAGCAGAAAGCGGTTCTGCTCAGTGAGGAAAAAGCCGGGGGCGATGGCGTTGACCCGGATGTCGGGCGAGTACTCCTGCGACAGGTGCACAGCCAGCCATTGAGTGAAGTTGCTCACGGCGGCTTTGGCAGCGGAATAGGCCGGGATGCGGGTCAGTGGGCGGAAGGCGTTCATCGAAGAGATGTTGAGGATGATCCCCTCCCTTTGGTCAGCCATGAGCTTGCCAAAAACCTGGCTGGGCAACAGCGTGCCGATGAAGTTGAGATTGAACACCCACTGCACCGCGTCGGCGGGCAGGTCGAAGAAGGACAGATCGGGCGAGGTGGTGGCCTGTTTCTTGTTGCCCCCCGCGCCGTTGATCAGGATGTCCACTCGACCGAATCGCGTCAGCACAGCGTCACGAGCAACCTCCAGACTGGCCTTGTCGAGCACGTCGCATCGCACGGCGACGGCCTCACCGCCGGCGGCCACGATGTCATCGGCCACTTTCTGCGCCGCCTCTTCAAACAGGTCCAACACGGCCACCTTGACCCCAACGCGGCCCAGCGCACGGCCCATCGCCCCGCACAGCACTCCACCGCCGCCGGTGACGACAGCCACCTTCCCTGATAATCCAAAAAGGCTCTCCAGATACTTCTCATTCATCTCGCCTCTCTCCTCTCGCCAATTTATTGATTTGCTGATTCGCCAGTCTCAATCATTGCCCCTGGCGCCACCTGGAGGCGATAGGTCTCCGATGCGCCAGCTTCGCGCAGGGCTTCCTCCAGCCGCGTGGCGTCCGGCCAGGGCCATAGGGCGATGATGGTCCCACCGTGGCCGGCGCCGGCCAGCTTGGCTCCCAGCGCACCAGCCTCCAGGGCCTCGGCGATCAGTCTCTCATTCGACTCGCCAGACCCACCCAGGTCGCGCTGGATGGCGTGATTCTCATTCATTAAGCGGCCCAACAGCGGCCAATCTTCCAAAATGAGGGCCTTCTTGCCCATGCGGGCAATCTCCGTAATTCGCCTGTAGCCCTCCACCACCGCCGATTCGCCCTCCAGCCAGCGCTCGCGGAGCGGCCTGTGCACCTGGCCGGAGTCATGCAGCACGCCGGTGAAGCCCAACACGAAGGGTAGTTCCCGGATGTAATCAGCCAGCCGCTCGATGGTGGCGAATAGTTCCGCCTCGGCATGGCGGTAGAATTGTTTGCCCCCGAAGTCCATGTAGTTCAGGCCGCCAAAGGTGCACATGTAGGCATCCTGATAGCCGCACACAACTTTGAGATAATTCAACTCGATGTAGCGAGCCCGCTCGGCCAGTTGGTACAGGTTAGGATACTCCCCTTGCCAGGCCAGCAAGGCTTGCAGCAAGGCCACCACCAGCGCGGTGGATCCCGAAAGCCCGCTGCGCAGGGGGATCTCGCTTTCGTAGTGGACACGGCATTTCAGTGGCGGCAGGCGCATGTAGTCCAGGATAGCCCGCGCCACGTCGAAGCGGTCGCGTCGGGGACGCAGATCACTTCGGCTGGCGATGCGGCACTCTTCCCCATTGGTCTCCAGCACCAGGTGTGGGGCAGGCGTCACGGTCACGCGGGCCCGCATCCCCACCGAACACGAAAGTACCGCCCCGCCGTACATGTCCGTAGGATTGCCGATGATCCCGGCCCGGCCGGGCGCCGAACAGACCACTCGTCGCTGATCAGAGCTCATAGGCTTTGGCCTTGATGTATTTTCGGACCAGGTAGCCGTACCGTTCGTCGGCCAGGGCGAAGTCAATGAAGGCGCGGAAATAGCTCTCGAAATTGCCCACGTCGTAGCGACGCTGCTCAGGAGGGAGAAGCCAGGCGTAAACCGGCTCTCCCTTATGAATCAACAATCTGATGGCGTCGGTCAGTTGGATTTCTCCCCGCTCGTCGGGCAAGGTGCGATCGAGGGCCTCGAAGATGGCCGGGCTGAAGACGTAGCGCGCAGCCACGGCCAGGGTGGTCGGAGCGGTGCCCAAGGGTGGCTTCTCGATGATGTCGGTCATGGCCACCGGCTCACCGGGGGGAGGCTCAGCGCCGTTGATGCTGACGATGCCGTAACGAAAGGCTTCTTCGTGAGGAACCTTTTCCACGGCTACGATGGCTGCCGCTTTCAGTTGACGCTGGGCCTTCATCATCGCCTTCAGCAAGGAAGCAGGTTCCTGGGCAGCGATGAGCGAATCCCCCAGGGCCACCACGCAGTCGTCGCCATCCACGAAATCGGCGGCCAGCGAAACCGCGTGACCCAGCCCCTTGGGCGTGCTCTGCCGGGTGTAGAAAAAGCGCGACTTGCCTTCGATATAGTCCAGGTCCGCCAGCATCGCCTCATTTCCGGCCTGTTTCAGCGCGGCCACGAGCTGGGGGTCGGCATCGAAGTGATCTTCGATAACCCGCTTGCGCCGCCCGGTGATGATGAGAATCTGGCGCAGGGCAGCAGCCTGCAGTTCCTCCACCACGTGCTGGAGTATCGGCTTGCGCCCCACGGGCAGCATCTCTTTGGGCTGCGACTTGGTGGCCGGCAAGAGTCGTGTGCCCAGCCCGGCGGCCGGGACGATTGCTTTGGTGATTGGTTGAGTCATGGGCTGATCTCCTTCCCTACTCTACAAAAGGCGACAGGTGCTTTTCAAAGTGCGCCTCCAGCGCCGCATAATGTGTCTCTTCATGGGCTGCCAATACACTCAGTATCTCCTTGCCAAACCGATCCAGCATTGAGCCAAAGGTCACGTGCAACACCTGCCGCACGTCGAACTGGTCGAGCAGGGCAGGGAGATCCACGTCCGCCAGGGTATCTGGCGCTGGAACCTTGGCCAGGTCGGCTGAGACGTGGTAGGTAGCGCGGTCTTCGGGGTAGCGCTCGATGGCAAAGGCCAGAATCTCTCGGAAGAAGACCGGCTCCACTTGCGCCACCACCCGCAGTGCCTCCAGGTAGCTGGTGCCGGCCGTCTTGAGATGAGCCAGCCCGCGTGTGTGCCGGGCAATGATGGGATAGATGCTGAATTTGTCAGAGCCAGAGTGGATGCTGAGTTTGTACGGCCCCAGGGCGCGGGCGATGGCGGCGTGCTTGGCGAGCTGCGCCTCAAACTCGGCCAGGTCGCCAATGTAATCCACGCCCTTTTCAAAGCGGCCGATGTAACGCGGGGCCAGGCTCACCCACTGCACGCCCAGCCGCTTGAGCTCACTGGCGATGAAGAAGTGCTCCTCAATCGAGGTCGGCGTCTCCGTCTCGTCCACCGACATCTCCAGCTCAAAATCATCGGTTTGGGCAGCTAAGTGGCGGTACATGTGGACAGTGTGGGCAATGGCCCGGCCGTACTTGCACGCAGCCCGCAGCAAAGCAGTCTCGTCAAACTCCAGTGTGAATGTCTCTACCTCAAAGCGACGCCCCAGGTAACGTCTCCGCAAGTCGTCAGGCGTGTCTTCCAAATCAGCCCACGGTAGGGCAGTAAATTTGGAATTTGGAATTTGGAATTTGGAATTTGGAATCGCGTTGTCCACGTGATCGCCGGGGTCAACGGTGAAGAAGGTGTAGCCAGCCGCCACGCAGAGGTCAATGTCCTCGGTCGTCTTGAGGTGGTCGGCGTCCGCGCCCCACGGCTGGCGCCAGCCCTCTTGAAAGATGCCCCACAGGGCATCGTCCATCACCTGCTGGGGGGTGCGGCCGGTACGGGCGTTCTCGCGCATGGATTGCTGGGCGAAGATGGGGGCGATGCCGCTGAACTGGCGGACCGCTCGCACGTGCCCCGGCGTCGCCAGCCCCAACCGGTCGCCGCAGCCGGCCGAAGTTCGCAGCCCCAGAAGTTGTGGCCGCAGCCAGGGGAGTTTCTCGCGCAGGGCGGCAGCGTTGGCGGCTGTCAGTGGGCACAGGGTAACGTTGCCCTGCTGCTCTCCTGCAAAGCTGGCCGCATCACCCATGATGCCCAGGCACTTGCCCTGGTCGCTTTGGGCCAGAAAGTAAGTGGCGCCGTCGTCCTCGACCACCGAATTCAGATAGATCGTCAAACCGGTCAGTTGTTCCAGTTTTTGGTTATTGGGTATTGGATATTGGGTATTGGTCATTGAACTTGTAAGCTCCTTTGGCCAGACGGTAGGCCGTGTCCTGGATCATCTCGCGGGCGTCGTCCATGTCCACGATGCCCCGCGCGACCAGGCCGGCCAGCCAGTTGGCGCTGACGCGACGCCACAGGTCATGGCGGGCAGGGATGGAGGGAAAAGAGCGCGTGTCGTCGTTAAACCCGACAGTGTTGTAGAGCCCGGCTGTCTCGACGACCTGCTCGAGGTAACGTTTCATGCCATAGATGCTGTCGTAGAACCACCAGGGCGGACCGAGTTTCAGGGCCGGATAGTGCCCCGCCAGCGGAGCCAACTCGCGGGCGTAGGTGGATTCGTCCAGGGTGAACACGATGAGGGTCAGGCGGGGATCGTTGCCGTATTTGTTCAGCAGCGGGCGCAGGTTGTGGGTGAACTCGCTGCGCTGCGGGATGTCGCATCCCTTGTCGGGACCAAAGCGATCGAAAACGAGCCGATCGTAGTTGCGCACCGATCCCACGTGGAACTGCATCACCAGGCCATCCTCGATGCTCATGCGCGCACTCTGCATGATCATGTGCGCGGTGAAGCAGTGGGCGTCATCGGGCGTGGTCTGGCCTCGCAGGGCGCGCTGAAAGATGGCGTCGGCCTCCTCTGGGCTAAGTTCCGCCGTGTAAGCCGACACTGCCGCGTGATCGGTGGTTGTGGCCCCCATGCTCTTGAAAAAGGCCCGCCGCTGCTCCAGGGCCTGGATGAAGGTCGAGTACGAGTGGACGGTGACGCCGCTGACCTCGCTCAGGGCGACGATGTTATCGCGCCAGCCCGCCGTCAGCAAGCTGACCACTGCGTCGGGGCGGAAAGTGGGCCGGATGTCCCCCTTCCAGCCGGAATCGCGGATGGCCTGATGGTAAGTCAAGGGATCGGTCGCGGCGTCGGTAGTGCAGAGCCCCTCGATGTTGAAGCGTTCAAACAGGGCACGGGGGCGGAATTCGGGAAGGGCCAGCTTGGCCTCTACCTGGTCGTAAACAGCTTGAGCCGTCTCGCCAGTCAGTTTCTCCTCGATGCCGAAAACGACGTGGAGCTCATGAGCCAGCCAGGCGCCAGTGGGCGTGCCGCGAAAGAGATAGAAGTTATCGGCGAAGATCTGCCAAATCTGGCGATGGTCTTGCTCAACAGGCCCACCGTCACGACGCGGTATACCCAGCGACTCTAGCGGAATGTCTTGGGAATAGAGCATGCGGAAGACGTAGTGATCCGGAATGATCAACAGCTCGGTGGGCGTGCCGAAGGTGGCGCTCTCGTCGGCGAAGAGCCGGGGATCCACATGCCCGTGCGGACAGATGAGCGGTAGATCAACCACCGATTCGTGCAACTCTCGCGCCACGCGCCGCTGCGCCGGGTCGGGGTCAAAATATCGGTCTGGGTCCAGGTGCCATTTAGTGTGTCCCACGATTTCGTCTCCTTTACCTCCCAGTGTCATTGCGAGCGGTTTTTGCGAAGCAATCCCCATCGTCGTTGGGAACAATCATTGCGAAGCGATCTCCGAATCGGCGGTTGGGGATTGCTTCGGCACAAAAAACCGTGTCTACTAAGAAACAAATCTCGATGGGCGAAGGTCTCCGACCGAGCTCCCTCCGCCTCGGTCAGAGACCTTGGCGATCAAAAGATCGGTTTCTTACACAATGAGTGGCGCGACCGCGCTATGGAACAGCTACTAAGAAACAAATCTCGATGGGCGAAGGTCTCCGACCGAGCCCTCCCGCCTTCGGTCGGAGACCTCGGCGATCAAAAGTTGGTTTCTTACACAATGAGTGGCGCGACCGCGACATGGAGCAGCTCGCAATGA
>DAOUDK010000066.1:0-5090 GCA_034431315.1 Anaerolineae bacterium
GCGCAGCAGACGGCCCGCATCATGCTGACCTTTGAGCCGGTTCAGGAGGAGACAAATGAGTACGCAAGCAGTTGACCGAGGAAGACGGAAGGTGGAGAGGGGAAGACGGAAGATGGAAGGATCCATTCTCCATTCTCCATCCTCCGTTTTCCATGCACGTGACGATAACCTGCGCCGCCGGTTGTTAGAGGTGTTGCTGACGCCAGTTGAGCGCGCCAGTATGACGCGTCACAAGGTGACGTACGAAGAGTTTCTGGTCTGGGCCGACGAGGACACGCTGGCCGAATGGGTGAATGGGGAGGTGGTGATGTACAGTCCGGCATCGAAGCAACATCAGGATATGACGAGTTTTCTATATGAGATGATCCGCGCCTACACCCGGCCTCGTCACATGGGAGAAATCGTTCAAGCACCGTTTCAGATGAAATTGGAGCATGGTCGGGAGCCCGACTTGCTGTTTGTCGCCAGGGAACATCTAAACCGGCTGAGGAAGACTTACCTGGATGGCCCGGCAGATTTGGTGGTGGAGATAATCTCGCCGGAGAGCCTGGATCAGGATCGGGGCACTAAGTTCGCCGAGTATGAAGCGGGGGGCATTCCTGAGTATTGGCTGCTTGACCCTGTGCGGAGGTGGGCCGAGTTCTATCGCCTGGGAGAAGATGGGCGGTATCGTACTGCCTTTGCCGGCGCCGAGGGCGTATATCAGACCGAAGCATTGCCCGGCTTCTGGCTGCGAGTGGAATGGCTGTGGCAGGAACCACTGCCGCATCCCCTGCGAGCGCTGGGCGAGATCGTCGGCTTGGCCTCGGAGGTGGTGGAGCAGTTCCTGCAGGCGTTGGGAGGGGGAGCGGAGAGGGGGTGAGGTGGCTCTCCATCGGTTGGTGTGGTGGGCTGTTGTCTCAGAGCCGCGGATGGACAGAAAGGCGCGGATCAACGGCATCCAAACTTGTGGTGAGCCCATCACTTCAACAAGCTCAGTACAAGCTTGCGGGAGACGAAGAAAAAACTTAGTGAAAATTCGTGCAATTCGTGGCAAAGAAAAAATCAGTGAAAATTCGTGCAATTCGTGGCAAAAAGGTATAGGTGTAATTCGTGGCGATGAAAGTTCTCCACGTCGTCGGTGCCCGCCCCAACTTCATGAAGACCGCCCCCATCACTTCGACAGGCCCTTGGTACTACGTCCCAAGGACCCTCAGTCCTTGGGACTGAGGACCAAGGGCGAAGTGCTCAGTACAAGCATGCGGGAGATGGCTCGTCTTGAGCAACGGCGAAGCGTCCGGCGCCAGGTTGGCTAAGAGCTGCATGGAGGTACCTGAGCAGTTATGATCGTCTAGCAGCAAGGAGGTGATGCGCTGGGACAGATGCGATTTGCGCAAACGCAAGTTGTGATGTATAATCGAGTCCGATCACAATATCAAATAGACAAAGAAAGGAGGAAGTTATGGCGAGTAGAATTAAAGCGATCGGTGCCTATCGGCCGCGCATCAAGCTGGGCCGGCGGGCGGAGATGGACGAGTTGGTGGACCTGATTGCGGCCCGCACGGGGCTGAACGAGGGCGAGGTCACCCAGGTGCTGCTGGAGATGCGCGACGCGGTGATCTTCTTCAACCTGCAGGGCCGCGCGGTGAAGCTGGAGGGGCTGGGCACCTACACCCCCACCATCCAGTTGGACGGCGATTTCGGCGTGGGCCACCGGGCGGACAAGGAGATCAAGAACAGCCTCAACACCCCCGGCGAGTTCCGCGGCGAGATCGAGAACCGCGCCAACATCGGCAAGACCAGCGACGAGCTGGTGGCGATGTGGAACGAGGAGCACCCGGACGACCCAGTAGAGTAGGCGTAAGTGTGCCCCCTTCCTTCGGTCGGAAGATCGGCAGGGGAAGGGGGCACGTCCTTACTAAGGACGCATCACGTTCTTAGTAGGAACGGGGTGTGTTCTCATTAGGAACGCAGGGCGTTCTTAGTAGCATTAGTGTCAACTTAAGACTTCGGAGGTTTCCGGCAGTGTCTCTGCTAGCAAAGTCACCTTGATTGTACGATTGGTTTGCTGGCGAAATCGCGTCTGAAAACCTCCGAA
Organism: Anaerolineae bacterium; assembly: GCA_034431315.1. Lineage (GTDB taxonomy): Bacteria > Chloroflexota > Anaerolineae > VGOG01 > VGOG01 > JAUWOY01. The sequence goes on from DAOUDK010000066.1 coordinate 2,078, forward strand.
GTCTGGATCGCCCTCTTAAGGGTTCACAAAAGAATAAGTTCCCGCACTTCCCGTTTTGAGGTTAAATTCCAAATGATTTTCCACCACGGCGCTATTGATGGCGTGACGGGCTCTTGTCACGAGTTAAGGGTTGATGCCCGTAACACCATCCTGGTTGATTGTGGGCTGTTTCAGGGGGGCGAGGTTTCCCCGCACGGGGCCGGCGCGGAGCGGTTGGAGATCGACTTTGACATCAGCCGGGTGCGGGCTCTGTTGGTCACTCATTGCCACATTGATCACGTGGGGCGTATTCCTTATCTCCTGGCGGCCGGCTTCGAGGGACCGCTCTATTGCACCCCGCCCACCGCCTGCCTGTTGCCTTTGATGCTGGAAGATGCCCTCAAGATCGGCTTTACCCGCGACGCGGCTCTGGTGGGGCGCGTGCTTCAAGAATTGCGATCGCGCATCGTGGCGGTGCCCTATCGGCAATGGGAAACGATCCCGCTTTCTGGCCAGGGGGCATCGCTGCGGGTGAAGTTCAAGCCAGCGGGCCATATCCTCGGCTCTGCCTACGTTGAATGTGACGTCAGGGCAAACGGACACCGGCAGCGGGTCGTTTTCTCGGGCGATCTGGGTGGGCCTTATACGCCTCTGTTGTCCATGCCGAGGTCGCCCTATGGGGCGGATGTGTTGGTTCTGGAGAGCACCTATGGGGATCGCGAGCACGCGGGGCGCCGGTCGCGCCGGGAGAAGCTCAGGCGCCTGATCGAGAAGAGTCTGCGCAACGGGGGGGTGATCCTGATCCCGGCTTTCAGCATAGGCCGCACCCAGGAGCTGCTCTACGACATCGAGCAGATCATCCACCAGTTCGGAGCCCGCATCATCCCGTTGACAGATGCCGGCCCTGGCGCTGGCCACGAGCATCGTTGGCAGGAGATGGAGATCATCGTGGACTCGCCCCTGGCCAGCCGCTTCACCGAGGTGTATCGCCAGCTCGCTGCCTATTGGGATCAAGAGGCCAGGCGGCGCCTGGCCAGCGGACGCCATCCCCTCTCTTTTGAACAGATGACCACTCTGGATAGCCACGCGGCGCACGAGAGCGCCGTCCAGTACCTCAAAAAGACCTCCCGCCCGTGCATCGTGATCGCTGGCAGCGGGATGTGCAGTGGCGGACGGATCGTCAATTACCTGAAGGCCCTGATCGAGGATGAGCGCACCGACGTCTTGTTTGTTGGCTACCAGGCGCGCGGCGCCCCAGGCCACGTCATCCAGAAGTACGGGCCGCGCCGGGGGTACGTGGAGTTAGATGGCCGGCGCTATACCATCGAGGCTGGCGTGCACACCGTGGCGGGCTACTCTGCCCATGCGGATCAGAGGGCGTTGCTCCAGTTTGTGAAAGGCATGCGCAAGCAACCCAGGGAGATACGCCTGGTGCATGGCAGTGCGCCGGCCAGGGCCGCGCTCAGGGAAAAACTGAGGGAAGCCTGTCCGCAGGCTGAGGTAAAGGGGAGAATGGAAGGGGGAGGAGGGAGGAGGGAAGATGGAGGGGGGACGAGATGAATAGCCAACAGGTCAAGCAAATCATTCTCCGGGAATTGCCGGGCATTCTGCAACGCGATCCTGAAGTGGAGAGTTTCATTTTGCGACTCTCGCGGCGGCATTTCGCGGACAAGGAAGAGACGGAAAGTCGCTTCGACCGAGTGCTCGATGAGCTACGTCATGATCGTGAGGAGCAGACCCGGAGATGGGAAGAAAACCAGCAGGCCATCCGGCAGAATCAGGCGGATATCCAAGAGATGCTTAAGTCCATTCAGAACCTGGGGCGCCGGTATGATAGCACCATCGGCGCACTGGGCGCGCGGTGGGGGCTACACTCAGAAGCGTCGTTTCGGAACGGTCTGAAGGGCATCCTGGAAGAGTTCTTCGATGTGCAAGTATTGAACGTGATCGAATACGACGATGCAGGCGAGGTGTTCGGGCGTCCTGACCAGATCGAACTCGACGTCATCATCAAAGATGGCCTGCTGATCATTTGCGAGATCAAGTCCTCGATGAGCAGGTCAGAAATGTACACCTTCGAACGGAAAGTGCGTTTCTACGAGAAGCAGCATAAGCGGATGACCGACCGGATGTTGGTGATTTCCCCGATGGTGGATCGGCGGGCGCAGGCCGTGGCCGACAACCTGGGCATCCGGGTGTACAGTTACGCCGAGGACGTGGATCCGGAGCTTTTCGCTTGAGTGAAGTGTACTCATTGCCGCAACGAGCGCATTTACTCGCTAGGCTGGGAGGCCAAGGTTTCCCTCAAAGCATGTCCTGAGCCCTTCGACCCTTCACTTCGGCCAGGCTCAGTACAAGCGACAGAGCTCAGGGCAGGCTTTCGACAAAAAACCTGGTTTCTTTCCCTGTGTCGGGTAGTGAAGGTTAAAACGGCAAGGAAAACGGAATGACTGATAATCCATCTTCGGCAAGCGTAGTACCTGTGACCATCATCCGCCCCTCGCGGGGTTGGATCTCGCTGAACCTGCGCGACCTGTGGGAGTACCGAGAGCTGCTCTATTTCCTCACCTGGCGCGACGTCAAGGTGCGCTACAAGCAGACGGTGCTGGGCGCAGCGTGGGCCATCATCGAATGGAAGATGGAGGATGGAGAATGGAAAATGGAGAATGGAGGATGGAAGATGGAATCCATCTTCCCCTCTCCCCTCTCCCCTTTCCCCTTTCCCCCTTCCATCTTCCGCAGGGCCTGGATGTTCGCCACGCCCATCGCTTATCCCAGCAGTCTGCTCGATGAGCCGTGGCGCACTCTGTATGGCATCAACCCCATGGCCGGCGTGGTCGAGGGCTTCCGCTGGGCACTGTTGGGGACAGAGACGGCACCCGGTCCTATCGTCCTTGTTTCGGCGCTGGTGGCAGTTGGGCTGCTGATCAGTGGGGCGTACTACTTCCGCCGCATGGAGAAGACGTTTGCGGATGTTGTCTGAGGATGGATGACAGATGATAGAGGGAGAAACTATGGATATATTTGCGGTAGA